>CAJUEL010000007.1 GCA_910585455.1 uncultured Eisenbergiella sp. | reverse complement strand
GATGGATTGTAAGACTAAATTCAGCGGGGAGTGGAATTTAATTTTTCATTTAACACACACAATAATTTCATAGTTTTTCTATTGATTTATCTGCGGTAAATGTCTATAATAAGTTGATACTTGCTACGTTCAGACAGGTCTGCGCGCAGGCCATGCGGGAATGTGGAGGCAGCCAGGCATCGGTCTCATTGCGAAGCGGTTTGTATGGCGGATGCGCGATGGGCACTGTGTGCTCACTGATGCTTTATATGGAAATGTACAATCGTCCGGAACGGGACGGTAAAGAAAGGTTAATCGGATTACATGGACAACAATATGGATTCTTATAACAGCGGCTCCGGCTCAGGGCAGGGCCAGGGAGGTCCGGGCGGACCGGGAAACGGACAGCGCGGTCCAGGCGGACCGGGACAGGACCCCAGAAAGACAAGCCTGATTCTGCTGGGGATTGCGGCGGCGGTCACGCTGATCAGCATGAGCTTTTTCATGCGGATGTTCAGCAGCGCCACGAATCAGGAGATCTCCTTCGACGAATTTAAGCAAATGGTGGCGGACGGGAAAGCGCAGGAGGTCACCTACGATGAAAGCCAGGTGTATTTAAAGCCAAAGGGCGAGGAAAACGTAGGATTTCTGGGCGCCGCACCGACCATGACCTATTATGCCGGTAAGGGCGTTTCGGATGATACGCTGGAGGAATTTCTCGCGGAAAATAAAGCGGCGGGGAAGCTGGAAACGTACAGCAAGGAAATTCCCGATAACTCCGGCTACCTGATTTCGCTGATTTTGACCTACATTTTGCCGATCGTGCTGATGTGGGTGCTTTTGAGCTTCCTGTTCAAACGTATGGGCGGCAGCGGCGGTCCCATGGGCGTGGGCAAGAGCAACGCCAAGGTGTATGTGCAGCGGGAGACCGGCGTCACCTTTAAGGATGTGGCGGGAGAGGACGAGGCGAAGGAGTCTCTGCAGGAGGTCGTGGATTTTCTGCATAACCCGCAGAAATATGTGAAAATCGGCGCGAAGCTTCCCAAGGGCGCTCTGCTTGTGGGACCGCCCGGAACCGGTAAGACGCTGCTTGCCAAGGCGGTGGCGGGGGAGGCGAAGGTTCCTTTCTTCTCCCTGACGGGTTCCGATTTTATTGAGCTGTATGTGGGCGTGGGCGCATCCCGCGTGCGCGATCTGTTCAAGGAAGCGACGAAGAATTCGCCCTGCATTATTTTTATCGACGAGATTGATGCCATCGGCAGAAGCCGTGATTCCAAATATGGCGGCGGTAACGAGGAGCGGGAGCAGACGTTAAACCAGCTTCTTTCCGAGATGGACGGTTTTGATACCTCCAAGGGAATTTTAGTGCTGGGGGCGACCAACCGGCCGGAGATTCTGGATAAGGCGCTTTTGCGTCCGGGACGTTTCGACAGGCGCATCATTGTGGATAAGCCGGATCTGAAGGGGCGTGTGGAAATATTAAAGGTGCATGCCAAGGACGTGAAGATGGATGAGACGGTAGACTTTGACGCCATCGCGCTGGCGACCAGTGGGGCGGTGGGCTCTGATCTCGCCAATATGATCAATGAAGCGGCGATCAATGCGGTGAAGGAGGGCAGGGAGTACGTCTGCCAGAGGGATCTGTTTGACGCTGTGGAACAGGTGCTCGTGGGCAAGGAGAAGAAGGACCGGATCATGAGCGCCCAGGAACGCCGTATCGTATCCTATCACGAGGTGGGACACGCGCTGGTTGCCGCCCTGCAGAAAAATTCCGAGCCCGTGCAGAAGATCACGATCGTGCCCAGGACGATGGGCGCACTGGGATATGTGATGCATGTGCCCGAGGAAGAGAAATTTTTAAACACCCAGGCCGAGCTGCATGATATGCTGGTGGGCTATCTGGGCGGGCGCGCGGCGGAGGAGATCGTATTCGAGACAGTGACCACCGGCGCGGCGAACGACATCGAGAAGGCGACCTCTCTGGCGCGTTCCATGGTGACGCGCTTTGGCATGAGCAAGAAATTCGGTCTGATCGGGCTGGAGTCCATAGAAAGCCAGTATCTGGACGGCCGCGCCGTCATGAACTGCTCCGATGTGACGGCGGCGGACATCGATCAGGAAGTGATGGGCATTTTGAAGGAATGCTATCAGGAGGCGCTGGATCTGCTTTCTGAAAACCGGGATGTGATGGATCAGCTGGCGGCGTTTTTGATCGAAAAGGAAACCATCACCGGCAAGGAGTTCATGAAGATATACCGGGAAATAAAAGGGCTGCCTGAGCCGGAGGAGGAGACAGAAGAGGAAAAGCCGGATACTGCAGAGGAAAAAGAGAAAACGCCGGTCGTAAAGCCGGTCCGCGCAGATGCGGATTCCGCTTCCCGGCCGCGCACGATCGCCGGACAGGTCATAGAGGAACCTGTAAATCCGGAGCGGGAGGCTACGGCTGCAGGAAATCCCAAAGAGCAGAAGGCTGGAATGCCGGACAGCGGGGCACAGGAAACAGGAACATCTCCGGAGGAACCGTGGACACCGCCCACGCCGGGACCGGAGGCGCAGCACAAGGGACCGCTGGGAAGATTTTCGGGTGCGTCTTTGGACGAGGATGAAGAAAAACGGTAACAGTTCAGACTTGCCTGAGCTGTTACGAAAAATGAGTGACAGGTATAGCGTGAACAGTAAAAAAACGAAGGCATAGCCATGTACTATGAAATCAACGGAAATATATTGCCGCAGGTGCGGCTCGTGGATAGGGCGGTTTTAGAACCGCCCTATGTTCATAAAAGAAGAAAACCGGATGAGTATATCCTTTATGTGATGAAAAAAGGAATCCTTTATTTGAAAGAAAACAGCAGGGATTATGCGCTGGAGGAAGGGGATATTATTCTTCTGGATCCCGATTTTATCCATCAGGGAATCCAGGCGTCCGACTGTGAATATTATTATGTCCATTTTAAGCATCCTCAGTTATACCGCAGGCAGGCGGATGCCGGCTTTTTGCAGAACGGAATGCGGCTTCGCAGCGAAAGTCTGCAGGAGGACAGCGGCTCCTTTGGCAGATACCGGGATTCCTGGCTGCGCCTTCCCAAGATGCTGCGCATGCGGATGGGGAAAGGGTATTTGAAGGTGGTTTCCCTTTTGGAGAACGCGATGGAGCGTAATACCAATCAGCTGGAAAACTATAAAGTGACCTGTGCCTGCAGGATCATGGAGGCTTTGGTGGAAATCGCCAGGGAGGCTGTGTCAGTCGGCATCCTTACCCAGATGCCTGAGATTCCGGATTCCAGCAGGAAGGTTCATGAGCTGCTTCATTATTTAAATGCCAATTATCAGGAGCAGATTACCGGCAATATGATCGAGGAAAAATTTTCCTGCAATTTTGATTACTTAAACCGGGTGTTTCGGAAAAATATCGGGAAGACCATTTTTGTATATCTGAATGAAACGCGGATTCATCATGCGCAGGAGCTGTTGGCGACGACCTCCATGAAGGTGTCCGCGATCGGATACCGTGTGGGATATCATGATGAATGCTATTTCAGCAAGGTATTTAAGAAGTATACGGGCGTTTCCCCCTCTCAATATGAGAAAATGACGTCGCAGCTGGAAACATGGCAAAAAAAACCGTTGGGATAACTTTATGAAAGGAGAAAATAAAAATGACAGATGATTTTAAAAATCCGGTAATTGGGGGTGTGTTTGCGGACCCGGATCTTTGCTTTGTGGACGGGACCTATTACATCTATCCGACGACGGATGGCTGTACGGACTGGAGCGGGCATGAATTTTATGTGTTTTCCTCCAAAGACGGCAGGCACTTTCAGAAGGAAAACAGGATTCTGGATGTGGCGTCCGATCAGGTGTTGTGGGCGACAGGATATGCTTGGGCGCCCTGCATGGCACAGAAGAACGGTAAGTTTTATTTCTATTTCTGTGCAAAGGACCGGACAGGAACCTCCTGCATCGGCGCGGCTGTAGCGGATTCGCCGGTCGGTCCGTTTACGGCGCAGCCGGAGCCGCTGCTCACGATGGATATGATGGCTGTAAATGGGGTGTCTATGGGGCAGGTGATTGATCCGTCTGTTTATCAGGAGGGAGAGGATGTCTGGCTTGTATTCGGCAATGGAGGCGCTGCTGCAGTGAAGCTGACAGAGGATATGCTTCATGTGCGGGAGGATACGCTGAAAAACATTACGGGCATGAAGGATTTCTGCGAGTCGGCAATTGTATTTTTGAAGGATGGGAAATATCATTTTTCCTGGTCCTGCGGCGATACCAGAAGCGAGGATTACCGGGTCAATTATGGGGTGGCGGATTCACTTTTCGGTCCGGTTACCTTTGTGCGCACGATCCTGCAGAAGGATGTGGAAAAGGGAATTCTCGGGACCGGTCATCACAGCATTTTGCGGACGCCGGGGGAGGACAGATATCTCATCGCGTATCATCGCTTTGGCACGCCGTTGGAAAAGTATCCGCAAAAGGACAAGGGCTGGAACCGGGAGGTCTGCATGGCGCAGTTGGAATTCGACGATCAGGGCTATGTGCTGCCGGTTAGCGTAAAATGAGTGGAATAGTCAGCGGTAACAGTTCAAACGGTCTGCGCGATGGGCGCGCAGACCGTGAGAAATTGTGCCGGTAGTGAGCGGTCAGCGGTCCTGGCCGCTCACTGTTTTTGTCATCCATTTCCGGGAACGCCACCGGATCAGATAGGCGGTAGCGCGGAACAGCTCGTCCATCGAAAAGGCGATCCAGCAGCCCGCAAGTCCCAGCCCCAGCCGGATGCCTAAAAACCAGGAGAAAAAGATGCTCATGGTCCAGCAGGAGATCATGGAAATGATCATGGGATAAAACACATCGCCCGCGCCGCGCAGGGAATTTTCCTCGATGTGATTAAAGCCTCTGCCGATTTCTACCAGGATGTCGATGAACATCAGCGTCCGCCCCATGGAAAGAATGAGAGGATCGGTGGAGAACAGGGACAAAAGCGGCCTGGAGAAGCAAAAGATCAGCAAGGACAGCCCCAGATTTGCCGTGATCGTGAGCTTTAGGTTTTGCAGGTTCAGCCGGTAGGCCTGTTCGTATTTTTTTGCGCCGGACAGCCAGCCGATGAACAGAGAAGTGGACATTCCCAGGCTCATGCCGAACACATACACATAAAAAACAATGTTCGTGACGTAAATTTTGGTGGAAATGGCGGCAGTTCCCAAAATCGCGATGATGGAAGTGGAAACCACCTGGGAAAGATTGTAGGAAATGCTGCTGATGCCGCCTGGCACGCCCACCTGCAGAATGGTTTTCATGATGCGCAGCGTGCGCAGGTTCTTTTTATGAAGCTGCAGACCGAGCCGGACCTTATTTAAGAAAAACAGGTTCAGCAAAAGCCCCGCCGCCTGACTGAGCACATAGCCGACCGCGATGCCGGATACGCCCTTCAGCGGAAAATCGAAAGGGCGGAAAATGATCAGATAGTCGAAAAATGCCATAAGGGCGTTCATGGTCAGGGATACGCAGACGGCGATTTTCGGTTTGCCATAGCTGCGGAAAATGCCGGAAATGCTGGAGGTGATCGCCTGGAAAAAGGAAAACTGAACCGCGATCTTAAAATAGCTGACGGCATACTCAAATACGCGGGGCTCCAGGTGCATCAGCCCCAGGATGGGACGGGCGAAAAAGGAGAGGATTGTGCCCAGAATAAGGCTGAAGCTCCCGCAGAAGACGATGGAGGTAAAAGCCGCATCAGAAGCAACCTCCCGCCGCCCCGCGCCCAGGTTGTGGTTGATCACGATGGAGGTGCCGGTGCCGATCACCGTATAGAGGGTCAGGACCATGCCGGTCAGCTGGGAAGCGGCGCCCACCGCCGCGACCGCTTCGTCCGAATAATGGGAGAGCATCATGGTGTTGATGGTTCCCATCATGTGAAGCAGGAACATTTCAATAAAAAAGGGCACAAAAACCTTCGGCAGGGTCATCGTGCCGTTTGGGGTTTCAAAAACCGCCAGAGATTTATCATAAGAAAATAGTTTCGCCCGAAGCGTTTTCATAAGGATTCCTTTCCCTTCCCGCAGGCATGCGGGAGGAGCGCGTCACGCAGAAATATGTGATGGTAGAGAATATGCCTGTTATGGCATAAGGGGACAGCCGGTAACCGTGTTGCTGATAAAAATGGTTACCGGCTGTTTTGTGACGTTTTTCAGCCCAGCGTCAGGCTTACAGGCGTCATGCCCTCCGTGCGGATGCTGACCCTGGGCAGCGTCTCCTTTTTATCCGCCATAACGTAGATCAAAAGCTGCCCGCGGTATGCCCGGCGATAGGACGCGCTGTAGTCTGTTACATCCGCCAGATTTCCGTTTTCCAGTCCCAAAAGCCGTCCGTTTTCCACAGAGACAATCAGAGCAGAGCTGTCGCTGTAGACGCGCCGTCCCTGTCCGTCCTGCATGGTCACCTCAATCTGGTAAAGGCGGCGGGAGGAATCCGGAATGTCATCCCCGGTCCATGCGGTATCCATCCGGCAGGCGCATCCGGTGGTGGCGAGGGTATCTGTCGTTTTGCCGTCCGCAGACTGCGCCCGCAGGACTCCTGCCTCAAAAGGAACGATCAGGCGGATGCAGTCGCTGTCCGCTTCCTTTTCATGGATGCTGAGGCTCCTGTCATTCAGGAAAAACTCGGCGCAGGGCAGATTGGTATAGCATTTTACGAGCACCTCTGTGCCTTCCGGATAATTCCAGCATTCCGACACGGGCGTGAATTCCTTTTTCTCCTCCGATGCGGGCGCGGTGGTCAGATGAAGCATGGGCCCGTCTGACCAAAAGCTCTGGCGGCGATAGTAGCCGGGCTTTTCAAAGCCCGCCAGCGTCAAAAGCCCCGCGCCGGAGCCGTGAACGGGCCAGCCGAAGGCCTCCCCCAGATAATCGATGCCGGTCCAGAGGAATTGCCCGGAAATATACGGCTTGTCAGTAACTGCTCTCCAGGCGGCGAGGGAATGTCCGTTTTCGCTGCCGAGAAAAGGCTTTTGGGGAAAGGCAGCATGGCTTTCCTCATATAAATGCTCTTTGTAGTTGTAGCCCACCACATCCAGGCTGTCGATAAAGCCGAGTTTGGCAGAAAGCTCCGGAAACGCGGCGGCGAGGGTGACGGGGCGGGTATCGTCGCTGTCTTTGACGATGGCGCACAGGTGTGCCGCAAGCCCCGCGAGGCGTTCCGCATTGGGGCGGTCCGGATTATACTGCCGCTCCTGAGCGGGCTTGTTGGCGTCATTGTTGCCGGTCATGGTGGAGAAGGACGGATGGCAGTAGGGATCGTTGGGATAATCAATCTCGTTGCCGATGCTCCACATGAGGATGGACGGATGATTGCGGTCACGGCGGATCAAATCGGTCAAATCCTGCTTATGCCACTGGGGAAAATCCAGATAATAGCCCTGATGGCGCGGCGGATAGACATTATGTCCCTGCCACCATTTATTTTTCGGTCCTTCCCACTCGTCAAAGGCTTCATCCATGACGAAAAAGCCCAGCTCGTCACACAGCTCATAAAGCTGGGGCATGTGGGGATTGTGGCTCATGCGGATCGCGTTGCAGCCCATTTTTTTCAGCTTCAAAAGACGGCGCTTCCATACAGGCGCGTAAACGGCAGCGCCCAGACAGCCGGCATCGTGATGCACGCAGACGCCCTTGAAGAGGGAAGGCTCTCCGTTTAAGAAAAATCCCTCGTCCGGATCAAAATAGAAGCTGCGGATGCCGACCTTTTTTACATCGGCAACGGATGTCGCAGATGTGTCTCCGCTCTTGTAAGAAAGCGACGTCTGCAGCGTATAGCGCGCGGGCGCTTCGGGGGACCAGAGCGCGGGGGCTTCCACGGTAAATGCGGTATCCAGCGTTCTCGTCTCTCCCGCCGACAGGGTGGAAGCGATGCTGCCGGAGGCGACAGGCGTCCCATTCGGGGAAAACAGGGTGCTGGTCACGGTGACATCCGCAGGCTGTCCCAGCGTATTGGTGATTTCGTTGTGGACGAGAGCATCCGCTTTTGCCGCCGAAACCTGAGGCGTGGTAAAGAAGACGCCGTGATAGACCGGGTGCACAGCCTCTTGCGCCACAAGTCTCACCTGGCGGGTGATGCCGGAGCCGGTGAACCAGCGGGAGTCGGAAATGTCCGTGTGATCGACGCGGACCGCGATGACGGTATCCCGGTCAAAATGAAACTGCTCCGTAATGTCATAGGAAAAAGAAATATAGCCGTTGGGACGCTCTCCCAGATAGTAGCTGTTGCACCAGACGCGGCTGTTTTTGTACACGCCGTCAAACACGACGGAAATCCGTTTGCCTCTCCATTCCGGCTTCGGCGCAATGCGGATGCGATACCAGCCGATGCCGCCCGCCAGATATCCGGTGCCGCTGGAGTGCTCCCTGGAGAAGGGGCGGGTGACGGACCAGTCGTGGGGAAGAAATACTTCCTCCCAATTGGAATCGTCATGCCATGCCTGCCATGCGTCTGGCTCGTCGCCCAGAAGGAAACGGCAGGGGTCGTTGATCAGATAAGTTTGTTTGTCCATAGATACCTCCCTTTTTTTGACAGCCCTGCCAACGGCATGGCTGCACCCTTTTCTTCAGTTTAAAAAAGGAGGCATCCAATTGCAATGGAAAATGGAGTGAGTTGTTGTAAAATAGCGACTTTTATGTGACTTTTCCCAGGCAGGGAGAAAGAGCGGAAGGGACAGCGGGCGGCGGACACAGGTGCTTCCGGTCGCATTATCCGGAGAGATTTGACTCGATTTTGCCAACAAAAAAAAGACGTTAAAAAAACGCCCACTAATCCTGTGTTCTGTATTTTGCCCACACTTCATTATATAGCTTAGCACATTGTGAAAAAAAAGTCTAGTATTTTTTTTATTTTCCTATAAAATTTTATTGTGGAAAAAGAACTGGTGGGGACAGGCAGCGACAGTGAACAGGGAGGTTGAGATGGAGCAGAAGAAGGAAAACGGTATTTTGGGAATTTCAAGAGAGGCGGAGGAGGAATATCTGGGAAAAACCCTCGCCATTGTCCGCAGCAATGTGGAAAACTATGGGAAAGAGGTTGCCAGGATGCAGGAGGACATCGATGAGATGCTGGAGCATTTTCATGATGATAATCCGGAGGTCATCAATCTTTTGGAAAATACGATCACAATGCATGACCACATGAAGCGGGCGCTGGAACGGAACGAAAAGGCGGTCAGAAAGCCTTACTTTGGCAGGATTGTATTTGATGATGAAACCATGAATAAAGAGGAATCCCTTTATATCGGCAGGGGCGGCATCGCGATCGATACCACCCATTGGGCTGTGGTGGACTGGCGTGCGCCGGTGGCGAACGCCTACTATGAAAACGGGCTGGGAAAATGCAGCTATACGGCGCCCGGCGGCGTGGAGCTGCCGATCGATTTGAAGCTGAAGCGTACCTATGAGATCGAGGACGGAAGGCTGCTGGATTATTTTGATTCCGAGGTCATTGCAAACGATGACCTTCTGACCAAATATCTGGCGAAGAATAAGCAGGCGGTGCTGGGGGAGATCATCGCGACGATCCAGAAGGAGCAAAATGATATTATCCGGAAATCCCCCTATCATAATGTCATCGTGCAGGGGGTTGCGGGTTCAGGAAAAACCACCGTCGCCATGCACCGGATTTCCTTCATTTTATATAACTACCAGGAACGGTTCCGGCCGGACGATTTCTATATCGTGGGAAGCAACCGGATTTTGCTCAATTATATCACGGGCGTGCTGCCGGATCTGGATGTATACGGCATCCGGCAGATGACTATGGAGCAGCTGTTTGTGCGGCTTTTGTATGAGGACTGGGATGAGAAAAAGTACCGGATTCTGAGCGCAGACAGGATGGGGAGAAAAGGGAGTGTCAAGGGAACGCTGTCCTGGTATCACGATCTGGAGGAATACTGCAGACAGCTGGAATGGGAAACGATTCCGCGGGAATCCATCTATCTGAATCCGAAGCAGTTTGTCGAGGGGTTTCGGGACGGAAAAACGGGCGTATTCGACGAGACGGCCGGGAAAAAGGTCGATCCGGCGGATCTCATAGAGATTGTTTCCAGAGACACCATAGAGCGGTATATCGTACAGAATCCCACAGTTTCCGTGCAGAGCAAAATCGATATGCTCAATGAGCGCCTCATCGTCCGGCTGAAGGATGAATTTTTGGGAAAGGGCGTGAAATACACGGCGGTTGAGAGAAAAGCGATTCTGAAAGCGTACCGGGGCAGGTATGGCGCAAGGGTATGGAAGCGGTCAATTTTTGACCTGTATCGGGATTTTCTGGAAAAGCAGTGCGCGAAGGGACAGCGGGTGGAGCTTCCGAAAACGGAATTCGATGTGTATGATCTGGCGGCGCTGGCTTATCTTTATAAGAGAGTTAAGGAGACGGAGATCATCAGTGAGGCGCATCATGTGGTCATCGACGAAGCGCAGGACTTCGGCATGATGGCGTACAGCGTTTTGAAATATTGCATCAAGGATTGCACCTATACGGTGATGGGGGATGTATCTCAGAACATCCACTTCGGCTATGGTTTAAATGACTGGGAGGAGCTCAAAGCGCTGCTGCTTGAACCGGATGAGATGGCGAGCTTTGGCATTTTGAAAAAAAGCTACCGCAATACGGTGGAGATTTCGGAATTTGCGACGGACATTCTGCACCACGGACGGTTTTCCAGCTATCCGGTGGAGCCCATCATCCGGCACGGTGATCCGGTGAAGCTTTTGGAAAAAAAGGACCGGAAGGAGCTGATCGCAGAGGCGGCGGCAGTGTGTCAGGGATGGCAGGAAAAGGGACTGGACACCATAGCGGTTGTCTGCCGGGACCGTAACAGCGCGGAAAGGACGGCGAAAGAGCTGGGGGCATTCATAGAGGTGATGGAGAGCGATCTGGAAACCGCGGTTTTTGGCAGCGGCATTATGGTACTTCCGGTGGAATATACGAAGGGCCTGGAATTTGATGCGGTGCTGATTCTTGACCCGGACAGGGAAGCGTATCCGACCGATGACGGACATGCCAAGCTTTTATATGTGGCGGCGACCCGCGCCCTCCATGAGCTGTGCGTGCTTCATACCGGGAACCTGACAGGTCTGATTGCGGATCCGATACCGGAAGGAAACAGGATGAAAATGCCGGAGGAGACCAGGAAGCGGCAGGAAGCCGGAAAAGTGAAAGCAGCGGCGGCCATCGTCAATCCGGATAGAAAGGGGGTTCCCCGGAAGAAAATAGCGATCGTGCAGAACCGGGAGCTGTCGGAGACCGGGGTGCAGAAGAAAGCGGAAGACAGCTATGGACAGAGGAGTGCTGGATTATCTGATAGGGGGACAGAGGGCGCATTCGGCGGACGGGAGGCAGGGAACGCAAAAGCGGATGCCACGAGAGCGGGCGTCACGAAAATGGATGCCGCCATCCCGCCGGAGAAGAAAAGCGCGGGTTTCCTTTTCGGAGACATGCCCGCCACGGAAAAGCTCCGTCAGATGGGACATGCCAAAATTGATCTTGCCGTCAAATGGGTGACAAAGCAGGCGGACGGTCTCTATATACAGAGCCGGTACGGCGTGCTGCGTTTAAGCCCCGTGGGAAGCGCGATCATCCGCGTCACATTTGCCAAAGGACAGCAGATTGCGGCAGGCACAAATCCCCGGATCGCGGTGCGCCGGACGGACCGGACATGGATGTATAAGGAAGCGGGCGGGGCGATAGAGCTGACCACGGATGAGCTGTGCCTGCGGGTGGATAAACGGACCGGCGCAATCAGCTATCTGACAAGGGACAAAAAGCTCCTTTTAACAGAACGTGACAGAGAGCCGCGCCAGATTGAAAACGGAGTCGGCGGTAGAAACAGACTGTGGATGTTTCTGGACTGGAAAAAGGAAGAGAAGCTTTATGGGCTCGGAACCCGGCAGCAGGGGGGCATGGAGCTGCGCAGCACGGCGCGCTATATTTCCCACGGAAATTGCGTAGAGGAGCTGCCCTTTGTGCTGTCGGACCGGGGCTATGGAATATTGATGGCAACGACGGGACCGGCGATCTGCTGTGACCTTCCCTCCTATGGCTCCTTTCTTTACACGGAGAATGAAACACAGCTGGACTACTATTTTATCGCGGGAAAAAAGCAGACGACGATCATGAATGCCTATGGCTATCTTTGCGGAATATTGTGACGAAAAAAATAAGCGGCAGTTCAGGCTTGCCGGAACCGCTGCGAAAATAAGAAATGGCAGGACAGTGCGTTTGCCGCACAGCCCTGCCGGAAAATTATTCATGACAATAGGAGCCTCGAGAAGCGTGGATTCTATTGTTGGATCACTTTTTCAATGATGCATGTGTGCCGTTTACTTTGCGGATCATAATTAATGGCTACTAACAATATATTTCCCGCGTAATCCTCCAGCGCCTTGACGTAATTGCGCTCCTTTATCTGAGCAATGGCGCCTTCGGCATTTTTCTTCCATTTCAGCTCAATGATCATTGCGGGCTTATCCGGATGATTTTGCCGGGGAAGATATACGATATCTGCGAAGCCTTTTCCGGCAGGCAGCTCGCGGATTTCGGTGTAGTAAATTCTGGCGCTGTAATAAGCGAGCGAAACGGCGCATGCCAACGCGTTTTCATTGTTGTAGGTGAGAATGGAGGTTTCCAGATGCGCAGACTCCAGAGCACTCGCAACCGCAGCGGCATCCTGATTCCATGTCGCCCGCAAAAGCTTTTCGGATTCCCACACGGCATGGATCACTGCGTCCCAGCCTGCCCCCTGCACCGCATTGGTAAATTCTTTGGATACCTCATAGTTCGGCACGAAGACCTCCTGCGTTTGAAAATCATAGGCGAGGTAGCCGAGATGGATGAGCAGAGTCATCACATCGTCTTTGCTTTGGAAGGAGGTCATATCATTTTGAAAAGTGGCGGTGTTGATCCGGATCCGGTTTCCGGCAAGCATCTCGATGATGGAATCCTTTAAGCCGTCAAAATTCATTTCAATATAAACCTTTAGCGCCTCATAGGTTTCCGTCTGTGTCCAATAGGAATCAAATTCTTCATTTAACATGGCGTCAACGACGGACTTGGGACTGTATATATGGGAAATTCTGCGGAAAGTGTATCCATCATACCAACGGGCGGTTTCAGGAAAATCCATGCCATATCTTTCGCATAATTCCATCACTTCCGGCTCTGTAAAGCCTGTATATTCAGCCAGGATGCGGGGATTTGTCATGGAATATTCCGTGAACATATTCAGGGCGGAATGGGAGCCGTACTTTTTGATCGGTAAAATGCCGGTCATGTAGCACAACAGGACGTAAGTTCTGTCCTTTAACAGATTGCGCAGAAAATCCAGATAGAGCAGATGATCTTCCGCGGATTCTTTCTTTTCCCGGAAAATGCAGTCCCATTCGTCAAAAATGAAAATGAATTGCTCTCCGGTTGCCGCAAAAATCCGGCTGAGCAATTCGGGGAGGGATTCCGACACCGGAATCTGAAATTCTCTGGCGAGTTCCTGACAGAGGGCAGCCTGCAGGTCCGTGATCATTTGCTTTACATGGTGCGCTGTGCTTAAAAAGTTTTGCATGTTCACTGCGATCACGTTATGGCAGTTTAAGTGCTGCGGATAAGAAGGCGATGAGGCGATTTTTAAAGGTGCGAAGAGGGAGGCAGAGTCGCATCCTTTGCTGTAGTATGCAACGAGCATTTTGACCGCCATGGATTTCCCAAAACGGCGGGGACGGCTGACGCATATGTTTTTTTGCTCCGTGCCTAACAGCCTGTTTGTCTGAGAAAGCATGCCGCTTTTATCCACATAGATTTCGGAGTTGACAGATTCGCGAAATCCTGCGTTCGTTGGATTAAGATAGATCCCCATTCTGAGCCTCCTTTCAGGACGGTTGGATAGCTGTGTGAATTGTAACTATTTTATCCTCTTCCGGAAAATTTATCAATAGCCGGATGAAAATGGATAGAATTTAAAATTTTTTATTAACCGGCGCGCCAGAGCAGGTACTATATAAATGAAAGCTTTCAAGAAACTGTATTTTGGTAGCGGTTCAGACAAGCCTGAGCTGTTACGCGTTTTACCATTTACGGAGGAAATTATGGAGCAGGAAAAAATTTCGGCGCTGGTGGAAGAAAACATGAAAACCATCTTTGCCTATGCACTTTCCCGGGTGTCCCACAAGGAGGACGCGGAGGATCTGGCCGGGGACATTATCCTCGCCATTTTAAGCAGCGCACCGAAAATCAGGGATGATAATGCCTTTTTTGGCTATATCTGGGCCATCGCGGCCAACACCTACAAGAAATATCTGTATAAAAAGAACCGTCTGCGTTATGAAGAGCTTGATGAAGCGGTCGCGGATGAATCTGACTTCATCCAGGACATCCTGCAGGCCGAGCAGTTTCATACGCTTAGGCGGGAACTCGCCCTGCTTTCCAGAGAATACCGGGAGTGCACGGTCGCCTATTATTTCGAAGGGCTTTCCTGCGCGGAAACCGCCTCCAGGCTCCACATTTCACTGGAAATGGTGAAATATTACCTGTTCAAAACGCGAAAAATATTAAAG
Source organism: uncultured Eisenbergiella sp. (assembly GCA_910585455.1). Classification (GTDB taxonomy): domain Bacteria; phylum Bacillota; class Clostridia; order Lachnospirales; family Lachnospiraceae; genus Gallintestinimicrobium. Next base: position 125,972 of record CAJUEL010000007.1, on the reverse strand, counting down.
GAAGGGATCAGCATGGAAAGAGAATTCGGAACAAAAAGCTATCAGCCCGCAAAATTTGAGTTTTACACGATATTTGAAGGAGCTGCCAATATGGAATATCAGCGCCTGTTTGCCCGGAAGCTTCCGGGTAATATCCTGGTCAGCACCTATCATACGCCCATGACAATCCGGCAGCTCGCTATTGAGCTGGGGGTGGCGAGCGTATATCTGGAGGATGAAATTGCTCTGCTGGAGCAGTATGGACTGCTCACCGCCCTGCCCGGCGGCAAGTATCAGGCCCATCTGGTCATACTCACGGAAGAGTATATGGAAGAGTTTTTCAGGACAGCGGAGAAATTCCTGGCGCCAAAGGTGGAAAATGTCCTGCAAAGCGCGGCAAAAAAGCTGCCCGGACTGCGGAAGCTTGCGTTTGCCGGCGCCAGACTGGAGGACAACCGGCTTTTGTGGGACCTGTTGTTTGAGATGATAAAAGAAGGCTGCGCGCTTTTCAGAACCGGCAGGGAAGCGCAGCTTCGGGAAAATGGCGTATATAGCGGAGGCGACATTTGCTATGGAAGCACCTGGGAGCCTGAGAAGGATCATCCGTACAGAACGGAAAATTTTGCCGGGTACTGTGGCGTTCATTCCGGTTATGCGGCATCCTTTGCGGATTATGGCATTTTGCCTGTCAAAAACCGTTATTCTTCTCACGGGGACGAAATTTCTGACAGCCTGGAGGCTGTGCTGGCCGGGAATGCTACAGCGGCGGTTCCTGTTGTCAGCAAGGAACAAAAGGAAGCGATGAAAGCAATTTTGCAGGAAGAAATTGGGCTGTTTGCCGGGATATATGAGTCGCTGTATGATTGCGCTGTTTCTGTCATGCGCGTCCATGCGCCCAGAAGCGTGGAACGGATCATCGGACCGGTGCTCATAAAGGTGCTGCTGTTTTGGACGGTGGGGCTGATCGGCGGACAGGCTGTCAAATCAGGCGCTCTGACGATTCCGGAGGATGACGGTCCGCTGGGAGGATTTCTGTATCAGACACCTTAAGTGTATTTTCCCGGGGACGGGGCAGAAAACCGGAAACTGATGCAGGGACGGGAAGCGGGGAGAAAGGCTGGTCGGACAGACGGAACAGGGGGGACGCGGGACGATGGGCCTTTCTCCCCACCCCGTGAAAAGTAACGACATGGTGAATAATGATATCTGGATATTGCATGTTAGATTGCAGGAAGAGGCAATATGATGTATAATGAATCCGTATGCGAACCGAGAGGAAGGGATATGCAGCAGCGAAAAATGGCAAGGAAGCGGGGCGTTTAAAATGGGGCAGTTGTACGACAGGACAGATATTTACGATTTATTTGATAATGAGGACAAATATCAGGCGATCCGGAAGCACTGGGAAAAGCTTTTGGAGGGAAAGGGGATTCATTCCTTTTTGGATGTCAGCATTGGCACCGGGAGCCTGACGCTGCCGATGGCAGAGCTTGGCGTTTCCCTGTATGGCTCTGATCTGAGCGAAGAAATGCTGAAGCGTTGTGTCCAAAAGGCGGAAGAGAGAAAGCTTTCCGTGCGCGTGCGCCAGAGTGATTTCAGGCAGCTGTCGGCGAACTTTCAGGAAACCTTCGACTGTGTGGGCAGCACCGGCAATTCTCTGCCCTATGTTTCCAATGAGGATGTCATGGGAGTGCTGGAGCAAATGGACGCTCTGGTAAAGACGGGCGGCTACCTCTATTTCGATATGCGCAACTGGGACAAAATTTTGCGGGAGAGAAACAGGTTTTACCTGTATAACCCGGTATTTCTGGAGAATGCGCGGGTCAACCTGATTCAGGTGTGGGACTATCATGAGGATGCGTCTATGAGCTTTCACCTGCTGTATACCTTTGAACAGGAGGGCAAGATCGTACAGAAGGAAAAATTTGAAGAGCATTATATTCCAATCAGACGGGAGCTGCTGTTAAAAAAGCTGGGGCAATTGGGGTATCAGGATATCCAGGTTTGCTGCCATCCGGCGTATTTTGAGGATGTGGATATAGAAAAAGCAGACTGGTATTGTGTGATAGCGCAAAAGCGTTGATCGTAGTTGGAATACAGGTATTTGGGGAGGTTTTACAATGGAAGTGCAGCGGATTTTTGAAATTCTGGAGATCGAGGCGACAAAGGATGAGGCGGCGATCCGGGAGGCGTACCGGGACAGGCTGGTTTTTGTGAATCCGGAGGACAATCCGGAGGGCTTTAAGAGGCTGCGGGAAGCCTATGAGGGGGCTCTTTTGTATGCGCGGCAGCAGGAGGCAGAGCAGGAGGGCAGCGACGATCCGGTCAGCCTGTTTTTAAATAAAGCGAAGGAAATTTATGCATCCCTTTCCAGAAGGCTGGATGAAAAGGAATGGGAAGCGCTGGTGCGGGAGGATGTGCTGGACGATCTGGATCTGTGTGAGGATGCCAAGTGGGGGCTTTTTTCCAGTCTTGCCAGATATTACAGAATGCCCGCAAAAATATGGAAGGTTCTGGATCAGGCATTCGGGATTGTCCAGAACGAACAGGAGTTTAAGGAGCATTTGAACCAGAATTTTGTGGATTTCATGGTCTGGAAAATTCAGGATGAAACCGGAGACACCGATTTTCCCTATGAAAAATTCATCGGGGAGGACGGGGCGGATTATGATGCTTTTATGGAGCACTTTGATGCGCTTACCAATCTGACCGGCACGGAAGCGCCGCAGGACAGGGCTGCCTGGGAAAAGGAAATGGCGCAGGAGGTGGCATTTTTGGAATCCCTGCATATTTCCCATCCCTGGCTTGCGATGGAAAAGGCGAAGGTCGCCCTCGCGCTGGGAAATCAGGAGGAGGCGCAAACGGCTGTCTGCGCTTTGTGGGAGGAGGATAAGGAGGACATCCATATCCTCATGGCGGGAGCCAATCTTCTGTATCGGTGCGGTCAGGAGCAGGAGGCGGTGCAGGCCTATGAGAAAGCGCTGGAGCAGGAAAACTTAAGCGACGAGCGCTGTTATACGGCATCCTTAAAGCTGGCGGAATATTACATGAAGCAGGAGGACATGCTCAAGGCGCGGGAGAACGCGCTGCGCGCCATCCGGATCTATAATACCCAGGCGGCGGGCGATCTGTTAAACCAAATCAACGAAAAGCTGATAGAGGTGTACGCCGGAGAGAGAGCGGAAGAACTGACGGAGGAGGAAGGGATCCGGCTGGCCTGGTGCATGATCCAGACAGGACGCTCCAGGGAGGGCTGGGAATTTTTTGCGGCGCATCCGGTGCTGGAGGCGGATACGTCGGAATGTCATTGGGCAAAAACGATCATGGCGCTGGAAAGCGACCTGGCATGGGAGGGCATGGAGCAGGCGCGGCAATGGCGCGCCTGCATTTTGAGAGAAGCGGCAGAGGATGCAAAGCCGGACGCTGCGTTTGACGAGACCATGCTTTCCGACGAGGACCAGTACCGGATGGCGCAGACCTTCAAGCTGGAAGGGAAAGCATATCAGATGCTGTATGGCGCGCTGGAGGATAAGGATTCGGAGGAAGCGGCGCAGTATCGGGAGGCGGGCGGAAGGGCGATCGAGGAAGCTGTCATGCGCCAGCCGAAGGAAATGGATTTTCTGATGGCGAAAACGCTCTTTTTGCGGGAAATTCATGAATATGAGCGGATGGCGGAGAGCTGCGCGCGGATGAAGGAGCTGGATGACGGCTTTTTCTGGGCATATTTTTATGCGCAGGAGGCATATGAGGAGCTGGGAAAGGCGCAGGAGGTCGTGGACGCCTTTTACGACGCCAAAAATATTTACGCGGGCAAGCCCGAGATCTATGAGCGGGCGCTGCGGGTCTTTCTCGCCTACCGGCAATATAAGGATGCGAAGCACATCCTCGACCAGGCGCAGGATGCGGGAGTGGAGAGCTTTTATCTGAGCTTAAAAAAGGTGGAGGTCATGCGGCGTCTGGCGACGGACGAGGAAACGTTAAAGGAAGCGGATGACTATGCGGCACGGGTGATTGCCAAGCTGGAGGAACAGAATGCGCCGGATGAGGATAAGGCGGAGGCGTATTTGCAGCGGTGCTTCATACAGGACGACGGCAGGGCAGAGGACTTCCAGACGGTGGACGGGATGGAGGAATGGGCGGTGCGCGCCGTGGAGCTTGCCGATACCGACAGAAACCGGTATTTTCTGGGGCGCTTTTATCTGGAATACCGGGACGACGCGAAGAAATGCTATGAGCATATGAAGCTGTGCGAGCAGCGCGGGCTGGATTTCGCATGGATGTACTTTTATATCGCCCGCTGTCATGAGGAATTCGAGCAGTGGGATGAGGCGCTTTCGTATTTCAAACGCGCCGCCGAAAAGGACCCGGAGGAATCGGATTTCAGATGGCGGGTCGTGTGGCGGCTGCGCTGGAAATTCAACGAAACCTCCCAGCTGGAATATTGTCAGGAGGCGCTGCGGTATCTGCGGGAGCAAAACGAAAAATTCGGGGAAACGCCGCGGGAGCTTTGGCAGGCGTCCGACCTTCACGCAGGACTGCGGGAGTATGAAACGGCGCTGGATGAGATCACCCGTGCGCTGGAGAAAAGCCCGCTGGCAAGAAACTGGGGACAGAAGGGCTTTCTTCTGGACATGCTCAAACGGCCGGAGGAAGGCTATGAATGCTATCAAAAGGGCATCGAGGTCGAGCTGGAGGGCGGACGGGATTATGCCTATGGCTATACCCGCATTTATGAGTACTATTGTGAGAAAAAGGACTATGAGGGCGGCGTGGCATGGTTTTTAAAGACGTTGTCCCAGCTCAAAACGGATAAGCAGCGCCAGAAAAATCTGGACCGTATCAAGCATTTTTACATCTGGCAGGGAAAATATGAGGAAGCGCTGGAGATAATCCGGCAGATTTACGGCGGCACAGGGCTGGATAGCTATGTCTGTGACAGCTGGGAGCGGGAGGGCGAGCGCATTGAGGATTTGCTTGATCTTTATGAAAACTATCTGTCCCCCGAAGAACTGGCAGAGAAAAACCGGGAAGCGGAAAAGCTTCTTTCCGGAAACGGACCGGCGGAAAATGTGGAAGGAAGACGGCGCGCTTACATGCAGCTGGGATTCTCCTATGCAAATCATTTGCTGGATGATGAAAACGGGCTGATTTTTTTCCAGAAAGCGTTAAAGCAGGTGTTGAGAAGCGGCGCAGAGATGGACCAGTCTGAGTATCGCTCTGCCCTGGAGGAAATCATGAAATGCCGTTTCCGTCTCGGGAAAACAGACCAGATGAAAAAGCATCAGGAAATGTTCTGGAGGAGCCTGGAAAAGGAATATAAAAGCTGTGCCGATCTGGGAAAAAGCACGGAAGAGCTGTATAAAAATGCTTTCGGCAATGAGCGTTCCCATTTGTACCATTTATTTATCATGTATTACTATTCCAATGAATTTGAAAGGGCCCGGGAGTGCGTTGCCGGGATGGAAAAAAGCGAGTGGTGCCAATGGTGCCGGCGGGCGGATTGCTCCGAGGTCTGGGAGTGCAAGGGCATGCTGGCTCTTCTGGAGAAAAATTATGAAGAGGCGCTGCGCCTGTTTCAGCATGCGTTAGCCTGTGCGCCGAAAGGAAACGCGGATGTTGGCAGGGAGCTTTTGCGGCTGAAAAGGCTGGGCTTTGCATGACGGGATTCCGGTGAACACATGCAGGCTGATGGAATGGAGGAAGAACGCGATGTATCTGACAGAGTTCATGTTTCCGGATGACGGAAGGGAATTTGATTTTATACTGCGCATTCAGAGGACCTGCTATGACAGCTATTATCCTTTCAAGGTGCTTTCCAAAATCGGCTTTTCCCGGATCGATTTTGAACCGGTCACCATTTTATATGGGGGTAACGGCTGCGGAAAGACGACGGCATTGAATGTGATCGCGCAAAAGCTGGGGCTTTCCAGACAGACGCCGTTTAACCGTTCCAATTTTTTGAGGACTATTTGAAGTATTGCGAGGTAGAGGTGCAGGGGCGTCTGCCGAAGGAAAGCTGCATCATCACCAGCGACGACGTGTTTGATTTCATGCTGGATCTGCGCGCGTTAAATGACGGCATCGATGAGAAACGGGAGGATTTGTTTGAGGAATATCTGGACGCCAAATATTCCGAATTCCGTTTTAGGTCTCTGGAGGATTATGAACGCTTAAAAAAGGTGAATCTGGCGCGCAGCAAAACGCAGTCGAAGTTTGTGCGGAAAAATCTCATGGACAACGTGCGGGAGCATTCCAACGGAGAGAGCGCCTTTTTATACTTTACGGAAAAAATAAAGGAGAACGCCCTCTACCTGCTGGATGAGCCGGAAAACAGCCTTGCCCCTGCGCGGCAGCTGGAGCTGGTGCGGTTTTTGGAGGATTCCGCCCGCTTTTACGGCTGTCAGTTCGTGATTTCCACCCATTCCCCCTTTGTGCTTTCCATGCGGGGCGCAAAGATCTATGATATGGATGAAAATCCCGTGGATGTAAAGCGCTGGACGCAGCTGGAAAATGTGCGCCTTTATTATGATTTTTTCAAAAAGCATGAGGGGGAATTCCTGTAACAGGCTATAGCAGCTGCAATGCGCCTTCCTGCATGGAGGGAAGGCCGGAGGATTCCTCCCTGTCTGGAATAAATGCTTCTTTTTTTAATGTGGAATATTTATCCAGCAGATATTTATAGCGCTTCATGGAAGCGTTAAGCTTATAGATATAATAATCGATCATATCGGGATCGGTGGCATAGTCGAAGCCTGCGTAGGCGTTTTCCATTTCCCATTTCGCCAGCTCCAGATCGAGGCGCAGGCTTTCATCATAAGTGAGAGGTGCACCGTTCGACGCCGGACGGTGGCTGATGCTGAAATAGGATTTCATGCAGGTCTCCCCTTAAAAAATATTTATAGTAAAGTATAGGCAGAAATGGAAAAAATATGCATGAATTTTAAAAGAAAAGCATATATTAGAAAAACAATACGGTTTACTGGATTTTTATGAAGAATAAAACAGAAATTCTGCTCAATTTTATGCTGCGCGCAATTTTTGGCATGATTGCGGTTTTTTTAATCAATTCATTTTTGCAGGACAGAGGATTGCAGGGGAGTATTGGAATTAATCTGCTGAGCTTTGTGACCACCGGGATCCTGGGAATCCCGGGGATCGCGCTGCTGTACGGGATAAACCTGTATTTCATATTATGAAAAAATGCAGAGATGAACGCTTGCATAACTGCCTTTTTTCGGCTAATATTTAAATAGAATAAAAATTAGCCGAAAATGGAGGCGCATGAAATGAATTATATTCCAAGAAATCTGGAATCGGTAGTGATGCAGGTGACGGGAGAGTATCCGGTGCTGCTTTTGACCGGACCGAGGCAGGTCGGCAAGACTACGATGCTGCAGAGGCTGATGGAGGGCACGGATCGGAGCTATGTGTCCCTGGATGATCTGCACGAGAGGGATATGGCGAAAAATGATCCGGAGCTCTTTTTACAGATGCATAAGCCGCCTCTTTTTATCGATGAGGTACAGTATGCGCCGGAGCTTTTTACTTATATCAAAATTTATGTGGACAGGCATCATGAGCCGGGAGCATTCTGGCTGACGGGATCGCAGGCATTTCCATTGATGAGGGGCGTGCAGGAATCTCTTGCCGGGAGGGCGGCGGTTTTGTCCATGGTTTCTCTGTCTCAGGCGGAGCTGTGCAGGAAAAGTGGGGAGCCGTTCCGGGTCGATCTGGAGGCGTTGTCCAGACGGGAGAAGCAGCGGGATTTTGCCGATGTGCACGGTATTTTTGAAAGGATTTACAGAGGATCCATGCCGGCTATTGCCAGTGGGGCATATAGCAACAGCCGGATTTTTTATGGCAGTTATCTTACCACATATATTGAGCGGGATGTGAGGGGAATATCGGAGACAATCGATTCCCTGAAATTTCTTCGCTTCATCACTGCCGTTGCCGCCAGATGCAGCCAAATGCTGAATATATCGGAAATCGCGCAGGATGCGGATATCACGCAGGCGCAGGCGAAAGCGTGGCTTGGTATTCTGGAAACGTTGGGAATCATTTTTTATCTGCATCCTTATTCCAATAATCTGCTCAAGCGGCTTGTGAAAACGCCAAAGCTGTATTTTTATGATACCGGGCTGGTGTGTTATCTGACGAAATGGAGCAGCGTAGATACTCTGGAAAACGGCGCAATGAACGGCGCGATGCTGGAAAATTATGTGGTGTCCGAAATCGCGAAAACATATCTCAACTGTGGGCAGGAGCCATATTTGTATTATTATCGGGATAAGGACGCGAAGGAAATTGATATCGTGCTGGAGCATGACGGTATTTTAAATCCGATAGAGATTAAAAAGACCGCTAACCCTGGAACAGAGCTGACCAGAGTATTTGCCCTGTTGGACCGGGCCTCTGTGCGCCGGGGGAAGGGCGCGGTCATCTGCATGAAGCCAGGGCTTGGAGCGGTTGACCGGGACAATTATATCGTGCCGGTGTGGATGATTTGAGGTTGCTGTTCGCGTCGCCGCCGAATACGGACTGCCAGTGGCCTGGCCCCTCCAGTCCGCATTTGGCGGCGACGCGAACAGTAACAATTTGAGCGTTGACTATTGAAGGGCGGATGCCGTCTGTGGCTCCAGGATTTCAGCAGCCTGCGGCTTTTGCCGTCTGTGCCGCCTGCGCCGCTTTTTGCTGCCCGCGCTTTTTTCAACAGGCATATCCGCGCTGCTGGATTTTCCCGGTTTTTGTCCCGCCCCGTTCATGCTGCCGGTCTTTCCTGATTCCGGTCCCGTCGCCCCGCCGGATTTTTTTCGCCCTGCCGGGCGCATGCCGCCGGGATTGCTGCGCCGCTGTGCGAAGCAATCATCGCAGAGCCTGCTCATGGCGCCGGGCGGCAGGATGCTGCCGCAGCGCTCGCATTTCCGGATATATTCCTTTTTGTTTTTGGAAAGAAACTGCATGATCGTTTCTTCCGTCTTTTCCCGTTCCCTCTCAAGGCGATCTATATCGATTTCCTTTCCCAGACGGGTGGAAAACTGATAATACAGATCCAGCATTTTATAAAAGGTTTCATACCGCATCAGTCCGGAATCGCTGCACATGATCAGGGAGGGGAAGTGCAGGCAGACGTCGGCTGTGTAGGTTTTGCAGTAGTACAGCCACAGGTCCACGATATCCCGGTTCTTGATGTCGATGGAGCAGGTCAGCATGCGGTAGAGCATGTGCTTGTCCTCAAAGCCGTCGATTTCCTTTCTGTCCCGATATGCCCTTTCATATAGAAAAAGCACCTCCTCCACGCTGATTTTTTCAAAGGGAGGTTCTGTTTCTACGGATTTCCAGATCTGCAGGACGGCGTCCAGCGGTTCATCCATGTCCAGAAGAATCTGGGGGAAGCCCAGGCTCACATGGGAGACCTCCGGCTCATCCGCCAAAAACTGCCCGCGCACGAAGGAAAGGCCATCCTCTCCCACCGCATTGATATAGCCTGTATCATATATGCCGTATCGCCCGGCACGTCCGGCGATCTGACGGATTTCCGTCGTCAAAAGGGGACGCCGGCCTTTTCCGTCCGTTTTTTGCGTCTGCACGAAAACGATCCTTCTGACGGGGAGGTTCAGCCCCATGCCGATGGCGTCCGTGGAAACGACAACCTTTGTTTTCTTTTCTGAAAATAGCCGGATCTGGCGGCGGCGGATCTCCGGCGGGAGGCTTCCATAAATAACGCTGACCTTCATGCCGCCTCTTTCCAGTCTGCCCGCGATATCCAATACAGCGCGTTTGGAAAAGACGATGAGGGCGTCGCCGTCCTGCACGTCATCCGGAAAAACAAAGGGGGTATCCTCACAGAGCAGGGCGGTTTTTCTTTCATATTGTCTTCTTTCAAGGGTGTCGCCGCACAGATTGATCAGATGCGTGACCACCTTTTCCGCGGCGGGGCTCATGCAGACATGGATTTCCTGCGCCTGCACGCCCAGAATGGCGCGGGTCCAGGAATGTCCCCGTTCTGTGTCGGCGATCATCTGCGCTTCATCGATGACCGCGATATCGCAGGGCTGCTCAATATCCAGCATTTCGATGGTGGAGGAGGTGACCCGGCTGTTATCCTCGTAGATGCGCTCTTCCCCTGTGAGCATGGTACAGGGCACCTGGGCTTCCTTCATCCTTTCATATACCTCCAGCGCCAGCAGGCGCAGAGGTCCCAGATAGACGCCGTTTTGCGCATGCTTTAAGCGTTCCAGCGCGTGGTAGGTCTTGCCGCAGTTGGTCGGTCCGATATGCAGGATGAAATGCCGCCGCATTTCCCGCGTGCGGGCAAATTCCGTTTCCGGGCGGGAAGGGACCATATCGATGATCTGCCCCCTGATCCCTGTGTCCGCATAGCTTTTGGAAAGGCTGCGCAGCGTCCGTTTGCAGATTTCGAAGGAGCGCTGGGTGCGCAGAAATTCCAGGAATTTTGCGGTGATCAGCTCCTGCTCCGCCGGTTTCATGCTTTCCAGATCCAGGCGCACCAGCTCCTCCATCAGAATATCCCGCAGCTGCATGATCGCGATCAGGTTGTTTTCCCGAAAGGCATAGTATGCCATGTTCCGTATCTGCCGGTGAAATTCCTCCAGATGGGGCTGACTGAGCTTTTCACCCGAAAATCCCTTCATCTCATCGATCAGGCGGACGATCCGCTGCTGGTAATACTTTTTCCCATCGTTATTCTTTTTTTTCAGCTTTCCGGCGCAATCCCTGTATTGCGTAAAATAAAATTCCGCCAGTTTTTCTTTCTGTATCATCCGATTATCTCCATTGCGTTATCATTTGCATCAGCAAGTGGAACAATTATAGCACATGGCGGCGCGTAGCGGCAATAAGTTTAAAGAAAAAGCCCCCGAACATATCGGTGCGCGTTCGGGGGCAAATGGCCCGGCTGCCTGCAGCAGGGCTGTTGACTTTACAGGGAATTAGCTATAACATTATGCCGGTACCGGGAATTGATCTCCCGGATTTTCGCCGGATCGCATTTGGGCGCATGGTCATGGGTGAGCAGTCCGTTGGTTTCCTGCTCCACATCGGACAGCTGCGTGTAGCAGAAGCCGTAAACCAGATCGGATTCGAGGATCGTCCGGATCACATGCTCGTACTGCTTTAAGAAATCCTCCTCACTGACAGCGCAGGTGTAGCCCCAGTTGCCGGTTTCCGTCAGGTTATAATTGATGCCGCCGCATTCCGTGATGAGGATCGGCTCGCCGCCGTAGGAATAGCCCTCGGCATAGACGCTGCGTCCCGCGTGGGTGCAGGAAAGCAGGATGTTTTTATCGGTCATGGTCCGTTTGAAAAATGCCTGCTTTTCCGGCTCTGCCATGGAACCGTGGGCATAATTGTGGATGGCGCAGATATCGCTTTTGGTCATCTCCCAGCCGTCGTTGCCGATGACCAGCCGGGTGGCGTCCAGGCTCTTTAGCAGATAATACATGCCGGTGGACTGGTTCTGCTGACACGGATTGAGACCGATATTGGGAACCGCCCAGCTTTCGTTGAAGGGCACCCAGGCGACGATGGAGGGGTGGCTGTAATCCCGCCGCAGAACCTCAAACCATTCGTTGGCATAGGCGGCGACGCCTTTTTCCGTGAACAGGCAGGCGGACGCCATTTCGCCCCACACGAGGAACCCCATTTTGTCGGCGTGATATAAAAACCGGGCGTCCTCCACCTTCTGGTGCTTTCTGCAGCCGTTAAAGCCCATTTCCTTCATCAGCCGGATATCTTCCACAAAGGCTTCGTCTGAGGGCGCTGTCAGAATGCCGTCAGGCCAGTAGCCCTGATCCAGAACCAGCTTGAAATAGTAGGGGCGGTTGTTTAAGTAGGTGATGCCGTCTTTGGTATGGATCTTGCGCATGCCGAAATAGCTCTCCACCGTGTCTGTGATCTCCCCGTCTGCGATCAGGCGGAGGGTGACATCGAAGAGGGCAGGATTTTCCGGGCTCCACAGGCGTTTGGCGTCATGGACGGAGCTGTGGAAAATATGGTCTCCCGCCAGATGGATGCTGCGGCAAAAAACGTTTGGATTGTTCACCAGATACCGGTCCCGGCAGACAGGCTCTCCCTGAAAGGAAATCTCTGCCTCCAGATACATGTCCTCTGTAAAAGCGGAAAATTCTGCTTCCAGCGTGACCATATCCCGGTCCACATCGGGCGTGAATTTCACATGGGAAATATGGCGGGGGCTTACGGGCTCCAGCCATACGCTCTGCCAGATTCCGGTGGTGCGGGTATACCAGATGCTCGCGCTCTTTTCCTCCCAGAACTGCTTGCCCCTGGGGATGGTTTCATCCCGGGCGGGATCGTAGACGGCGACGGCGAGAGATTGCTCCGCCTTATCCGTCAGATAATCGGTGATATCCACGCAAAAGCCCACGTTTCCGCCGGTGTGCTCGCAGCAGAGCATGCCGTTTACGAACACCCTGCACTGGTAGTCCACCGCCTCAAAATGCAGCAGAATCCGTTTTCCCTTCCATTCTTCGGGCAGGGAAAAGCGTCTTTTATAAAAAACCCTGTCATGGATGGAGGTGTCGCCGATGCCGCTTAAGCTGCTTTCGAAGCAAAAGGGCACTTCGATGGTGCGTTCCGGCCGCCAAAAATCCTGCTCCCAATGCCCGGAGGCGGCACGGTTTTCATCATCAAAGGAAAAGTCCCATGTTCCGTTTAGGCTAAGCCAATCCCTGCGCACAAACTGCGGTCTCGGATATTCTTTTCTCTTCATATATTCGTTTCCTTTCATTTCTTTTCCGACAAAATGGTGATTTCCGACAGGCTGGTGGCATTTTTGCCTTCCTTAAGCGACAGGAAAATCTCGACGGTATCCGTTTCACATGCGTCAAAATACAGAAGCAGGGGAGAAGTGTCCTCCTCCTTCACCGTATATTCCTCAGACAGCACATTCGGCCCAGGGCTCACCCGGACGGCGGCGATATCGGATAAACAGTCTGTGCCGGGATAAATTGCAATGCCGCAGACCGGCAATGCGGTTTCCGACTGCAGCGTGATTTTGACGGCTCCGTCCTCTGCGGCGGAACATTCCTCTTCCACCCAGGAATGCCTTGCGGAGACGGAGAAAATGCCGTCGGTAAGCAGCAGGGAAGCCGTGCCGTTTTCGGAACCGTTCTGGATGAATGCCTGGAACTGTCCGGTGACATCAACCGTCGTGTTTCCGGAAGGCAGGGGCTGCATGCCGGTGGTAGGCCCGCTGATGAAAAGCTTTCCGTCGGCGGTAAAGCCTGCCCTGTCAATGTTCACCTTGCGGTTTCCGCTGGGATCCTGCGGGTAGGTATGGGAGTGATAAACCGCCCAGAGCTGTGTGCCGTCGGGGGACAGGGTGAAGCTGTGGTGCCCTGTGCCCGATACATCCCTGCGCAGGCCGGAGGTCAAAAGCGGGTTATCCTCAGACTTGGTAAAAGGTCCCAAAGGATCGTCGGAAACCGCATAGCCCAGAGAATAGGAAGGGCTGGCAAAAAAGTTGGCGGAATAGGTCAGATAATATCTGCCCTCATGCTTGATCATTTCCGGTCCTTCGTTCCACTGGGTGTCGCCGGGAGCCTTTTCCCATTTCTGCTCCGGGGTCAAAAGCTTTACGGCGTCTCCTGTTGTGGACAGCAGATCATCGCTTAAGGCGACGCCATAGATCTCGCTTTTTTTCAGATATCCGTCTATATTTTCGGAACAGTCTCTGGAATAGTACAGATAACTCTTTCCATTGTCGTCCAATAAGACGTTGGCGTCAATAGCGGCATAGCCGAAATCGAAAAAAGGTTCGTTCTTCACATCCGTGAAGGGACCGGCGGGAGAAGCGGAGACAGCGAGGCCGATGCGGAGGCTTCCCGCCTGGTTTTTGGCGGTATAGTACATATAGTACTGTCCGTCCCGGGACACGACCTCGGGCGCCCAGAAGCAATCTGTGCACCAGGAATCGGGCTGCCGGGTGTAGCACATTTTTTTCTCACCCCAGTGCACCAGGTCTTCCGATCTCCAGCAGTAAAATCCGTTGGGGGCGGAGGTACAGTACATATAGTATTCGTTTTCTGAAATTTGAAGCACGAAGGGATCGCCGATATCGGTGATTCCCAAATCGTTGGTGAAGCAAAGCTCTGTCAGATCGTTTTTGAAAAGAAGTTCTGTTTGCATAGGAGGGTCTCCTTCCTCATTGAGATTTGGGATCAGGACTGCCGACAGGAGAAGGACACACAGCAGGGAGCCGGTGAGCCTGCCGGAAAGCCCGGGTTTCATCATTTTTTTCACAGTATCCCCTTTCTGTTCGTTCAAAAAGGTCCGTTTCCGTAACGATTCAGATTTGTCTGAACTGTTACCCGCTTCTGGGGTGGAACTTCCCCATATTTTTTGTTACAATATAAAGACAGGAAAAACAAAATAGCAACATAAAAATTGGAACAAATAAAAAATGCGCGAACGATGAACGAAATCCCAACTTTACAATACCAGATTGATGAGGTAAAAACCATGTGCATATAGCACAATTTTTTTACAAAATAGTATACATAAAGCACATAGACGTGATTTCGATATACATTTGTTCGACGGAAGGAGGCTACTATTGTGGAAAGTATACAAAAATTAAACAAACAATTATTATGTTTTAAACAGTTGACAAAGGGGTGCAGTGATAGTATTCTAAAAAAGGAAGAACAAATTACCAACATAATTTTTGTTGGAAAGCGAACAGAACAATTATGAAAAGAAAGGAGGTATCGAAGTGAAAACGAATAAGAAAAGGATCACGCTGGATTTGAGCGATCTGTCCCGGACGGCGCTGGTGGGAAAAGCCCTGTCTTCGGAGACCAGGCTGGAAATGCTGAAGCTTCTGATCGAAAGATCGGCGAACATCAGCGAAATTGCCGCCGAGTTTGGCATCCCCCAATCGTCCGCAGCGCTCCATGTGAAGGTTTTGGAAGAGGCGGGCATGATTTCCGTCATCGAACGGCCGGGGGTGCGCGGCGCACAGAAGGTCTGTGGTATCTCATTTGAAGATATCTATTTAAATGCCTTTCAGCATAAGATGGATCATGCGGACAGCAAGAGCTTCACATTCCATATGCCTATCGGCAATTACTTTGACTGTGAGATAGCGGGAAACTGCGGAATCATCAGCGAAAAGGGATACCTTGGCATAGAGGATTATCCTTCCAGCTTTTACTGGCAGAACCGCAATGAAGCGCAGCTGCTCTGGTTCAATACAGGGTTTGTGGAATACAGGTTCCCCACCCACTTGCTTAAGGCCGGACGGGTTCAGGAAGTGTCCTTTTCTTTCGAGGTTTGTTCTGAGGCGCCGGGCTACCAGAATGACTGGCCCTCCGACATCACTGTCTGGATTAACGGACAGGAGATTGTCACCATGACAATACCGGGAGACTTCGGCGGAAGACGCGGCAGGCTGAATCCGGAATGGTGGGGAGATGCGCTGACGCAATACGGTATGTACAAGTCGGTTAAGATCAACTCCCGCGGATGCTACGAGGACGGACTGAAATGTTCGGAACAGACGCTGGAAACACTCAGGCTGGAGAACAGGAGCTACATCAGCTTTAAGCTCGGAGTCAAACCCGATGCCCTGCACGCAGGAGGAATGAATCTGTTTGGAGAAAAATTTGGCGATTACGCGCAGGGACTTGTCATGAAGGTGAAAATCACGGACGAGGATTCTGGAGAGAATGTAGAATTGTAAAGCAATGAAATGATAGGAATGGAGGATAGCGGAATGAAAAGAAAAGCTATTGGTTTATTACTGGCAATGACGATGACCGTCGGTCTGCTTGCGGGCTGCGGTTCAAATGGAGATACGGGGGCGGCTGCGCCTGATACGGGCGCACAGACAGAAAGCCAGCCCGCCGCAAATGCAGGCGACGACGCGGCAGCGCCGGAGGATGCAGCGCCGGAAGCGGGCGCAGATGTGGAGGATTTGAGCTCCCTGCGCGGCAATACGGCTCCCACTGAAGATGAAATTAACGCGGTCAATACGACTCTGAACGATACATACCTGGGAGACATTTTTGCGGAAACGATTCCTAACGACTACTCGGCATATCCCTGGAAAGAGGAAGTGACGCTGGATGTGTGGATGGCGAATAACTCCATTCTCGCTTCGGTATGTCCCGACTTGAATGACCACCGCGTGCTCAAGCAGCTGCAGGAGCTGACCGGCATCAAGTTAAACTTCATCGTGCCCGCCCTCGGCGAGGAAGCGACGGAATTCAACCTGATGATCGCAAGCGGTGAGCTTCCGGACATCATCATGGGCGCGGGCCGTTACACAGGCGGTATCGCAGCAGGCGTCAGCGAAGGCGCTTATCTGGATCTGACCGATCTCGTGGATGAATATATGCCTAACTACTCCGCATGGAGAAATTCCGATGAGGAGAGAAGAAAGACGACCATTACGGACGAAGGCGTTATCGGCGGCGTTTACGGAATCGCTCCTTATAATGAATGGTGCTGGTTCGGGCTTCTGATCAAGCAGGAGGCGCTGGATAAGACAGGTCTGCCTGTTCCGGAAACCGTGGATGAGCTGCATGATTTCCTGGTTGCCTGTAAGGAAGCCGGCTATAATGAGCCGTTAAACTACGGTTCCAGCTACGGACAGATCTTCACGGGCATCATCAACGGCGCCTATGGCGTATGGGACTGGATGTATGTGGATGACAACGGAAAAGCGGCATGGGGACCTGGACAGGAAGGCGCGAAGGAATATCTGACCACCATGCAGAACTGGTATGCGGAAGGCCTGCTCAATAAGGACTGGGCGACCGCGGACTTTAACCAGAGAATGGCGGAAGCGGTATCCGATGACTGTGCGGTCATGATGGACTCTCCCGATACCATGTGGGGATACTGGAAAGAAGACAATGACATTGACTTTGTGGCGGCGCTGAACCCCGTCCTGAACAAAGGGGACAAATCCAGACAGACCTACCGTAACTTCAAGCAGACAGGCTCGATCGCGGCAATTACCACCCAGTGTGAGAACGTGGAAGCGGCCTGCGCATTCCTTGACTTTGCTTATACCAAGAAGGGCTGGGAAATTTATAACTATGGTTCCTATGGCGATGTGCATCTGGTAGATGAAAACGGTAAGCCCTATTTCTACAAGGAAGGTCTGATGTACAACGATCCTGAGGATCAGCCTCTGAGCAACCTGATCTGGAAGTATCGTCTCCATGACATGGCCGATATCCGCGACGAGCACAACTCCAACCCGCTGATCACGGCTGAGGGAAGCTATTCCGGCGATATCCGTGACTACTGGACCACCAATATGGATTCCTCCGTGACGATGCCGCCCGTTACCCTTACGGCGGAAGAGTCGGCGAGAGAGGGCGAGCTCGGTACGATCCTGTCCACCATGAGAAACGAGTATTTCTCCAAGATCATCATGGGACAGCTGCCGGTGGATGCCTATGATGAATTCCTGGAAAGCGCAAAGGCGCAGGGACTGGATGAATTCGTAGCTCTGTGGCAGGCAGGCCTGGATCGTTATAACGCAAGGTAACAGGTAAATAGTTCCGTTCCCGGCGCAGTCATGCGCCGGGAACGATGAAAAAGCCGGGCTGTGGCAAGGCTTTTTTGGATGGGGGCTTTTTATGAAAAAAAACCGGAAAAAAGATGCCGGCATGACACAGCCGGTCGATTTTAAAAAGGCGCTGCGTAAGGACCTGAAAAAGAACGCTTTTGCATACTGGCTGCTCGTTCCTGTTCTGCTGTGGTACATCGTGTTCTGCTACGCGCCTATGTGGGGCGTTCTGCTCGCATTTAAAGATTATAAACCTCTGCTGGGCTTCGGAAAGAGCCAGTGGGTGGGATTTAAGCACTTCGTGGATTTTTTGTCGGGACCGTATTTCGGAAGAACGGTCAAAAACACCTTCATGTTGAATATCTGGGGATTGGCCTTTGGCTTTACCGCGCCGATCATTCTGGCGCTTTTGCTCAATGAAATCAAGGCCATGAAATTTAAGAAGATCGTGCAGACCATCACCTATATGCCTCACTTCATTTCCCTGGTGGTTATCTGCGGTATGATCCATATTTTTACCCAGTCAGGCGGCATATTGACACAGCTTGTGGACTTGATCACCGGGACAGAGCATGCGTCTCTGCTCGGATATGCCAACATGTTCCGCCCGATTTACACCTTTTCGGGGATCTGGCAGAATATCGGCTGGGATTCCATCATCTATCTCTCCGCCATGAGCTCCATCGATCCGGGGCTGTACGAGGCGGCGGAGATCGACGGCGCAGGAAGGCTGCGCAAAATGTGGCATGTCACGCTGCCTCAGATCAGCCCTACCATCATCATTCTCTTCATTTTCGCGGTGGGCGGCCTGATGGCTTCCGGACATGAAAAGATCATTCTGCTGTATAACTCCCTGACCTATGAGACGGCGGATGTTATCGCATCCTATGTGTACAGGCGCGGTCTCCAGGAGGCAAGCTACAGCTTCGCTACGGCGGTGGGACTGGTCAGCTCCGTTGTCAACTTCCTGCTTTTGTGGATCACCAATCAGGTGTCCAAGAAGTATTCGGAAATCAGCATTTTCTAGGAGGGCTGCTATGAAAAATAAAAAGAACCGGATTGGCAGATGGAGCCCTTCCAATGTGATTTTCAATATTTTTAACTATGGGATACTGACGCTTTTGACGATCATTTGCTTTTATCCCCTGCTGCATGTGCTGCTCGCGTCCGTGAGCAATCCCACGGATCTGATCGCGCACAGGGGACTGCTGTTAAAGCCCCTGGGCTTCACATTGAGCGGTTATCAGCTCGTCTTTAAGGATAACAGCCTTCTGGTGGGCTTCCGGAATACCTTTGTCTATGTGGGGCTGGGCACTCTTTTAAATATGGTGATCACGATCATGGGCGCATATGCCCTTTCCAGACGGGATCTGATGCTGAAAAACGGCATTATGGTCATCATCACAATCACCATGTTCTTCGGCGGCGGTCTGATTCCCTGGTTTCTGGTGATGAAGCAGATCGGGCTTTATAATAATGTGTGGGCGATGGTTCTTCCTACGGCGTTAAATACCTGGAATATGATCATCCTGCGCACCGGCTTCCAGTCCTTCCCCTATGAGCTGGAAGAGGCGTCCGTAATCGACGGCGCATCGCAGGCGCAGATTTTGATGAAGGTCATCCTGCCGCTGTCCAAGCCCGTGCTTGCGGTTATTTTCCTTTATTATCTGGTCGGCAACTGGAACTCCTGGTTCAACGCCATGGTGCTGTTAAAGGAGCGCTCCAGATATCCGCTGCAGCTTTTGCTGAAGGAAATTCTGGTCATGAACGATTCCTCTGTGTCAACGGTGGGAAGCGCGGGCGGCGTTTCCATCAACAGCGTGCAGGGCGCGACGGCTTACCGGGAGCTGGTGAAATACTGCGTGACCGTAATCGTGACGCTGCCGATCCTGTGCGTATATCCGTTTTTGCAGAAATACTTTGTGAAGGGCGTGTTTGTGGGCTCGATCAAAGGATGAGGGAAACGTGCGAAGGCTGGCGCATTATAATAGGAAGAAAAAAGGGCGGTCCGAAGGGGCTGCAGCAATCAAACAGCATAAGATGGATTTGTGGGAAACGGCATGGCTTTGGCTATGCCGTTTCCTTTCGCTGTCATCATCGTCGGTATACCAGCAGCCGCTGACCACACTGTAGATTTTTTCAAAGCCCGCCAATATGGTATCCTCATACAGGTCTTCAAAAACATCCGGGCGCTTTTCAAAGGTTTTTTCATCAAAAAAGACCATTCTACCGAATTATTTTCAGTAAAATGGCCTTATCCCTGCCTCGCTATTCTATTTTACGAATATTAAGCGCTTTTTTTCTCTGCAAGTTCCTTAACTTTCTCCAAAGATAACCCCGAATATTGCGCAATATCTTCAAAAGAAAGTTTGCCGCCCTTAATCATCTCAAGAGCATTTTCAATCCTTGTAGCCAATTCGGTCTCGTCCCTCATTTTCTCCATAACCCGGCACATAACTTCCACCCCTTTCTCATCTTCTTTGAAAAAACGCATTTTTGCTGCTAATTGTGAAAAATACATATCGTCTGCTTTGATGCAGGAAAAGTCGTGCATCAGCTTTTCGAGTTGTGTTCTGTTCCCCTGCTTTGCCCCGTTCACATAAATAGTATGCGCACCGTCATTAACCGGAATGTACTCTCCATCAACCAAAATATACCTTTCTATCGGATAAATTGCTTTATCTTTTCCGATCACATCCGTTTCAGTGATAAAAATCACATAAGTTTCCGGCAATTCCTCTGGCTTCTGCCCCGGTTTTAGAATAGACGCATCTAAAAGGCTGCCGTTATATCGCGCTCTCTTGAATCCCGCCCCACGGTCATCACGCTGAATTTCAATATCTGCCTCTGTTCCATCGTCCTCTATTGCATGGACATCAAGCCTCGCAGAACGCCCATTCAGATTCTTCAACTCGTGCTGTGCATGGACACTTTGCACCTTTAACCCTGGCTTATCCAAAATAATCCGTAAAACGAACTCTGTATCCTCAATATTATCTCTGAAAAAAGCAGATAAAAAATCGTCGTCCATCAAGCGGAAACCTCTTAGTCTCTGCAAATCCTGTTCATGCAGAACTGCACGCTGTTCTTCTGTCATAGACAAGAATACCACCTCCATACTGCTTTTAAGAATATTATACAGAGAATATCTTTCTTTTTCAATCAAATTCTGGCAGTTTCAGTTATCTGGTTTATTTATGCGACTTTTTTCATATTTCCGAATACCGTGCAAAACTCATCAGCAAAGAAATCCGGCAACGGTATTTTTGAATATTATGGGGCTCATAAGGTGTCGGTCTCTGTATAGCTGTTTTCTCCAGCCGTTGTCGTTATTGTTTGGTGCAATACCGGACATAGCTTGTAAACTTTAAATTCACACCGAGGGAACGGGCCAAATCCGCGATCGTGCTGTCATCATCGTCGGTATACCAGCAGCCGCTGACCACACTGTAGATTTTTTCAAAGCCCGCCAATATGGTATCCTCATACAGGTCTTCAAAAACATCCGGGCGCTTTTCAAGAAGGACTTTTTGCGCATCGGCAGGAAGAGCGGACAGGGTTTCCCTGTTCACAAAACCGGTTGAGGTCACGAGCTGACCGCCGGGCTTTAATACACGCTAGGCTTCCTTAAGCGCCCGCGCTTTGTCGCCGATGCAGTTTCCGATTCCGCCGCCGTCTGAAATGATGTCGATGCTGTTATCCGGAAACGGCATATCACAGAAATCGAACGCTGCATAAAAGAGGTTCGGCGAATCCAGGGCTTTATCCAAAAATGTTTTCCACTCCATGACTACCGTGGGTGACAGATCGCTTATGATGATTGTGGCATCAGGATTTGCCTTGAGAATGAAGGGCATAAATCCGCCGCCGGGTCCCGCGCCGATTTCGAGTATGATACCGCCCTGATGTGCGATATGCTTTCCGGTCTCGTCCTTTATGGGACTGTCTGCTTGAGCGGATTCCCAATTGCGCTTTATCCAGCTGCCATCGTGTATTTCTCTGGCCCACGCGGCATTACAGGGAGCCTCCTGCTCCGGCACGAACCAGGTGATTCCGCAATTTCCTGCTTTTTGACCGGTGAGCTTCCAAAGAAGATCAGCGTCTTCCAGCATATCATTGATCGTGATCTTATACAAATGGGACAGCTCCAGCAGGAGGTCGGGATCCGGGATGGCATTGCCGCATTCCCACTTTGAAACAGCCTGTGAGGTGACGCCGAGTATTTCCGCCAGATCCATCTGGGACAGGCTTTTTTGGCGGCGCAGCGCTGACAGACGTTTCCCGAAATGAATTTTGTTGATCATAATGATACCTCTTTTCGATTGATGCTCATTATATCGTAGCCAGGGAAAATGTGGGCAGAGACCCGAAAAACCTGCGGTTTTCCGGGTTCGCTTCGCTCGTCAGGAGGTCAAAGATGCATCTGCCCGGGCAAGCCCGGCATATGCATCTTCGACCTCCTGACTCTGCCCTTTTCGAACATTATATCATTACTGCCGGAAAGTTGAAAGCGATTGAAGGTTACAGAAATGCGGTGTGTTACAACTGGCAGTTGCTGGTGATTCTGGATGTATGGAATACCAGAAGTAATGGTTCAGACAAGTCTGAACTATTACTGCCAGAAATTGATTTCTTTAGGAAGTGCTGTGTGTTTCTTGAATTTACAGTGAAAAAATGGTATGATGAAACCACAAACAGGAAAGGACTAAAACATGGCAAATATATATGATGGTGCGTTTCGCACAATCCTGAATGACTGTCGGAAACTGGTTATTCCCGTAATCAATGAAGTTTTCGGAGAAACATATACGGGAGAGGAAGAGATACAGTTTTTCCCAATGAGCATTTTATAGATCAGCAGGACGAAGCAGATAAAGAACGCATTACAGATACAAATTTTACAGTATACGGAAAGATACCAAAAAAATATCATATCGAGTGTGAAAGCAGCTTACCGGACGGAAAGATAACAATAAGGCTTTTTGAATATGATGCGCAGATAGCGCTTGATGAGGGGGAGGATACGGAGGAAACGCTGACAGTGACATTTCCCAATACGGCGGTTCTGTATCTTCGGACTTACAAAAAAACACCGGATAAGATGAAATATGTCATTATTACGCCGGGAGGAACTGTGCAGTATGACATACCGGTTATGAAAATGCAGAAATATTCGCTGAATGATATTTTTGAAAAATGTCTCCTGATGCTGCTGCCGTTTTATATTTTCTCACATGAGAACTGTTTTCCGGAGTATAATAGTAATGTGCAAAAGCTGGAAAAATTGAAGGCAGAGTATCGGTTCATTCTGGAAAGGCTTGACGGACTGGAACAGCAGGGAGTAATTGGGGCATTTGACAAGCGGACGATTATAGAGCTATCCGGTGACGTGATGAAAGAGATTGCGCAGAAGTATAAGAATGTACAGGAAGGAATAGGTGATATGATGGGTGGAGCATTGATTGAAACAAGTGCAAGAAGGATAAAAAATGAAACAAAGAATGAAACAAAAAGGGAAACAGCACTCAGGTTGTTAAAAAGAGGAAAGCTGACGATTGAGGAAATTGCCGAAGACACAGGCCTTAAAGTCGAGGAAGTAGAACAGCTTGCAGGGCTTCAAACAGTATAGGATATAAATTTATATTCCGGCTGCAAAGCAGAGAAATAACTGATCGTTCAGAATTATTTCTCTGTTTTTTTGTGGCGCTTTCATAATAAATGGTGAAGGAACTGACGAAGTATACATAAATGGAAAATAAAATATTTCATTTTCTGTAGTTCCGCAGTTGGAATAATTGATCTATAATAAAAATTTAAGAGAAGAAATTGTGAAACGGTTTCTTCAATCGTGGGCGACAAAAATAACTGCCGTTTGCGATATCTCTTCGGGGGATGCGCACGATTTTGTCCGGTATATATTGCGTCGCGTGCAGCAAAATCGGCACAGCAAACGACATGAGGAAAAGATTTTTGCCGTTCGCTATCTATCAGAATAATTTTGACTGACGGAAGGAGTTATGATGATGAAAAGGAAAATGAATGAAACAGTGAATAAAGTGAAAGCTTCCATTCTGGCGGCAGCGCTGGCATTGTCGATGGCAGCAGGCGGGAGCGCACTGCTCACGGTGCGGGCGGAGGAGCGCGTCAATGTAGAAACGGAGTGTCAGTATGGAGCAGAGGGCGGCGGAGCAGGAAGCGAAACAGAATCAGAGATGGGGGAAGAGAATGGGGAGGAAAGCGCTATAGGGATTTCTGATGGAAATGGAAAGGAAGGTGAAATAAATCCCTGTGGAGATATGGGAGGAGATGCTAAGGTTGAAGATTAATCAGTAATGAACACTAATTGAAAAATCTTCCCAAAGATATTTTAGTAACAGAGTTTTGTTATTAGAAAACTCGCGTAAAATTTCCAGACCACAGGCATAGAGCGCAGAGTTAGAAATCCTTTCATATTGTTTGCACTCTGCGAAAGCCTGACATAAATAGAAATGAAAAGCGCCGAGTTGACCAGCAGCATATTTTAAAATAGAAAAATTTTCTAACTCAGGTAAATCAACCATTTCTTTAAAGTATTTGTGGCAATATAGAGTCCGGTAGAGGCGGATCAGAGTAATGCTAAGTGTTTGCTTTTGCAAAATAATATCCGTTTTTGCGGCGCTGTGGTAATCCAGAATTCGCCTGAGATACACAAGGCTCTGGTACGGCGTATCCGTATCAATATAGGTCCAGGCAATATTGTTCAGGAGTGTCAATTCCATCCATGAAAGGCGATATTCCGTGATTTTATCAATGGAAAAGTCCGGCAGAGTACATGCAAGCGCTTTTTGAAAAAGTGTTATGCGTTCCTCTGCCGGTTTTGCGTGCCGGGCTTCCATATAAAAGCAAAACTGCCGGTATAAAACAGAATCTTCTTCTGTCAGAAGCTGCTTCATTTCCTGTAACATCGAAGCGCTGTTTTCGTCAGGCAAATAGTGATAACGGATCAGGCTGATTTTGAAATGGTGCAGCCTGGCCTCGTGGGCATTTCCACAGAAAGCGAATTCCCGGTCTGACAATCCGAGACGCTGCAGCAGCGTTTCGGCCAGAATGATATCCGGCTGTAGAGCTCCGCTTTCAATTTTTGACAGAAAGGAGGGACTGCATAAGCCTTGGCATAGAACCCGCTGGGATATTTTCTGCTCTGTGCGGAGCCGGTGAATCAGGTCGCCTATCATGACGACGCCCTTTTGGTAGCAATCAAAAACACCGTCAGAAAAGGAGTCGGCATTTTGGATCCTTTTTAAGGGAAAATGCCGCAGGGGAACGTCCGGAAGCAACAGCAGATTTTCCGGAATGTCGGTGGCGAGGTGATTTCGGATATAATTCCTGCATGTGGTGGCGTAGCAGCTTCCCACTGCGTGGGCAGAATAAAAGGCGCTTTTGAAATGCTGCCAGGCATCTGCCTGCTGACAGAGAGAAAAAGAAGCCAGTCCGGTCAGAAAGGCCAGCTCAAATAAAGGCGCATAGTTGACGTCCGCAACCATCTGGTGGCGGTTTGTATCCAGAAGCAGGAATGCGGCATCATAATCGTGGGTGGCGATCAGGTATTTACCGTATACGATGGCATGCTCCGCCAGCAATTGATTCCGTTCCAGACTGGTCAGCTGTCGCTTTAGCAGATAGGTATGCACCTGCGCACAGATGGATGCGGCTTCATCCAGACGGCTATTATAAAGCGCTTCCTGAGCGAGAAAAATCAGAAGCTCCATTTCCGTAATGGAGAGTAGCTGATTTTTAAAATCCGCAAGGTCAATAGTAGGTCTGGAAATCTGTAATGCTTTCAGAAAAAAATCATATAACCGCGTATGGTCACAGCAGCCGGAACGGAACTGCAAAATTCCATGGAGGAGAAGCCACTCCTGATAATAGAATTTATTGTTGTTCCAATTCCGCTTCTCCACCTGTTCCAGCTCTGCAAAAGCCGGTTCCAGCTGCCAGGCATCGAGATAAAACCTCGCGTGCCGCAGATGGAAGAAGCATTCATAATCATTCCAGTTTTCAAAGATGGGAAAAGTCTCGCAGGGAACACCCGCATGCGCCATCAGAGCCCGGAAGGTGGAAGGGCTGACTCCGGCGCTGCCGTTTTCAATGCGGGATAATGACAGCGCTGAACAAATGTTGGAGGACAATTGTTCCTGTGTCATTCCGGCTTTCAGACGGGCTTCACGGATTGTTTTTCCTGCATCTTTTACACTCATGTTTATACCCCTTGCGCGCTTTGATATGTAATATCTATTGGTATTCCCGTATAGATATCATTATATAGAATATTAGTAGATTGGGCAATATACATAAATGGAAACAAAAATGTTTCCGCTTGCTTATCTGGTAATGGGAGAACGGTGAAATTATAATTATATGTGTAAAAGAGCAAATTTGGAGAGGAGGCATATGAAATGAAAGCATAGATTGCCAGGCAGGGAATGTATTTGACAGTTGTAAGAACGAATGTAATACTTGACAGGCTTAAAACCGTAGTATATCATATAGCTGATGATTCACACCCTTTTATATTCCTCAGAGATATGAAGGCAGTTTATGAAAAGGAGGATGTTATTATGATCGCATTACCGCGCGTAAAGCAAAATCAGCAGGTAGCCATGCCTGCCGCTTTCCTGCTGCAGCGCCAGCCGTCCGCATCGAGATTTTCGGTGGATTTGTCAGCAATTTCCAATAAAAAGAAGGTGAAACCCTCCGCCGGGAAAAATGACGGCTATATGGAGGACTTCTACGCAGAGGTGATTCGGGAGCATAAGGATAATGTCGGTCACCTGCTGACAGGCGGATATGAGACTGCAACGCCCGTGAACTGGGAAGCGGACGGGACGGCCGAGCTGACGGAGGAACAGATTTCCTACCTGAAATCCACCTATGATCTTTCCTGTATGGATAAGCAAAGCTACTGGAATCTGATGGCGGATCTGACCAATATGAATGTCATATCTGCCAAAGATGTTGCTTCACAGTGCATAAAAAAGGCAGCGCCCGGCGCAACACTGAGCCAGACGCCCGCATGGTGCACGGAGACCTACGGAAAGCTGAATGTCGCCGGGAATCTGTGGGAAAACATGCTCGCATACAGAAAAGACATGGAATCCATGAAGGAGTGGCTGCTCAATAACAGCTTTACGATGAACAGAGATCAGTTTTTCTCTGTAAAGGATTACCTGGATTACGAGAATGACCGGACTTCCAGATTTGAAGCGCTTTTAAAGCTGCTGGCATGATAAATACGAAAATAAAACAAAGAGCGAACCGGAAGGAACGAGATACTTCCGGTTCATTTTTGATATATTTGCCATAGCGTCAGGTAGTGATAGTTTACAAAAAAGCGGCAGAAAGATTGGCGACATAAAAAGTGAGAAAATGCTATAATGACAAAGAATGCAGCCGCCGGCATAAATTGCGGCAATAACGGGAGGAGCGTAGAATGAAATCCAAAAACACCTTCTTTTCCATCTTTTCCAATTACGGATACATCATCAAAAAATTGAGCAGTTCCGATCACCGGCTGCCTCTTGTCTGCGTTACCATGGTGCTGACAGGGCTGGTGATTCCGCTTTGTAATGTGCTGTTTCCCAAAATGGTGATATGGGCGGTGCTGGAGGAGCTGCCGCTTTTTGGGCTTCTCGGCATCGTGGCGGCCTTCTTTGTGATTACCAGCATATGCAATGGAATCCATAATTATTATCTGCGCCGCAACGGCTTCTATCTTACCAATTTCGGCTTTAAGCTCAGGGAGGATGTGCAGGAGCGGTCCATGACCATGCCCTTTCCGATGACGGAGGACAGCAGGGTTCTGGATGAGATCAGGCTGGCAAAGGTGTGTATTTCGCAGGTGCAGCCCATAATAGAGACCTTTTGCAGAAGCGTTTCGGCGATTTTTTTGCTGACAGGCTATGCGGTGCTGCTTGCGCGGCTTGGTCCATGGATTTTGCTGGTTTTTGCGTGCTGTATGTTCCTGGATGCGCTTGCCATGTATGGTCTGAAAAAGGAAGAGAAAGAAAAGCGTAGCGCGCTTGCCAATGCGGACCGGAAAAAGGATTATTTGTTTCAGACCATGTTCGACTACCGTTTCGGCAAGGAGGTGCGGTTGTTTCACATGCCGGATATTCTGACGCAGAAGTTTCACCGGCAGAAAGCGGAGAAATATGCCCTGAACCGGGCGCTGGAACGCAGACAGACCTGCACGCAGGGCATCGAGATATTGCTCAATCTGGTCTGCGAGGCTTTTATATATTTTTATCTGCTGCAGGCGTATTTGAAAAGCGGGCTGCAGGTGGACGATTTCATTCTCTATACGGGGCTTGCCGCATCCTTCCACGTGATTTCCAGGGGGCTGATCGCGGACCTGGGGCAGTTATTTTCCTTAAACGTGTCCATAGAGGACTATCGCAGATTTGTGGAACAGGAGCTTCTCCCTGCAGGCAGGGGCGGGGACGCAGCTGCGCCTTTGGCGGCGGGACAGAAGGCGGAGCTGGTGTTTGACCGGGTTTGCTTTCGCTATCCCGGCACGGAAAAAGACGTTTTGCACGAGCTGAGCTTCCGGATTGAAGCCGGAACCCATGTTTCGATCGTGGGCTTGAACGGCGCGGGAAAGAGCACGATTGTCAAGCTGATCTGCCGGCTGTATCGTCCGGATTCCGGGAGGATTCTGCTAAACGGGAAGGATATCCGGGAATATGGCGTGCAGGAGTATCAAAAACAGGTGGCTGCCGTATTTCAGGAGAGCAGGCTGTTTGCATGCACGGTCGCAGAAAATATTTGTCTGGAGGAAGGACGGGCGGACGCTTCTTTGATGTGGGAGGCGCTGCGCGCTGTCGGCATGGAAGAAAAGGTCAGGGCGCTGCCGCAGCAGGAAAACAGCAATGTATTAAAATATCTGTATGACGATGGCGTAGAATTTTCAGGCGGGGAGAGCCAGCGGCTTTGCATCGCCCGGGCGGTTTACAGACAGGGAGATATTCTGCTGCTGGATGAGCCGACGGCGGCGCTGGATGCGCTGGCGGAAAAGAGCATATATGAAAGCTTTGACCGGATCTCAAAGGGAAAGACCACCGTTTTTATCTCACACCGCTTAAATTCCAACCGCTTTTGCGATCAGGTGCTTTTTTTGGAAAACGGACAGGTTTTTGCGCAGGGAACCCACGACGAGCTTTTGGAAAGCTGTGCGCCCTATCGGGAAATCTATGAAATGCAGGCAAAATATTATAAGAGGGAGGAGGAAGCCTTATGAAAAGCTGGAAAGCGCTTGTTTATTTTATCAGAAAGGTTGCTCCCATGTCCTGGAACGCGATGGCATGCAGCCTTTTGTCCACGGTCATAAAAGCCGTTTCGCCGATCGTGACGCTGCTTTTGACCGCGCGGCTGCTGGAAGCGCTGACGGTCCATGCTCCGGCAGAGGATATTGTGCGGTGCATGGTCCGGCTGCTGGCATTTCACGGGATTTCGGGCATTTTGCAGAGCTTTCTGGCAAACCGTTTTAAAACCCTGATGGAGCTGCTAAAGGATAAGTTCACCCTCTATGTCGGGCAGAAAATGATGCGCATGCGGTATGGGGATCTGGAATCTCCGCGCCTGCAGGATATGCGGCAGGAGGCGCTGCTTCCCATTCTGGAGTGGGGAAATTTTGAGTTTGTGTTTGAGACGGTGATTCCTGCCGTGGTGGGCGGACTCATCACGATTCTGACAACTGCCGTTTTGCTGGCGGATTATAAGCTGTGGCTGATCATTCCGATTCTGGTGACTGTGTGCATTCATCTGGCGCTCTCTGCATTGCAGAATCAGCGGTTCCGGCAGGTTATGATGCGCGTTGGGCTTGTGGAGCGCAAGCTGAATTACTATGATTCTGTCACAAATGATTTTTCCATGGGGAAGGATATCCGCATATTCAGGATCGATAAAATCCTCATGAAGAAAATACGGGAGCTGAATGATAAGGAAGTGAAGGACTTTTCCCAGTATTTTTACAGGGCGGCGTCCCTTGACGTCTGGGAAACCCTGGTTTTGCAGGTGCAGATTTATTTCGTGTATTTTGTGGCGGCGCTGGATTTGTTCCGGAGGGCGGTTTCGGTCGATAAATTTTTTGAGGTAACCGGGCTGTTCATCAATTTCGGAAATGCCATATTTCAGCTGATTGGCGCCTTCGTCAATCTGGGCACGCGCAGCCGGTTTTTGGACAAATTCATGGAGTTTGACCGGATTCCGGCGGAAATTGGCGGCAGCAGCGCCTGTCAGGAAAGCCCACAGGAGGTGGAATTCTCCCATGTATCCTTCGGGTATCTGCCGGGCAAAGAGATTTTGTCCGACATCAGCTTTCAGGTTCCGGCGGGGAAGGTGGTCGCGCTGGTGGGAGAAAACGGCAGCGGGAAGACGACGATTGCGAAGCTTTTGTCCGGCTTTCTGGTTCCCACTTCCGGACGGATTTTCATCGGCGGGAAAGAGCTGCAGGGGGACGGACGGGAAGCGCTGTCCGCAATTTATCAGGATTTTCAGATGTTTTCCTTTACGGTCCGTGAAAACCTGGAAACGGCGTACGCCGGAAGGGGCAGCGTGGAAAAGACGCTGGAATCGGTCGGGATGCTGGACATGGTGCGGGGGCAGAAAAACGGTATGGATACTTATATTTATAAGCTGTTTGAGCCGGAGGGGAAGGAATTTTCCTATGGACAGAGCCAGAAGCTGGCGACGGCGCGCGCCCTTTATAAGAATGCGGGCATCATTCTGCTGGATGAGCCGACCTCTGCCTTTGACGCCAAAGCCGAATATGAGATTTTCGAGGATTTCCGCAGGCTCATTGCCGGAAAGACTGCCTTTTTGATTTCTCACCGGCTGTGGAGCTGCCGCTTCTGTGACGAGATTTTTGTGGTCGCCGACAGGGGCATTGTGGAGCGCGGGAGCCACGACGAGCTGATGCAAATGGAAAACGGGAAATACCGGCAGATGTTTCAGGCACAGGCGCAGTATTATGATGACTGTGCGGAGGGTTTGTAAAAAGATGCTGCGATTCCGCCAGGCCTGCGCGATAAATGTGCAGGGCGCGTGAAAGCGTGGCGACAGCGGATATTTGGATAAATGAGAGATTTTAGTGATATATAAATTACTAATTTTAAAATAAGTAAATCGTAATTGACTAAATTGCATGAATATGATATGGTTGAGACAGGGAATGGAGGAAATAGCATGTTTGTTGGCAGAGACAATGAGTTGGCTTCCCTGAATAAGCTATATGCATCGGATAAATTTGAATTCGCGGTGATTTATGGCCGCCGCCGTGTGGGGAAAACCGCGCTGATCAGCCAGTTTATCCGGGATAAACAAGCGATTTATTTCATGGGCGTGGAAAGCAATGACCGCCAAAACCTGGAAAATTTCAGCAAAAGCATTCTGGAGTTTGGTGCAGGAATTCAGATGGGGACAATGTTTTTGTCCTTTCAGAACGCATTGGAATATGTTTTTTCGTTGGCCCAAAAGGAGCGGCTGATTCTGGTGATCGACGAGTATCCTTATGTGGCGCGCTCGTCCGGGAGCTTTGCGTCCACGTTGCAGCTTTTGATCGATCGTTACAAGGACAGCTCCAGGCTGATGCTGATTCTCTGTGGATCATCCATGTCTTATATGGAAGATCATGTGCTGGCGTATAAATCGCCGCTTTACGGCAGGCGAACGGCACAGATGAAAGTGTTGCCCTTCGATTTTATGGATGCCTGCCGGTATTTTCAGAATTTTACCGACACAGATAAGGCTCTGGCTTACGGCATTGTGGGCGGTACGCCGCAATATCTGCTGCAAATGGACGATGAGTGCAGTGTTGAGGATAATATAAAAAATACATTTTTGAATCCGACCTCTTTTCTTTTCGAGGAACCGGAAAATCTGCTGAAGCAGGAGGTGCGGGAACCGGCGCTCTATAATGCCATCGTCACAGCCATCGCGGCGGGCGCTTCCCGCATGGCGGAAATATCTGCGAAGGTAGGGGAAGATACCAGCGTATGCGCGGCCTATTTGAAAAATCTGGCGGCATTGGGGCTGGTCCGGAAAGAAATGCCCTATGGTGAAAAAAACGCCAGAAAATCAATCTATGTCATAAACGATAATATGTTTCGGTTTTGGTATCGGTTTGTGCCGGAGAACAGCTCCGCCATTGCGCGGGGGGCGGCAGATCTGGTTTATCGACGGATTGCACCGCATTTGTCAGATTATATGGGTAAAGTGTTTGAAGAAATCTGCATGCAATATCTTTGGAAGCTGTTGTTGGATGGGGAGTCCTTTGTGGAATTTCATTCCCTTGGGCGTTGGTGGGGGACGGACCCTTCTACCCGCAGTCAGGCGGAAATTGATATCATGGGAGAGCAGGATAAAGATACCGCGCTGTTTGGCGAATGTAAATGGACGAATGAAAAGGTGGATACCGGTGTGCTGGAAAAGCTGGTGAGCCTGAGCAGAATATTTCGTTATAGCAAGGTGTATTTCTATTTGTTTTCGAAAAGCGGCTTCACCAGGGGGTGTCGGGACAGGGCGGATGCGCTGGGGAATGTAGCGCTGGTTGCGTATTCTGATATTTTAAAGCGGTTTGTAAAGCAGCGGTAACGTTTTTTCACAGCTTCGTTACAGGCAGGGTACCTGCTGCCAGAAAGTAAACGATAAAGAACATATAAGAATCCGCAGGATAAAAACAGGCTGTCTTGCGGATTTTTTGTATGACAGATGGAATATTTCGTCCGGAAAAAGTCGGGCAGGCGGGTGTTATTTTTGATAATATCGGTTGAAAGGTTACTGTTCACGGTGTTGCCGGCAGTCCGCATCCGGCGGCGCCGTGAACAGCGCTACGGGAAGGAGATGGGCGGATGAATCTTTTGGAACAGCTTGACAGGGCGGTCGCCTATATTGAGGCGCACCTGTGTGATGAAATCGATATGGATGAGCTGGCGCGGATTGTCTGCGTGACGGTGGACAGCTTTGCCCGCTTTTTCAGCTATATATGCGGTATGACGCTGCAGGAGTATATCCGCCGCAGGCGGCTGACACGGGCGGCCTATGAAATACAGGGCTCGGACAGCAGGGTGCTCGATATTGCGGTGAAATATGGCTATAACAGCGCGGATGCGTTTACGAAGGCCTTTCTTAAACAGCACGGCATCACGCCGACGCAGGCGCGCGGCCGGCATCAGCCATTGAAGGTATATCCGCCGGTTTCCTTCCACATCATGGTGAAAGGGGCAAAGGAAATGCGGGTGAAGGTGATTGAAACAAAGGAGGTCAGACTGCGCGGTCTTTCAAAGCGGTTTACCGGCCTGGCGGCAGACCGGTTTGCGCAGGAGCATGTCATGTGGGGGATCGAGCTTGATGATTATGCGCGGCGCATCAATCCGGAAATCGGCGGGACATGGTATGGCATCTGGGACAATGGAACATACTGGATCGCAAAGGCCGAAGAGGAGGCCGTGACGGCGGATACGGAGGCGGTTGCGATTCCCGCCGGGACCTGGGCGGTATTCTCCACGGGCTATGGCGGCTTTGCCGGGGATGAGCTGCCAGGGCTGCGGGAGCTGATTTTTGATTCCTGGCTTCCGGACTCCGGCTATGCGCAGGCGGGGGACTATGAAGTAGAGGTGTACCATCTTTTCCCGAAGGAGGAAAAGGGAAAGCGGCATTACGAGATATGGGTTCCTGTCTGCGCTATTTAAAGGAAATTCAGGTATGGCGCGGGCGCATCGCGCTGCACCTGTCCGTCAATGCGCTGGAGGGCCTGCGGGCATTTCTGGTCAATATTTTTGCTGTCAGCTTCTATATCCAATGCCTTGCAGAGGGGGACGGGAAGGCGTTTTTTGCCGGATTGCTGCTGTTTGGGGCATGTAATCTGGCTCTGCGGGGCATGAGCAGATGGTATCGGGACTGTTATTGTGAAAAAGCGGACATCCAAACGGAGCGGGAAATATACCGGAGGCTGTTTTCCCGCGCGGCCTGCGTGCCTTACGAACGGTATGAAACGGCGGAATTTTTAAACAGGCTGGAATATCTCGTCCGGAATGCGGGGAGCACCTACCGTAAAGCGATGGACAACATCGGCAGAACGGTCAGTCTTCTTTCCACATTGGTTTCGGTGACTGCATTTTTATGCACCATGGACCCCTGGCTGCTTTGTGTGACGGCAGCGCCGCTTTTGATGACGAAGATTTTGAAAAAGCAGGGGAGGCTGCGGCATGAATATGAGAAGAAAAGGGCGCAAAATGAGCGGAAAAAGGCTTATGTGAGGCGCATATTTTTTTTCTATGAAAATATGGACGGGCTGCGGACCTCGGATGCATATAGCATTCTGGATGGCATCGGGCGCAGCGCGCGGGAGGATAACCGGCAGCTTACAAATACTTACGGGAAAAAAATCGCGGCGCTGGGCTTTGCGGCGGACAATCTGGGGGCGAATTTTGCCTTTCTGGCCGGCAATCTGTATGCGGTGTTCCGGATGCTGACGGACGCAGCGATGCCCGTATCGGAATATTCTGTTTTGGTCGTTTCGATCGCCAGCTTAAATTCCAGGCTGTCCCGTCTGGGGAGGGAAGCGGCGGCATTTGCACAGAACCGGCTGTACATAGAGGATTTCCTGCGCTTTTTTGCGGAAGAGAAGCCTGAGGAGGAGCGGAACATGACAGCGGCGACTGTGAAAAGCCTGCGGGTTTGCGTGAAAAGATTTGCCTGGCCGAATGGGAATATGGGACTGGAAGGAATCGAATTTTCGGCGAAGGCGGGAGAAAAAATCGTAATCGTTGGAGAGAACGGCGCCGGAAAGTCTACGTTGTTTAAGATAATGCTGGGTCTTTACAGAAAATATGAGGGAGAGATTGCGGTAAATGAAAGCGCCGCCGGGAACGGCATGGGAAAACGGGTTTTTTGCCTGATGCAGGATTATCAGATTTACCCGGGAACAATCGCCCAAAACCTGCTTTTGCGGGAATGCGGTCCGGCGGATGAGGAAAGAGTATGGTCTGTGCTGCGCAAAGTGCGGCTGGAAAAAAAGGTGCGCGACCTGGAAAAGGGCATCCACAGCAGCGCGGAGCTTTTCGGGGAAGGGGAGCGGGCTGCATTTTCCACGGGAGAGAGGCAGAGGCTTGCGCTGGGACGGATGTTCATGGGGGACTATGATGTTCTTCTGCTGGATGAGCCGACCGCGTTTCTGGACCCGCTGACGGAAGGGGAAATTCTGGAGGAGGTGTTTGCGTATGCGCGGGAGAAGCTCCTGCTTTTGGTGACGCATCGCCTGTCCTTTGCGCGGCTGGCGGATCGGATTATTTATCTGGAAAAAGGAAAAATCCGGGAACAGGGCACGCATGAGGAGCTGATGGAAAAAGGCGGGATGTATTGCCAAATGTTTTCCGTACAGAAAAACGCATACTTCGGACAGGAAGGGGGAGAGAGCGGGTGAAACGGACAGTGCGCGCACATTTTGCCTTTTTAAAATGCAGATTTCGGGACAATCCGGGGCTGCTGCTTTTGGAAATAGTTTTGACAGGCGGCGTCTGGACGGGCGATGCGCTCGCCAATGTGATCGTCCTGCGGCTTGTGATCCGATCCCTCATGCGGTCGGATTATGGGGCTGTATTTTGGACGCTGGGCTGCTTTTTGCTGTATCAGATTGGGCTTGACGGACTTTACAACCGGTTCGTTAATGAGATAGATCCGAAATGGAGGGAGGATTTTTATTATCGGCAAAGCGACAGATTATACCGGGTTCTGCTGCGGTCCGATTGCGCGGTATACGGGGATGAAGCTTATTTTCGCACATATCGGAAGGCGCTCTCATTTTTATCAGAAAAGATGGAGGAGGGGATCGGGCTGCACAGGGAGCTGCTGGGATGCTTCTTAAACGGAGCGCTTGCGGTCTGCATGTATCTGTGGACCGCGCCGGGGGTGCTCGCTTTGATTTTGCTGTCCTTTCTGGGAAGCCGGTTTGGTTTGGAGCGGATTGTGGAATATACCAGAAGGAAGCAGGATGGGCAAAACCAAAAGGATGCGCTGCATCAGAGCTGGCTGCGCACCTTTTTGAGCAGGGAATGTGCGGCGGAGGGCAGGATTTTGGGCTGTTTGCCGTTTTTGAATCAGCAGGATCAGGCGTGTTTTCTGGATAAGGAAAAACAGACCGCAGGCTGGACCAGGAAGCTTTTGCCGCTGCGGCTGGGAAAAGAATTTTTCGGGGAATTTCTGTTTCTTGATTTTTTGCTGGTCGCCTGTCTGGGATATTGCTTTTTTATCCAAGAAAGCATTGATATGGCGGATTTCGCGGCGCTGCTGAACGGGTCCCATACGATTTTATACGCCTTTTCGCTGCTGTTTGGGCAAATGGCGGTGGCGCTGGGCGGGCAGACGGAATATATGGAAGCGTTTCTGGCATTTGAAGATGGGACAGCGTGGCAGGAAAACGGATATCCGGATTGCGCGGATCGCCGCAAGCCGCCGGGGCGCATCCGCACAGAGCAGCCATCGCCGGTATGTGATGGCGCGCGGGACAATGACGAAAGCCGGTTTTGGGGGCAGATCCGGGAGGTGTGTCTTTGGGGCGCGGACTTTTCCTATGGGGAAAGGGATGTGCTGCACGATATTACTCTGTCTGTCCATAAAGGGGAAAAGGTTGCTGTAGTGGGCACGAGCGGCGCGGGCAAGACGACGCTGGTCAGGGCGCTGGCGGGGCTGGGACGGTTGAAGAACGGGAAGCTTGTGGCAAACGGCAGACCGGTGCTGGAGAACCGGGGAATGCAGTACCGGCGGCATTTTACCGTATTGTTCGCGGATAGTGGTCTGTTTGCGACAACGCTTGGGAAAAATGTGGCTTTGTCGGAGGACTGTGTAGAGGAGAGGGCGCGCGCGGCGCTTGGGGCATGCGGTTTGTATGGAGAGGGGGAGGAAATTCCGGTAAACGCGCAGGTGCTGCGGGAGCTTTCGGATGACAGACTGTTGTTCTCCGGCGGACAGCAGCAAAAAATTGCGCTGGCGCGGATTTTATATCAGGATACGGATTTTGTGATCGCGGATGAAGCGGCGGCATCCCTGGATCCCTTTGCGGAGGATGCCTTCAACAGGCGGGTTTTGCAGGAAAATACGGAAAAAGGGGTGATCCTCATATCCCACAGGCTGTCGGTCACCTCCATGGTGGACCGCATTTATGTCATGGATTGCGGACGGATCGTAGAAAGCGGCAGTCACCGGGAGCTTTTGGAACGGGACGGGATTTATGCCCGGATGTGGAGGAGGCAGACAGGCGGGTATGTGGATTGAGGTTGAGCCTACCTTTTTTGGTATTATGCAGAACGGAGAAATTTTGATCCCGGTTTTATGCAAAAAAGCGAAATGAAAAAAGAGGATTGACAAATGAAATCCGGCGGTCTATAATTCGATTTACCATCAAACGAGCGGCCGGCAGAGAGACTACGGCACGCCATTCAAGGCTGTCTGTATGAAGCAGACGGATTCTTTCAGAAAGTATTTCTGAGCGATCTATGAGATCAACCGGGAAAGCGCAGCGCCGGGGGCGCACGGATTTCCCCATCACTTTTATCCACCAGCAGGAGGAAACATTGAAGAGAAACCGATTGGCGATATGCGACTCGGAGCAGGAGTATGCGTATCGGCTGATGGACGCGCTCAGCCGGAAGGCGGATTTTCCGTTTGAAATGCTGACGTTCACCAGCGCAGAGAAGCTGTATGAGAGCCTGCAGGGGCAGCCCGTACAGATACTGCTCATCGCCTGGAGCGATTTCCGGGAGGAAATGCGGGGCTGGGCGCAGGGAATTGTGTTATTATGGGACGGCCAGGCGCCTCCCGAAACGGATCTGCCGGGAATCAGCAAATACACCAGCGTGATCCGCATCATGAAAAAAATCACGGAGACGGCGGCGATGGCCGGGAGCATGCCGCCGGTTCTCAAAACAGATCATCCGGTCCGGTTTCTGGGGTTCTATACGCCGGTCGGACGGTGTCTTCAGACAACGCTGGCGTTGGTCACAGGGCAGTTGCTCGCCCGCAATCACAGGGTTTTGTATCTGAATTTTGAAAGCTTTTCCGGGCTGGAGACCATGCTCGGCAGGCGGTTTGAAGCCGACTTTTCGGATTTGCTTTATTATCTGACCGAGCCTGAGGAAGAGGTGGGAAAGCGCCTGGAGCAGCTCGCAGAGCCGGTAAACGGCATGGAACTGGTGCCACCGTCCTTTTCCGGGGCGGATATTTTAAAAATGACCGGGGTAGAATGGGAGAAGCTGCTGCGGGTTTTGCGGGAAAGCAGGTATGAGTATGTCATTCTGGATCTTTCGGACTGTGTGCAGGAGCTTTATGAGGTGCTGCGCAGCTGCAGCCGGGTTCACACGATCGTCAGGGAGGACGGCTTTGCGGCGGCAAAGCTTGCCCGGTATGAGGAGGTGCTTCGGAAAGGGGAATATGAGGACATATTACAAAAAACGAAGAAATGGGTGCTTCCGGTGTTCACAAGACTGCCGGCAGATCTCAATCATCTGACCGGCAGCGAGCTGGCACAGTATGCGGAAAGGACGCTTTTGGAGGATGAACAGGCAGGAATATGAGGAATATAAGGCGGCTGTGAAGCGGGAAATTCTGGCGAAGCTGGACTGTGGGCAGGATTTTTCGGATGAACAGGTGCAGCGCCTGATCGATGAGAGGCTTTCCTCCCGGGAGTGCGCCGGGAAGCTGGAGGTGGCCAAAAGAAGGGCTTTGGGCCGGGAGCTGTTCGCTTCCATCCGCGGACTGGATGTGCTGCAGGCGCTTTTGGAGGACAGCGGCATCACAGAAATCATGATCAACGGCCCGGAACGGATTTTTGTGGAAAAAGAGGGGAGATTGTCCGCGTGGAACGGACACTTTGAAAGCCCGGACCGGATGCAGGATGTGATACAGCAGATCGCGGCGGGCTGCAACAGAGTGGTGAATGAAGCATCGCCGATTCTGGATGCCAGACTGGCGGACGGTTCCCGGGTGAATGTGGTGCTTGCGCCGATCGCCTTAAACGGACCGATTCTGACGATCCGGCGGTTCCCAAAGGAGGGCATGACGATGGACCGGCTGGTGGAGCTGGGCTCTCTGGATGAGGAGTGCCGGAGATTTCTGGAGCTTTTGGTGCGGTGTAGGTATAACATTTTCATCAGCGGCGGCACGGGCAGCGGCAAGACGACCTTCTTAAATGCGCTGTCCCAGGCGATTCCGCCGCAGGAGCGGATCATCACCATCGAGGACAGCGCGGAGCTGCAGCTGAAATTCGCGCAGAATCTGGTATCCCTGGAGACGAGAAACGCCAATATCGAGGGCTGTAAGCCGGTGACGATCCGGGATTTGATCCGTTCTTCCCTGCGCATGCGGCCGGATCGGATCATCGTGGGAGAGGTGCGCGGGGCGGAAATTTCGGAGCTTCTGACGGCATACAATTCCGGGCATGACGGCAGTATGTCAACGGGACATGGGAACACGGCGCGGGATATGCTTTTGCGGATGGAAACCATGCTTTTGATGGGGATGGATATTCCTCTGTCCGCCATACGCAGACAGATCGCGTCCGGCATCGACATTCTGGTACATCTGGGACGGATGCGGGACAAGACGCGGAAGGTGCTGGAAATCGCAGAGATCACCGGATTTTCGGAAGGGGAAATTGAGACGGAGACGCTCTATGCCTTTGAAGAGGATGAAAACAGCACGAAGGAGCATGTGAGCGGCAGGCTGGTGCGGAAAGGAGCGCTTACGCATGTGGAAAAGCTGGAAGCGGCAGGCGTCGGACGGTGAGAAAACGGATTACGGAAGCTACCGGCTTTCGTTTCGGGAGCTTGCGCTTGTTTTTTGCAAAAGCGTCGGGATAACGGGAGCCTTTGCCTATATGTTTTACCGTTCCTGGCTCGGCTTTCTTGCCCTGCCCGCCGTAGTTTATATCAGCCTGCGCAGGACCCGTGAGAAATGCG
This sequence comes from uncultured Eisenbergiella sp., assembly GCA_910585455.1. Classification (GTDB taxonomy): domain Bacteria; phylum Bacillota; class Clostridia; order Lachnospirales; family Lachnospiraceae; genus Gallintestinimicrobium. Next base: position 86,441 of record CAJUEL010000007.1, on the reverse strand, counting down.
CGCGGGAACGCAGGGAACGGCTTTCCGTGCAGTTTAAGGATACGGTGCTGGCGGTGAGCGCGGGAATGCAGGCGGGGCGCGCCGCAGAAAATGCCTTTCTGGAGGCGGAGGGGGAAATCCGTGGGCTGTATGGAAGGGAAAGCGAAATGGCGCGGGAGCTTGCGCTTTTGCGGAAAGGACTGCGCAACCAGCTTCCGCTGGAGCAGATGCTTCTCAATCTGGGGGAGCGCAGCTGTGTGGAGGAAATCCGGGACTTTACGGAGGTTTTTGCGGTGGCGAAGCGCATGGGCGGCAACTTAAAGGAGATCATCCGCCGCACGGCGGAGCTGACGCAGCAGAGAATGGATGTGGACCGGGAGATCGGGACGCTGCTGGCCTCCAAAAGGTATGAGCAGAAGGTGATGACGCTGATTCCGTTTCTTCTGTTTGGCTATATGCAGATCAGCTCGAAGGGGTTCTTTGATATTCTCTATCACAATGCGGCGGGCATTCTGGTGATGACAATATGTCTTGCCATCTATCTGGCAGCGTGTGTGCTGGGGGATAGGCTGATGGATATCCGGCTGTGAAGAGGATGGGCAGCAGGGTTTTTCCACCGGCAAATCGTGATATTACGTGCGCGCAGTTGTTTACAGAGTGGATAGTCATGACAAGAGCGGAGAAAGGGCATATGGGAGATGAGCTATGAGCCGTTGGAGCTTTGCGAAGAAGGGAAGGAAGGCATTTTTTACGGGCCGGCAAAATGGCTGTGGAGAAGGCAGGAAAGATATCGGACACGCCATCCGCATGGTGCACGAGGCGGCGCCGAAGAAGCGCTGTCCGCCATTTATGGGGAAAAGCTGGCGAAGGAGTATTATAAAAGGTATCAGATCCGGAAAAACGAAAAGCTGATCCTGGTATTTCTGGCGGGCATGGCAGCGGCGGCAGCATTGATGGCCGCAGGCTGGCGGCAGGCGCAGGATGGCGCCGTGAAGTCGTTAGAAAAGCCGGCGCCGACAGAGGGCAGCAGACAATATGAAATGAATGTGACGATGGGCGGGGAAAGGCTGACGGGCATTCTGGTGGAGGTGCCCGCCGGACAGCTTACCCGGGAAGAACAAAAAACAGCGCTCATGCAGGCGCAGTCTGAGCTGGATATGCTGGTGGAAGGCTGGAATCCGGACGGAGTGGACGGTGATCTTGCTTTTCCTGAGAGCTTGCAGGGCGGATTGGTGGATGTCCGTTTTGAAAGCGGCAGCTATGACCTGTTGGATGGGACAGGGCATGTAAGAAATGAGCTGACAGAGGAAGAAGGAAGACTGGTGGAGCTGCGGGCGGTGATGAGCTGCGGCGATGATCTGGCGGAGCGGGTTTATACCATCCGGGTGATTCCAAAGGGGCAGGATGCGGCGTCCAGACTGGCGCGGGAGACGGCGCGGCAGCTTTGGGAGGAGGAAACGCAGGAAGAGAGTAAAATCTTCATTTTGCCGGAAGAGTTTGAGGGAAAAACACTTTCCTGGGAAATAGCGCGGCCCTCCTACGGCGCATGGATTGCGCTGCTGACGATTGCCGGATGCTTCCTGTTAAACTTCGCCTTTGAAAATGATGTGAAGCAGGAAGGGGAAAAGCGCAGGGAAGAAATGCTGCTTTCCTATCCTTCCTTTTTGAGCAGACTGGCGTTGTTGGCCGGAACCGGCATGCCGGTCCGGATGGTGTTTATGCGGATGGCGAAGGAAGCGGAGAAGAAAGGCGCATCCCCGGTCTATGAGGAGGTGCTGCGCGCCTGCCGGGAGATGGAGAGCGGCACTGCGGAGCTGGAGGCATATGAGAATTTCGGAAAGCGCTGCAGGCTGCCCCAGTATAAAAAATGCGCCTCCCTGTTATCCCAGAACGTGCGCAAGGGAGCGGGCGGACTGCTCGCAGCGCTCAATCAGGAGGCGGTAAATGCCTTTGAGGAACGAAAAGCGGCCGCCCGCAGGAAGGGAGAGGAGGCGCAGACCAGAATGCTGCTGCCCATGCTCATGATGCTGGTGGTGGTGATGATTCTTGTGATGGTGCCGGCGTGCTTTTCCTTTGGCGGACTGTGAGAAAGGGGAGCATTGCAGGAGGAAGCTGTAACGGTAAAGGACGGATATGCTACATATATGGATGATGCGTATGGGGATGCTGTCCGCGCATGGGGCGCACATGCGGGTGCTGTAGGTGCGGATGCCGCAAATGCGGCAGGAAGGAGAAAATAATGAAAGCAATGAGCATAAAATGGAAGCTTGTGACGGCATGGAACGCGCTGCGGTATCGCATGGAGGAAAGCCTGAACAATGAGGAAGGGATTGGTACGGTGGAAATCGTGTTGCTGATTTTGGTCGCGGTGGGGCTGGTCCTGATTTTCAAGGATAAAATTACGGAGCTGGTAAATTCCATTTTCTCCAAAATTTCATCCCAGGCGGGAAAGGTATGAGCTGCACAAAGCTTCCTTTCAGGCTATGGATCAAGGTCGCGGATCGACACAGCATCGCGGGCATTGCCCGTGACGCACAGGGGGACATATGAGAGAACATACGGTGAGGGCGGGATACATGACGGTGTATCTGGCTTTGGTTACAGGCGTCCTGCTGTCCTTATTCCTCGCTGTGGTTGAAGGAGCGCGGCGCAGCACGATCCGCATGCATGCAGAGTGCTGTGCGGATATGGCGCTGGACTCCGCTCTGGCACAGTACCATCGGGAAATGCTTGGGCAGTATGATCTGTTTTTCATCGATACCTCGTATGGAACGGCAGATCCTTCCTTTCACCGGACGGAGGAGCAGATTTATAGCTATATGGAGAAAAATCTGCGCCCCGCGGAGGAATTTTCCATTCCGCTCACCCGGGATATCACTGCGCTGTATACGGACCGTGTGGAGCTTCTGCGGGCGGGTGTGGCGACGGATGATGCGGGAGCGGTATTAAAATATCATGTGGTGCAGTATATGAAGGACCGGTACGGCATTTCCCTGGCGGAGAGCATTTTGCAGAAAGGGCGGCAGCTGGAAGGGCTGCAGGGGCAGGATATGGAAGGGCAGTGGGATGCGGCAGAGGCTGCCATGAAGGAGGAGATTACGCAGAAAAAGCGGCTGCAGGACGAGGAGTGGAATGGCGATATTCCGGAAACGCCCTCGGATGCGGTGCAGGCAACCCGGGGGGAAGGAATCCTGGGCGTGGCCGCGCAGGGCATGCGCCTTTCAGCGGCATCCCTTTCGGAGGGCGGACGCCCCTCTGTGCGGAGCCTGAACCGGGGGACGGGATTGATGGAACCTAAAGAACCGGCGGACAGCATGCTGGACAACGGTCTTTTGTATGCCTATATTCTGGAAAAATGCGGCAATCTGAGAAAGGAAAAGGAAAACAGCGCCCTCGCCTATGAGGTGGAATATATTTTACAGCAGCAGACCTCTGACCGGGAAAATCTGCGCAAAACGGCGCAGGAGCTTTTGTGGATGCGGGAGGCGGCGAACGTGGCATTTTTGTTCGGAAGCGGTCTGCGCAGTGAAGCGAAAGCGGCGGCATCCGTGATCGCGGCAATTCTTCTGCTTCCGGAGGTGGCAGAGCTGATCGAGGTAGTGATTCTGTTCGCCTGGGCTTATGCGGAAAGCGTCAAGGACATCAGGATTTTGTTTCGGGGGGATAAGGTTCCCGTGATGAAATCGGAGGGAACCTGGAATACGCCCTTTTATCAGCTCTTAACCTATCGAAGCCATCTGGATTCCTATCATGCGCCGGAGAGCGGGATGAGCTATCAGGACTATCTGGGCGCGCTGCTGGTGCTGCACGGCGCCCGTCAGGCGGTGACCGGCCTGATGGATGTGATGGAAAGCGATATCCGCAAAACGCCGGGGAATGGAAATTTCCGGCTGGATGGGATGATTGACGGCATGGAAGCGGAAATTTTTGTGACGAGCCGCTATGGCGGCAGCTACAGCATAAAGAGAATTTATGAGTATGAATAAAACCCTGCATATGTGCCGGGAGGTTTGAAAAGTCTGTGACAGGAAGGGAGGGTCGGACCGGGTGCCTCTGGAAATGAAACTGTTAAAACTGAAATATTTATCTCCCCATATAGAACATATAAGGCAAAGAACATCCCACCATTTTCCTGATTTGCTCCATGAATTACCCAAAAAGCCAGAGGCATCCTGCCCGGCCCTTCCGGGGAATATGACGGTGGAAGCGGCGTTTGCGTTACCAATATTTCTTTTGGCGATGGGAAATCTGCTTTCTCTGATCCTCATGTTTCAGACCTTTTCGGTGCAGGAGGGAAAGCTGCATCAGACAGGACGGGAGCTGTCCATGCTGGCGTATGGACAGGAGGGCGGGGAGGTGGATATCCGCCTGGTCACGGTGAGCCCGGTAAAGCCCATGTTTGGAATCGCCGCATTCCGGGCGTCGTCTATCACAAATGGATGTGTGATGCATAAATGGATCGGTTATGATCTTTCGCAGGAAAATGGAGCCCTGGGAGAGGAGCGGGAAGAGCTGGTCTATATCACGAAATCAGGCAGCGCCTATCACCGGGAACGGGAATGTATTTATTTGAATCCTTCCGTAAAGCTGGTGGGAAGAGAGCAGGCAGAGAATATGACGAACAGGGATGGCGGGAAGTATTCGGCATGCGAAAGCTGTGGCGGAAGCAGCGCTACGGTGTATGTGACGGAAAGCGGGACGCGCTTCCATAGCACGGTAAGCTGCAGCGGAATAAAGCGGTCGATTGATTGCGTGACATTGAAGGAAGCGGTGGAGGCAGGGAGGCATGCCTGCCCGAAATGTGGCTGAATGGACGGGTAGGAATCCGGAGGAATTGTGTGGAATGATATACAGGGAGCAGAAATGGAAGGTGCAATTATATTTGGCGCGGTCTGTACCATAACGGATTGCGCCTGGCAGAAAATAGAGCGGAATGTGTTGCTGGCCGGCTTTTTGGCTGGTATCGGAATGACAGGCTGGCAGCTGCAGAGCGGAGCCCTCGGATGGTATGATGTGCTGCTGGCGCTGGTTCCGGGGATCATGCTCTGGGTGTTTGGCATGTTGTCCGGCGGCAGGCTGGGCAGAGGAGACGGCGATATGGTGCTGGTTTTCGGGCTGCTGTTGGGATGGGAGCTTTGCCTGGCGGTGCTGTGTACGGCATGCCTGCTCGTTGCTGTGTATGCCGGTGTGGGGGTTGTGGCAGGCAAACTAAAAAGAAACAGTAAGCTGCCGTTTGCCCCGTTTCTGCTTGGGGCGACGGCGCTGCTGTGGATTCTTTCGTTTGGAGGAAGGTGAGGTGGCGCATATGAGTGGAGCTTTATGGAAGCATGCGGGCGGGAAGGGACAGGACGGTTATGTGGTGGTTGAAGCATCGGTTTTGCTTCCTCTTTCGTCCATTCTGATTTTGATGCTGGTTTATTTGTGCAGCTATTTATATCAGGGCTGCTTTATGGTGCAGGCAGCGTATGTGTCGGCATTTCGGGGCAGCAGGCAGGAGGGAAACCGGGAAGAATATGTGGAAATGCAGCTGGATGAGCTTCTTGGGCAGGAAGTGCTGTCCTTTGAGGATGAGAGCAGAACGATAGATGCAGGCGGACTTTCTGTGAGGGTGACGCTGGAAAAGAATACGCCCTTCTCGCGGCTGGGGGAGCGGATTCCGAAGCTTTCAGCATCCTTCCGGGCAATGGTCAGGGATCCGGTGACGTATATCAGAGGACTGCGGAATCTGGGTCGGTTGGGGCAGGGATAACAGGGAAGTGGGGACAAAATGAAGGATATTACATATAAACGGGAATTGAGCCATAGCTATATGGTGATAAAAAGCATCTCTGAGGAGGTTTTGGATAGCTACGCTTATCGGATGATGACGCAAAATCAGATCGGAAGACTTTTGGCATGCAGTAAGAGGCAGTTGGACGGGGAAACCTATCTCTATTACGATATTTCATCCCGGCAGCCGATTGAACGGCTTTTTGAAGAAAGAAAGCTGGATGTGGAAGGGCTGAAAAGGATTTTGTATGCGATAGAGGCGATTTTGGAGGATTTGGGCGAGTATCTTCTGGATGAACGGGGATTATTGCTGGAGGCGGAAACGATTTTTGCGGATGTGGAAACGGAGGAGCTGTATTTTTGTTTTTATCCGGAGCAGGAGGAGGATGCTCACCGATATGCCAGGCTGGCGGATTTCTTTTTAGAGCATGTGGATCATGGCGACGAGCATGCGGTGAACATCGCCTATCAGTTTTATAAGATGTCAAAAGCGGAATATTTTGTATTATCGGCTTTTTTGCCGGTTCTGGAAAAGGAACTGGCCGATTGGCGGGGAAAAAACAAGGAGCCGGATATTGACAGAATGCTGCCACTGACGGATGAGACGGGAAGGGCTGATTGGGCGGATGTGTTTACAGAGGACGAAGTAGAACCGGAGGAGGCGCAGACGCAGGCGACGTTTTCGGAGGCTGGGTGGCTTGGGCGGCTTTTTGAACGGAGAAAGCGGGGAAGCAAAAAGAAGAAAAGAAGCGGCAGAAAGAAACATAAAAAAAATTTTTCCAAAAGACTGCCGGAAAGAATGAAAGAAGAAAAACCGGAGGATTCCGTATGGAGCAGCTATGAGGGGCAGCAGATATCATCACAGAATGGGGAAACGGTATACTTTACGGATCTGGATAAACCGCAGAAAAAAGGAACGGGTACCCCCTGCCTGACGGAGGAGGAGGGGGAGAGGCAGTTTTGCCTTGGCAGCATGCCGCTGACAGTGGGAAAGCTGCAGGGAAAAGTGTCGATTGTTCTGGCGGACAGCTCGGTGAGCAGACTGCATGCCCGGTTTGAGTATGGAGAGGATGGCATTTGCATTACGGATTTAAACTCCAGAAACGGAACGCTGGTAAACGGAAAGAAGCTTGCGCCCCATGAGACGGTAGCGCTCGGGCAGGGGGATCTGATCCAGTTTGGAAGGGAACGTTTTCGGTACGGATTTATTGACAGTGACGGAAGAAAGTGATACCCTTTGTATCAGGAGGAAACAGCTATGGGATACCGTAAGAGTTCAGAAAGTACGGAAGATGGCGGTTTCGGAGCGTACAGAGAACTGCCGTTTTGCTGTGTCGTGCTGATTGGAATCAATGTGATCATTTTTCTGATTGCGCTTTTATTTCCACAGGTGGGAGTGCGGATGATGGATGCCGGGAGCTTCGGTGTCCTGCACCTGCTGTATGAGAATGATTTTTACAGACTGGTGACGGCTGCCTTTCTGCATTCGGACGCAGAGCATCTTCTGTCCAATATGCTGCTTTTGTATTTTTGCGGTGAGATTGTGGAGAAAAGCATGGGGAAGATCAGGACGCTGCTTTTGTATCTGGGTTCCGCTGTCTGTGGAAATCTGCTTTCCGCTGCCTATGAGCTTTCGACGGGAGGCTTTTACGAATCCATTGGCGCGAGCGGCGCGGTATTCGGACTGACCGGCGCATTGCTGTTTTTAGTGATTGTCAAAAAGGGGGCTGCGGCCCGTATTTCAATGAAACGGATGATATTTGCGATTCTGTTGTCTCTGTACGCGGGTTTTGCGAGCGGATATGTGAACAATGCCGCCCATCTGGGCGGGCTTTTGAGCGGATTTTTGCTGGCATTTCTGCTTGGCATTATACCGCCTGTATGGAAAGGAGGAAAAAAAAGTGAGGAAAGATGACTGTATTTTCTGCAAGATTGCAAATGGTGAAATCCCTTCCCGGACGCTGTATGAAGACGAAATGTTTCGCGTTATTCTGGATCTGGGACCAGCCACCAGGGGACATGCCCTGATTATACCAAAGGAGCACTTTCTAAATCTGTATGAGCTGCCGGAGGAGTGGTGTGCGAAGGCGTTCGTTCTGGCAAAGCGGATGGCAGAGCAAATGATGGAAAAGCTTTCCTGCGATGGCTTTAATCTGGTGCAGAACAACGGAGAGGTGGCAGGCCAGACAGTGTCTCATTTTCACATTCATTTGATTCCCCGTTATCAGGAGGATGGACAGAAAATCAGCTGGGAACAGACAGAGCCTGCGCCGGAAGAGCTGGATGCGGTCAGAGAGGCGATTTGCAGGGAAGCCTGAGGCGGCAGCCCGCATTGTCAGTCTAAAGCGGCGAAATAGAAAAAAGCATAAAAACGTCCCGCCAAAGCAGCGATACCTTGCAGCCCGGCGGGATATTTTTATCATAGGATAAGCGGTTATTGTGGATTGGAACCGTCCTCCAGAATTTCATCAAACAGCCTGACGATCGTGGAGATCGCATTGGTCTGCTGGCTTTTGCCCATGGCGTCAATATAGGTTTGCCGGGTGAAATACAGCTCCTGCACCTTTTCCGTGAGAAGATCCGGTGAAAGATAATCCTCATCGATCACAACGGAAAAACCCTGTGCCTCAAAGGAACGGGCATTTAAGATCTGGTCGCCGCGGCTTGCGCCTGCGGAGAGCGGAATCAGCAGGTTGGGCTTTTTGAGGGCGAGCAGTTCACAGATCGCGTTGGCGCCTGCCCGGGAGACTACCACATCCGCCATGGCGAATACATCCTTTAATTCTGCCTTGAGATATTCAAATTGCTTATAGCCTCTGGTATTGAGCAGCAGGTTGTCGATTTTATCCTTTCCGCAGATGTGCACGATCTGAAAATCAGTAAGAAGCTTCGGCAACGCTTCCCGGACGGCCTGATTGATGGCAACGGAGCCCAGGGAACCGCCGATGACCATGAGCACAGGGCGGGAGGAATCGAATCCGCACAGATTGTATGCGGCTTCTTTCTTCCCCTTAAGAAGCTCTTCCCGGATGGGGGAGCCGGTCAGGACCGCCTTCTGGGCAGGAAGGCTGCGCATGGTTTCCGGAAAGTTACAGCAGATTTTCCGGGCGACAGGAATGCAAATCTTGTTCGCCAGTCCCGGCGTCATATCGGATTCGTGGATGACACAGGGAATTTTCAGGGAAGCGGCGGCGCGCACGACCGGAACCGCCACAAAGCCGCCCTTGGAAAAAACGAGATCCGGCTTGATCTGCTTTAAAAGCTTTCTCGCTTCCGAAAAGCCTTTGATGACGCGAAAGGGATCGGAAAAATTTTTCAGGTCGAAATACCTGCGGAATTTTCCGGTAGCAATGCCATAATAAGGGATATCATAGTCTCCCATGAGACGTTTTTCCATGCCTTCATAGGAGCCGATATAGGATACCTCATAGCCCTTCTGGGCAAGGCGCGGTAAAAGCGCGATGTTGGGTGTAATATGACCGGCAGTGCCGCCGCCGGTGAGCACGATTTTTTTCTGCATACAGGGATGCCTCCTGATTTTTACACATAATAGCGCGCATTTTTCTGTTACGGTTCACTCTATGACCAGTAACCCTTTTATTGCCCCTGAAGAATCTGTTCCAGCGCGTGCGCGAGCTGATCCGGGCAGGAGGTGGGCTTAAAGCCGCAGCGGATGCCCTTGAGCCTTTCAATCGCATCCTTCGCGTCCATGCCTGCGACCAGGCTGGCAATGCCCTTTAAATTGCCGTTGCAGCCGCCGGTAAAGGCGACGGATTTGATCGTATTTCCATCCATTTCGATGTCGATGGCGGAGGAACAGGTTCCGTTTGTCTGATATTTCATAATTTTCTCCTTTGTCTTATGCTGTAAGAATTTGTCGCTAAACGAATTATAACAGCTTTTTCCGGAAATGAAAAGGCGAAAAATGTAATTTGAAAGCGACCCTTCGGGGATTGTCTGCGCTTTTTGACGGACGTATACTAAAGATACCCACAATTGGCGGGAGTGATACAAAAAGCGGGAGGAATGATGATGCAGGCTTTTATCAAGGGACACGCTTTCTTTATCGGGATGGCGATGCTGTTTTTATTATTAAGTATTTTATGCAGGTTTATGACAGGTGTTCTTTTAAAAAAACTGATCCGGGAAGCGGAAAATATGTCGGCTACCGACAATAAGCTGTTAAAGCAGTGTAAGCTGAAGTTTCAGAATTGCTATGAATTGAATGCCGGGGCGGTGAATGTGGAGGTTTTTGTGGGAAAATTCATGCAAAATATCCGTTTGGGCAGGTGCAGTCTGCGCCTGATCGGACAGCTTGCGGGGCAGTTTTTGCTGCTTTCTGTTTTTGCCGAAGGGATTGGCGCCTGTGTGGGGATTGTTCATGGGGAGACGTTAAAGGATGTGCTTCCCTATTACCTGCTCACCTTTTTATCCCTTTATCTGTTTTTCAGCGTGTCGGGGCTGGTGGATGTACAGGGAAAGCAGGAGGCGTTAAGGACGACGGTCACTGATTTTCTGGAAAACCGGATGACGGGACGGATGGAAAGCGTGAAGAAGGACAGCGCATATCTGGATGAGGTGGAGCAGCGGGCAGCGGATCGGGAACAGGAGGCAGAGCAGGGGACTGCTTTGTTTTCGGATGCGATGCAGGGGACGGAGACTGATGCAGGAGAAGCGGAAAGCGACGTTGAGGACGGGGAACCTGTGGAGATAAAACCGGAGGAAGAGCTTGGTATTTTGCTGGGAGAATTTCTGTAGCAAAAAAATGAAATATGGGGCTTGACTTTGACGTTACGGCAACTGCTAGAGTGTATGGGAAAGGAGGTCGAAGCGTATGGAATATGGGATCCGGGAATTATCCAGGCTGGCGGGGGTGAGTGCACGCACGCTGCGCTATTATGATGAAATCGGTCTGTTAAAGCCTTCCTACACAACCCAGGCCGGATATCGGTTTTACGGGGAGCGGGAGCTGGAGCTTTTGCAGCAGATTTTGTTTTACCGGGAACGGGATTTTGATTTGAAAAGCATCCGTCAGATTCTGTACGGAGAGAATTTTGATGTGATGCATGCGCTGGAGGACCACCTTGCACAGCTGGAGGATCAGAGGGAGCATGTGGACTTTCTGATCCGCACAGTGAAACTTACGATACAGGTGATGAAAGGAGAATGCAGTATGAGTGATCAGGAAAAGTTTGAAGCCTTTAAGATGCAGGCGGTGAAGAAGAATGCAGAGAAATATGGAGCGGAAGCAAGAGAACGGTACGGGGAAGAGGTGGATGCTTCCGAACAGAAAATTCTGAGTATGTCAAGGGAGGAATGGGATTCCTTTCAGGAATTGGAAAACCGGATTTTACTGCGGCTGAAGGAGGCTGTTTTAGCGGGTGTGAAACCGGAAAGCGAAGAGGCGGGGGAAATTGTGCAGCTGCATAAGGAGTGGCTTAGCAAGTCCTGGAGCCAGTATACGGTAGAAGCCCACAGGGGTGTTGTACAGCTTTATACCGCAGATGAGCGGTTTCAGGCATATTACGACAGGGATGTGAAGGGCTGTGCGGCATTGCTGAAGCACGCGGTTTTGTTTTGGACCGGAAAATGATAGAAAGCGGCCGGAAAACGCATAAATTGGATCACGGCACTATTTTTGCTTGAAATTGCCCGGTAACTTTGTTACACTTTGAATTGGAAGAATCTGGCCCGTCCGCGCTGTGGGCGGGCCGCAAAGGAGGATGGACAACATGAGCAATAAAGTGACGTTTGATTATGGCAAGGCTGCTCCCTTCGTGCAGGCGCATGAGGTGGAGAACATGAAGAAGCTGGCCTGCGACGCAAAGGATCTGCTGGTGGCAAAGACCGGCGCGGGAAATGATTTTCTGGGCTGGATTGATCTGCCGGTCAATTATGACAAGGAAGAGTTTGCGCGCATCAAGAAGGCTGCGGAGAAGATTCAGGGCGATTCTGAGGTTTTGCTGGTGATCGGCATCGGCGGTTCTTATCTGGGGGCGCGGGCAGCGATCGAATTTTTGAGGCACAGCTTTTATAATATGGTGAGCAAAGAGGTCCGGAAAACGCCTGAGATCTATTTTGTGGGCAATTCCATCAGCTCCACATATGTGAAGCACCTGATGGACGTGATCGGGGACAGGGATTTTTCCATCAACATGATTTCCAAGTCCGGCACGACGACGGAGCCCGCGATCGCTTTCCGCGTATTCAAGGCGATGCTGGAGGAGAAATACGGCAAGGAGGAAGCGGCGAAGAGAATTTACGCCACCACGGACAAGGCGAAGGGCTCTTTAAAAAAGGTCGCGGACGAGGAAGGCTATGAAACCTTTGTGGTGCCGGACGATGTGGGCGGCCGTTTCTCCGTGCTGACGGCGGTAGGCCTGCTTCCCATCGCGGTCAGCGGCGCTGATATCGATAAGCTGATGGAAGGCGCGCAAAGCGGCAGAGAGCTGGCGCTGAACGCTCCCTATGAGGAAAATGACGCTGTGCAGTATGCTGCGCTGCGCAATATTATGCTCCGCAAGGGTAAGGCGGTGGAAATTCTCGCCAACTATGAGCCCAGTGTGCACTATGTTTCCGAGTGGTGGAAGCAGCTGTACGGCGAAAGCGAAGGCAAGGACCAGAGAGGCATTTTCCCGGCCAGCGTGGATCTGACCACGGATCTGCATTCCATGGGGCAGTTCATTCAGGACGGTGCGCGCATCATGTTCGAGACCGTGATCGATGTGGAAACCTCCCGGGAGGAAATTATCATCGGCAAGGAGCCAGTGGATCTGGACGGCCTGAATTATCTCGCCGGAAAGAATGTGGATTTTGTCAATAAGAGCGCGATGAACGGGACGATTCTGGCTCATACGGACGGTCAGGTGCCTAATTTCGTCATCCATGTGCCCGAGGTCAACGAATTTTATCTGGGACAGCTGTTCTATTTCTTTGAGTTTGCCTGCGGCGTGAGCGGCTACCTGCTGGGCGTCAATCCCTTCAATCAGCCCGGCGTGGAAAGCTACAAAAAGAACATGTTCGCCCTGCTCGGAAAGCCCGGCTATGAGGAGCAGAGAGAGGCGCTTTTGAAGAGACTGTAAGTTTGAAGCTGCGTTTTGGAGCGCGCATTGTTGTATGCCACAGGTTATGCCTGTGGCATACAGAGGTATAGGAATGAAAAATATGAAAATTGTGGTTTTGGATCGTTCCAGCGTGGGAATGGACGTTTCTGTGGAAGAAATGAAGCGGTATGGGGATGTGGCTTTTTATAACAGCACCCCGAACGAGCTGGTAGCAGAGAGGATTGCCGACGCGGATATCGTGGTGGCAAACAAGAATCCGCTCCGTGAGGAAACCTTAAAGGATGCGGGGAACGTGAAGCTGATCTGCCAGTTCGCCACGGGCTATGACAATGTGGACATTGATTATTGCGCCGGGCGGGGCATCCGCGTGGCGAATGTGCGCAATTATTCCACGGCGGCGGTGGCGCAGCATACGATTGCGCTGGCACTTTCCGTGCTGGAAAACCTGCCTTACTATGATCATTTCGTGAAATCAGGCGCTTATGCGGCGCAGGAGAGGTTTGGGCATTTTGAGAAAACCTATTATGAGCTGGAGGGAAGAACCTGGGGCATCATCGGCATGGGAAATATCGGACGGAGCGTGGCGAAAATTGCATCCGCGCTGGGATGCCGGGTGATTTTTTATTCCGCTTCGGGAAAGAGCACCTGCACCGATTACGAGCGGGTGGATTTTGAAACGCTCCTGAAACAATCGGATGTGCTGTCCCTGCACTGTCCCTTAAGCGACCGCACGCGGCACATCATCAATGCGGACGCTTTTGCCAAAATGAAGGAATCCGCAATTTTGGTCAACGTGGCGCGGGGCGCGGTGGTGGATACGCAGGCGCTGGCGGACGCGCTTACAAAGCGGCAGATTCGCGGCGCGGGCATCGATGTGTTCGAAAAGGAGCCGATGCAGCCTGAGGATGTGCTGTTAAAGCTTCAGGATACCGGCGTTTTGCAGATGACGCCCCATATGGCATGGGCGAGCGTGGAAGCCCGCACGCGGTGCGTGTCGGAGACCTGCAAAAACATTGAGGCATTTCTGGAAGGACGGGAACGGAATCTGGTGGTTTGAAGCTGCAGGGTGACAGCCTGGGCAGCAATGTCGTTAAGTTTCGCGGCGGACACTGGCGGCAGAGCACCGGTGGCGGATGCGGGAGTCAGGAAGCGGTGCTCTGCCGCCAGTGTCCGCCGCGAAACGCAATGGCATTGGTTTGGGCAGTTATTTTTCCTTTTCCAAAAGAATTGCAATTGTGGGCCCGTCATCGCGGTATGGGCTTCCTGTTACATCGCCCCAGATGCCGCATACCAAAAATCCGGATTCCCGGGCTTCCTGCATCAGTGATTCTTTTGTGAAGCAGGTATTCCAGATATAACAGGTTTTTATTTCATTGCCTGAAATAACAGAGGTCTGCTCCAGCGTTACATTGTCCGGATATTTGTAATGGCCGCTTAGTTCGAGATATTTTTCTGCGCACCAGAAACCGCCGGTGTCGCAGAGGTTCCATGTCCGGTATTCTTTGAAGGTATTGTATTGTGCCATTCCATAAACGTCCAGCAGGAATTTTCCACCAGGTCTTAAATGCCGATATACCTTTCGCATGATGATTTGTCTGTCTGAGGTTGATAATGCGCCATAGTCGCAATAGATCATTGTTCCAAAATCAAAAATGTTCTTACATTCCATGTTCAAATAATCCTGGCACAGGTAGGAAATGTGCAGCCCCTGGCGCATTGCGGAAGCTGCCGCATAGTCTATGGAGCTTTTCGAAAAATCGATGCCTGTCACCTGATACCCCGCCTTTGCAAACCTTTCAGCATATATTCCCGGACCGCATCCGAGGTCGAGGAGCGCAGGATAGCGTGCCGGAGCAACAAGCTCTTTGATCCATGCGACAGACCTTTCGATGAAATCCAGTTTCCGGCTCGCGCCTTCGCAATCCGGGTCAAGATGGGCGCGCAGCATCTGCTTTGAAATGTAGGAATCATTCCAGATGTTTTCCTTTGATTTTGTGTAGAGGGGCGGCTTTTCCAGGGCCGCACGCATACGTTTCAGCATAAAATCTCTCCTTTCGTGATGAGCAAAAGAAAAAGCCACAGATTTTACTCTGTGACCGCTCTTTCAAATGATGAAAAACAGGGAAGAGTAAAATAAAATCAAATACAGACACACAAAATAAACTGTCAGAGCAGCTTGTTTTACCTGTAAAATTGATTTTATCCACTCTTTTCCAGTCATATCCATGCCCTGATTTCTGCGGGCATCTGATACGCCGGAGTTCCATCACCTCTTCTGCTTTCTATGATAAGAATATTTTACCGGCTGTGAGGAACCTTGTCAAGAATACGTTATGAATTGTCCGGAAAATATAAATCGTGGGTAACAGTTCAGACCTGTCTGAACTGTTGCGAGATTCTTTCAAGAAGTTCTGATTGACATATTTTTGTGCCCGCTGTAATATAATAATAGAGACGGGCAACTTGAGTGTCGGTCAAAGCGTTGATATAAGGCGTTGTGCCAGAGGGCAGTGCCTTACGAGCTTTGAATGGGTTTGACGTTCACCGCGCTCTGGCTAGGCTGTATATGCAGAAACTGCTTTACAGTTGAAAGAAAACGTCAGGAAAGCTCTGCGAAAGCAGGGCTTTTCCAGTTTTAAGGGGAAAAGAGGCAGGTCTGATGCGTAATGTATATGACTGCACGGAGGCTTTCGGAAAACTGTTGGATAAGGAATATCATTTGATACTGGGGAGAAAAAATATATCTGTCCCGTTACAGATAAATTTTGACAAAAAAGAATGCTTTCATTTAATGGGGCTTCAATACCTGACTGACAGACCGGAACTGGCGCATGACAGGGGAAAAATATTTGATGCAATAAAAGAACGGCGGATAACGGCAGAGCATCTCCAGTCTTCTGACTTGTATTATAAGATTGCAGACAGGATAGATATGCTCCCGTTTCTGGAAAGTATGATTGACAGCAATGACACAATCTTTAAATACAACCGGAAACAGAATGCCTATTCAGTTATAAAAGCAGATTATATACTGAAAAATTACATAGAAGAAAGAAATGTATTTTTATTTCTGGCAGGGAACGGAGAGGAAGGCAGGTATTTTTGCCGCTCATTTTTTCCGCAGGATAAAATGGATTATACAAGAAATCAGGCATCATGGACATTGTTGTATAAGAAGAAAGTAACGCTTTCGACAGGAGAAGAAGAAATATTGTATGACAGATTAAAAAGAGATAAGGATATCTAAGATTATAGTGTTAAGCAGAGGTCGAGCAGCCTCCCACAAGTGTCATTCTCTTGCTACCTGTGATAGGCATGTACATGGGAAGAAGGGAAGGTATGAAGAAAAAAGAATCAGCGCCGTATGGAGATGACCATAATTGGTTGTTTTCCATACGGCGCTGTCGTTTGCCATTATTTTAAACAAGTCAGAATTAATAAATCCGCAGCACAAACCCGTTTTCTTTAGCCCGTATCAAAATCCGGTAAATTTCCTCCGGCCAGGTCGCCTTAAGCCGCCCATCGGTGATGGGAACGGTTTCGATATCCAGCAAAGCGCCGGACTGTACGAGCAGAGTGCCGAGATCGCCGATCACCAGCGCGATTTCGCAATCCGGCGAAGAAAGCGCAGCCTGTCCGGAAGCTTCGGCTGTCTGACCATCCGTAGAGGAAAGGGAGATGGGAACCGGCTTTTGGCAGGTCAAAAGGCTCAGAGTAACGCAGGAGCAATCCAGCCCTTCATCCCGGAAGGCGAAGCTGTCCCGGATCACAATTTCCTTTTCCTTATGCAGAGTGGCGCACCTTTTATAGAAGTGAAGCCCTGCGGCGTCCGGCCAGGCCTTTTCCAGATTCATTTCGATTTCGCTGACGGTATCGCCGAAGCAGTGCCGGATGTTGGTGGCGCAAAACTGTTCTCCGTCCTGCTGCATGACGCCGTTGACGGTGGGCAGGTTATGCCAGGCGGACTGCATCGTCCAGATTTCATACCGCTGTGGGGAAAAGGTTTTCTTCGTATAGCTTTCCACACCGATGTCGATGAAAAGCGGTTTTCCGTCTTTGTAAACGGTGAAGCTTCCCGTATCGTTATGGTTGTGGCTGTCCGCGTTGTCCCCCGCCTTTACGGCGAGGCAGAGGCGGGAATCCCGGGCGATAAACAGTCCGGCGCTGGGATAAAAAATTTCGGGATGGGCGATGGCAGTCTCCGGGCGGTAAAAGGCTTTGATCTGTGCAGCAGTAAAGCCGGCCTGCAGCCGGTAATAGAGACTTCCGTCCTCTGGCAGGAGCAGGCTGTTGTCTCCTCCCTTCGCAAAATCCTGGGCGGCAAATTGCGCCAGCGCATCATTTCCGGTGCGCAGACCGAAAAGGAATTCCCGGACGCCGCAGCGTCCTGCGATGGGGGAGCAATCCGCAAAGTTTACATAATACTTTCCGCTCACATGGACGTTTAAGATATAAGCGGCGATGTTTCTGATTTTTTCCTCCTGGTATAAAGAGGAAAATGCGTTGTCCGTGACAGCGTTTAAGACTTCCATGATGTTGAACAGGCACAGACCGGCGTGGCGGTAGTATTGCGCACCTTCGTCGCAGCAGCCATCTGTACCGTATTCCGCCAGAAAATAGTCCACGCTCCGGCACGCCTTCTGCAGGACCTGTCTGCGCACCGCCGGGGATTCTTCCGTTAAAAAGACGGTCAGCAGAACGTTTTGAGTGCACCAGACGGTCCAGTTGTTCATCGGCTCCTTCCCATTCCCCATCCACCAGAAATGCTCCTGCAGATAGGGGGTGAGTATGCGCGTTTTCAGCTCATGGCGGATTCTTTTGGTGATAAAGGGGCTGACCGTTTCCAGACGGTCCTTGAGCAGGTAATAGGCGACTGCCAGCGCCGCGCCGGTTTCACAGGCAAACAGATCCAGCACGGGTGCGGTGGAATCCGGCAGGATATACTGGGGCTCATCCCGCACATAGGTGTTGTGCGGAGGAAGCTGCCAGCCGCTTTCCTCGCAGAGGACAAAAACGGCGTTTATGATGTCGTCCAGAAACCGTCCCTGATCCTCGATGCATTCCGCCAGCGTCAGCGCGTTTAGCGCATATCTTCTGGCAAAAAAACGGTCCTCATAGCGCACCCGGTTTCCGGTGCGGCAAAAATCCATAAAATCAGTGGCATAGATGCGGGGAAATTCATAGCCCAGAAAGCTTTCCCCGAGGGTGAGGGATTTTTCCCTCCACTCTGCATCCAGATTGTCCCAGGCGGTGCGGTCAGTGACGGGCGCATAGGGTGTAAATGGTGCGGGCTCTTTTTCATAGCCCTGTGCGATTTCCATGAACATGGCGATACCTCGTTTGGTCTTTTGATATTTTACAGCTTCCTTAATTCATCCATCATGGCGGGACGGTTTTTATACTGGATTTTCCATTCGGCAACGATCTCATCCACAGCCTTTGCGCCGCCGCTGATTTTTTGCATCGTGCGAAGTATGGACACGAATTCCTGATACTTCCTTCTGTCCCCGCTGTATGTCGCGAGCTGGTTGAGCTCGTCCCGGTATTTTTGCAGGAGCTCATCCGGATAGTGCTGCTTTAAATCATCCGTATATTGGAGCAGCGTCTGTATGCCCGCACTTTGTAATACGAAATCCAGCAATTTGTCATGGAGTTTTTCTTCCTGATACAGCTGTTCTATATGGGCATATGCCGGAAGCCTTCGGAATATTTCCTCCCTTTGCGCAATCCACTCATCCGCTCCGTACTGGTCCCGCAGTTCCCGGAAGGTGTCCAAATCTCCGGGCGTCTGTTGGAGCAGCAGCTCCCAAAGCTGGCGGATATAGGCGTCCTGATTTCCCTGCAAAAGGTAAATCTCCTTTTTCTTCCTGCTATATTCGGCAATCGATCCCCTGTGTTGCTGGTCCAAAGCGATGCTTTCATCCAGCGCCTTCAGGGCAGAGGCATATTCCCCTGTGTGGATACACCGGTCTATATAATATTTTCTTACGGATGCGTTTTTCCAGTGCGATCTGCAGAAATTTTCAATCTCTTCTCCACTGCATTTCTGTGCTTCCAGAAGCTGTAAATAATGGACGGCCCAGTTTCCGGCACGGTAGCTTTGCGTCCAGCCGGAATCCGGCGACTCGGATTCCTGTATCATTTTTTGGACAAAAAGCAGCTTGGGCTGTATATATTCTTCTTCCCGGAATTCCTCCATGACGATGCGTTCGATATTCTCTTCCAGATAATCGATGACGGAACCGTCCAGATGCCCGGTAAACCACTGAAACATCCTTTGCTTTTCGTCTGCACTGACTTTTTCAAGGAGCTCTAACCACATCTGATAGATCTGTTCCGCCAGCCGCAGGATGCCGCCGGAGGAATCGTCCATATCGGCTTCGCCTGCCTGTAAAAAAATGTGATTCATCAGCTGAAAGGCGTTTTCGTACTGCCCGTCATCCATCATGCGGCGCACGTCCTCATCCAGAATATCTTCCAGCTCCGAGACAAAACTGTCGGCTTCATAATAGCTGATATAATAATTGCTCCCCAGATAGCGGTTGACCAGGGCGTCCACCTGCCGTATGTAATGACGGATATCCTCTTTCCGCCCCTTTTCTCTGACCATGCTGTGAAAGCGCATCAGCAGCTTTTCGTTTTCCATCAGAAGGGAGGTCAGATAAGCTTTCACGACAGAAATATCGGCTTCTTCCATCAGCGCCTGTACAGCTGCCAGTTTCTTTTTGCGCGTATCTGCGGTACGGGCCTTTGCGAATAGATCGCTGTCCTGGGCAGAGAATTTTTGTGACGGCATGTCCTCCCAGGCATATAGCACCGCCGCCATGTGCTTGCAATGTCCGCCGCCGTCGGCATAGGGACAGGAACAATATATATCGGAAATTTCGCCGTTTTCCAGCGATATTTCCACGTTATAGTATTTGCTTCCTTCCACCCTGGCTGTCACAGCATTGGGATAGGTCTCCAGATTTGATACGGCGCCCTCGCAGTAATAGTCATATCCTCTCTCCAGAATATGAGGTTGAAACAGATTTTTCCAGTCCATACTATCGCACCAGCTTTCTCATTCTGTATTTGTCTATGCAATGTCATGAAGTTTGGCGACGGGCGGCAGGAACGGCACGGATGCCCAAATAGTAAATGTTGCTTCAAAGATTTAATTGCTTGTCGATATCCCGTCCGCTGTACATTACACGAATAATTGTAACTACTTTTTCTTCATGATTTGGTATGTAAAAAATGAGATAATTGTCTACCGGCAGAATGCGCAAATTGCGGCTGCGCCACGGTTCCTTATCGTATACGCGATAACGTTCCGGCATTTCATCCAGGGTTGCGATGCTTTCTTCCAGCCGGTCAAGCTGACCTGCTGCAGTCTGAGAAGACTGCAAATCAAAGGCGATATACTCATAAATATCTTGCAGGTCAGTTTTAGCTTGTGGTGTCATGCTGATTTCATAATTCATATGCCGTATTCCTTACGGATATCTGCAAATGCCTCTTTTGCTGGAATAGCGCGTCCCGCCTGCATATCTGCGTACCCTTTCTCCAGTTCTGCGTCAAGCTGGGTCGCAGTCATGGGGCTGATATCCAAGGGATGTTCCGGTAGCTTTACATCAAATGGCAACCCCTTCTGCAGGATGATCTGCTTATAGAACATAGTGATTGCGCTGGATGCGGGAATGCCAAGGGCGTTTAAAATGCTCTCTGCCTGCTCCTTTACATCCGGTTCGATTCGCGCGTATAAATTTGCTGATTTTGCCATTTCAAAAAAACTCCCTTCAAGATATAACTTTGTTACTATTCAGACTTGTCTGAATAGTAAATAACATTCCCATTTGCATCTTTATTATGCACAATTGTGCGGACAAAAGCAATACTTATAGCCTTGTTTTTATGAATTCCCGTAACAGTTCAGACATGTCTGAACTGTTACGAATTCCCTCAAAATTTTACAAATCCGGTCAATCTTTTTCATGGCGCGGGTACATCCTCATGCTCTGTTTGAATCAGAACCCGTCTGCCCAAAAAACTTCCCCTGCCATGTATCCTGCTCCTTCATTCGCCGGTGCAGCGTGTTCAGAACGTAGCGCTTATCGGCGCTCCAGAGGGGAGACAGGAGCAGATCGCGGGGAGCGTCCCCGGTCACCCGGTGTACGACCATATCCGGGCGCAATCTTTCCAGGCAGGCGATCAGCACATCGAGATATTGCTCTACAGTGGAAAAGGAACCGAATGTGGCAGGATCCTTTTGCCAGAGCGAAGCCAGATCCGTTCCTTTCAGGATATGAAGAAGCTGCAGCTTGACGCCCCAGACGGGCAGGGCGTTCAAATAGCTGACAGAGGCGAGCATATCCGCTTCTGATTCCTGCGGCAGTCCTAAAATGATGTGGGTGATCACGGGAATGCCGGCCCTTTGCAGCTTTTCCAGCGCTTTCTCAAAGCAGGGTAAGGAATAGCCCCGCCTGAGGAAGGCGGCTGTCCGCTCATGGATGGTCTGCAGCCCCAGCTCCACCCAGAGAAATTTGGAAGGGAATTCCTCTTTCAGCCTTATGAGCAGTTCTATGACGGCATCGGGAAGGCAGTCTGGACGCGTTGCGATGGAAATTCCTGCGGCGGTGGGCTCTTTCAGAGCGAGCCGGTACATATTTTCCAGATATGCGAGAGGACCGTAGGTGTTTGAGTATGCCTGAAAATAGATGATGAACCGTTCTCCCGTTTTTTTACAGGAAAAAAGCGCGCGGCTTTCCCGGTAAGCCTCCCGAAAACGCGTTTCTGCGCTTGCGGGAGAACCCTCCGGGCTTTGCCGGATGGGAGCCGCAAAATCGCCGCTTCCTCCCGCGCTGCAAAATATGCATCCGTCGCTGCCTATGGCGCCGTCCCGGTTCGGGCAGGTGAGCCCCAGGTCGATCGCGGTCTTGTACAATTTTTCGCCATATGTGTTTTTGCACCAGGCGTCCAGCGAAAGGTAGGGCTTGCCATGCCAGCTGCCGGGAAGCGGGGTGCGCTTTGCTTGTGGATGCTCTTTCATCAGCTTTCCTTCGTCGTTCCGCCATAGCGGTATGTTACGGGCAGCAGGGTCAGGCTGGGCACTGTCTGGGTTTCCTGGGCGAGCAGGATTTCCACGCATTTCTCCGCCAGAGGTTCCAGCGGCTGACAAATGGAAGAAACGAAAAGCTCCTCTTCGATATTGCCGAATTTGCAGATGCCGTCAAAGCCGATGATCTGCACATCCTCCGGAACACGGTAGCCCTCCCGCTGCAAGAGGCTCATGAACAGGTAGCCGTGGTAGTCCGTATGGGCAAAAACGCCGTCAAAGCGCAGGGTGCCGTCCGGATTTTTATGCCGGTCGAGAAAGCGCTTCATGTGGTCGATTTTTTCATCGCAGTCCACCATATCGAGATAGTTCGGCTCCAGTCCGTATTTGGCGCAGGCATGCAGGTAGCCGTCTCTGCGCTTGTCGGATTCACCGGGGAAAACGGAATGGAAGCGGATATAAACGGGGTGCTTACAGCCGAATTCCAGCAGCTTTTCGATCGCCAGGCATCCGCCGGCGAAATTGTCTGAGGCCACCCGTGGAATGACCTGGTTTTCAAAAAAACGGTCGAACACGACGATAGGAAGGTTATTGGTGATGTATTTTCCGATATCTGAGTAGGTGAGCGCGATGACGCCGTCCACCTTGTTGTTCATCGCCATGTTCAGATGATCGATTTCCTTTTCGGGAATGCCGTCCGCACAGCACAGGAGCAGTTTTAATCCTCTTTTATAAAGAGCAGCTCCGATGTGGTCGGCAAAGGAGGCGAAAAAGGGGTTGTGGGTGTTGGGAATGATCAGCGCCACCAGATTGCTCCGCTGGGTTTTCAGCCCGCGGGCGTAGGTGTTCACCTCGTAATGCAGCGCTTCGATCGCCTTCTCAACTTTGATTCTGTTTGGTTCCGAGACGGGAATGCCGTTGATCACCTTGGATACCGTACCGAGGGCAACACCGGCTTCCCTTGCCACGTCCTTCATGGTGGCTGCTCTTTTCGTAGTCATATTCTGCTCCATTTCATGCATGATGCGTCAGAGGATGGTTGTGTTGATGCGCCTGGTCCGGGGAAAGAAACAGATGGCGCGTCAAATGCCGAAGGCGGTCAGTGCCGGGAAAAGCAGGTGTTTCACCAGCGGCAGTCAGGGACAACGCACGGCTGTTTTCATCCGGCGATATCCAAAATGGGAAATTCCATCAAGCTGGCCGGCCATTCCAAAACGCGTCAGGGCGCAGTCAGCACCCCTATAGGGGTGCTGACTCTCGCGGCAGTCGCCAAATGTGCATGCAAGCATGCCCGTTTGGCTCGTTGCCCGCGGAAACTCACTTCGTTCAGACAGTTTTGCACCCTGACGCAGGAATGCCCAACCATCTTGGGGAATTTCTCCATTTTGGATATAAGCCGGGTGAAAACTGCCATGCGTTGTCCCTGACCGCCGCTGGTGAAACGCTTGCTTTCCCCGGCACTGACCGTCTTCAACATTTGACGCGCTATCTGTTTCTTTCCCCGGACCAGTCACATCGCCACAGGTATCACTGTTGCTATTCTAAAGTTTCATTTCCACAAGACGAAAATATGGCGCGTGCCATTTTCTTTAGCCCTGTAAATGGTGAGCCGGAGGAAGCGCCTGCATGGATATTCCTAACCGTCGTGAGGTCATAATTTTCCCATATCTGCATGCAGACATGGTACGCTTCGCCTGATGCCGTAAAATGTCTGCCGATATTTTACCATAAAAAACAGTTTCATACAATATAGGATGGATTCCTTTGCTTCTATTCTATGGCATCAGGAAGTGGATACGTTCCGGTTGAAATAGGGCGGCAGCGGGGAGATGGGGAGACGGCTGGCGGCGGGAAGAAGGACCGGACGGAGCAGACGGGACAGGGAGCGGCGGAAAGAGGGGCAGGTGGGGACACAGACTGTTTCCTGACGCTTTTATCCGGAGCGGAGAAATTCCCAAAATGACAGGATATTCCTGGGACAGGGCGCAAAACTGTCTGAACGCAGTGAGTTTTTTGCGCCCTGTCCCGTTTGGGAATAGCCGGTCATTTTGTGGAATTTCCCGCTCCGGATAATGCGGCTGGAAACAGTCTGTGTCCCCACCTGCCCCTCTTTCCGCCGCTCCCTGTCCCGTCTGCTCCGTCCGGTCCTTCTTCCCGCCGCCAGCCGTCTCCCCATCTCCCCGCTGCCACCCTGCTCCTGCAGGGATAAATCCGCCTACCTACTTATACCATATCGTAGAAAACGTTTCAATTGGTAAAAATAGATAAATGAAACGTTTCAAAATTGTGGATAATTAACGAATCGCCTTTAATTTGTGAAAAAGTATTGATTATTTTATGGTAAGGTGTTATGATCAGTACAACTTAGATGAAACGTTTCACAGGAAAAAATTTCCACACTTTATGAAGGAGGAGGTATCATATGAAACAGGGTAAAAAGAACGGCGCCGCCGCAAATGCGAACGCGGTGGTCGTGCCCAAAGAAAGCCTGATCAAGCAGATGAAAAAGCATTGGGAATTTTATCTGCTGTTGTTACCCGGTATCATCATCACGATCATTTATAAGTACATACCGATCTACGGCATCCAGATTGCATTCCGGGATTACAACGCCATGGACGGATTTTTCGGAAGTACCTGGGTGGGACTAAAATGGTTCGAGAGGTTTTTCAACAACTATAACAGCGTCCGCATGATCCGCAACACAGTGCTGCTGAGCCTGTACAGCATTTTGTGGACATTCCCGATTCCGATCATCCTGGCGCTTTTGATCAATCAGGTGAAGCTCAAGAAGTTTCAGAGGGTGTCCCAGACGATCCTGTACGCGCCCCACTTCATTTCCGTCATGATCCTGTGCGGTATGTTACGGATCTTCCTCTCTCCCTACGGCGGTCTGATCAGCAACATCATGCAGGCGTTCGGCGGGGAAGCGGTGAACCTGATCGATTCGGCCAAGGCGTTTCGGACCATTTACATTTCATCCAGCATCTGGCAGGACGCGGGCTGGGGAACGATCATCTACATCGCGACGCTTTCCAGCGTAGACGCTTCTCTGCATGAGGCGGCGAAGGTGGACGGGGCAAGCGCCCTGCAGAGAATCCTCCATATCGATATACCGGAGCTGATTCCCGTCATCGTCATCCAGCTGATCATGTCCTTCGGTAACCTGATGAACGTGGGATTTGAGAAGGCCTACCTGTTACAGACCAGCTTAAATAAAGAAACCTCGGAAATCATTGCGACCTATGTTTACGAACAGGGTATGCTGAAGGCGATGTACAGCTTCTCCACAGCGGTCAGCCTGTTTAATACAGTGGTGAATATCATCCTGCTTCTGGTGGTGAACAAGATTTGTAACAAGCTTTCCGACGTGAGCTTTGTATAAGGGGAGGGAGTGCGAAAAATGAACCTGAAAAAAGAGAAGAGATTATCATCGGATAAAGTATTTGATATCGTGAACTGCGCATTCCTGCTGCTGCTGGTAATCATTGTGGCATATCCGCTCTATTATGTGCTGATCGCCTCCATATCGGATCCTTATGAGGTGTATGCGGGCAAGACCTTTCTGCTTCCCTCCAAGCTGACCCTGGAAGGCTATGCAAGGGTGTTCAAGGAGCAGTCCATCGCGAAGGGCTACTTAAACAGCATTTATTACACGATTCTGGGCACGGCGGTGTCCGTGGCGCTGATCATCACGACGGGCTACTGCGTTTCCAAAAAGACGCTGCCCTTCCGCAGAAGCATCATGATTTTCTATGTGATCACCATGTACTTCGGCGGCGGTCTGATCCCCACCTACCTGGTCGTTTCCCAGACAGGACTGTTAAACAGCGTATGGGCGCTGATTCTGCCCGGCGGCGTGGCGGTTTATAACGTGATCGTGGCGAGAACCTATTTTGAAAGCAGCATTCCGGGAGATTTGTACGAGGCGGCGGCCATCGACGGCAGCACGAACCTGGGCACCTTCTTCAAGATCGCCCTGCCCCTGGCGAAGCCGATCATGGCGGTTATGGTCATCTTTACCATGGTGGCATACTGGAACGACTGGTTCACATCCCTGATCTATATGGAAGACAAGGCGAGATATCCCCTGCAGCTTGCTCTGCGCCAGATCCTGATCCAGAGTCAGGCGACGGCGACCATGATGGGCAACATGGACGGCGGTTATGCGGAGGCAAACAAGATTACGGAGCTGATCAAATTCGCATCCATCGTAGTGGGCGCTGTCCCGATGCTGATCGCGTATCCGTTTGTACAGAAATACTTTGAAAAAGGCTTTATGGCCGGTGCAGTAAAGGGCTGACGGCTTTAGCGAATAAGAAAATGGAGGTTACTATGAAAAAGAGTTTTAAAAAACTGATGGCAACAGGGCTTGTTGCAGCGATGGCGCTTTCCGCGACGGCGTGCGGAAACAGTGCGGGCGGATCCGGAAACGGCGAGGCGCAGGTGGATCCGGAACAGACAAACTTTAAGATTTTCGCGGGGATCAGCGCGTTGTCCCCTGACAACAGCGAAAAGCCCCTGGTAAAGCAGTTAAATGAGGCGATGGGCGTGACCATCGACTGGAACTGCGTATCCGGCGATACCCTGACAGAGAAGAAAAACCTGATCCTGAATGCGGGCAATGATCTTCCCGACGCGCTGATGTCCGCCGGCATGAGCGACAGCGAGCTGATCACCGGCGGCGCAAGCGGGCTGCTGATTCCTCTGGAGGGCTATATCAACGAGGAGACCATGCCCAACCTGAGCAAGATCATCGAGAAGCGCCCCAACATGCTGGCGAGCTGCACGATGCCCGACGGACATATTTACGGTCTGCCCGGCATTTCCGAGATGGGCTTTGAGTACAAGGATGGCAATACCTATTATATCGGCGCGATCCCGCAGTTTACGGCGATCAACACCAAGTGGCTGGAGGCTGTCAATATGGAAATGCCCACCACGGTGGATGAGCTGCATGAGGTTTTGAAGGCGTTTAAGGAAAATGACGTAAACGGCAACGGCGATCCTACGGATGAAATTCCCATGTCCTTCATCTTCCCGGAAAGCAACGGCGCATGGTGCGCGGGCATGAGCACCTTCTTCGCACCCTTCGGCTGCACCGACTATCAGATGGACCACAGGGCGATCAAGGATGGTAAGGTATATTACCAGGCAGCGTCCGAGGAATATAAAAACGCGATCGCGTACTATCATGACTGGTTCGAGGAAGGGCTGATCGATATCGAAGTGTTCTCCCAGGATTCCAGCCAGTACATCGCGAAGGGCAACGGCGATGATGCCCGCCTCGGCGTGTTCGTATGGTGGGAGATTCCTGAGGTGGTTGGCGGAGAACGTGCGGCTGATTATGCGTATCTGCCGATTCTCGACGGCCCCGACGGCACGCATCATGTGAACCTGAATGAAATGGGCACCACGGGACATGATTCCTTCTCCGTGACCAAGGCATGTAAGAACCCTGAGCTGCTGCTCAAATGGGTGGATCAGAGATATGAGCCCATCATCAGCATGCAGTGTATCTATGGACCGATCGGCACCTACTGGACCGATGAGCCGGATGAAAACGGCTGCTACTCCATGAGAGAGTTAAAGGAAGGCGAAACCGCGGGCGAATTAAAATCCAAATCCGAGTGGACCGGTCCTTCCGAGCAGCTGGCTGAGGACTATGGCACCTACTATTACATGGAAGACCGTGCCCAGGAAAGACTGGATGACCTGAACAACTTCTGGTTCCAGTATGTGGACAGCACCGAGTATTTCCCGTCCGTCGTTTACACGGAAGAGGAGATCGAGGTGATCAACGACAAGCTTTCCGATCTGAAGGCGATGAGCGAGGAAAGAATCGCGCATTGGCTCCGCGACGGCGGCATTGAGGGCGAGTGGGATCAGTATCTGGCAGATCTGGACAGCATGGGACTGCAGGATGTGATCGGCGCATGGCAGGCAGCCTATGACCGGTACGCGTCCGCCCTTGGCGAATAAAAGACAGACGGCAATGGAAAAATCCACGGCTTTTAAGCAGGTGGCATAAAGAAACTGCATTACGGTTCAGACAAGGTCTGGAGTGTGATGGAATAGAATCGACAGAATTGAAGAGCGGCAGACATGACAGTGGTCTGCCGCTTTTTGTAAAAAAGGGTTACGATCCAAAACCGACGCCGGGCATAGAAAACGGCGGATAAGGAAATGGAGCGTTGGAGGCAAAGCGGCATGAGAGAGGAAAATTGGGAAAAGAAAATCGGCAGCTGCGTAGCGGCTTACAGGCATCTCTTTGCGGCTTATGAGACGGAAATTCCGCAGACGGGATTTCTCGCCGGCCTGCACACGCCGATGTTAAAATATCATCTGGCGGGGGATTCAGAAATCTGGCGGATTTTTGAGACGGATAACATGCATTATCCGATGGGGGATGCCTGCCTGCAATGCGGGATAGGCGATATTCTGGAAAGGACAAAGGAGAGACTTGCTGTGGATACGGAGGAAACGGCGGCGTACCGGCAGGGAGTCCATGACATATATGAGGAAGTGCAGAAATTCATTCTGCGCCATAAGAAGCGGGCGGAGGAGCTCGCCGCCGGGGCAAAGGAGCAAAGGGAAAGAGCGCGGCTGCAAAGCATTGCGGACAGGTGCGCGAGGGTGGCGGTAAAAAAGCCGGAGGGCTTTGGAGAGGCGCTGCAGCTGTTCTGGTTTCTCTATCTTCTGCGCAGTCCCTTCGGGGGCGGCTGCATCGGCAGGCTGGATCAGAGGCTATATCCCTTCTACCGCATGGATTTGGAAAGGGGCGCCTGGGACAGGGAGGAGGCGCTGCGGGAAGTGATTCAGTTTTATGGAAAGCTGAATGAGATGACGACGGGGGATACGCTCCGGAATCTGATGCTTTCCGGACAGAACAGCCTGGGAGAGGACGAGACGAACGAGCTGACCTATTTGTTTTTGGAAGCCTATGAGCGGACGCAGGACGCGGAGCCGCATCTGAATGTGCGCATTCACGCAAAGACGCCTGAACGGCTTTGGGACGCCTGCGTGCGGATGCTGGCGTCGGGAAAAGGGCAGCCAACCCTCTATTTTGACGACAATATTCTTCCCGCCATGGAAAAGGCGGGGATTTCCCGGGAAGACGCCTGCGCTTATGCCAACGACGGATGCACGGAAACCGTCTACGAGGGAAAAAGCGGCATCGTGTTCTGGCAGCACGAGATGGTCAAGACGGTGGAGCTGACGATGTTTGAAGGAAAAGAAAATCCGTCGATCTATCCGGTTTCCATGAAGAAAAACAGAAAAACCGCCCCGGAATTTGTGCCCCATACGCAGCTGCGGACCGGGTTTTGTGCCGGCAGGCTGGAAGAGATGGACAGCTTTGCGGATTTTATGAGGGCGTTTGAGGCGCAGCTGACATATCAGATTTCCTGCTGGCTTGCGGTCATTGACAAAAAAATCGAAGAGGACGAAAGGGAAACGCTCACCTCGCCCCTCATCGGCGGTACCTTTGAGGCGTGCATCCGGACGGGACGGGATCCGCTGCGGGGCGGCGGCTTTACGGTGGACAATTACCAGCTTCTTTCCGGAACGGTGTCCACAGCGGCGGATTGCCTGCGCGCGGTGGAGTACGCGGTTTTTGAAAAGGGCTTTTGTACCCTGACCGGGCTGCGGGACGCGATGGCGGCAGATTTTGAAGGACATGAGGTCCTGCGGCAGCGGCTCCTGGGCGCGCCCAAATACGGCAACGGGGATAAGCGGGTCAATGCGCTGGCGGCGCGTATTTCCCGGCGCTTTCTGGAACAGGTGAGCGCCTGGCGGAGTAAAAGCGGGAAGCGGGTGCACCCCGGGCTGTACAATATCGACTTTAAAATATTCGCCAACGTGACGGGCGCGACGCCGGACGGACGCAGGTTCAGGGATGCCATCGGCGAGCACTGCTCTCCCACGCCGGGGCGGGCGAAATGCGGTCCCACGGCGATTGTGGAGTCCGCCGCCGCCCTGCCCATGGAGGAAGGGTATGCCTCCTCTGTTTTGCAGCTTTCGCTGGACAAGGGCAGCTTTGTGATGGGGGCTGACCGGGAAGCGATCATCCGGCGGCTTATGGAGGCGTCGAAGGAGGCGGGCATTCCGGTGCTGTGTTTGTCCATGTACGGCAGGGAAGAGCTTACAGCGGCGCAGCGGCATCCGGAGCAGTACGGGGATCTGATCGTGCGGGTGTGGGGCTTTAATGCCCGGTTCGTGGAGCTGGATGAAGAGCTGCAGGATCACATCATAAACAGGATAAGCTGAGGGAAAATGGATGAAAACAGCAGTAATTATGGATGTGCAGCGCTATTCCATCCATGACGGTCCCGGCATCCGGACGACGGTGTTTTTTAAGGGCTGCCACATGGCCTGTGCCTGGTGTCATAATCCGGAGTCCCAGCGTCCGGAAGCAGAGATGCTCTTTTATGAGGGGCGCTGTATCGGCTGTAAATCCTGCCTCGCCCTCTGTAAAAGGGGCGCACACCGGATGGATGGCGGACAGCACCGGGTGGAGCTTGCGCTTTGCCGGGACTGTCCGGAAATGGCGGCGTGCGCGCAAAGCTGCCCGGCTGGTGCGCTGCAGCTGTGCGGGCAGGTCATGGACGCTGTACAACTTCTGGAAAAGGTGCTCGCTGACCGTCCCTTTTATGGGAAAGAGGGAGGCGTCACCTGCTCCGGCGGAGAGGTGCTTTTGCAGGATGAATTTCTCATGGAATTTCTGCCGCTGTGCAAGGAAAACGGGATTTCCACCTGTCTGGATACCACCTTCAATGTGGACTGGGAGAGGATAGAAAAGCTATTGCCCTATGTGGATTGGATTCTGGCAGACCTGAAATTTATGGACGACGCAGCGCACAGGCGCTATACGGGCGCAGAGGGAACAAGAACGCGGGAGAACCTAAAGTGCCTGTCGAAGCTGGAAAAACGGGTCATCCTCCGCATGCCGCTGGCGGCGGGGGTCAACGATTCCCCTGAGGAAATGGAGGCGCGCCGGGAATTTCTGCGGACGCTTCCCAATGTGGAGCGGGTGGACTGCTTTGCCGTGACCAATCACGGAGCGGAAAAATACAGAGCGCTGCAAAGACAGCCCGTCTTTTTTAACCGGGACATGGATTTGGAAGCGTTGGTAAAAAGGGCGGAAGACAGCCTGGAGCTTTCCAGGACAGAATGCGCCCGGGAGAGGTGAAATATGATTCGCATGATGTTTGAAAAAAAGGAACCGGGAAACGCCATCTGTGCAGATGTAGAATCCGGAATAGAGTTTCTCTTAAACCAGATGCCCTTTGAGAACAGAGAATGTCGCTTTTATGAGAAAGCGCTTTTGTTCGACGGATATTCGATCTGGTTTGCCGGTGATGGAGCGTCGCTCACAGGAAAAAAGGGCTTTACGATGAGCGTCCTGCTGGCTCCCCTGGGCTGGTCCGATCAGGGGGACGGCATCTTTTCCTGGTTCGATGCAGGGAAAAGAGAGGGCTTTTGCCTTCTTTTGGAAAAGCACGGAAGGGTGCGGATATGCTTTGGCAACGGGAGAGAGCTGTTTTCCTTTTCCTCCGTCAATGCCCATGTGCGGAAGAATCAGTGGAACGCTGTCACGGTGGCGTTCTGGCAGGAGGCGGGCTGGTGCGATTTGTATGTGAACGGCGTTTTGTCGAACCGGAAGCAGTTTCCCCGGCATATGGAGATTAAATGGCCGCAAAAAAAGGCTTTTCTGGGGAAATATGTGGATGAGGAAGGACACAGGGAGGAATGGCCGGCGGGCAGCTTTTACGGGTTGATGGAGGAGGTACAGGTGCAGGAGGGCGTCCTGCGGGCGGCGGATGTAAAAAAGCTCCATGGCATATGGCCGGTGGGGAAGGCGGCAGAAATGATTCTGCCGGACAGGCGGGTTTATGAAAAGGACGCGCAGCGCCCTGCCTATCATCTGATCGCGCCGGGCAAGTGGATGAACGAGCCTCACGGACCGCTTTATTACGAGGGCTGGTATCACATCTTTTATCAGGCGAATCCGCATGCGCCTATCTGGAACCACA
Source organism: uncultured Eisenbergiella sp. (assembly GCA_910585455.1). Taxonomy (GTDB): domain Bacteria; phylum Bacillota; class Clostridia; order Lachnospirales; family Lachnospiraceae; genus Gallintestinimicrobium. The sequence goes on along the minus strand of CAJUEL010000007.1, from coordinate 54,558 downwards.
TTCAGTGGGGGCACATGGTGAGCCGGGATATGGTGCATTGGAAGGATATGCCCCTGGCGCTGGAAACGGAAGGCGACGGTCCGGATCCGGACGGCTGCTGGTCCGGAAGCGCTTTGGTGGATAAAGAAGGAAAGCCCCGCATTTTTTATACGGCAGGAAATAACGGCTGTTTTCCGAACCAGTTTGTGGCGACGGCGGAGGCGGAAATTGACGGAGAAAGAAAGCTCCCGGTGTGGCGCAAGGACATGGAAGCCATTCTGCGCCAGACGGAAGGCTGGCTGGGGGAATTTCGGGATCCCTTTGTGTGGCTGGAGGGAGACACCTATTTCATGCTGGTGGGCACCGGAGACATGGACAACGGCGGCGGAAATGCGGTTCTATATTCCTCGCCGGATTTGAAAAGGTGGCAGTCCCATGGATTTTTCCTTTCCTATAATTATGAGAAAAACCGGGAGGTCGGGCATGTCTTTGAGCTGCCGGTGCTGCTTCCCCTGCGGGACGAGAGCGGAGAGGTGGTTTGCCATATTTTCCTTTTGTGCGGCTGCCAGATCGAGGGGGATGTGGTGGAAAATTATGCCTTTCTGGGCAAATGGGAGCCAAAGGAGCGGAGGTTTTCCTGTTATCATGAAAAGGCGCTGCTTTTGGATCTGGGCGGCGGCATTTTCACGGGACCCAGCGGGCTTGTGACGCCGGATAAGCGAAGCGTGGTGTTTTCCATCGCCCAGGGCAGACGGGGCGGAAAAGCCGAGTTTTACGCGGGCTGGGCGCATAACGGCGGACTGCCCATAGAGCTTTCCATCCGGAACAGAGCGCTCGGCATCGCGCCCCTTCGGGAATTGCATCAGCTCAAAAAGCGGGAGCTGCTTTGTCTGGAAAATGTGTCCGCAGAGGAAGCAAACGACGCGCTGGCACAATACCGGGGAAATCTTTTCTGGATGTATGTCTGTGCCGATGGCGAAAGCCTGTCGGTGGAGATCGGAGAGGAGGGCGCAGCGCGAATCGTTTCTTATGAGAGACAGACCGGGAGGTTTGGCGTGACCGATGAAGCGGGCAGGGAGCTGGGAAAATTCCGGGGGGATATTGACCGGGTGGAGATCGGCGACAGTCCGGTGGAAATGGAGTGCTTTCTGGATCATTCCATGCTGGAGGTGTATCTGAACGGGAAAAAGGCGATCACGGCGCGCAACTATATCAAAGGGCAGGAACGGCGCATCCGCCTGGGCAGAGAAGCGGGGCGGATCCGGAAGCTGGAGCTGTGGGAAATGGACAGCGCCTATGGAGAGGATGCGTGACGATAAAGAGAAAGGCGGGTTGAAGGAAATGGACATGGAGGGAAAGATTTTTTATCACGCGCCGGGGGCGCGGACGGGGGATGTGATTCCCAAATATATTGACGGGAAATATCAGCTGTTTTATTTAAAAAACTGGAAGGATCCCAAGGCGCCGGAGGTCATCCGGGGCTGGCACAGGATGGAGAGCGAGGATTTGCTCTGTATGGGACCGGAGACGCCCATCCACGTGCTGGGAGGAACCGGGGATTTGATTTTCTGGCAGGGACAGTGGCATCTGTTTGCCTGCATTTTCCCTGACGGCAAACAATTTGTGACCCATTATGTGAGCGCGGACGGGAGCCTGGATCATTGGAGCTATCAGGAGGAGGATACCTTTGGTCCCGACGGGGTGATCTATGATAAGTCCGATTGGCGGGATCCCCGGATCGTTTACCGGGAGGAGTTGGGAGAATTCTGGATGTTTCTCGCGGCACGGGCGGTAGACTTCCACAGCCAGACAGGATGCGTGGGACTGTGCGTGTCGAAGGATTTGAAGCATTGGGAATACAGACAGCCGATTTATTATCCCGGACGCTTCAACGGCGCATGCGAATGCCCGGACGTATTTCGCATGGGAGACTGGTATTACCTGATTTTTTCCAGCTACACCACGCTGTTTGGCAATTATTATGTGAAATGCCGGGTGGGGGAAGAGCGCTGGCAGATTCCGCAAAACCACAGGCTGGACGGCAGGGCGTTTTACGCGGCAAAATCGGCGGGGGAGGGGCAGGAGCGGTATCTGTTCGGCTGGAATCCGACCAAGGAAGTGAACACCTACGGCTTTTGGCCCGACGGCATGCAGGCACAGGACTACCGGACCTGGGACTGGGGCGGCGGCATGGTGGTGCACCGGCTCACGCAGCAGCCGGACGGAGACCTGAAGCTTTCTATGCCGGAAGGGAGAAAAAGAATTTTTGACAGCTGTATCAAAAATGAAATCCGCTGCCGCACACAGGGGTGGAGCATAGAGGAAAATGTATATACGGCGCCGGAGGGGGCACAGCAGCAGATGCTGCTTTTACAGACGCTGCCCGGAAGCTGCTATGTGCGGGCGGACGTGGAAATCAGGGATGCGCGGCAGGCGGGACTCATCCTGCAGGTTGATGAAGCCTTTCAGGAAGGGTACTATGTGTATCTGGAGCCGGAGCGAAAAAGACTGGTATTTCGTTCCTGGCTTCGGATGTCCGAGGAGGGCGGAAAGACCTTCCCCTACGATGTGGAGCTGGAAACGCCCATACGGCTGGCGGAGGACAACCGCTATTGCATGGAAATTCTGATGGAGGGGAGCGCCGCAACGGCGTATGTGAACAACGAGGCGGCGCTGAGCTTTCGGATGTATGATTACAAAGACCGCGGTCTGGGACTGTTTTCCCTGGGCGGAGCGGTTTTCCAGGATATTACGATGAAGAGAGGAGAAGAACGATGATCAGTCAGACACTGCGGGAGGCCCGCAAATATGAGGAAGCTTCTGAAAAAATGATTACAAGAGAGGAACGTCCGGATTTCCATTTGTGCGCGAGAACGGGCTGGATGAATGATCCGAACGGTTTTTCCTGGCATGACGGAAAATATCACATGTTTTATCAGTACCATCCCTATGATTCCCACTGGGGACCCATGCATTGGGGGCATGCGGTGAGCGAGGACCTGCTGCATTGGGAGCACCTTCCTGCGGCGCTCGCGCCGGATGAGCCCTATGACATGGACGGCTGCTTTTCCGGCAGCGCCATCACGCTTCCGGACGGCAGGCATCTTTTGATGTACACCGGCGTGCTGCAGGAGCGTCTCTGGAACGGCGGAAAGCGGGATGTGCAGACCCAGTGCCTCGCGGTGGGAGATGGGGTGGATTATGAGAAGTTCAAGAAAAATCCCGTGCTGGATACGAAGGACCTGCCGGAGGGCGTAAGCCGCAGCGATTTCAGGGATCCGAAAATGTGGCGGAAAAGTGACGGAACCTATTGCTGCGTGGTGGGAAACAGACCGGCGGACGGCAGCGGGCAGATTCTCCTTTACACCAGTCCAGACGGCTTTTCCTGGAGCTTTAAAAAGGTGTTTGCCGCGAACAATAACCGCTTCGGAAAAATGTGGGAGTGCCCGGATTTCTTTGTGCTGGACGGAAAGGGTGTGCTGCTGACCAGCCCCCAGGATATGCTCCCCCAGGGCTTTGAATATCACAACGGAAACGGGACTCTGTGTCTGATCGGAGCGTATGATGAACAGACGGACACCTTTATCGAGGAGCATGACCAGTCCATCGATTACGGCATCGATTTTTACGCGCCTCAGACCGTGCTGACGCCGGACGGGCGCAGGATTATGATCGGCTGGATGCAGAACTGGGATACCTGCAATTTCCGTTCCCAGAACATCCAGTGGTTCGGGCAGATGAGCCTGCCCCGGGAGCTGTCCATTCAAAACGGACGGCTTTACCAGAAGCCGATCCGGGAGTTTGACGCGATGCGGTGCAACCGGGTGGAGCATAAGGACGCGATCGTCTCCGGCACGGTCAGCCTGTCGGGCGTAAAAGGGCGGAGAGTGGATATGGAGCTGGTGCTGCGTCCGGTGGAGGGCGTGGATCTGTATCAGAAATTCGCCGTGCGCTTTGCCCAGAATGAGGATTATCAGACGTCCTTAAGCTTCCGCCCCAGGGAAGGGGTCCTTAAGGTGGACCGGAAGTTTTCCGGCTCCAGGAGGGCGATCATCCATCAGAGAAGGTGCCTCGTAAACGATCCGGACAGCAGAAAGGGCGAGCTTAAGCTGCGGATCATTCTGGACCGGTTCAGCGTGGAGGCCTTTGTGAACGACGGGGAGCAGGTGATGACCGCTACGATCTATACGGACCAGGCGGCGGAGGGGATTTCCTTCTTCGCGGACGGCGCGGTCAGCATGGACGTTGTGAAGTACGATATCCGGTAAGAGCAGGTGCAGACGGAGGAGGCTGCGCCGCTGGCAGTCCGCATTTGGCGGGGCCCTGAATTGTAATACTCAAAGGTTACTGGTCACGGAGTGAACAGTAGCCTTTGAGTTGCCGAAACGGGAATAAAGCAGCATATTATGATTGCCTGACAGGAAAAGATGTGCTATACTCTATTCATGGGAAACCATAGAGCCAAAGGCGGCTTTACCCCTCTTTGTTTTACCGGAGGGTTCAGGTAGCCCTCCAGACGAAAGAAAGGAGGGCGTTGCAATGTATGTTACATATCAGGACTTGATCCAGATTGGAATACTCATTGTTGCCCTTGCCAATTTGATTTATCAGATTTACAAGGGAAAAAAGAAATAGCCGCCACTACTGCAATAGTGACGGCTGACGCTATAAGCGTTAAGTAATAACTGTTTGTGGGTAGAGCCGCTTCTATGGCTTTCCCTTTTCTGCTTATAATATAGCATATCCGGCGGCAGAGCGCAAGAACAAAATGCGCGTTTCCAGAGCTATTATCAAAGCCAAAAACATTTACGAATAGGTGTAAGCATTGTGGCGGAACTGTATCAAGAACCGTACCAAATAAAGAATTGGAATTTAAAGGTAATTGTAGCCAATATTAAAAAGTATGGCAAGATTATTTTTAAGGGTAATGCGAAAAGCAATTGATTGCAAAGTCTGTAAAAGTCAGAAACAAAGTAGATCATGTAAATGCGAATACGGAAAATGCAATGAAATGTGTGCTCATTACCGTGATATTTTTCTATGGGAGATGCTGCTATGTAGTGAAAGAAGATGGAGGATGTTACAATGTTTGATATGTGTGGACTGCCCCTTTTGAAGAAGGGAAAGAGCAGAAGCATTAACTGGGAGAACCGGACGGGAGAAAAGGGGAAAGGCGGGATGGCGGCAAGCGACCTGGGGCCTTCCCGGAAGGGCTCGCCCTGCGTGCCGGTGCTAAAAGCCGGGGAGACGGTGACGCTGGCCGAGATGGAAGGACCCGGGGTGATCGGGCATATCTGGATCACGGTGACGGACCGGACCAGTGACAGAAACCGCTATATTTTGCGGGATCTGGTGCTGCGCATGTATTGGGATGATGAGGAGAGCCCGTCTGTGGAAAGCCCGCTGGGGGACTTTTTCTGCTGCGGCTTCGGAGTTTCTTATCCGGTCAATTCCATGCCGATCGCGGTGAATCCAACCAGAGGCTTTAATTCATTTTTCCCGATGCCCTTTTGGAAGAAGGCGAGGATCACGATTGAAAATCAATGCGACGAGGATGTGCACGCGTTTTTTTATCAGGTGGATTATTGCCTGACGGATGAGATCCCGGCGGACTGCGGCTATTTCCATGCCCAGTGGAGGCGGCAGAGACTGACTCAAAAGGGCGTGGATTATGTTATACTGGACGGTGTGAAGGGCAGAGGAAAGTACGTTGGAACCTATATGGCGCTGACCACGCTGGAGCGCTACTGGTACGGCGAGGGTGAGATCAAGTTTTATCTGGACGGGGACAGGGAGTATCCCACCATCTGCGGGACCGGGACGGAGGATTATTTCGGAGGCGCCTGGAGCTTTGCCACGCAGGAAAACGGGCGGACGGTGGAAAACACGTATTGCACGCCCTTTATGGGGTATCCCTATTATTCCCATCACGATACGTTCATTCATAATGATTATCATAACGATGACCAGATGCCCCAGCGCAGCTTTTACCGGTGGCACATCATGGACCCGATTCTGTTTGAGGAGGAGCTAAAGGTGACGATTCAGCAAATCGGCGTGTACCATGGCGGGCTGTTCGAGCGGCAGGACGATGTGGCGACGGTGGCGTACTGGTATCAGACGGAGCCCCATGCGGCTTTTGGGGCGCTGATGGAAAGAAAAGAGCGGTGGCCGCGGTGAAAACTGTAACAGGGGAGGATACAGGCATGATCAAGGGATTTAAGATGAAGCTGTACGCAGGGCAGGAGGCGGAATATGAAAGGCGGCACAATCTGCTGTGGCCCCAAATGCAGGATATGATCCATGAGTACGGCGGGAAAAATTACACGATTTTTCTGGATGAGGAAACGCTGACGCTTTTCGGCTATATTGAGATCGAAGACGAAGAAAAATGGGCGAAGGGCGCGGACACACAGATCAACCGGAAATGGTGGGATTACATGGCGGATATCATGGAGACCAATCCGGACAACAGCCCGGTGAGCGTGGATTTGAAGAAGGTTTTTCATCTGGACTGACGAGGATTGGGCGGCAGGGAATCATAAGGCGGAGGCGGTATATGGCAACCTATGTGATCGCGGATATACATGGCGAATATGATAAGTTTATGGAACTGCTGGATCAGATCAGGCTGAAGCAATCGGACACGTTGTATATTCTGGGGGACGTGCTGGACAGAGGACCGCATCCGATCCGGACGCTGAGAAAGCTTATGGAAATGCCCAATGCCATTTGCATCGTGGGAAACCATGAGCTTATGGCATTGGAATGTCTGGAGTTTCTGCGAAGGGAAATAACGGAAGCATCCATTGCGGAGCTGGACGCAAAAATGCTGGATAATCTGATGACATGGCAATATAACGGCAGCAAAACAACGATAGACGAGTTTCGCAGGCTGAATCCGGATGTGCAGCAGGAAGTGATCGATTATATCAGGGAATTTCAGCTCTATGAGGAACTGACGGTGGGAGAAAATGATTACATTCTTGTGCATGCGGGACTTGGAAATTTCGCGCCGGAAAAGGATATGGATGCGTACTCCCTGCATGAGCTTGTCTGGGAAAGGGCCGATTATGAAAAGACATATTTCGAGGATATTTATGTCGTGACAGGTCATACGCCTACGCAGACGATCGAGGGAAATCCCAGGCCCGGCTTCATCTACAGAAAAAATCATCACATTGGAATTGACTGTGGGGCATGCTTTCCCGGCGGGCGGCTTGCGGCCATATGCCTTGATACGGGAGAGGAATTTTATTCCCACGGAAAATGAGCCCGGCAGCCGCGTCGCAGCTTCCGCCACTCCAGCGGCGCGATGCCCTCCAGCTTCACGAAGCTTTTGTAAAAATTGACATATCCGGAAAAACCGCATTCCTCCGCGATGATGCCCACCGGGAGGTCGGAATCTGAAAGCTGCCGTTTCGCAGCCTCAATCCTCGCTTTCTGGAGGAAGGAAAAAGGCGTTTGCCCGGTTTCCTCCCGGAAAAATGTGATAATGGAATTGGGGCTGTAGCCGCAGCGCTCCGCCAGCTCATCCAGCGTGAACGGATGCCGGATATTTTCCTGAATCATCATCATGATCTGCATCACAACCTGCTTGTGCTGCGTCTGCCGCTCCTTTTTGCAGATTCCCGATAAAATCCGGTAAAACAGGGCGGACTTTTCCACCGCGCTTGCGCCGGACAGCTGTAAAAAATCCAGCGCGTCAAAAACCGGCAGCAGCGTAGAAAAATCTCCCGTTCCCCGAAGCGGAAGCGTCTGCTGTGACTGTCCATACGCACCCGTAAAGTGGATGTAGTAATACCGCGCGTCATCGCTGGGAATCCGTCCTTCCTGCAAAAGTCCCTTTCGCTGAATATAATATTCTCCCTTTTCCAGGTCAATCTGCTCTCCATTTTCCAGAAAGTGAAGCGTGCCCTCCAGCATGAGTATCAGCACATCCTCCCCCGCAATCCGTCGTACGTGCTTTTCGCCGGGGCGGAATACCTTGTGCGCTGACGCATGGTACATGGGCAGCTTTTGTAAATCCAGTCCATCCATCATGGTTTCATCATTCCTTTCGATTCGTTCATACGCAAACAGATTGTGCGGAACAGCTCCAGACAATTTCTTCACATGATTTCCTAAGAACATTATAGACCGCCCTGTGATATTTGCAATATTTCTTGTGAGAAAGTTCATATACAGAAATCCGCATTTCATGCTATGCTGATATAGCAGACATCCGTGAATGAATGTACCGTTTCCTTCCGGATGCCGTCACAACCTATCCGCTCATCAGAAAGGAGAAACAATCATGTACCATTACTTTGGAGCAAACGAAATCAGGCCACAGGGGTGGCTGAAAAAGCAGCTGGAAGTACAGGCAGCGGGCCTTTCGGGAAATCTGGACAAAATCTGGCCGGATATCCGGGACAGCGCCTGGATCGGCGGAGATAAGGATGGCTGGGAGCGGGTGCCGTACTGGCTGGACGGGGTCATTCCGCTGGCGCACCTGCTGGAAAATGAGGACATGAAGACGCGTGCGGATAAATATATCAACGCGATACTGGACGGACAGCAGGAGGACGGCTGGATCTGTCCCTGCGCGCAGGAGGAACGGGGGAAATATGATGTCTGGGCGCTTTTTCTGATTGGAAAGGTGCTCGCGCTCTACTGTGAGTTTACGGAAAGCGCGCGCGCGAAGGACGGTCTGTACCGGGCGATGGAATGTCTGAACAGGATGATGCAGGCAGGGGAAGTAAAGCTTTTTGACTGGGGAGAATTCCGATGGTTTGAATGCCTGATTCCGATTCAGTTTTTGTATGAGGATTGCCATGAGGAGTGGCTAAAAGATCTGGCAAGGCGGCTGCGGGAGCAGGGGGCCGATTATCCTTCTTATATAGAGGAATGGAAACGTCCAATGAATAAATGGACCTTTTACACACACATCGTCAACCTGGGCATGATGTTCAAATACGAGGCGGTCTGCTGCGAGCTGCTGGGCGAGCCCTATGAAAACCGGGCGGAGGAGCTCTGGCAGGTGCTGGAGCGTTACAACGGGACAGCTGTCGGCACCTTTACGGGGGACGAATGTCTGTCCGGCATTGCCAATAATCAGGGAACGGAGCTTTGCAGTGTGGTTGAGCTGATGTACACCTGTGAGCTGCTCTATGCCATCACCCAGGACCCTGTGTGGGCGCAGCGGCTGGAGCGCATCGCTTTCAACGCGCTTCCGGCAACGGTGAGCGACGATATGTGGACGCATCAGTACGATCAGATGGTGAATCAGATCGCCTGCATCCGCTTTCCGGGTAAATCCTTTTTCCGCACCAACGGGGAAGAGTCGCATCTGTTCGGGCTGGAGCCGAACTTTGGCTGTTGTACGGCCAACTTTAATCAGGGCTGGCCGAAATTCGCGATGAGCGCTTTTTTACAGACGGAAAAGGGCGTGCTTTGTTCCATGCTGCCCGCTCAGCTGAAAACCGCGATCGGGAAAACCGGCGTGACCATTACTGCGGACAGCGACTATCCTTTCCGGCTGGCATGCAGCTATACCGTAGAGGTGGAAGAGCCGGTTTCCTTTGAACTGAAATTCCGGATTCCCCGGTGGGCAAAGGAATGCCGTGTGAATGGCGAGCCAGTGGCGCTTTCCGATTTTTATACGATTGAAAAGGAATGGAACGGGACGGAGACGGTATCCGTGGTTTACGTCGATGCGCCGCATTTGGAAACACAGGCATCGGGGCTGCAAACCGTTGTGTATGGACCGCTGGTATTTGCCCTTCCGATTGAAACGGCATATAAAAAGCTGGAGTTTACCCGGGACGGTGTGGAGCGGAAATTCCCGTATTGTGATTATGAATTGATTCCGCAGTCGGAATGGCGGTACGGCTTTGCCGGTGATGCCTTCACGGTGTGTGAAGGGGAACAGTCTTCGGCGCCTTTCTCCTCACAATGCCCGCCCGTGACGCTCAAGGCGAAGCTGTGTCCGGTGGAATGGGACTTCGCGGAAGGATATGACAGCGTTTCTGATAAGCTGCCGAAATCCGACCGTGCCGTCGGTGCGGCGGTGGAAAAGGAACTGTATCCATATGGCTGCGCAAAGCTGCGGATGACGGAAATGCCGCTTGTTGGGCAGGAATAATTTTCTCATCGCCTGCGGAAATAAAATCGCCCCGCTGCAGGGAACATGCAGCGGGGCTTTTGTAATCAGGATTCCGGTTTGTCCAAATGGCGACCGCCGATCAGAACTGTTTTTCCGTGAAAGGCAAATCCGTATTTGAAAATCCGGCTTCCCGGAATTCCTCTTGCCACGAGCGCCGCCTGATAATTGCGTTCCTCAATCTGCGCAAGCGCCGCCCGTACCGTGTCGGACAACTCCTTTTCCTCCGGGTCCTGCACTTTAAATTCCAGAATGATCGCCGGATCCTGCGCCTCTTTGGGTTCCAGCATCACGTCGTAGCGTCCAAAGCCGCTTTCCCGGTTGGAGGCGATCACATACCTGCCGGAAAGCTCTGCGATCAGTCCCAGCACAAAGCCATGATAGAACCGCTCTGGCTCCTCTTCGGAAGGATTTTTTCCCGTGTCAAAATAACTGAAGGTGTGCAGGGCGATTTTGTTCATATAGAGATTCATTGCTTTTAAATCGTCCGTCAGCAGCGCTTTGATGAAAGCGTTATAATGATTGCCATTGGCAAACCAGCGGCGGATCATGGATTTAAACATGTTCCGGACTTCCATATTGGTCAGCGCCAGCGTGTAACAGGTATGCCAGGTCTCCTCGTCAAATTCCATGCTGACAACCTTCAGATAGCCGCTGGCGAGCAAAAGGCTCCAGATTGCGCCCGTATCCGAAGAAAGCTGATTATAGACGATCTGCTCGTCGAGCTCCATCCGGATGCATTCGCCCAGCAGCAGCTGTTCGAAGGCTTCCTTGATATCCGTATCACCTTCCCGGATCAGTTTGCCCACAAGGCTGTTGGAGCTGGTATTGGACCAGTATGCGCCGGGCTTTTTTTCCGCAAGAAAATTGATGATGGACCAGGGATTGTAAATGTCCCCCTTTTCCCCGAAGGAAAAACCGTCATACCATTTTTTTACATTCTGCTTCTGATCGGAAAGTCCATATTCATCCAGGGCGGCAAAGGTTTCCTCTTCCGTAAACCCAAAGCAGTCCGCATACTTTTTGGAGGTTGTAGTCACCACTGTCAGATTATTCAGATCCGAAAAAATGGATTCCTTGCTGACTCTGGTGATTCCTGTCATGACGGCGCGCTCCAGCCAGGGGTTTGTTTTGAAGGAAGCGTTAAAAAGGCTTCTGATAAAAGAAACGATTTCTTCCCAGTAGCCATATACATAGGCCTCCTGCATGGGGGTATCGTATTCGTCCAGAAAGAGCAGCGCCTTTTTCCCATAGTGCTTTGCCAGATAGCCGGACAGGAGGTTTAAGGCGTCTGTTGCGGTATGTTCCTCCATTTCGGCGGTGATCTGACAGAAGGCTTCCTTTTCGCCCGCGCTCAGCTTTGGGCTGTCCAGCAGAAAATTGCATCGGTTATAGACCGATACGATGCTCTGACATATTTTTTTCCAGGCGTTTCGATAGGAGGTTTCCTTTACATTTGCAAAGCTTAAGGAAATGACGGGCCAGGTTCCCTGCAGCCTGCGGTATTTTTCCTCTTTCCATATGGAAAGCCCTTCAAAAAGATCGCTCCGGCCCGCATACTCCACGGAAAAAAACTTTTCCAGCATGCTCAGGTTCAGCGTCTTTCCGAAACGCCTGGGTCTGGCGATCAGCGTCACGCTGTCGCCGTTTTCCCACCATTCCCGTATGAAATCCGTTTTATCCACGTAAAAATAATTTTCCCTTCGGACGGTTTCAAAATCCTGATGTCCGAGTGCCGGTGTTCTTGCCATAGTGTCCTTTCCGTCCGCGCGGTGAAAACGCAGACCTGTTTTGAAGTATTATCATCAATCTTCTATTTGAAACACATAGTCGTAGCTGTAGGTGTGGACATAGAGCTGACCATCCTTTTCGGCGAAGAGATCCGGCATTTTTTTGACCGGCGTCCGGGAGAGCACCTTTCCGGTGCGGGCGCTGATCTGATAAATATAATCCGGTTCGGCGGTGAAGCCATAGCCGCAGAAAATGACGTCATCCTTTATGATAAAATTCATGGAATTACAGGTCTGGTCCTCACTTCTCCAAAGAATTTCGCCGCTTGTAAGATCGTAAGCGACCAGATAGCAGGTGCCCGGCATGGCGTAGCCGTTATAAATGCTGCAGGCATACAGGACGCCGTTTCGGACGCAGGCGCAGTTTCCCATCAGATACCAGCTGTCCGAGGCGACCTGCACCTGATACAATAGCTCCGCGCTGTCAAAATCGTAAATCCGGATTTCCTCCGGGCTCCACTCATAAACGTAACTATCATCAAAAAAGAGCACGTTTCCGGTGCGTTGCTCCCAGAATTCATAATTGAGGGCGGGATTTTCAGAAATCTGCCGGGCGCTTTCGGACAGCGGACCGTTTATCATGGGCAGATAAAGACGGTTTTGAGAAAACCAGTCCGCAGGCTCGGAGACCGGATTTTCCGTTTCACTGACGAGGGACAGCTCAAAGGGTGTCGCTTCTGCATCGGCATCCGCATAAAAAGCCTCCAGCCCGGTCTGGTCGATCGTGGCATAGATTGGCTCGGCGAACCCGCCGGCGTCGGTTTCCTCTGATGCGGTGGTGGAAGTTGTATCCTCTGCGTTTTCGGTATCAGGAAAAACGGCGTTTGTCTGCGTCGTATCTGATAATGTGTCTTCCGGATCGGTCTGTATGATATCTGTTTCATTTACCTCTGTAACAGGGGGGTCCTGCATGCTTTCATGCTGCGCACTTCCGCATGCGGCCAGCGCAAGAGACATGGACAGGGATACTGCGCATAGTAAATGGCGCTTTCTGATCAAATTTTTCATAATAATCTCCATTCCGGAGCATTTGCGCGACAGTATTGGCTATGCTGATATCTGATACGCTTTGGCTCATACAAATAGCAGGATGTTGGTCATCGCAATGAAATGCTCCATTTGAAAAGTAATTTTACCATGTCTGCATACAGACATGGTGCGCTGCGCGATGCACATTCGCTTTGCCCGGTGCCGGTAAAATATCTATCGATATTTTACCATGTCTGCATGCAGACATGGTGCGCTGCGCGATGCACACTCGCTCCGCTCGGTGCCGGTAAAATATCTATCGATATTTTACCATAGAACATACGGAAGCACCAGAAAAAAAGTGCGCTTCGCTTGCTGTGCATTGGTAGCAGAAAGGACTTTTAATCCGAAGCGGGGCCATAATTGCTTGAATTCCCGGGAGACGTCAACTATAATGATAGTGATGCGGATTCCGGTGGGCGACGGGGCTGATATCCCGCATCAGGACAGAACCATATCACCCATGTCAGTGAAAAGAATTTTGGCAAAGGATATACGAAAGCGGCGATTGTTATAAACGAGGGAAAGGAATCATGGCAATGTAAATTATCTTGATAAAAAATGTTCTGCAATCGATGAACTTATCGCCAAGAAAGAGCAATACCTTGCGGAGATAGAAAATTACAAGAAATCCTTGATTTATGAATATGTCACAGGGAAAAAGGAGGTGCCTTGTGAGCCAACTGATTAAAATAGACGCAAACTATGCGAAGTGGATTCAAGAAATCAGTATACGTTTTCAGAGTATGCAGATAAAAGCTGCTACAAAAGTTAATCGCGAAATGCTGGTGTTTTATTGGACATTGGGGCATGATATTGTGGAACTTCATGCAGATAGCAAATGGGGAAGTAAGTTTTATGCGAATTTAAGCAAAGATTTAGCAGAGGCGCTGCCCAATGTGAAAAGTTTCTCTGAAACAAATTTAAAATATATGAAATACTTTTATCAGCTATATAGCCAAATCAGTCCACAGCTTGTGGACGAAAATGCAGACGAAGAAATCAGTCCACAACTTGTGGACGAATTGTGCAAAATTCCGTGGGGACATCATCGCTATATTGTTGACAAGTGTAAGGGCAAACCGGAAAAAGCGATTTTTTATGTGAGAAAAACAATTGAAAATAATTGGTCGAGGTCAGTGTTGCTAAATTGGCTGGGGACAGATTTATATGAGCGGCAAGGGAAAGCAATTACTAATTTTCGTAATCAACTTCCTGCAATACAGGGAGATTTGGCGCAGGAAATAACAAAAGATCCATACAATTTTGATTTTTTGACACTTACGGAAGGCTATAATGAAAAAGAGCTAAAAGATGCCTTGGAAAATAACATTGTCAGTTTCCTCCTGGAGTTAGGGAGTGGGTTTGCCTTTGCAGGGCGGGAGTATCGGTTGTTAATAGGGGAAACTGAAAAGTTTATAGATTTGCTTTTTTATAATATTAAGCTGCATTGTTATGTAGTTGTAGAAGTAAAAACCGGAAAATTTGATTCTGCCCATATTGGACAACTTGGAACTTATGTTGCGGCAACAAATCATATTTTAAAATCAGAACAGGATAATCCGACAATCGGATTATTGATTTGTAAGGAAAAGGATAATGTTCTGGCACAATATGCGTTGGAGTCCAGTAGTGAGCCGATTGGCATATCTGAGTATGAGTTATCCAAACTTTATCCGGAAGATTTCAAAGGAACTTTGCCAAGCATTGAGGAAATAGAACGGGAGTTTAGCGATAAGAGATAATCAGAATGAAAAGAAAGCTGCTACATGTAGCGACCTTTGATTAACACAGGAATGTTTTGTAAAGTGAGAGATTCGTTGTTTTTTAATATTTAAATGATAAGCGGATAAGCACAAACAATGGACTCATAAGCAAGTGGAGAAAGGGCAGAAGAAATGGCAAAATACACTTTAAGAGTTTATCCGGCGGGGCTGGGCAGAACGGTGTATCGTACGATAGAAATCTCCGGGAAGGAAACGCTCGACAGATTATGTGAGTTTATTCTGGAATCGTTTGATTTTATTCATGAGCATTTATATGAATTCTGCATGGATAATAGAATGTATAGCGAAGACAATTATCGGTATAATCCCGAAGATGGTGGACCGTCAACGGATATCGCGATAGACAGGATTGGTCTTGTAAAAGGGCAAAACTTTTCGCTTCATTATGATTATGGCGATGACTGGATGTTTACGATTCATGTGCATAAGATAGAAGATGAAACGAAAAAGACATCGCCAAAACTGATTAAGTCGGCAGGGCATGTGGAGCAGTATCCGATGTGGGATGATGAAGAGGAAGAATTTTATAATGAGCGCTGATTTTGAGATCAAAATAAGGCAGGAAACGCCTGCGGATTATCGCGCTATAGAGGAATTGACGCGGGAAGCGTTCTGGGGCGCGATGGATCATCCAACCTGTGACGGGGAACATTTGCTGGTTCATAAGCTGCGGAAGCTGCCCGCCTTTGTGGAGGAGCTGGATTTCGTCGCGGAGGCGGACGGGAAGCTTATAGGGCATGTGATATACAGCCTGGCGAAGGTGATAACGCCCGGCGGCGATGAGGTGGAGGTGCTGAATTTCGGACCGCTCAGCGTTTTGCCGGCATATCGGAAAAAGGGAATCGGTTCCGCCCTGATGCGTCATTCCATTGCGGAAGCGATACGGCTGGGATACCGGGCGATCATTTTTTACGGACATCCGGATTATTATCCGCGATTTGGTTTCCGGCGGGCAGAGCGCTACGGCATTACATCCGAAAGCGGTGACAGCTTTGACGCGCTGATGGCGATGGAGCTGTATGACGGCGCGCTACAGGGCGTTAAGGGGAAGTTTGTGGAGGACAGCGTCTATCAGGTCGATCCGGCGGAAATGGCGGAATTTGAAAAAGGCTTTGCGCTCAGGGAACCGGTACGGCTTATGTCGATCGGGATTTTGACCGGACGGCTTCCGGTGGCCGCACAGGAAGCCTTTCGCAAAAGAAAAATCCGCTATGTGGCACAGCTGCACAGGTACAGCGGCGCAGAAATGCTCCGGTGGGAGGGCATCGATGAGGATGTGCTTGCGCAGATAAACGGGATACTATCAGAGCTGGGATATTCCCGTAAGCTTTTTCCCACCTCCTATATTTTACAGCTTGCCGAAATGAATGTGCGCAATCCGCGCTGTGCGCTGCTGCGCACGAAAGCGGGTATTTCTCTGTACAGGGTGGAATCGGAAGGGAAACGATACGTGCTGAAAACCTTTGACAGGCAGGAGGATGCGCGGGAAATCGAAAATTACCGTCTGCTTTCTGCGCTGGGTGTGCCGACGCTGCCGTTGCTTGCCGCCACCCAAAATGCGATTCTTCTGCCGGATGTGAATGCCAGCGATGTATACCGGCTGGGAATCAGAGAGGATCTGGATAACGTATGTGTGGCGCGTGCGCTGGCAAGGTGGTACAAAACGCTCCATGAAAAGGGCGCCTCCTGGCTTGCGGGCAGAGAGATCGATATGTATGACGAAACGGATGTGGTTACGCCGGACAACATGAGGAAGGTCGCCCGGCGCACGGGCACGGAGGCAAATCCGCTCTGGGCAGAATTTGCGCGCTGCGCGGACCGGCTCCGCATGCGGATCGACGCGCTGCCCCGCACGCTGACGTACAATGATTTTTATTACACGAATCTCATCGTGGAAAAAAACATGGAAAGCGCGTTCATGTTTGATTATAATCTTCTGGGAAAAGGCATGGCATACGGTGATATCCGCAATGTGACGTGTGCGCTGTCTGCAGAAGCGGCAGCCGCCTTTGTGGAGGAATACGGCGTTGACGGACTGACGGCGCAAAAAGAGGCGGACGCGGTCCTTTCACCCCTTGTCACGCTGTTTTTTGCCTGTGAGCAGGAAGAATTTCCCGGATGGGCCAAGGGCGCGCTTGCGGCGCTTGAAAATGGCGATATCCTGAAACATTTACAGTCCTGGAAGATCTCCGGAATGTGAAAATGTAGTTGAAAAAAAGCGTTAGTTTTGCTACCATAGAAACGGACGACAAAAACAGTGTTGACAGGGCAGACGACCAACACTCAAATAAAAATTCGGCTGATTGAAAACTTATGGTAACGGCCCGTCATTTTCCGGGCTGTCACAACTTATGCGCCGCAGCGGCGGCAGAAGGAGAAAACGTATGAGCAGTGAAATCAGAGACATCAATTTGGCCGGATCCGGCGAACAGAAAATCGAATGGGTCAAAAGGAACTGTGACCTTTTGAGGACCCTGGAAAAGGAATTTGCGCAGACGAAGCCCTTTGCGGGGAAGAAAATTGCGCTTTCCGTGCATCTGGAGGCGAAGACCGCGTATCTGTGCAAGGTGCTGGCCGCAGGCGGCGCCGAAATGTATGTGACAGGTTCCAATCCGCTTTCCACGCAGGACGATGTGGCGGCGGCGCTGGTGGCGGCAGGGCTGGAGGTCCATGCCTGGTACGGCGCGACAGAGGAGGAATATAACAGGCACATCCGCGCGGTTCTGGAGGCAGGACCGAATATCGTGATCGACGACGGCGGCGACCTGGTGCATATGATACATACGGAGCTGACCCATCTGATTCCCGCCATCATCGGCGGATGTGAGGAAACCACCACAGGCATTATCCGTCTGGAGGCGATGAACAAGGCGGGACAGCTGAAATTCCCCATGGTGCGCGTCAACAACGCGGACTGCAAGCACTTTTTTGACAATCGCTACGGCACGGGTCAGTCTGTATGGGACGGCGTGATGCGCACGACCAACCTGATCGTTGCGGGCAAAAACGTGGTTGTCGCGGGCTATGGCTGGTGCGGCAAGGGCGTGGCGATGCGCGCCAAGGGCCTTGGCGCGAAGGTGATCGTGACGGAGGTGAATCCGGTTAAGGCGATCGAAGCGGTGATGGATGGCTTTGAGGTGATGCCGATGGTGGAAGCGGCGAAGCTGGGCGACTTCTTTGTCACCGTGACAGGCTGTGACAAGGTCATCGACGAAGAGGATTTTGCGGTGATGAAGGACGGTGCGATCCTCTGCAACGCGGGACATTTTGACTGTGAGATCGACATCGCCCGCCTGCGCCAGATCGCGGTGGAAAGCAAGGAAATGCGCAAGAATATCATGGGCTACAAGCTTCCCACAGGACAGTGGATTTTCGTCCTGGGCGAAGGCCGTCTGGTGAACCTTGCCTGCGGCGACGGACATCCCGCGGAGATCATGGATATGAGCTTTGCGATTCAGGCGCTTTCCGCCAAATATCTGGTGGAGCATGGCAGCGAGCTTACGGAGAAGCTGATCGATGTGCCCCGCAGCGTGGATGAGGATGTTGCGGCGAGAAAGCTGGCGTTTCTGGGCAAAAAGATCGATACGCTGACGGCGGAGCAGGAGGCTTATCTGAATAAGTCTCTGGTATAAGGGCGAAGAGGATGAAACCGATTGAATTTATCGATCTGCACCAGAGGGACGAAGAGGAAACCTGCGAATGCATCATTTTGCCGGACGGGAGGGTGGAAGAACCTGCCCCTTCTCACATCAATAAGCTGATGGAGCTGGCGGGGGAGGATACCGCCTGGCTGCATGGACAGATGGAAAAAGGGATGGAGCCGCTTTACTGGCTGGTGCAGTTCACCGGCTGCATGGCGGTCTGGCAGAGCCGCGTGGTTTCCCCGGCGGAACCGACCATGCAGCAGGTAGAAACGCTGGAGGACCTGCGCAACGGCGCGATGCTTGGGGTGAAATATCTGCTCGAAAAGGCGAATGACAGCTATGTGGAGAGCGTGCGGCGGGCGAAGTCGCTGCAGGGGCAGCAGGCTGCGCCGGTGACATGAAATACGGAAAAACCGTTACTATTCAGACACGTCTGAATAGTAACGAAAAATCCAATAAAATACAGGAAAAAGGAAACAGTGCAGCCAGGATTGCAGGGCTGTGCCGTTTCCTTTTTTTTGTTGGTGGCAAATGACCTGCGATGCGCAACAAAAATGATAAATATTGCGCAAAAGCGGGAAAAATTTGGAGAAGTTGCACTTTGCTGGGGCAAATATATTAGAAATACTGTTAATTGACAGAAAAATGTGGTGAATATATAATATATTTTAAGAAATATGAATTGCGCGTTGAGCAACAAATTGCGCAAAAGAAAAGGAGGAATTATGAAGGAGAAAAGCGGAATCAAAGGTTTTTTGAAAAAGCTGCGTAAATACCGCGTTTATCTTCTGATGCTGGCCCCGGCGGTGATCTACACGCTGATTTTTGCCTATTATCCGATGACGGGCATCGTGATGGCATTCAAGAAGTATAACTATGCGGGCGGCATCTGGGGCAGTCCCTGGAACGGTCTGGAAAATTTTAAGTTCTTTTTTAAATCCGGGCAGGCGGGGCTGGTGACCAGGAACACGGTCCTGTACAATATAGCGTTTATCCTGGTCGGCACCTTTACGCAGGTTGCGGTTGCGGTTTTCCTGACGGAGATACACGGAAAACGGTTCCGGAAAATATCCCAGTCCATGATGTTTTTGCCCTATTTCATTTCCTGGGTTATCGTGGGCGTCATGGCCTTTAACATTTTCAGCTCGGATTATGGATTTTTGAACCGGCTGATCACCGCGCTTGGCGGAGAGAAGATCGCCTTTTATACGACGCCGCAGGCCTGGCCCTTTATCCTGCTTTTCTTCAACATATGGAAAGGCGTGGGGTATGGCTCGGTTATGTATCTGGCGGCGATCATGGGCATCGATACCTCCATATATGAGGCGGCGGCAATCGACGGGGCGAATGTGTTCCAGAGAATTTTCAGAGTGACGATTCCGATGATCATGCCCACAATGGTAATTTTGCTTTTGATGAGCGTGGGAGGCATTTTCAAAGGCAATTTCGATATGTTTTACAATCTGGTCGGCAGCAACGGTCTTTTGTATAACTATACGGACGTCATTGATACGCTCGCCATGCGGGCGCTGATTTCCAGCAACGACTTCGGCATGTCTGCGGCAATCGGGCTGTTCCAGTCGGTGCTCTGCTTTGTGACGGTGACTGTGGTCAACAAGCTCGTCGGTCTGTATGACAGAGACTACGCGCTGTTTTAAGGGAAAGGAAGTGAAAAAATGGCTGAGGCAATCAATCATTTGGGAAAAGTGAAAAAAGGAAAGGACGTGATGGCGCTCAATATCATCGCGTATGGCTTCACCGGCCTGATGGCGCTTTTATGCCTGATTCCCTTTCTGATGATTCTGGCTGGCTCTTTTTCTTCAGAGACTGCGATTACGGCAAACGGATTCTCTCTTTTGCCGCAGGATCTGTCGCTGGAAGCGTATAAAACCGTATTTAAGGAGCCGATTGTGGTATTTCGCGCCTATGCCACAACGTTCGGGCTGACTGCGGTCGGTACGGTGATCGGACTGCTGGTACAGACGATGACAGCTTATGTATTGTCCAGAAAGGACTTTGAGTGGAGAAACGGCTTTTCCTTTTTCTTCTATTTTACAACGCTGTTCTCCGGAGGGCTGGTTCCGACCTTCGTTTTGTATACGCAGACACTGAAGCTGCAGGACAGCTATTTCGCACTGCTTTTGCCGCTGGTGTTTTCCGTATACAACCTGCTCGTCATGAAAAGCTATATTTCCGCAATTCCGGATTCTTTAGTGGACGCGGCGAAAATTGACGGCTGCGGTGAGGTGCGCACGCTGTTTCAGGTGGTGCTGCCGCTCATTCAGCCGGCGCTGGCGACGGTTGGCCTGTTCATTGCGCTGGCATACTGGAACGACTGGTACAATGCGATGCTGTACATAAAATCGGATACCAAATATCCGCTGCAGTACTTCCTGTATCAGAAGGTGAATGATATTGAAGCCTATAAAAAGCTGATCGCCAATAATGCCGTCAGCGGCGCTGTGGTCAGTTCCATGGCTCTGCCGACCCAGACGCTGAAAATGGCGCTGACGATCGTCGTGACCGGACCGATTATCCTTGCCTTCCCGATGGTGCAGAAATATTTTGTACAGGGTATCACCATCGGCGCGGTGAAGGGATGATATAAAGATGGGTATATCCGCTTTGGAAAAAGCGGTTGTCATATGCCACCGGAAAATGAAACCGGTTACTATCCAATAGGAAAAGGAGGACTTTATGAAAAACAGAATGAACAAAGTTTTGGCCTTGCTGCTCGGGACAGCAATGACAGTTGGCATGCTGACCGGCTGTGGCAACAGCGCGGGCAATACGCCGGCGGATACTCCGGCGGCAGACAGCGCGGGGACCGGACAGGAGCAGGCGGATGCATCTGTAGATGAGGGGAGTCAGGAGAGCGCAGGCGCTGTGGACACCTCTGAGCATCTGGATCTGAAAATGTATCTGATCGGTGACCGCACACCGGATTTTGACGAGGTTTACGGAAAGATCAATGAGATTTTAGAGGAGAAGCTCAACTGCTCCATAAGCGTGGATTTCCTTTCCTGGGGCGAGCATGACACGAAATATTCCCTGCTGTTTTCTTCTCAGGAGGACTTTGATCTGATCTTTACGGCATCCAGCTGGTGCCATTATGAGCAGACGGTTTCTCTGGGCGGCTTCTATCCGCTTTCGGAGGAATTCATACAGACCTATGCGCCGGATATCTGGGAGGTCGTGCCGGAGGTCGCATGGGATCAGGCGAAGATCGACGGACAGATTTATATGGTGCCCAATTACCAGAATGAGTTCGCGCAGGACGTATTGGCGATCCGCGGGGATCTGATGGAGAAATACGGGATTGCCCAGATCACAAGCTGGGATGAACTCAAGGAGTTTTATCTTGCCTGTGCGGCGGACGGCATGTACGCCAGCCAGGGCGGACCCTGGTATCAGTATTTCCAGGCGGAAGGACTGGCCACCACGGGCGGCGCGCCTCATGCGGGAGAGCTGGTGCTCTATCATGCGCAGGACCCGGACGATCATGAATTTTACTATCTGCTGGATTGGGACGGCTTTACCGATTACTGTAAGCAGATGAAGGAGCTGGCGGATGCAGGCTGCTGGTCCTCCGATGTGTTAAACTCCAGCGACGAAAGACAGACAGGTCTGCTCACCGGCAGAACGGCGGGCATGGTCTGGAATATCGGAAGCTGTAAGAACTTCGGAAAACAGGCGAACGCAGAGCATCCCGAATGGAATGTGACGCTGGTGGATCCTGTTTCGGCGCTGCCCAAGAGAGTGCAGTCCTATATCAACAACGGCGTGGCAATCAATATCAACAGCAAGCATAAGGAAAGAGCGATGATGGTGCTCAACGAGTTCTATACCAATCCGGCTGTACAGGATCTTGCCATGCTGGGCATTGAAGGAAAGCATTGGGAAGCGGTCGGCGATGATCAGTACAAGGTGATCGACGAGTCCAATTTCGGCGTATCCAGTAACTGTAACTGGGGCTGGAATAATGCGGATATCCAGAGAACCGAGTATATCGAGGACAGGACTGCCCTGGATGATACCTTTGACGCCATGATGGAGAGCTGGAACAACAATATTAAAGCGCCTCATGTATTTGACGGATTTAATTTCGATTCCTCCAAGGTGAGCACACAGTTTGCTGCGGTAGAGGCTGCGATGGGCAATTACTATGATCCGCTGGTGAGCGGTCTTGTGAGCGATGTGGATAAGTCTCTGGAGGATTTGAGAGCGGCGCTGGAAAGCGCGGGAATCCGGGATGTTCTGGCGGAGATGAACAGCCAGGCGGAAGCGTTTATTGCTGAAAAGCAGGCGAACTGATCGCGCGAAGCGTGTTATGCTTCAGACTTGTCTGAACAATACACGGGCACGGGGGCTGTTGCGGAAAAAGCGGCAGTCCCATTTGCTTTTTGGGCGGAATGGGGTTATGATAGAAAGCGGGGAGGGAAGGGCAATGACTTTGGACGAAATGGCGAAAAATCTGGGCGTTTCCAAAAGCACGGTTTCGCGCGCCCTGTCCGGCAAGGGAAGGATCGGAGAGGCGACCAGGGACAGGATCATGACCTATGCGGAGCAGCAGGGGAAGATACAGCAGCCAAAGCCGCCGGCAGCGGACAGCACCGGAAATCTGGGTGTGGTATTTCCGGCGGACGTGTACGAAAATCTGAATCCTTACTTTCAGGATTGTCTGCTCGGCATTTGTGAATCCGCCACGCTGATGGGGTTTCATGTGCTACTTGCCGTTGGAACGGCGAGTGATATTTCCGGCATACAGGCGCTTGTGGAAAAGAAAAAGGTGGATGGCATCATTCTCACGAGAAATCTGGATCATGATAAGGCGGTGCAATATCTGACGGACATCGGCTTCCCGGTGGGCATGACCGGTCAATGCGACAATAAAGAAATTATCCAGGTGGACACGGACAATGAAGGAGCGGCGGAGCATCTGACCTCGCTGCTGATCGGCAGAGGGTTCCGGCGGTTCGCCCTGGTGGTCGAGGACCTTTCCTACCGGGTAAACCGCAACCGGTATGACGGATTTTGCACAGCGCTTTTAAAGAACGGCATTCCCAGAGAAATACAGACGTTTTACGTGGGAACGCTGAAGGTGGATCTTCTGGATTCTGTGATCGGCGATATGATTTCCCAAAAGGTGGAATGCATCATATGCGGCGACGACGTGGTCTGCACCCGCATCGTTTCCAGACTACAGGCGGAGGGCTACCGGATTCCGAAGGATATTGCGGTGGCATCCCTCTATAACAGCTCCAGTCTGAACTGCTTTTCCCCCCAGATTACGGCAGTCAACATATCCGCCAGACAGATGGGAAATATGGTCGGGAAGCAGATGATCAATCGTCTGCGCGGCAGGGATTATGAGACAAAGGTGATCATGGATTACGAAATATTATTTCGGAAATCCACAAACAGAAGCTATACATAATAACGAAACGGAGAAAAGAGGGGCATGCGTACAAATTATGGCTATAACAGGCTTTGCCTGTCAAGAGACGGGCAGCCCTGGTTTCCGGTGATGGGGGAGCTGCATTACAGCCGGTATCGGGAAGAGCTATGGGAGGAATCCCTGCGGAAAATGAAGGCGGGCGGCGTTTCGATCGTATCCGCGTATGAAATCTGGATTCATCATGAGGAGGAGGAAGGCTGTTTTGATTTTACCGGCTGCCGGAATCTGAAGAAATTTCTGGAAGTCTGCAAAAAGGTGGGGATTTTGGTATTTCTGCGTCCGGGCCCATGGGTGCACGGAGAGGTCCGCAACGGCGGTTTTCCGGACTGGCTTGTGAAAAAAGGGGAGGAAGGCATTGTGCTGCGCAGCAATGACGAAGCCTATCTGCAATATGTGCGGCGCTACTGGGAAAAGCTTTTTGAACAGGCAAAGGGCATGATGCATGAGGACGGCGGACCAATCATCGGCCTCCAGATCGAAAACGAATACGGGCATGTGGGAGGTTTGCGGGGAGAGCCGGGGGAAGCTCACATCCGCACGCTCACCGCACTGGCGAAGGAAATCGGCTTTCGCGTGCCCTATTATACCGCGACGGGCTGGGGCGGCGCCTGCATCGGCGATCTGCTCCCTGTGATGGGGGGATATTGTGAAGCGCCCTGGGACCAGCGGATCACGGAGCTGGAGCCGAACGCGAATTTCGTGTTCAGCTATCTGCGCAACGATAAGCTGATCGCCAGCGATCATCATGTGGAGAATGATCTCACCTTTGACGCCTCCCAATATCCCTTCCTGACGGCGGAGCTGGGGGGCGGCCTGCAGGTGACGTCCCACAGAAGACCGGTGGCGGAGGGAAGGGATATCGGGGCGATGTCCCTTGTGAAGCTGGGCAACGGCGCTTCTCTTCTGGGCTACTATATGTATCATGGGGGAAGCAATCCGAAGGGAAAGCTTTCCACCCTGCAGGAGAGCAGAGCGACCGGCTATTACAACGATCTGCCGGAAATCAACTATGATTTCAACGCGCCCATCCGGCAGTACGGCACGATTTCCGACAGCTACCGGGAGGTCAGGCTGCTGGCATATTTCCTGGAGGACTTCGGCGGGGAGCTGGCGGAAATGGGGCTGGATATTACGCCGCCCGCAGTCAGGCCGGAGGATTTTCATACATTGCGGATTTCCTGCAGGCATAACGCGGAGTGTGGATATGTGTTCTATAACAACTATCAAAGGCGTTACCGGATGGAGGATCATAAAAATGTCATGCTGACCGGCATATGCGAAGGGGAAAATGTGGAATTTGGGCCGGTTGATATCCCGGACGGGGATTTCGGCTTTTTCCCCTATCGGATGAAGCTGGGGGAGGCATGCCTGCGCAGCGCGCTGGCAACGCCGTTTTGCCGTTTGCATACGAAGGAAGGCGATACCTGGATCTTTTACGGGGACAGGGAGCCGGAATTTATATGGGAAGGAGAAAAACGGGCGGATATCCTTTTGCTTTCCCGCGGTGATGCGCTTATGGCGGGCAGGGTGCGTCTGGACCAGGATTATCTGATTCTGGCGCAGGATTTTGTCTGGGAAGAGGACGGCGTGATCAGGGTGACGGGGCAAAAGGATACCCGTATCCGCTGCTATCCTACCCCGCCTGAGGAAAGTCTGCCGGGCTTTTCTCCATGCGGGCGGGAAGGGCGCTTTACCGTCTATGAAAGACGGCTGGAGGAAACGGCAGCCACGGCAGAGCCTGCGCTGCTTTCCAGGGACGCAGAAAAAGCGGTTTATGAGATTACCATATCCGGTCTGGAAAACCGGGACCGCCTGACAGGAAGGGATACGCTGCTGCTTTTGTCCTATTCCGGGAACCGGATGGAGATTTTTGCCGGTGAGGAAAAAATAAACGACCATTTCTATACCGGGCAGAAGGTACCGCTTTCCCTTGGATATTTTGACTTTCCTGACAGGGTGAAAATTGTGGTGTATGCCCTGCAGGAAAATGCGCCCGTATTTTTAGAGGAATGGCCTGCGATGGAAGACGGCGCGGCATGCAGCCTTGACAGCGTTGAAATTGTGGAGCAATATCGATAGGAGGTATTTTTGTATGGAAAAAGCATATCTCATGCACGGCGGGGACTATAACCCGGATCAGTGGCTGGACATGCCGGAAATTCTGGAGACGGATATCGAACGGTTCCGGGAAGCGAAGATCAATACGGTATCGTTGGGAATATTTTCCTGGGCAAAGCTGGAGCCCAGGGAAGGAGTTTACGAGCTGGACTGGATGGAGCGGATCATCAACAGACTGTATGAAAACGGCATATCCGTCATTCTCGCGACCCCTTCGGGCGCGCGTCCCCACTGGATGGCGGACCGGTATCCGGAGATCCTGCGGGTCAACGCCATGCGGCAGCGCAGCCTGTTCGGCGGGCGGCATAACCACTGTCTGACCTCGCCCGTTTACCGGGAAAAGGTGCAGCGAATCAATACAGAGCTGGTAAAGCGGTTTGGCGATCATCCCGCTGTAAAAATGTGGCATATTTCCAATGAATATGGCGGGGAGTGTCATTGCCCGCTCTGCCAGGATGCGTTCCGGAAATGGCTGCGGGAAAAATACGGGACGATCGACGCCTTAAACGATGCCTGGTGCACCGCCTTCTGGAGCCATACCTACGACAGCTTTGAACAGGTGGAGAGCCCTTCGCCGCTGGGGGAGGAATCCATCATGGGACTTTCCCTTGACTGGAGACGGTTTGTATCCGATCAGACCATCGATTTCATGGAGCGGGAAATCGATGCCCTGCGCAGGGCGGGAAATAAGAAACCGGCGACCGCCAATCTTATGTACCGGTTCGGCGGCATCGATTATTATAAGCAGGCGGAGAAGTTTGACATCGCCTCCTGGGACAGCTATCCTACCTGGCATAGGGAAAAGGAGTGGGAGACCGCGCAGGAGACGGCGTTCTGGCACGATGTGATCTATGGGCTCAAAAGAAAGCCTTTCCTGCTGATGGAATCCACCCCCGGCGCCACCAACTGGCAGGAGGTGAGCAAGCTGAAAAAACCGGGCATGCTGGAGGCTGCCGCCCTGCAGAGCATCGCCCATGGCGCGGACGGCTCCATGTATTTCCAGCTCCGCAAAAGCCGCGGCGCTGAGGAGAAGTTTCACGGTGCGGTGATCGACCACTATGACGGCAGGGACACCAGAACCTTTCAGGAGGTGTGCGCAGCGGGAAACATGCTGGAGCTTGTGGGAGAGGTGGCAGGCTCCCATAAAGAGGCGAAGGCGGCGGTGCTTTATGACTGGGAAAACTGCTGGGCGATGGAAGGCGCAAAGGGACCCCGCAATGAGGGACTGCATTATCAGGAAAGCGTGGAAAAATCCCACCGCGCTCTGCGCAGGCTTGGGCTGAACGTGGATGTGATCGACCAGCGCTGCCCGCTGGACGGCTACCGCTTCGTGGCGGCTCCCATGCAGTATTTGTTCCGGGAGGGCTTTTCAGAGAAGGTCAGACGGTACGTGGAAAACGGAGGAACCTTCGTGCTGACCTACTGGTCGGGCGTGGTGGACGAAAACGACAGGTGCTTTTTGGGCGGAAGGCCGCACGGGCTGATGGATGTGTTTGGGCTGCGGGCGGAGGAAATCGACGGGCTGTATGACTGGGAGGAGAACCGGATCTGCCGGAAAAATGACGATGCGGTAAAGGAACTGGGCGCTGACAGAGATTGCGCGGCAGAGGGTCAGCGCGCGGAAGGCGTCGTGCGTGGGGATGGCAGAAAGGACGGCTATGCGTGTAAATATCTGTGCGAGCTGGTAAAGCCCACCACGGCGGAAACCCTCATGGTGTACGGGGAGGATTTCTATGCGGGCATGCCCGCGCTTTTGCGCAACGTATTCGGAAAGGGCAGGGCATATTACGTGTGCGCGGATGCAGAGCAGGCTTTTTATGACGACCTGTATGAAAAGCTCGTGCGGGAGGCGGGAATCGAAAGGATTTTCGATGGGCAGATCCCGGAGGGCGTAGAGGTATCGGAACGGACAAAGGACGGCGCTTCCTATGTGTTTATCCAGAATTTTAACCGGCACAGAGTGCAGGTGGCGCTGCCGGAAGGAAGCGTGCTCTACGGCAGGGCGGACGGATGTCTGGAGCCGCTGGAGGGCGTGGTGATCAGAAAAAATTGACGATGAAAAAACGGACTTCCGGGACAGCTGATGGAAGTCCGTTTTTTTTATAAGAATGGCGGGATTGATTTTTCCGGTATAAAATTCCTTCCTTTACAGATAATAGTCTCAAAGCAAATTCATGCCTGCCCGGATGAAGGGGTGGGATTCTGTGTGAGATGGAGGTTTTTAAATATGAAAGCAACGGGAATTGTGAGAAGGATAGATGACCTGGGAAGAATCGTCATTCCAAAGGAGATCCGCCGCACCCTGCGGATCCGGGAAGCGGATCCGCTGGAAATATTCACGGACCGGGAGGGGGAGATCATCCTGAAAAAATATTCACCCATCGGGGAAATGAGCACCTTTGCGAAGCAGTACGCGGAGAGCCTGGCGCAGGTTTCCGGGCATGTGGCGCTCATTTCCGACCGGGATCAGTTCATCGCGGCGGCGGGCGGCTGTAAGCAGGTGCTGGGAAAGGCGATCAGCAAGGAGCTGGAGGAACGCATAGAAAACCGGGAATATGTGATGGCGGCAAAGGGTGAAAAAAATTTCGTGCAGGTGGCGAGCGAGGGTACGGAGGACTATGTCCATGAGGCAATCAGCCCGATCATCTGCGAGGGGGATGTGATCGGTTCCGTTGTGCTGTTGAATAACGATCCGCGCACCGGCATGGGGGATGTGGAGCAAAAGCTCATTCAGTCGGCAGCGGGATTTCTGGGCAGGCAGATGGAGCAGTGATGTCAAAAAGAGCGCGCATTAAGCCTGCGCGCCTTTTTGACTGTTCCCGAGCTTGGGATGCAGAATTTTCTGGGAACGGTAAAGACCGTAATAGCCGGACAGCATATAGCTGATGGCGATGGCGATCATATAGTAGGCATAATGGTCGAAGCCGAACAGCTCAAAGGCGATGAGCATTGCCGTGACGGGGCAGTTGGTGACGCCGCAGAAGACGGACGCCATGCCGATTGCGGCGCATAACGGTATATTGGAACCGGTCAGGGAGCCGAAAAGCGCGCCGAAGGCCGCTCCTGTGAAAAAGGAAGGGACGATTTCGCCGCCCTTGTATCCGGAGCCGATGGTGACGGCGGTGAAGAGGATTTTGAGCAGGAAGGCAAAGGGAATGACATGTCCTTCCAAAAACAGCTCGATCATCTGCATGCCGGGTCCCAGATAATCCGTGGTGCGCAGGATGGCGGTCAGGGCGATGACGATCAGACCACCGGCAATGATGCGCAGGTAGGAATTGGGCAGCAGCTTTTTTAAAAGGTGCTCTATGCGGTGCAGGGCTTCGCAGAAGAGCACGCTGACGAGAGCGCACAGAATTGCCAGAACGATCACCAGCAGGCAAAGGGGCAGATTCAGGGTGATATTCTCCGATACGGTCAGGTGTTCAGCGGGGGCATGCAGCGCATTGGCCAGCAGGCATGCGACGATGGAGGACCAGATGCAGGGGACTAAGGCGGGGTAGTAAAGAATGCCTACATTCGCCATTTCCATGGGAAGAAAGGCTGCCGCCATGGGAGTGCCAAACAGCGCGGAAAAGGCGGCGCTGATGCCGCTCATCAGCAGAATCTTTTTATCCTCGCCGCTAAGGCGGAAACGTTCCCCCAGCTGCCTGCCGATGCTGCCGCCGATCTGTACGGCGGCGCCTTCCCGCCCCACCGAGCCGCCGCAGACGACAGTGAGGATGGAAGAAATGAAAATGAGCACCGCCATTTTCAGCGGAACATAGGATTCGGCATCGTATTGGATGCATTCAATTACCGTATCCGTCCCCGCATTGCTCTCATAATCAAAAAAGCGGTACAGAAAGACGATGAGAACGCCCGCCAACGGTAAAAGCAGCAGAGGCCAGCCATAGGCGGCGCGGAAGTCGCCGGCATATTTCATGCCGAAATTGAACAAAACTCCGATGAAGCCGACGAGCAGACCGGTGAGGGTGGACAGGCAAAGCCAGCGTCCGAAACGGTATGTGTTGCCGACGCCGGAGGAAAGCTGTGTTTTGAAAATATTCATGATTTCTCCTTTGCAGGGGCATTTATAAAGGAAATGCCATGATCGCTTTTGGCGTTGCTATTCAGATGAGCCAAAATGGCGACGCTTTTGCTGCGCGCCATTTGATTATAGCACATTTTTTTATCGAAAAAAAGGGTGGTGGTAGTGATTGATAAAATTTTGCGGATATGATATTATTGATAATACCAACAGGAAAGGAGATGAATAGAATGGACAAATATTTTTGTAATCCCTGTGGCTATACTTACGATCCTGTAAAGGGTGACCCTGAGCATGGCATTGCGCCTGGCACAGCATTTGAGGATATTCCGGATGACTGGGTATGCCCGATCTGTGGCGTTGCCAAGAGCATGTTCCAGAAAGTGATCGCATAGTGAATTTTCAGTTACCATTCGGACAGGCCTGCGCGTTCATCGCGCAGGCCATGTGAAAGTAATGCGTGATTACCTTTCAGACTCTGTGGCAGAAGGGAAGAGCTGAGGGTATGATTTCATCATAAAACAGGTTTTTGTCAGATGCGCCCATTGTGCGCGGAAAGCGAACGAAAGAGGGGAGTATTGAATCATGAAAAAAATGCGAAGGATACTGGCGGCAGCTTTGCTGGCCGGCGGTCTGTGTTGTTTGAACGGGCTTTCCGTACAGGCGACGGAGCTGGGGCTGTACGGTTTCATCCAGCAGGAGGAAGGCGTCCGGTGGATGAATTATGACGGCACGTGGCTTACGGACAGCTGGCTGGATATATTCGGTTTGAAATATCATCTGAGCGAGGACGGCTACATACAGGTCGGTATGACCGTGGTGGACGGGAAGACCTATTATCTGTATCCGGAAGGAACGATGGCGACGGGGTGGCTGCAGCTGCCGGACGGCCTCTATTTTTTCCATGCGGACGGAACGATGGCGGTCAACACGACTGTGGGCAATTATGAGATCGGCAGCGACGGCAGGGCGGTATCCAACTCTCCGCTGGCGCAGGTGGTGAATACGGCGATTGCCGCTGTGACCACGCCGGAAATGACCAATGCGGAGAAGCTGCGCGCATGCTATCAGTATATTATAGATACCTGCAGCTATAAACGAAGCTATGAAACGCCGAGCGGGGATTGGACGGGCACATACGCGCTGGAGATTCTGACCACCGGACAGGGAAACTGCTACCGGTATGCAGCCGGTTTTGCCTACCTTGCCAAAGGGCTGGGCTACGATGTCCGGGTCGTTACGGGGACGATCAAGGCGGCAAGAGGCGGCGTGACACCTCATGGCTGGGTGGAAATCAAAATAGGAGATGCATGGTATATCTTTGATGCGGAAATGCAGGATGCAAAGGGCTATGACCTGTATCAGAAGACCTATAAGAATTATCCGGTGAAGCCGTTAAACAGAGGAACCGAGTGGAGCGTCAGCTTTTGATCAGGAGTTCAAGGGTTTGAAACAAAAAAAGAAGAAAAAAGCGGGAAATTATGAATTCATACCGACAGGCAAAAGCCGGAAAAAAGGTCTGATCAGCTATTTTTTTCCTGCGCTGGTGGTAACTGCAGCATTGCTCATATTGGGGTGTCTTGCCCTTTTGCTGTATGTTTTTGTGCCGGGCGGTTTGAATCCCGGGTTGGGAAGAGGGAGGCTGGAGGTCTGTCTGGAAGAGGACAGGCTGCAGCTGACATGGCCGGAGACGATCAATGCCAGTGCCTGCCGGGTTTATATGTATGATCTGGAACAGCGGGATTATGTCCTGTATGGGGAGTTTACGGAAAATTCTGTGACGATGGATGGGATACGCCCGAATCAGGAAATTCTGCTGCAGTTTCAGGCGGTACGGTATACCGTAAACCGCATGGGGAATCCCTGCGAGCGGACGAGCCGTAAAAAGCCGGTGACGGTGCGCCCAATGCATCTGGAGCGCCCGGTTTTGCAGGAGGAGCTGGACCCGCAGAAAATGAGCCTGACCGTGAACTGGAATTTTGGCGCAGGAAATCTGTATGAGGTGTTTCGGCTGGATGAAAATGATGTGTGGCAGTCCGTCAGGGTGATCGGCAAGGATTCCATTCGCTTAAGCTTTGGAGACGATATTGATATGCCCAGGCAGGAACGGCCGGCCAGGATCGCTGTGCGCACGATGCGCAGGGGCGACGGCTGCGTCTATTACAGCCCTCTGTCGGATGTGATTGTGGTGGAACGGGATGATTTATCCGGCACGCTTCTTGCGCTTTCCTATGAGGAAATCGGGGACAGGCTCTACCGGATGACCTGGGAGGAAACCAGGGGAGATACCTATGAGGTGCAGCAGTGGTCCGAAAGGGAAAATGCATGGACCACAAAGGCCGTGCTGGATTGGACGCAGGAGAGGGTTTATGAGACGGACCGTCTTCCCTCCGGCACAACGGTGCGTTTCCGTGTGGTCGCCTACCGCAAGGAGGAACGGGAGAACGAAGAGGATTTCACGGTACAGCCGGAGGTGTTATCCTTCCGCACGGGCATTTCGACGCGATACTGTACGATATGGCCGATTGTGAATCTGAACCTGCTTTCTGATGCCGAATCCAATGAGGTGGTGGCGCAGATTCCGGCGGGGACGGCGCTGTGCGTCCTGTCAGAGGAAAACGGACGTTTTCAGGTCAGATACCGGGGGAATTACGGCTATGTGGATTCCCGCTATTGCATGATTAATTTGTCGGAATATCTGGGGGATGTGTGTGAATATGACATCGCGAACAGCTATGCCTCCATTTTCCGGGTGCATGGCTATGACATCCCGGGCATAACGGATACGGTGGTGAAGGGATATCAGAATGTTTGCCTGGAAAATCATGATTTTCTGGTTCCCTATCTCTATCCCTGCACCGGACTGCTTTTGCAGGCGGCAGAGGATGTGGCACAGGACGGGTACCGTCTGCGCATATATGACGCGTTCCGTCCGAATGAATCCACGCGCTTTCTGTACAATACGATGGAGGGCATGCTCAGGGAAAAGGTTTCCACCCAAAACGGTATGCCGGTGGAGCTGGAAGGAGAGAGGCTGCCGACCTTTGGGGAGGTCATGATGAACAGCCGTTACCATCTTTCTTCCTTCCTTGCGGCTACAGTGTCCTCCCATAACCGGGGGATCGCGCTCGACCTGACACTGGTGGAGGCGGAAACCGGGGAAATGGTCGATATGCAGTCCGATATGCATGACTTAAGCTGGTATTCCTGTCTGTCAGAAAATAATGAGATGGCGGATCTGCTGTCGCTTTATATGAAACGGGTGGGCTTTAATGGGCTCGTTTCGGAATGGTGGCATTTTCAGGATGATAAGACGAGAGAAGAGATCGGTCTGAATTCTTATCTGACACATGGTGTGGCAATTACCGGATGGAAAATGGATGATACCGGCTGGCGATACCGGCTGGCGGACGGAAGCTATTACCGCAGCACCACCGCGACGGTGGAAGGGGAAATCTGTACCTTCGACGCGGACGGATATGTGATGGGCACGGAGGCAAAGGATATAGAGGTGGAGCTTTCCCTGCCGTAAAAGGGTGCATGCGGGCAGAATATGGCAGAATTCGTTACGGAATGCGCGTCTCTGGTTATGAGTGATAATGCCACGAACGCTGCCAGATATCGATCCGCAGGAAAAGGGCTGTGAGGGTCCGGAACATTTCCGGTCTTCACAGCCCTTTGTGCCGTTATTCCTGTGGGACTTTGATCAGGGTTCAAACTCATCACTGAGCGCATCGAAAAAGACGATGCCGACAATGCCGCGTCCGGTATGCGCGCCGATGGCACAGCCAACGACAGCTTCCACCAGCTCCTTCGGGGATATGGCGTTTAGCAATACCTCTTTGGTATAGGAAAGCGCCTGCATATCTTCGCCGTGGCAGATTCCCATGATCTGCCGGGAAGGATCAGCGATATTTTCATTGACGTAATCCACCAGGGCTTTCAGGGATTTCTTGTGCCCGCGCACGGTCTTTAAGACCTGCAGCCGCCCTTCCTTATCTACAATGAGAATCGGCTTCATATCGAGAAGCTCTCCGGCTGTACCTTTAAATTTGGAAAGCCGTCCTCCCTTGATCAGATACTTCAATGTGCTGACGGTAAAAACATGATGCACATGGCTGACAAAAAAGTCCGCCGCGCGGATCAGCTTTTCCTTATCCGCCCCCTGCTCCTGTAAAAGCAGCAGCTTATAGACAATCACACCGAACCCGATGGATGCGGATTTCCCGTCAATGATCGTCAGATCGAAATCAGGATAATCCTCCAAAACCGCCTGCTTCGCCAGATTTGCCGCATTGAAGGTGCCGGCAATGCCCGTAGAAAAGCAAAGATACAGGACGGAATCCCCACGCTCCGCATAAGGACGGAAAGCCTGTTCAAACATATCGGGATTGATGTGGTAGGTCTTGACATCTCTGTTTACGTCGTCCAGAATCTTATAAAATTCGTCACTCCGAATCGTTTCACCGTCCAGATAATCCACATCGTCAATGACCACCGGTGTCGGAATCACATGCAGCCCAAAACGCTCCACGATCCACTTCGGCATATCGGTAGCAGAATCCGTAATAATTTTTAGCATGTCTACCTCCCATGAGAAATATGATGGTGCGGGCACGTCGCCTCAAAAGCCGGTTGGTGTACCTGGAGCCGGAATGTTGCTTTTGCTTCCGGCAATTGCATTGCCATAAACAAGTACCACACACCATCACTCATTTTAACACAGAATTTCTAAAAAAGCTTTTGTTTTCTCTTAAATTTCTCTAATTGATATGGCCTGACATAACAGTTCTGACCTGTCTGAAGCGTTACGGTAATGCGCGGCTCAGCCGGGATTGCTCATCTGATTGAGCAGCCCGATTTTCATATCGTAGAGATTCTGGGACAGGTCTACGTGGACATTATGGGGATTGACAAGCCGCCGGGTCTCATCCCAGAGCGTATCAAGCTCCTGCGCACAGTAAGAACGGATTTCCATAACCTTTGGCGATTGATAAACGCAGACACCCTTTTGGAAAACCGGAATCATCATTTCCCGCATGCGGTATTCTCCCGGCAAAAGCTTCGTCTTTTTCCAGGGCTCATTGGGATCGAACAAAACCAGGGGGCTGGCCTCGTCGAAGGTCTCTCCCACCAGACAGATCAGATCCGCCCGGAGCTTTCCGGTTTTGGTATCATAAATGCGGTAAACGGTTTTGTTGCCCGGGTTGGTGACCTTTTCGGAATTTTCCGAAAGCTTGATCTTGGGGATGAATTCTCCGGTGCTGCTGTCGGCGATGGCGGCGAGTTTGTAAACGCCGCCGAAGGAGGGCCAGTCCTTGCTGGTGATCAGATGGGTGCCCACGCCCCAGGAGGTGATCTTACAGCCCTGCACCTTCAGGCTGTCGATCAGGCTTTCATCCAGATCGTTGGAGGCGGCGATGACCGCGTCGGGAAATCCCGCTTCGTCCAGCATTTTGCGCGCCTTCTTGGAAAGATAAGCGAGGTCGCCGCTGTCCAGGCGAATGCCGTAGCGCGTCAGGGGAATGCCCTGCGCCCGCATTTCCTTAAAAACCCGGATGGCGTTTGGAATGCCGGATTTTAAGGTGTCATAGGTATCCACCAGCAGAGTGCAGGCGGACGGGTACATATCCGCGTAGGTCTTAAAGGCGGTGTATTCATCGGGAAAGCTCATGATCCAGCTGTGGGCGTGGGTGCCCATGACGGGCACGTCAAAAAGCCGTCCCGCCAGCACATTGCTGGTGCCCACACAGCCGCCGATCATGGCAGCCCGCGCGCCATAGGTGCCCGCGTCCGGTCCCTGGGCGCGCCGCAGCCCGAATTCCATAATGCCGTCGCCCCGCGCCGCGTAGCAGACCCGGGAGGTTTTGGTGGCGATCAGGCTCTGATGATTGATGATGTTCAAAATGGCGGTCTCCACAAGCTGCGCTTCCATGATGGGCGCGATCACCTTGATCATGGGTTCCCGGGGGAACATGACGCTGCCCTCGGGAATCGCGTAGATATCGCCGGAAAAATGGAAATCCTTTAAATAGTCCAGAAAATTCTCTTCAAAGATGCCAAGGCCGCGCAGGTAGTCGATGTCCTCTTCGGAAAAATGGAGGTGATTGATGTATTCGATCACCTGCTCCAGGCCGGCGCAGATTGCATAGCCGGAATTCATCGGATTGCTGCGGTAAAAGGCGTCGAAGATGACGGTTTCGTTGCGGTCTTTATTTTTGAAATAGCCCTGCATCATGGTCAGCTCGTAGAGGTCGGTCATCAGGGTCAGGTTTTGTTTTCCCATTTCAATATTGCTCCTTTATTTCATGATTTGCCGTAACAGTGCAGAATCGTCTGAACTGTTACGATTGAACAGCGGTCAGCCTTTGGCGGTTCCTGCCTTTTCGGATTTCGTGATCAGGAAAAAGCCGATCGCGAACAAAAGGATCAGGGACAGCACGCCGTATTTGGATTCATGCAGGAAAAAGGCACAGGCGGAAATGATCAGGGGACCGAAGAAGTCCGCAAATTTTCCGAACACATCGAAAAAGCCGAAATACTCGCTGGATTCGTCCTTGGGGATGAGCTTTCCGAAATGGGAGCGGGACAGCGCCTGAATGCCGCCCTGGCATATTCCTACGCAGATTGCCAGAATCCAGAACTCCAGCTCCGTATCCAGACCGAAGCCGATCACGCAGATGACCATATACATGAGGATGAAAACCTTGATCAGCTTCATGGTACCGAATTTTTTTGCCAGTATGCCGCTCGCGATGGAGCAGGGGAAGGCGACGAACTGGGTGAGCAAAAGAGCCAGAACCATGGCGTTGGAATCGATGCCGACCTCAGCGCCGTAGGTGGTGGACATGGAAATGATGGTGTAAACGCCGTCGATATAGCAGAAATAGCCGATGATGAAAAACAGCAGGCTTTTATCCTTTTTCAGCTTCTGGAAGGTGGCGCCCAGCCGCTTGAAGGTATGGGAAATCACATGCTCCTGGCGGGGCAGGCTGTAGCGCTGATGCACATTTTTATACAGGGGAATCGTCATGACCGCCCACCAGACCATGGTGATGACGAAGGAAATCCGGGTGGCTGTCACCATGGGAAGTCCCAGCGTTTCATTATTTAATATAAGAAGCAGCCCGGCGATGAAGGGAATGCAGCTGCCGATATATCCGAAGGCATATCCGAAGGTGGAGACCCGGTCCATCCTCTCATCCGTCGTGACGTCCACAAGCATGGCATCATAAAAAATATTACACGCCGCATAGCCGATGCGGGACAGGATGAAAAAGATCAGGAAGGAAATCCAGTTCGGGGCAAAGGTAAACAGTACGCCGCCTGTGATGCCCAGTGCGAAGAAGATTGTAAAAATCCGTTTCTTCATATTTTCATAGTCCGCGATCGCGCCCAGGATCGGGGAAAGAATGGCGAGGATCAGAATGGAAATGCTGGTCGCGCTGCCCCAGACCGAGGTGGAGGTGGATGCCGCCATGCCTGCGCTTTCCGTCAGGCTGCGGAAATAGATCGGAATGGTTGCCGTGACGATCATGATGAATGCGGAATTTGCCACATCGTA
This sequence comes from uncultured Eisenbergiella sp., assembly GCA_910585455.1. GTDB lineage: Bacteria > Bacillota > Clostridia > Lachnospirales > Lachnospiraceae > Gallintestinimicrobium. Next base: position 17,015 of record CAJUEL010000007.1, on the reverse strand, counting down.
CAAAATCCAGCTTTTTTCCGCCCGCGTGAGGCGGCTATCATTACTGTTCTCTTTCATAGGAAGCTCCTTTTCATGAATTTTGCCATTTGTGAGACGGACTGCGGTATCCCGGGCGGGCTAAGGCTAAAGCCCACCGGATGGCGAAAGGCACAGGGGCGGACGGACAGGCGCTGCCAGAGGCAAACCGGCAGGAGCGGACAGGCATTTTCCCACGGCAATATCCAAAACGGGAAATTCCATCAAACCGGCGGCGCATTCCAAAGCGCATCAGGGCGCAAAAAAACGCACTTCGTTTGGGCGGTTTTGCGCCCTGATGCAGGAATGCTCTGCGGGTTTGAGGAATTTCTCCGCTTTGGATATCAGCCGTGGGAAAATGCCTGTCCGCTCCTGCCGGTTCGCCTCTGGCAGCGCCTGCCCGCCCGCCCCTGTGCCTTTCGCCATCCGGTACGCGCTGGCCTGCCCGGGATGCCACATTTTGATCGCACAGATGGTAATTTTGATACTATTAGTGTACCCTATGAGAAGGAAGAACGCAAGGAACTTTTTGACCGCGCGGGGGTTTCATGGTATACTAAAATAATAGTTCTGTGCGTTCGACGCGCAGAACATGAGAAATCGTGCCGGTAACGGAGGTTACTGTTCGGATAGATGAGTGAAAGGCAATATTGTGAATAAAAGATGAAAAAGGGTGCGATGGCATGCAGGATGTGAATATCAAAAAGAGCAAGGTGCTGGAAATGTATATGCGCTGGAAGCAGCTTGGACAGGCGGAGGGAGAAGAGGATATTCAGAACAGAATACGGAAGCAGGTTTTGCTCAACATGCTGTGGAAGGGAGAAGGGCAGGCGCTGTTGGATGCGGATGCGGCGGTCTATCATTCTGTTTATCAGAAGCTGCAGGATGGGGAGGAGCCGTCTGAGGAGGAGGAAGAGTATCTGACGCAGAACGATCCGGAATCCTGGGCAAAGGTGCAGTCCATTGTGCGGGAAAACGAGCGTTTTGCGGAAAAGCTTGTGAACTGCCGGACGGCAGAGGAGGTGGAGCGGACCGCGGAAGGATGCATGGATTTGGTCTACACCGGTTTTGGGGTGGTGGAAAGCAATGGGGCGATTCCGATCGCGTATAAGGTGGAATATGCCCTGTTCAAGGACGCGAAGCTTTCCGCCATCCGGAATATCACGAGGAGCTTTATGGAGAGTGAAGCCTATGGAAGGCTGCCAACGGATGCCGAATATGAGAGGCAGTATGGGCAGCTTCCCGATGCAGAGGAGGGGGAAACGCCTGAGGAGGTAGAAGCCAGATGCAGGAGGGCGATTGACGGCTACGGGAATGTGACCCGGCTTTTAGAGGAGGAAGATGGGGAAAAATCCGGCTTTGGCGCGAAAGGATAATGTTGCTGTTCCCGGTGTCGTTGGATGCAACGTGAACAATAACACTTTGTAATATACAGATATGGCAAATGAAAAGAATGTCTTGACAATCTCGACAGCTCCGCCGTATAATGCAAGCAGAAAGAGAAAGACTGTGACGAAGACAGTAGGCTGTATCGGAAAGCTTCAGCGAGCCGGCGGCGGTGGAAGACCGGTGTGAGTAAGAACAGCTGAATATCCCTTCTGAGTTGTGGGGCCAAACGACTGTGGAGATTTCAAAGGGCAGTCTGGTAGGCTCCAACGCAGTTTCCGGCGTTATTGGAAACCATATTTCCCGCATCGGCTATCCCCGCTCCCTGGAGCGTGACAGTCTGCCAAACGGGCGTATGATGTAACAGGTGGTATACGAGTCACAGAAATTGTGCCCGTCCTTTTACAGGACGGGTTTTTTTATACGATAGGAAACTCGTTCCCGATCGTATAAAAAGGCTTATGTGCGGACGCGCGTAAGCTTTGGCATCAAAGAAACAGTCAAACTGCAGAGCGGGAGCGTCCCCGGAGGAATGCCGCCCTTCCCCGGCGCGCCGGATTTGTCCGGTTTTTCCGCCTGTGGGGGGGCTGCCTCCCCGCCGGTGCGCTCTGCCTGGCGGTTTGACGAAGCTTCTGACAGAAAGAGAGGATGGATGAGCATGTACAACAAGGTGGACGCGAACTTAAATTTCGTGGAACGGGAAAAGAACATCGAGAAGTTCTGGCGTGACAATGACATTTTCAAAAAAAGCATGGAAAGCCGGAAGGAGGGGGAGACCTACACCTTCTATGACGGTCCTCCTACCGCCAACGGCAAGCCCCACATCGGACATCTGGAGACCCGCGTCATCAAGGACATGATTCCCCGTTACCGCACGATGAAGGGATGCTTTGTGCCCCGTAAGGCGGGCTGGGATACCCACGGGCTTCCGGTGGAGCTGGAGGTGGAAAAGCTGCTGGGACTGGACGGAAAGGATCAGATCGAGCAGTACGGGCTGGTGCCTTTCATTGACAAGTGCAAGGAAAGCGTCTGGAAGTATAAGGGCATGTGGGAGGACTTCTCCGGCACGGTCGGTTTCTGGGCGGATATGGATAACCCCTATGTCACCTATGACGACAATTATATCGAGTCCGAGTGGTGGGCGCTTAAGCAGATCTGGGAAAAGGGACTTTTGTACAAGGGCTTTAAGATCGTTCCCTACTGTCCCCGCTGCGGCACGCCCCTGTCCGCACAGGAGGTGGCGCAGGGCTACAAGGATGTGAAGGAACGCTCCGCGGTGGCGCGTTTTAAGGTAAAGGGAGAGGACGCCTATATTCTGGCATGGACGACCACGCCCTGGACGCTGCCCTCTAACGTGGCGCTGTGCGTGAATCCCAATGAGGAATACTGCAAGGTGAAGGCGGCGGACGGCTTTACCTATTATATGGCAAAGGCGCTGCTGGATACGGTTCTGGGCAGGCTCAATCAGGACAATCCGGAGCAGCCGGCCTATGAGGTGCTGGAAAGCTATACCGGTAAGGAGCTGGAATACAAGGAATATGAGCCGCTCTTTGACTGCGCCACAGAAATCTGCAAAAGGCAGAATAAGAAAGCGTTTTATGTCACCTGCGACACCTATGTCACGCTGACGGACGGCACCGGCGTGGTGCACATCGCCCCTGCCTTCGGTGAGGATGACGCCAACGTGGGCCGGCATTATGACCTGCCCTTCGTACAGCTGGTGGACGGAAAAGGACAGATGACGAAGGAAACGCCCTGGGCGGGTGTTTTCTGCAAAAAGGCGGATATGCTGATCCTGGAGGCGCTGGAAAAGGCGGAGCTTTTGTTCTCCGCACCCAAATTTGAGCACAGCTATCCCCACTGCTGGCGCTGTGATACGCCCCTGATCTACTATGCCCGGGAATCCTGGTTCATCAAAATGACAGCGGTGAAGGACGATCTGATCCGCAACAATAACACGGTCAACTGGATTCCGGAATCCATCGGCAAGGGGCGCTTTGGCGACTGGCTGGAAAACGTGCAGGACTGGGGCATTTCCCGCAACCGTTACTGGGGCACGCCCTTAAACGTATGGGAATGCGAATGCGGCCATATGGAATCGATCGGCAGCCGGAAAGAGCTGCTTGAAAAGTCCGGCAATGAGAAGGCTCTCAGTGTGGAGCTGCACCGCCCTTATATCGATGAGATCACGATCGCCTGCCCCCATTGCGGCAAACAGATGCATCGGGTGCCGGAGGTGATCGACTGCTGGTTTGATTCCGGCGCAATGCCGTTTGCCCAGCACCATTATCCTTTTGAAAATAAAGAGCTGTTTGAGCAGCAGTTCCCGGCACAGTTCATCTCCGAGGCGGTGGACCAGACGCGGGGATGGTTTTACTCCCTGATGGCGGAATCCACCCTGCTGTTCAACAAATCTCCTTTTGAAAACGTCATCGTCATGGGACATGTGCAGGACGAGAACGGACAGAAGATGAGCAAGAGCAAGGGGAACGCGGTGGATCCCTTTGACGCGCTGGAGCAATATGGTGCGGACGCGAACCGCTGGTATTTCTTTACGGTTTCCGCGCCCTGGCTTCCCAAGCGCTACAGCGGCAGGGCGGTGCAGGAGGGACAGCGCAAATTCATGAGCACCCTCTGGAATACCTACGCGTTTTTCGTGCTCTATGCGAACATTGACAATTTTAACGCCAAAGACTATGCGCTGGAATATGAAAAGCTGCCGGTCATGGACAAATGGCTGCTTTCCAGAATGCATTCCATGGTGAAAGCGGTGGATGAAAATCTGGATCATTACCGCATCCCGGAAGCCGCCCGCGCGCTGGAGGATTTCGTGGACGAAATGAGCAACTGGTATGTGAGAAGAAGCCGGGAGCGGTTCTGGGCAAAGGGCATGGAGCAGGATAAGATCAACGCCTATATGACGCTTTATACCGCTCTGCTGACCACAGCGAAGGCGGCGGCGCCGATGGTGCCCTTCATGACGGAGGACATTTACCAGAATCTGGTCAGGAGCGTGGACCAGGAAGCGCCGGAAAGCATCCACCTGTGCGATTTCCCTGTAGCAGAGGAAAGCCGGATTGATAAAAAGCTGGAAGAGGACATGGCGGAGGTTTTGAAGGTGGTTGTTATGGGACGCGCCTGCCGCAACAGTGCGAACATCAAAAACCGCCAGCCCATCGGCACGATGTTTGTAAAAGCGGAGCATGCGCTCTCCGGATTTTATCAGGAAATCATCCGGGATGAGCTGAATGTGAAGCGCATCGTCTTTACCGACGACGTGCGGGATTTCACCTCCTACACCTTTAAGCCGCAGCTGCGCACGGTGGGACCCAAATACGGCAAACAGCTGGGCGGCATCAAAAAGCATCTGGAGGAGCTGGACGGCAACGCGGCGATGGACGAGTTAAACGCCAGGGGCGTGCTGAAATTTACGGTGAACGATACGGACGTGGAGCTGACAAAGGACGACCTGCTCATCGAAATGAGCCAGAAGAGCGGCTATGTGTCCGAAGCCGATAACTATATGACCGTGGTGCTGGATACCAACCTGACCGACGCGCTGGTGGAGGAGGGCTTCGTTTACGAGGTCATCAGCAAAATTCAGACCATGCGTAAGGATACCGGCTTTGAGGTGACAGACCGCATCCGGGTTTCCGTCTGCGGCAACGAAAAGGTCGCTTCTATCGTGCTGAAAAATCAGGATGTGATCGCCACAAAGGTGCTGGCAGATGCTATTGTCAGGGAAGAGGTGCTGGCAGTGAGCAAGGAATGGAACGTAAACGGCGAGATTGTGACGATCTGCGTGGAGAAAACAGCAGAATAAGGGCAACAGTTCAGATCTGTCTGAACTGCTATAAATAAGGAATACAGTCCAGACAGGTCTGCGCGTTTATGGCGCAGACCTGTTTGAATCATTATGAATAAGGAGCGGGCATGAGAGAGTATATCGAAGGGATTTGCCGGGAGCTTGATTTCCCGGCGGAAGCAAAAGCGGTGATGCTGGATGCGTGGGAGCGGGTGTCCGGCAATCCGCAGGCGATGGAAATATGGCAGAGATGGCTTGCGGCATACAGGCAGGACGTCCACATGGATTATCGGACGATGCTGGCAGAAATCGACGAAGCGGGACGGCTTGCCGGCGTGCACCGGTACACGGCAGAGCTTTTGATCTTTTTGTGCCTGACGGAGCAGCTTTTGGAGCTGTATGAGCAAAAAGGGATCGACCTGCAAATCTGGCACGATTCCTGTATGGATATGCGCTGGAAGCTGCGGGAGTGTTGGGAAAATTACGGCATTTGGGGCAGCTTTGTGGCGCACTGGTTTCCGGGATTTTTTGAACTGGAACGGTTTGCGCTGGGCAGGCTGCAGTTTGAGCTGGTGGATTTTCCGGCGGAGTACGAAAGGACAGGAAAGACAAAGCCGGAGGGCATGAGGAAAGCGATCAATGTCCATATCCCTTCCTGCGGGAAGCTGGATATGGAGACGTGTCACGCATCCTACCGGCAGGCGGCAGAGTTTTTTGCGGACGCCTTTCCCGGCGGTACGGTCGCCTTTGTCTGCGATTCCTGGCTGCTTTTTCCGCCCCATAGGGAAATGCTTGGGGAAAAGAGCGGCATTGTGCGCTTTATGAGCGAATATGAGATTTTAAAGACGCGACAGGGGGACGGTGACCTGTGGCGGATATTCGGACAGAGGGACTTTGCGCATCCGGAAACGCTGCCGGAGGGGACCGGACTGCAGCGCGCCTATAAGGCCAGGCTGTGTGCCGGGGAGCCCGTGGGCACGGCGCTGGGGATCTTCTTTTATCCGAAGGAAACGGCATGAGGCTCTTTTGGGGCGACATATTGGAAACAGAAGGAATACGGAAAGAGGGTGACGTGTGGATAAGGAATTGCTCGGAAAGCTCATCACCCGGGCGCGGAGACGCAGAGGAATCAGCTGTGAGGAGCTGGCAAATGGCGTCTGTGCCGTCAGCACGCTGCTGCGGACAGAAAAGGGAGAAAGGCTGCCGGATTTTTTTGTGCTGGAGCGGATTCTGGAGCGGCTGGGAGCGTCCGGCAATAAGCTGGAATTTCTCCACGATGAAAGGGCATATGAACTCTATTACCTGCGGGAACGGGTGGAGGAAAGTCTGACACAGAGGGATTATGTAGAGGCAGAAGCGGCGCTGACCTATTATGAAAGTCTGCCGGAGGGCGGGCAGCCGCTTCACCGGCAATATATCTGTAAGATGCGGTCCGTAATCGCAGGTGAAGCGGAGGGACAATGGAAACGGGCAGCGCTCCTGCTGGAGGAGGCGGTCGGCCTGACCATTCCCGCCTTTACGTGGAGCGGTCCGGATAACCGACCGCTGGGCGAAAGCGAGCTGGTGCTGCTTTTGATGCGGCTGCAGGCAAAGGCGGAGGGCAAAGAGAGCCTGCCGCAGGCGGACAATGACAGAGTCCTTGCCTATATCGGGAAGCATTGCGTGGACAGGGAGGCCTATGCCAATGTATACAGCAAGGCGGCGTGGGTGCTTGGCAATCTGGCGCTAAAGAGGCAGAACCGGGAGGGCGCGCTTTCCTATGCGCTGCTGGGAGAGGGCATCCTCGCGGACAACGGCTGGCTGCTTCATCTGCCTCAGTTTCTGGATCGGATCCTGTCCCTGGCGGAAGGAGAAATGAAGCGGGAATGGAAAAAGCAGCGGGATGCCCTGCGTCAGCTTTATGCAGAGTACAAAGAGCCCTGGGAGACAGGGCAGATTGCGCTTTGGAAAAACTACCGGCAGCAGGAGATTTATCTGCTTTCCGAGCTGTTCGGGCAGGAGCGCGGCGTCCGCAAAAAGTCGCAGCAGGAGCTTGCGGAGGAGCTGGATATCGATCAAAAAACAATCTCCCGGATCGAAAACGGCAGATTTAAGCCCAAGCCCGGAACCTTCCGGAAGCTGAAGGAATATCTGGGACTGGACAGAGAAATTGTGAGCACCCGGCTTGTGGTGGATGATTGGGAGCTGTTGGAGGAGGAGAGGCAGATCGCAGGCCAGGGGCAGTATCGCAATATCGAAAAGGGAAAGGCACTGTATCTGCATTTAAAGTCAAAGCTGTCGCTGGATTATCGTGAAAACAGGCAGTATGTTCAGTTTCAGGACGCTTTCTTTGCAAAGGAAGAAGGAGAGATCAGCGCGCAGGAAGCAATAGACAAATGCTGGGAGGCATTTGCGGTCACAAGAGGTGATCTTGGTCAGGAACAGATCGACCGGGTGGTGCTTAGCAGAATGGAAGCTACCATTATCAATTACATAGCATTGCGGTACGATGAGCTTGAAAGAAGAGAAGAGGCGATCGCATTGCTGGAAAAGGTAAAGGCAGGCTATGAAAACAGCAGGGTTGACACAAGATATCATTATGTGGGAGTGTCTCTGGTGTATGAGCATTTGAGCTGTGATTATGAGAGATGTGGATATTTCAAAAAATCTCTTTCTGTATGTGATAAAGCAATCCATTTTGAATTGGAGTGTAAGAAAGGACGGTCTTTGGGATATTTAGTTGATCAAAAGGCATATACGCAAGGGAATATGGATGGAAATCATACTATTGGGAAAAGATGCTATCAGCAGGCTTACCAGCTTCATAAATTGATGAGAATGGAAAGGTCAATGGTAAGCCTGCAAGAAGCGTATCAGAAAATGTATCATGAAAATATAAATTAATTTTTCTTGGGAGGGGGATCTCCATCACCGAGATTCAGTATACTAATACCGCCATCATTGGTTTCCGGAACAGGATCGGGATATTCCGGCTGAATGAGCAAAACTCCAACCAGTAAAAGTGCTGCGATTCTTGCAATTAATTTTTTCATGGGAATCCTCCTGTGAAAATGATTGATCAGAAGCAGAATAGCATATTGTACGACAAAAGCAAATACCAAAACAAGAATATTCCATGTTCCGGTTTTGGTATTTGCTTTTATGTTTGGAACTGCTATACTGAATGCTGTGTGATTCGTATGCAAGAGAGGTAGCCACAATCCGCGAAAACAGGTATCAGACGATTGGATAGGAGATAATAGGCCGTGATGAAAGAGAAGAAGGCAAAGAAAGACGGGCATTATCCTGTTTTTTGGTATGTATGTAAAAAAATGCCGGTTCAAATGGCAGCAATCATTGTATTGTCAATATTTGAAGCGGTTTTGCCTGCCATGCAGACGCTGTTAATTGCCAATTGTGTAGACCATATTTTAAGGCTAAAGGATACAGCGTCAGGGCAGGGGCATATGCCGTATTTATTGATTATATTGCTGGTTTTTACACAGTTTTTCCAGATTATGATTCCGGCTGTCAACGGATTTATCGTGGATATGGGAAAAAGGAAGCTGGACGTGTTTTTGAAGGAAATGATGATTCAAAAATGCGGGCTTTTAGAATTTGCGTACATTGAAGACAATGAGAACAAAGCGTTCATTGACCGGGTAATCCGGGAACCCGGGGATAGATTTTTAACAATTACGATGAATTTGATCGGCGTTGTCAGGCTGGTCATCACAATCTGCTCCATTTTGTTGATCATTCTGGATGCATCGGTCTGGGTGGGCTGTGTGATGATCGCTATCTGCCTCCCCTTTTATAAAATCGCGATGAAAGCCGGAAAAGAAAACTACAGTATGTTTCAGGAAGAGGAAGGGGTTAAAAGAGGATATCGTTATCTGTATGAGGTGCTGTGCGGACGGGAGGATGCGGAGGAGAGAAATCTGTATGGATATAGCGATGCGATTCGTAAGAAGCTGGCACTGCTTTATGAAAAGACCTATAGAATTGAAAAGAAGATTCAGGAGCGAACTTTCATCAATTTAAAAAGCGGTTCCATTTTTACATTGTTCCTGGCGGTTTTCATCATTGGGCTTTTACTTCCCGCATTTTTGAAAGGCACTATTACGTCAGGCCTGTTTATTGCGTTGACAACGGCTGTGTTGAACCTGGTGCAGACGATGTCATGGGAACTATCTGAAGCCATGTTTTCTTTGGCGGCTTCTGCAGAATATAGCCGGGAGCTGTATCGCTTTTTTTCCATGGCGGAAAAAAGTGGAGCAGCGGATGCGCCGGGAAAACGGGATGGATTGTGTATTGAGACAATTGAATTTCGTCATGTCACATTTCGCTATCCGAATACGGAGACCGACATACTAAAGGATTGCTCTTTTTTGATGAAAAAGGGAGCAGCATACGCGTTTGTGGGTCAAAACGGTGCGGGAAAATCAACGATTGTCAAGCTGCTTCTGGGTTTTTATGATCAATACAGCGGAGAAATTCTGATCAATGGTAAGGAATTGCGGGAGTATTCTTATTGTGATATAAAAGCCGCCTTTTCCGTTGTGAACCAGAATTTTGCGAGATATAGCATTTCAATCCGGGACAATGTCAAACTGGGCAGTACGATGCGGACAGATGAGACAAAAATCCGGGAGGTGATCCGTAAGGTTGGATTGGAGGAAAAGATAAACAGCCTGGAAAAGGGGATAGATACTGAGCTTGGATATCTTGGGAAGGAGGCGACAGAGTTATCGCTGGGGCAATGGCAACGGCTGATTCTGGCGCGAATGATGTATTCGAATGCACCTGTTCAGATTCTGGATGAACCGACAGCAGCGGTTGATCCTGTACAGGAGAGCAATATTTATAAACTGTTTCAAAAAATGAGTGATAATACTTTTACGATTTATATCACACATCGCCTGGGAGCCGCCAGAATTGCGGATCAGATTCTGGTTGTTGCGAATGGCACTGTAGCTGAACGGGGAAAGCATGAGGAATTGATAAAGAGGAAAGGGATTTATTATGAGATGTATCAATCTCAAAGCAGCTGGTATGAATAATCGGGTTAAAATTCTGGATTGTACTTTGTGGTGCATTGGAAAGGTGTTTCATCTTTTTCCATTTGACAGTCTGGTATATGTGTTACTGAATGTGTTTTATTCATTTACCTGGATGCTTCAGACCCTGAGCCTGCAATATTTTTTTGATACGATCCAGCTGGCGGGAGAAGGAAAAAAGGGCGCGGGGATGTTGGTAGCGTCTCTGGCTTTCATGGGAACAGGATTTTTGCTGTACCATGTGTTGGATGGGGTCAGTAATTGCTATAGTGAGATTGTTGTGTTGAAAATCGGTCATGGCATGCAGCAGCTTTTGGCGGAACGGATTTCGAATATCAATCTGTTGGATTTTGAAGATGTGGAAGCATTGGAAAGGATGGAGAAGGCGAAAAACGGAGCAAACCAGGTACAGTCGTATTTCCTGACCGTGATGGATACAGTGACCTACTATATTCCGTATTTTATCTTCATGGCGGTTTATTTTGTGGGAAAAAGTCCGGAGCTTGCCAGCATTATTGCGGTGGCGTTTGTCCCGGCACTGTTATCCCGTTTTGCGGCATCCTGGCAATATAAGAAGCTGGAGGATCAGGATGCGTTCTGGAGAAGGAAAACGGAATGCTATGAGAAATGTCTGACAGAAAAGGATTGCATGCGGGACACCCGGATACTGGGAGCTTCCGGCTATTTCAAAGAATTATATGGAAACAGCCTGCACGAACAATATCAAATCCGGAAAAAGGTTACGCTGCGTGAGAATTTTAAGCAGGTGCTGTTGCAGTTTGTAGCTGCCTGTGGCTATGGTGCAACGATTGGTATTTTGTTTATATCGGTTGTAAATGGAAGCGTTACCGTCGGAACCTTTGCGGCGGTTATCGCGACGGTTTCGAATCTGTTCCGGTTTATGAATAAGATGGTAGTAGAACGGATCGGGACCGCCTCTCAGAGCATTGGGTCGATTGAGAACTTTGTGGACTTTCAACGAAAAGGAAAGGACGAATCCAACTGGAAAAGGAATCAGGTTGTTGATGCTGGCACGGGCTGTAGGGTAGAGCAGGATATTGTTTTAGAGCATGTGAATTTTCGGTATCCACACGCGAAAAAAGAGGCCCTGAGGAATATCTCACTTCGCATAAAAGCCGGCGAAATTATTGCAGTAGTAGGTGAAAACGGAAGCGGAAAGTCAACATTGTCCAAGCTGATTATGGGGCTGTATGCACCGACAGAGGGAAGAATTTCTTATGGCGGCAAGAGGGGTGATAGCATTGCAACAGCTATGCCAATCCGTGTTTCTGCGGTGTTTCAAAAGCTCCACAGGTATAAGCTGAGCTTATTGGAAAATATCACAATCAGCAGCGATTTCCTGATAGAGGAAGAACGATTGCAGAATGTTTGCAGGGAGTCAGATGTAGAGCAGTTGCTTGTAGGCGGAGCGCTTTCCATGGATACCATACTGGATCGGGAATTTGGCGGAACAGAATTGTCGGGAGGACAGTGGCAGAGAGTGGTAATTGGCAGGGGGATTTATCGGAACCATGATTTGATTGTGCTTGACGAACCGACGGCCGCGATTGATCCGCTGGAGGAATCGAGAATTTATCAGAAATTCGCCCAGATCTGCAGAGGGAAAACGGCGGTGTTGATTACGCATCGGCTGGGAGCCGTGAAACTGGCAGACCGGATATTGGTACTTCGGGATGGCCGGATTGAAGAGGAAGGCACTTATGAGGAGCTGATCCAAAAAAATGGATATTTTAAGGAAATGTATGACAGCCAGAAGGAATGGTATGTGGAAGAGGCATAACAGAATATCATGATATCATTAGAAAGGAATACATATGGGCAGCACATTATTTGTCATTTGGAAGAAAAACAAAAAGCTGATCATCCCCCTGCTGCTTTTCGCCGCGGTATCCGGGGTGATGATGCCCCTGATTGTGAAATGTGAGGAGCAGGTCGTCGATGTGATTCTGGTCTTTTTGGAGGGCGCGCCGGTTTCGTGGGAGATCATCAGCCCGCTTCTGTTTCTGGCGGGCGGGTACGCGTGCACCTATCTGATGCCGGTGCTTGCAGAGCTTTTATACGAACGGCTGTGGATGCGGCTGGATACTTATTTTGGCAGGCAGAGAATCGGGAAAATGCAGCGGATTCAATATCAGTGCACGGAAGATAAGGAGGTATTGGATCTGTATGCCCGGATTGAGAAAAATATGGATCAAAAGCTGGGGGACCTTGTGCGGAATTTCTGCGATCTGCTGTCGGCGATGATCGGCGTTGTGGGGTTTTTTACGATTATCTGCTCGGTTTCGGCGGTGAGCGCGGTGATCTTTGCCCTGCTGTTTATCGTGCTTCTCTTTTTTGCGGACCGGTCGGCGAAAAATTTCTTTTCCCTCAACCGGCAGTTTGCGGAGACGGAGCGCCGGGTGGTCTATCTGGATTCGGTGGAAAATACGAAGCAGTACGCCCATGAAAAGAAGCTGTTTGGCTTCACGGATTATATCAATCAAAAGCGTTCCTCCTTTTTGCTTGGACAGCGTAAGGAAATGCGGAAATATGATTACAAATATGGATTGACCTTCAGCATGATCGATACGGCAGGCTATGTCTGTACGGTCCTGTTGATGATCGCCATGCTGCCCGGCGTGCTGCAGGGCAGGATTTCCATCGGTCTTTTCATCGCGGCCTCTCATGCGGCGGCAAATCTGAATCTGTCAACGCAGAATAAGATCCGCACGGTTTTTAACGGGCTGATGGAGCAGAGGCGGTTCTGGAAGGAATATAACGATTTCATGGCTTTGCCGGATCAGGGAGGCATGGCGGCAGAAGGGGAGGAAAGCGGGGCGGCAGCGGCCTTTGAATCCCTGGAGTTTAAGGACGTTACCTTTTGCTACCCCAATGGGACCAAAGTGCTGGAGCACATGAGCTTTTGCATGGAAAAGGGAAAGCAATATGCGCTGGTGGGAGAAAACGGAGCGGGCAAGAGCACGATTGTCAAGCTGATGCTGAGGCTTTACGAGGTGGAGGAGGGGGAGATTCTGCTGAATGGCAGAAATATCCGCGAATACGGACAGCAGGAGCTGTACCGGTGCTTTGCCGCCGTTTTCCAGGATTTTTCCCGTTATTATGTGTCGGTTCTGGACAATATTGTCTTTGGAAAAACACAGGAGCCGGACAGGGCGCAAAGGGCGCTGGAGGAAATGGAGCTGCAGGAGCGGATTTCCCGGCTGCCGGATGGGGTAAATACGCATCTGGGAGAAATTTATGAGGATGGCGTCAATCTCTCTGGCGGAGAGTGGCAGCGGCTCGCCTTTGCCCGGGCGCTGTACCGGGACGCGCCCGTGATTTTGCTGGATGAGCCCACGTCGGCGCTGGACCCGATCGCGGAAAATGAAATTTATAACCACTTCGGACGGATTGCCCGGAATAAAACGACGCTGTTTATCACCCATCGTCTGGCGTCCGCCCGCATGGCGGATGAAATTCTGGTGCTTGGCGGCGGGAGGGTCGTAGAAAAGGGCTCTCATGACACGCTTTACGGACAAAACGGGCTGTACAGAAGGATGTACGACAGCCAGAAGAAGTGGTATACCGGGGAGGGAAAAGAGGCATGAAAGGGCAGAAAAAGGAACGGAGCATATGGAATATCTTTTTTACCACCTATAAGACCTTCGTGACGCAAAAGACGGGAGTATGTCTGCTAATGGCGCTGCTTTCGCTCCTGCCGGCGCTCGTCAGTCCCGTGAAGGTGTATCTGGAGCGGAGCATTTTTGACGCCGCGCAGCAGGCTGCAGAGGCGGCGGGCGTGGAGGACAGGATTTACCGCATCTTTCTGGTATTTGTGGTGGTGCAGCTGTTGTATGTGGTCGTATATCCGCTTTTTCGCTGCCACGTGAATTATTTCGGCAGTGAGTTCGAGACGGTGCTGCAAAACAACATGAACTACAAGACGGCCAAAATCTCCCTGGTCAATTACGAGCACAGCGAGCTGTATAAGGACATCGATCTCGCATCCAGCGCCTCGAGGGAGCTGCGCTTCATGACGATGATGTTTTCTTCGGAGCTTTTGCTATACCTGTTCCAGTTTCTTGCGGTTTCCTCCGTGCTGTTTACCTTCCATCCGGCTTTGGTGACGATCGCGTTTCTGGCGCTGGCGCCGGACATCTTTGCCCGGTTTTTGAAGTCGAAATGGCAGTATCGGCTGGTTGACAGGGTGCAGCCGGTTTTACGGAGGAAAAAATATTACGAAAGCGTTTTGACCGCTCCCCAGAATATCAAGGAGACGCGGGTGTGCCGGAATGCGTCCTGGTTTTTGGAGCTGTGGGAGAAGGAACGGGAGGCATATCACGGGGAACGATGGGCGCAGCAGAAGAAAAACACGATTTTGGATATAATCAATCAGCTGGTCAATGTCCTGACGGTGATGCTGACCTATGGCATTGTGGTCTGGCTGGTCTTGCAGGGAGATATTACGGTCGGAGCCTTCGGGGCGTCCATCGGCGCGGTCAATACCCTGAAATCGAATTTTGGCAGAATCTGCGATCTCGCAATGTTCAGCTTCCAATGCGGGCTGAAAGGAAAGTATTATTATAAGGTGCTGGATTATGAAGAGCGCGGCGGCGAGGAGAAAAACGATATTTCGGCACAGGCGGGAATCCGTTTTGCGGATGTGCATTTTTCCTATACGTCCTGGAAAGAGGCGCTGGCGGGAATTTCCTTTGACGTTTTGCCCGGGGAAAGCGTGGCTGTGGTGGGAGAAAACGGCTCCGGCAAAACGACCATGGTGAAAATGCTGCTCGGTCTGTACCAGCCGGACAGCGGGGAAGTATATTATGGCAGGGATGCACTCGGCGGCGTCCGGGAGGAATGCATTTACCGGGATATATCCGCCGTGTTTCAGGATTTTTGCCGCTATGCGCTGACCCTGCAGGAAAACGTGGCGATCAGTGACAGCAGCGCGCCGGTCGATGAAGCGCGGATACAAAGCCTTCTGGAAAGCGTATCCTTCCGGTTCGGTTCCCTTACGCTGGACGCAGGGCTTGGCAGGGAATTCGGAGGGGCAGAGCTTTCCGGCGGAAACTGGCAGAAGCTTGCCATCGCCCGGGGGCTTTACAAGGCCCATCATGTCATAGCCTTTGACGAGCCGACGGCGGCGCTGGATCCGCTGGTGGAGGAACAGATTCTGCAAAGCATGCTGAAGCTGGATCCGGAAAGCATCAAAATATTTGTGACCCATAGATTGAGCACGGCGAGATTCGTGGACAAAATCATTGTCATGAAGGAGGGCAGGATCGTCGGCTGCGGCACCCATGAACAGCTGATCGATCAAAACCCGGTGTATACAAAGCTGTGGAACGCGCAGGCGAAATGGTATCGCACATAAAAAACTGAAACAGGCGCACCAAAAACGGGACAATGCATGCCGGAAAATACGGCGCTGGGCGGACATACAGGCGGGCTGCCCCCGGCTTTCTCTGCCACGCTGCCGGAAGCAGCCGCCTGTATGCCCACCCGGCGCTACATCGGCCGGGACGTTAAAGAACCTGTGTCAGCACGAATTCCGCAAACCGCGGCAGAGCAAAGGACACTTTTCCGTATGTTTTGGTATCAAGAACGCCCTTTCGCTTTAGACGTTCTCTGTATACGGAAAACAGTTCCGATTTCATTTTGAGACTGTCCCGGATATTCCTGACGCTGGTTTCCCGGCTTACAGACATTTGGATCAGAATTTTCCGATCCAGCTGCGAAAGCTCAGACCAGATTTTTAAGTAAACATATTCTTCCAGATATTGATCGTACTCTGGCAGGATTTCATCGAGTGTTTTTGTATCTTTATTTTCCCAGCAAAGATACCCCAATACCTGGAAGGCGAAAGGATAGCCCTTGGTCAATCCGGCCATTTCCCCGGCCTTCTCCATATTCAGCCCGAAAATATCCATATACTGCTTTCGGACCGCAGTATAGTTTAATGGCTCCAGCATTATTTTGGGAGCTCTGTATAAAAAGGTAAGGGAATCCTCGTTCTGGAGATTATAAATATTGTCATATAATCCGGTCATCAACAAAAAAACCGGGTATTCCTGCCGTAAGAAAATCTGAAAGGCGCTGGAAAACACTCTGACAGATTCGCAATTTGTAATCTCATCAATTGTGATCAGCAGCCGCTTACATTTTTGGTGAAGCAAATCCAGCATCATTGCAATCGCGCTTTCAATATCGGCCATCGGTGCGGCGTTTTCCAGGGAAATCCCGAAGCCCAGCGCTGAAAAATCGATCTTCGCCTGCACAAAATGTGCGTGCATTCCCGGCAGGCTATACAGCTTTCCCGCCAGACCGTGCAGCAGATCTCTGGTGGGATTGAGTTCTACAACAATCCATTCTTC
This sequence comes from uncultured Eisenbergiella sp., assembly GCA_910585455.1. Classification (GTDB taxonomy): domain Bacteria; phylum Bacillota; class Clostridia; order Lachnospirales; family Lachnospiraceae; genus Gallintestinimicrobium. Next base: position 393 of record CAJUEL010000007.1, on the reverse strand, counting down.
GCGTTTTTTCATTTCGTTGGCAATTGTAGTCATCATAACAGTTTTACCCAGCCCACGGACGCCTGTGATCATATAAATCTGGTTAGATGGATTCGGTGCGTCAAAATTTTCAAGTATTTCATTGGTTTGTGAAATGCGGGATATATATTGCAGCGGTTTTTTTCCAAAGGACAGGGTGAAAGGATTGTTCATATCATTACTCCATTTTTGTGAATTTCATTCTATACAATTTTTTTGTATAAGCTTATATAACTTCATTTTTCTTATATAAGTTTATATAACTTTGTTTTCATTATATAAGTTTATATAACTTTTTGTCAAGATATGCCTTGTTATCTGCAGGATAACCGCATAAACAGTTACCCCAACTAAGCCTTGAAACCTGGCTCTCTT
>CAJUEL010000006.1 GCA_910585455.1 uncultured Eisenbergiella sp. | reverse complement strand
GGTCCGGTCCCTTCCTTCCGTCCTGTCCGCCGGTGCAGACCGCTTTCCGGGAGCCTGATATCCGAAACAGGCAAATCCCCTCCAAAGTGCAGTCCATTTCTGCCGCAAAAGTGGGAAAACGAACAACGTGAGTTCCCACTTTTGCGCAGGAATGGCTGTACTTTGGAGGATGGATTTGCCGTTTCGGATATGGGCTCCCGGAAAGCGGTCTGCACCGGCGGACAGGACGGAAGGAAGGGACCGGACCTCCGATATTCCACGCATGGCAGTGCCGTGAACCGCTACGAAACCGCAGCTATCTTTTTCATAGCTATTGACAAGCGTATTATACGCATGTATAATGTTATACATCCGTATAATATGGAGGTGATGACAAATGGACAGGAGTATGAAAAAGCTGGGAGAAGCCGAACTGGAAATCATGCAGGTGATCTGGAAAGCGGGAGTTCCCGTCACTTCCAGCTTCATCCTAAAGGAATTGCAGGACCGGAGAAAGTGGCAGCTTTCCACCCTTATGACTTCCCTGTCACGCCTGGTTGACAAGGGCTTCCTCCGCTGTGACCGCGCTTCCGGAAATAATTTATATGCATCCATTATCGCCGAGAATGATTTTAAAGCAAAAGAAAGCAAAAGCTTTTTGGAGAAGCTGTACAACAATTCCTTACAAAATATGGTCGCTACCCTTTACAGCAGTAAGGCGATTAAAGATTCCGATATGGATGAATTGAGAAAATTTTTAGACGATCTGGAGGCAAAATGATAACAGATTTATTTTTAAACGTAATTGGCATTTCCATATCAATAAGCCCTGTCATAATGCTTCTGCTCATTTTCACACCATTCCTGCAAAAAAGGTATGCGATGAAATGGAGCTATCTCATGTGGGTGGTGATTGCAATTCGCCTGATCCTGCCGTTTCATCCGGACATTTCCTTTCCACAGATCGTCCTGGATGTGCCGGCCCGGATCACAGCTCCGATTCATACAGCTGCGAAAAATGACGCTCCAGCAATGTCGCCCACAGCTCCGGCCCCGATCGCGGTCAATCCGGAAGACGCCATGAAAGCACCGCTCCAGGCGGATACAGAGCCTTCCCGCTTTACCTGGCTGGATATGATCGCCTATCTATGGCTGACGGGCTGCCTGCTCTTTCTGTCGGTGCATATAGGCAGCCTCCTGCATTACAGAGCGCAAATCCGCCAAAAGGGAGCGGTTGTGAGAGAAACATATATTTTACAGCAGGTCCGCAGATTATCCGGAAAGCTGCACATGAGGCCCCATATAAAAATCCTGCGATATGAAGACGCCGAAAGTCCAATGGTAATCGGTTTTTTAAAACCCGTGCTGGTTCTGCCTGATTGCGATTACAGTGAGGAAGAGCTCTACTTTATTTTGAAACATGAATTGATCCATATCAAACGCCATGACATGTATTTCAAGCTGCTTTTTATGCTCGCAAATGCCCTGCATTGGTTCAATCCTCTTGTTTACATCATGCAAAAGGAGGCGGTCGTCGATATGGAATTATCCTGCGATGAAAAAGTAATCCGGCAAAGCGCCTATGCCGTTCGAAAAGCCTATACGGAAGCTCTGCTTTCCACCTTTGGCAAACGGCATAAAAAAGGGACTTTTTTCACAACCCAATTTTATGGAGGCAAAAAAATCATGAAAAAACGATTCAAAAACATACTGACCAAATCCCCCAGGAGAAACGGCGCATTCCTCTGTATCTGCGCCATTTGTATTACCTTGCTTTCGGGAATGGCGATCGGATGTTCTGCGATAAAAAGCGACGCGCCGCAGGAACCCGTGCAGACAGACCCGGACACTGCAAATCCGGGCTTGGAAGAAAATACCAATACGCAGGCAGCCGACAGCGATATACAGACAGCTGACAGCAACACACAGGCAGCTTCGGCAAATGATAGCAATATGGATATATCCGGTGATCCACAGCCTGAAACCATGGAGAGTCTGCCAGAACAGCCATTGCCATCAGAGGAAACTACTTACAGCTCCATACTTCTGGGCAAAAGCAATTTTATATGCGCGGATCTGGCAAATGAAAGCCTGAATATCAACGAAGCAGGGCGGGCCGTCACAGATGATGACAGCGTCACTGTGAGCGCCACAAAATTTACCGTGATCGATCTTGACGGCGACGGCAGCGATGAAGTCGTCTGCTGGCTCCAGATAAATGGCTTATCCGACTACGGTTTTTTAATATTGCACGATCAAAACGGAGAAATCTACGGATATACGCTACAGTATCGGGCATTTATGAATTTGAAAACAGACGGCACGTTTCTGTTTTCCAGCGGTTCTGCAGATACCGGAACAGGAAAGCTGTTTTTTTCCGGAACCGGATACGGTATAAGCGAACAGGCCTGCAGTCAGTCCGCTTATGATGCGGACAATGAATTGACCGTACAATATTTTATCAATGAGGAACCCTGTTCCGAAGCTGAATTCCTGGATGCTATCAACAGTCAGGACCAAAAACCGGATGTCACATGGTATGACCTGTCTGAAAGCACTATAAACGCCGTTTTACAGTAGCTTCCCTTCCTGTATCCATACCCGCCGTTTTTGCGGGAACGGGAAAGGCAGGAAGCAACAGACAGGCTTTTTGCAGCCGCCAAAGAAGGTCAGGCGGGCAGAATGGAATGGAGCGCTGCCGGTCGCTTTATCCGGAGCGGAGAAATTCCCAAAACAGCAGGGGATTCCTGCCACAGGGCGCAATACTGTCCGAACGCAGTGAGTTTATTGCCCCCTGTGGCGTCCAGGAATATCCTGCCGTTTTGCGGAATTTCCCGCTCCGGATATCGCGACCGGAAGCGCTCCATTCCATTCTGCCCGCCTGTCCTCCTTTGGCGGCTGCAAAAAGCCTGTCTGCTACCCCCTGTTTTTCCTGCCTCTCTGCCAAAAGCGACCTCAGCCTTTCGTTTCCGCATCCACCGTCATCAGCACGTCCCCGTAAAGCACGCCGTCATAGTAGTCCAGCAGCAGCTTCACCACACCGTCATAGGCCTTCATGCCCTCTTCCACACCGTTTAATTTTAAGGACGCCGTTGTCATCGCCCGGGAAACCTTCTTTGCGGTCTGGGTCTTTACCACCGCCTTTTGCTCCACCCGCTCCCAGGCCTCCGCCGTCAAAAACACGCTGTCCCGGTAAACCTGCTCGGAAATGGCCGGATGCTTTCGATACTCTGCCCCATCCCTGTTTATGGATGCCAGAAACTCATTTTCCACATAGCTTAACACGCCCATATAGCCGCTATACTTAAAAAAAATATCCTCCGATTCAATACACGCCAGATAACCGATCAGGCTCGCCTCATCCTCCTGAATGAAGCCCTTCAAATGCGCCAGCTCATGGCAGATTGTGGAGGGCTTATTCACCACATACATGGTCCCGTTGTAATTGGCTTCCATGGAAAAAGGAAAATAATACCCCATCATGTAGGTCTGGCTGATCAGATTGGAAAAACGCATTTCCTTTGGCCGGGGATAAAAGCCCTGCAGCTGGTCATACCGTTCTCCCATCACCTGCATCGCCGCCACAGCGGTCCGGTTCATATCCCCTTCATAAACCAGATAACCGTTTTCATCCCGCCGCATTTCCTTCGCCAGATCATTCGCATTCACCACGATAAAATCCCGCAGCCTGCCAAGCTCTTCCTTCGAATAGCCCCCGGCGCGCACCTGTTCCATATATTTTTCTTCAAATGTGGAAGTGTGATACTGGATAAAGCAGTTACAGGTCAAAAGCGCGAACACCGCCAGAAATACCCAGGCGAAGGTACTGTTGACCACCCGAAACGCCCTGCGCGACCATTCCTTTCTGACAGTCAGCCGCAAGGCTCCCGTCACCAGAAAAGTGGCAACGAGCACGACGCCCGCAACCAGCATCCATTCCCCCACACTGAACGGAAACAGATTCGTCACCCGGGAATAGCTGCTGCCCAGCACCGGAAAGATATATTTGATAAAGAAATTACAAAAGCTGCTGCTTTTCCACGCGATCACGTTCAAAAGCGCCACCAGAACAAAAAGAACACCCCATACCTTCTTCTTCACGTCATCATCCCCCAATGAATCCGCACGGTTAACAAGGATCTTATGTCCAGTATACCTCTCCCATAGGCAGCCCCCGATGAACAAAATGTAAACATTTTGCGAAAAATGGCTCTGTTTTTTCAGCCCATGGCGTCCCGGATCAGCCGCAGCATATATGCCGCAAATGCCTGCGCTTTGGCAGGGTCTGCCGCCATCTCCTTCTCCGACGCATAGCAGGCGAGCGCCGTCTCAATCAGCTCCCGGTATTGCTGCTCCAGATTCTGCAGACCCCATTCCCCGCCCTGCTTCTTGGACGTAACCAGATCATCCCGCACACAGGCCGCCACCCGGCACAGATTTAAAATCATATAGACCGGATTTTCCAGTATTTCCTCCTTTGCTCCTGCAATGTCGTTCCATATACTGTCAATATAGTCCGCTTTCGGCACTTCCGAAAATACGGACGCGATTTCTTCCCCATATAGCACCCTGCCGTAATGACGGATAATCGTAAAATGCGCCGCCAGATCCGGATCGGTCCCTTTCATTTTTTGCACATACTCCAAGGGATCATCAAGAAACCATTGCAAATGCGCGTTGGAAAAATGAAGCGCAAAGGGCGTGGGATAAACAAAATTTTTACAATACGTTTTTTTCACGACGCTCATTTCGATGCCTTTTTTGGGCGCTTCCTGATTACATGCAACGACTTCCTTCATAAAACGCAGCTTCTGCTCATCCGCAAGATCATGTTCGATCACCACGATGAGATCAATGTCGCTCTTATCCGGCAAAAAGCAGCCCATGGCCATGGAGCCGTGCAAATACACGCCTGTGAGCTCTGCGCCCAGTATTTCCCTGCTTTTTTCCACAAACCGTTCCAACAGATGCCGATACATCTCCATTCCTCCCTTTCCATCACAGACAACTATTTATATGAAAACAGATTTCTCTGATTTTTTTATTTTAGGTATTGACTTCCAGCGCAGTTTGCTGTATCATATCATTTGTCCGGTCGGACAATTATAAAGCTCGGGGTGTGGCTCAGGTGGTAGAGCGCTTCGTTAGGGACGAAGAGGCCGCAAGTTCAAGTCTTGTCACTCCGATTTCTGGATCCTTGAATAACAAGGATCCTTTTGTTTTTCCCTGAAAATGATGTGGCACACCCCAGCCATGGCAACAATGAGTATTCCAATCTGGACTATATCGTTCCTGTTTACGGCGCCGCCGGGTGTGGTGTGTCAGCATGCCGGTCCCCTTTTATCCATCCTCCTTGCCGGTGCAGACTTCTTTTTGGGCGCCTGATATCCGAAACAGGCAAATCCCCTCCAAAGCGCAGTCCGTTTCTGCCGAAAAAGCGGGAAAGCGAACAACGTGAGTTCCCGCTTTTTCGCAGGAACGGCTGCACTTTGGAGGATGGATTTGCCGTTTCGGATATGGGGCCCAAAAAGAAGTCTGCACCGGCAAGGAGGATGGATAAAAGGGGACCGGCATGCTGACACGCCACACCCGGCGGCACTATAAACCGGAATGAAATATCAGAGAATTCTGCTTATCCCTCCAGCACGTTATCCTTCCCCTCCGGCAGCACAAGTCCCATGATGATGCCGACCACTGCCGCCAGCGCCAGACCGGAAATGGTCACGGTATCGGTCACCGGAATGCTGTCGCAGCCGATGCCCAGCACGAGAATGATCGCCGCGGTCAGCAGATTCCTGCTGTTGCCGAAATTCAGCCGCGCATTGATCAGAATGCGGATACCCACCGCCGAGATCATGCCGTAGAGCACGATGCTGATCGCGCCGGTAACAGGGGACGGAATGCTGGTGATAAATCCGCCGAATTTCCCGATCACGCCCAGAACGATGGCAAAGCATGCCGCGATGCGGATCACGGCGGGATCGTAAACCTTCGTCACCGCCAGCACGCCGGTGTTCTCCCCGTAGGTGGTATTGGCAGGACCGCCCAAAAGGCCCGCGAAGGCTGTTGCCAGACCGTCTCCCAGCAGCGTGCGGTGCACGCCCGGGTCTTCAAAGAAATTCTGCCCCACGACCGCGCCGTTTGTGGTGATGTCTCCCACATGCTCGATCATGGTGACCACCGCGATGGGCGCTACCGCCATGATGGCATCCAGCTGAAAGGTGGGCACACACAACAGCTGCTTATAAACGGCAGGATCCAGGAAGGAAATCCAATGCGCCTCCCGCACCGCCGTAAAATCACAGAAGCCCATGGGCAGGCAGACCAGATAGCCCACAAGGATCGCGAACAGAATCGGCATCAGATTGAAAATTCCCTTCGCCCAGATGGACACCACGATCACCGTAACCAGAATGGCGACCGTCACCACAATGGACTTCATGCTGAACGCCCCGTTGTAGTAAAAGGCGCTGTTGATCGCCGTGGCGGACAGGCGCAGCCCGATGACGACGATAACCGGTCCCGTGACGATGGGCGGCAGCAGCCTGTTCACCTTTTCATAGCCGAAAATCTTGATCAGCAGCGCGAACAGCGCATAGACGAGACCTGCCACGATCAGCGCGCCCTTGAGCGCCGCCAGCCGGTCCAGATAGTCCGGATCGCCGATCCTGGAATCGCCTAAAACCGCCATAATGCCCGCCATGAAGGCGAAGCTGGAGCCCAGAAAGACGGGCACCTTCTTTTTCGTGATCAGATGGAACAGAAGCGTTCCGATTCCCGCGCAAAGCAGGGTGATGGAAACATTTAATCCCGTCAGGGTCGGCACGAGCACCGTCGCGCCAAACATCGCCAGCGTATGCTGGATCCCCAGAATGATCTTCTGGCTTGTGGTTCTTTCCTTCATTTTCTTTCTCTCCTCCTCATCTTGTTGCTGTTTGCTTTGGACCGGCCGCTCACTTTTTCATGGTGTAATCCGGATCCGCAGGATATCCGCCCCGCAGCTTCTGCATGCCGCGCTGCACCGCATCCTTTGAATTTTTCCAGTCCGCGTCCTTATTGAGATAATCGAACTTCTCAATGAGCCAGTCCACATCCTGGGACATCCGCTCCATATTCCTTTGCATGACGGCAAAAATCATCGGATAAAAGGACGCCTTCTCCTTCTCCGAAAGCCTGCTGTCCGCGCCGCTGCACAGGTCTCCGAAGTGATGGAGACAAAATCCCTTGCCGTTTTCAATTTTTTTCACGAATTCAGGGTCATTTTTGTACAGATAATAGAACGTATCCAGATACCGCTCATACTCCGAAGAAAAACGGTCACAGATGTAACAGGTGCTCTCCTTTTGCGCCACCCACTGACCGATGGCATTGGAATTGACACTTTTGCGGAAACGGTCCGCCATGGACGTCTTGCCGGGCTTAAACTGCTTAAACTGCCCTTCCATTTCCTTAAGCAGCTTCTTGTAATAGGTTTTCAAAATCCAGCCGTTGCCCAGCGTATTGCCGTAATCGAACATCTTCTGCATATGCATCCGGCAAAAGCCCTCCCGGTCCGTCTCCTCCCGCACATCGCTTTCCATATAGGAAGCGCAGGGTCCCAACGCAAAATCCATCAGATTCTGTTCCACGCTGCGCTCGATAAAGCAGAACGGACACTCATCATTGGCATTGACCGCGTCATTCAACGGTATGGTGTAAAGTTTTTCCTTCATCTGTCATCTCCCCTTTCTTTCATTCCTGCCGCAGCATCCGCTGCAGCATGGCTATGTATTCACAGATTTCGCGATAGAGCTTTTCCGGAGTAAAATCGTGCTGCTTTGACATATCTGCCGTAATCCCGTCGATCACATACTGCATCAGGCAGACCATCCTGTCCGCGCTCCCTATCCCGGCAAAGACGCTGTAATCCGCCTGCAGGGAATAAGCGCGCATGCTCTCCTGATACTCCTCCCGCTTCTGCCGCGTGCATTCTGCCGCCTCTGCCATGCTTTCTTTCAGCGCCATGTTCAGAAACTGCTGCATATACGGATAAAGCCGCATCACCTGCATCCTGGCCCGCTCCATCTGCATCGTCAGCACAAAAAAGTCCGTCTCTGAACGCTTCACCTCCCGGGAAAGCTCCAGCAGCATGAAACGCACGCTGTAATCGAACAGGAATTCGTACAGTCCCAGCTTGCTCGTAAAATAGTGGAACAAAAGCCCCTTGCTGATGCCCGCCCCTTTTACGATGTCATCCGTGCTCGCATGCCGATAATTGCTTTGGGCAAAAACCTTCAAGGCTGCATTGATGATCCGATCCTGTTTTTCCTGCTTTTGCTCAAAGAATTTATCATTCATGTGACACTCCGCGACATCCGACATTTTCGTTGCTGCCTGCTCTGCAAACAGCAACGCGCTTTCCACCCTGTAAACTGCTATTATTCATGATAGCATATCAAAAGTATCTGTTCAACCATGAAATTTAGACTTTTTTTATACATAGTCCCCTTTTCAATTCCGTAAAATAGTATTAAAATAGAAAGAAATGCGTTCCGGCCGCGCATGCCGCCGGAGCCCAGAATGTGTGGAGGGAAATCATGGCAAAAAAATTCAGTAAGTTCCTTGCGTTTGCGATCGCCGCAGGCGCTGCGGCGGCAGGCACCTATTACTATCTCCAGAATAAAAAAGAAAAAGTTGAAGAAGAAGACGATGACTTCTTCGACGATCCGCTCAACGAAGAGGACGAAACCGCCTTTGAGGATGCGGAATTTGATGAGGGAGAATTTGACGAGGACGATTTCGAGGACGAAAGCGAGGCTGCAAAGACAGACGCTTCTCCCGTCTTCTCCAAAGGCACCAATGAACAGGGACATACCTATGTGACGCTGGATTTGAAGGCGGCGCAGAATAAGGCCGTCCAGCTGCGCGACAATGTGGTGAACAAGGTGGAAGAAACCGTCACCAAAATCAAAGCCAGCAACGAATACGAAACCGTCAGCGGCAAGATTTCTGAGACCATGGATAAGCTGAAAAACAGCGAGGAGCTGCAGAATGTGAACGGCCACATCGAGAACGCTCTCCACAAGGCGAAGGAAGCCACGGAAAGCGCTGCCGGCATCATCAATGATAAAATCAACGAGCACCGTTATACCGATGCTGCGCCAGCTGCCTTTGACGCATCCCGCGAAGAGACCGCTGCCGATGCGGATATCGCTGCGGATGCCGCTCAAACGGTGGAAAGCATGGTGAACAATGCCGCCGATACTGTTTCCGACGCCGCCGGCGCTGTGGCGGATGCCGTAGCGGACGCTGTGGATGCCGTTTCCGGCGCGGTCAGCGAACCGGAGGATTTTGTCGATAAGGACATTGAAAAAGAACAGTTTTAATATCTGAATAACATTACAGAACAATCGTCAAACCGGCAAAGCCGTCATTGTCCGCGCTATGGCCGGTAACGCAAAAAAATTTATAAGAAGCCCTCTCCGCCACCCGGAGAGGGCTGTTTTTACGCACGCCACGCTTTTCGCAGAAGCTCTGCTCCTGCCCTGATCTGCTCCTTCGACAGACCGCCAAAGCCGATCATGACAGTCGCCGGCATCCTGTCCCCTTCTTCCTTCTCCTCCACAAATGCCTCCGAAATGCCATACACGCGCACGCCCTCCTTCATTGCCGCCTCCCGCAGCGCCCGCTCACTGCGTCCCCGCTTGTCCGTAAGCAGTATATGAAGCCCTGCGTTTTCACCGGACAGGATAAAATCCCGCAGCAGGGGCTTTATTTCCTCCAGCAAAAGCTCCTGCTTCTCCTTATAGACCTTGCGCATCCGGTTTAAATGCCGCTCAAAGGCGCCCTCCTGAATGAAATCATTGAGGACTGCCTGGTCGATTCTGGATACGGTGGAGGAAAACACACTACACCGCCTTTCATAGCATTCCATCAGCTTCGGCGGAAGCACCATGAAGCTGACGCGGATGGCGGGCGCGATGGATTTGGAAAAGGAGCCGATATAAATCACCTTTCCTGCCGCATCCGAAGCCTGCAGGGAGGGAATCGGCTTTCCCCTGTAGCGAAACTCGCTGTCGTAATCATCCTCGATCACATACCGCTCTTCCCTCTGCTGCGCCCACCGCAGGAGCGCATGCCGCCGCCCGATGGGCATGCTCACGCCCAGGGGGTACTGATGCGCGGGCATCGCATAGACCACGTCCGCGTCCGTGCGGGAAAGCGCGTCTACGCAAATGCCGTTTTCATCCGAAGGCACCGTGACGAGGCTTTTGGCAAACAGCTTAAAAATCCGGTACGCCCTTGGGTAGGTGGGATTTTCAAAGGCGACCGTCCGCCCTTCTCCCAGCACCTGGTTTAAAAGCATGAGCAGATAATCGTTGCCTGCTCCCACGATAATCCGGGAGGCTTCCGCGTTGACCCCCCGGGAGGCATGCAGATACCGGGCAATGGTCTGGCGCAGCTGCAAATCCCCCTTCGCCTCTCCCAGCGCAAAGGTTTCTTTTTTGTCCTGACTTAAAATATTTCTGGTGATGCGCCGCCAGACCCCGAAGGGAAAGCGGTCCATGTCGATGGCATTGGGGGAAAAATCCACTCTGTACGCCGGGCTGTCCCCTGCAGGCACAGGCTGCTTTTTCACAGTTTCCCCGATCTGATACAGCTCCTCCACCCGCGCCACAAAAAATCCCTTATAGGGCACATTTTCCAGATATCCTTCCGCCACGAGCTGTTCGTAGGCGAGCTCCACCGTGCTGCGGGAAACCTGCAGATATTCTGCCAGAAAACGGGTAGAGGGAAGCTTCTCTTTGTGCAGAAGCTTCCCTTTCCTGATTTCTTCTTTGATATGATGATAGATCTGCTCGTACAGATGACCGCCGTCATCCTGAAAGGTAATCACCAGATCCTGCATATTGTCCTCCGCTGTTTTCTCCTGACTATGCAGACAGGTCCGGGCTGTTTGCGTTTTCTCAGTCCTTCTTCGGCAGCTTAAAGGAGCTTTTCAGGGAAACGATACGGTTGAACACCGGCGCGCCGGGCACAGAGTCCTTATAGTCCACACAGAAATATCCCTGCCGCACGAACTGAAAGCTCTCATAGGGCGCTGCGTCCTTTAAGGAAGGCTCCAGATATGCCTGGCGCACCGTCAGAGAATCGGGATTCAAATTCAGGGAACCGTCCTCGTTATAAACGCCCTTTTCCTCATCAATGATATTTTCATACAGGCGTACCGTCGCCTGCAGCGCGGTCTCGCATGCCACCCAGTGGATCGTGCCCTTGACCTTCCTGCCCTCAAAGCCGCTGCCGGATTTCGTTTCCGGATCATAGGTGCAGTGGACCACCGTCACATTGCCGTTTTCGTCCTTTTCAAAGCCGGTGCATTTCACGAAATAGGCGTTCATCAGGCGCACCTCGTTGCCGGGAAAGAGACGGAAATATTTCTTCGGGGGCTCTTCCATGAAGTCCTCCCGCTCGATATAAAGCTCCCGGGCAAAGGGAACCTGTCTGGAGCCCAGCGCCTCATTTTCCAGATTGTTGGGCGCGTCCAGATATTCGATCTGCCCCTCCGGATAGTTGTCGATCACCAGCTTCACAGGATCGATGACCGCCATCACGCGGGACCGTTTCAGCTTCAAATCCTCCCGGATGCAGTATTCCAGCATCGCGTAATCCGCGGAGGAATTGCTCTTGGAAACGCCGCACAGCTCCACAAAGGTCTTGATGGATTCGGGCGTAAAGCCCCTTCTGCGCAGCGCCGCGATGGAAACCAGCCTGGGATCGTCCCAGCCGTCCACGATGCCGTCCTCCACCAGCTTCTTGATATAGCGCTTACCCGTGACCACATTGGTGAGGTACATCTTCGCAAACTCGATCTGCTTGGGCGGATGGGGATATTCCAGCTCCCGCACCACCCAGTCATACAGCGGTCTGTGATCCTCAAACTCCAGCGTACAGATGGAGTGCGTGATTCCCTCGATCGCATCCTCGATGGGATGGGCGAAATCGTACATCGGGTAAATGCACCAGGCGTCCCCCGTATTGTGATGATGCATATGCGCCACGCGGTAAATGACCGGATCCCGCATGTTCATGTTGGGGCTCGCCATATCGATCCGTGCCCGCAGCACCTTTTCCCCATCGGCGTAGACGCCGTCCTTCATTTCCTCAAAGAGGCGCAGATTCTCCTCCACGCTCCTGCCTGCGTTTGGGTCCTCTTTCCCGCTCTCCGTCAGCGTTCCCCGGTATTCCCGGATCTGCTCCGCGCTCAGATCGGAAACATAGGCTTTTCCCTTTTTGATCAGCTTCACCGCCGCTTCATACATCTGTCCGAAATAATCGGAGGCGAAAAACAGCCTGTCCTCCCAGTCCGCGCCCAGCCATTTGATATCCGCCAGAATGGACTCCACGAACTCGCTCTTTTCCTTGGTCGGGTTGGTGTCGTCAAAGCGCATGTTGAATTTGCCGCCATATTCCTGCGCCAGCCCGTAGTTTAACAGAATGCTCTTGGCATGTCCGATGTGGAGATATCCGTTCGGCTCGGGCGGGAAGCGGGTGTGCACCGTATCATAAACGCCCTCCGCCAGATCCTTATCTATGATCTGTTCGATAAAATGTCTGGAAACCGTTTCCTTATTTTCTTCCGTTACAAGATTTTCTTTTTCCATACTTTTCTTCCTCCGGCATATTTTGTTTTTTATCTTAGCAAATAAAACGGCAAAATACAATAAGAAAATGGATTCTGTGCAAATTCCTATTCCAAAACCGGCAGGATTGTGGTATGATACTGCTTGAATGTCCGGATATGCTGTCCGGAACTGTCAATTTACATTGAAGGAGGTAGGAGGTTATCTATGAACCGCGCATTACTGAAACAGGATGCCAAAAACGCCATGAGCATGGCACAGCCCCATCCTGTCCTTACCACGCTTATTTTATTCGTCGTTTCCATCGCCACCACCATGGTGCTCAATTTCTTCGGCGGTATTTTCGGCTTCACCAGCGCCATTTTGGGACTGGAATCGGTCAACGCCTTCGGCGTATTCGTCACCATGATGCTTTCCATCATCGTCGGACTGCTGCTGGGCGTCGTCCAGTTTGGCTATACCGTATACTGCCTGCGGGTATTTAAGCAGGAGGACACCGGCATCGGCGAGCTGTTTGCCTGGTTTCCGATGATATTAAAAATCTGGGGACTGACCCTTTGGATGGAGCTTTTCATTTTCCTGTGGTCCTGCCTGTGCGGCATTCCCGGCATCATCGCCGCGCTGCGCTATTCCCAGTCCTTCTATATCCTCGCCGAGAATCCGGACATGAGCATCCGGGACTGCGTCAATGAAAGCAAGGCGCTGATGAGCGGCAGGCTCTGGGAATACTTCGTGCTCCAGCTTTCCTTCATTCTCTGGGGACTTCTGGTCAGCGTCACCTGCGGTCTTGCCTCCCTTTATGTGACGCCATATGTGTATGTTACATACGCCGGATATTACTTAAGCTTAAAGCCCTACGATCCTTATGACGGATACAACAACGGATATCAGGATGGCTATGCGGACGGTTACAATGCGAATCCGCAGAACCCAAACGCCTTCTGACCCCAAACCAACAACCGGGCAAAATATAACCGTTCAGGCTTGTCTGAACGGTTACGATAAAATGACATTGCTGCCGTACCGGATCGTTTTACCGGATGCGGCAGCATTTTTGCTGTAGCGTTCTATTCAATCCGGGGAGGGAAAATTTTTCACCGCTTCCGGAATATCCTCCCCATTCCCGATCTTTGTAAGCATCTGCCACCATGCCGTGCGGGCTTTGTCCCATTCGGGGGTAATCTGATAATAATCCCCCATATATGGCATAAAAATGCTGTATTCCGTCATGAGCATATCATTCACATAGATGTTATCCATATCCCGCACCGGCCAATAGGAGGAAGCCCGCACCGCCCGCGTGTACATGACATCATTTTCTGCGATATAACGGATAAATTTCTTCGCCGCTTCGACCCTCTCCCCGCTTCCATTATCAAAAATGCCAAATCCCCAGATGCCCCCTTCCAGCTTCGGCGCATCCTGATCAGTCGGGAACGCGACCGGAAAAACTTCAAAATCCAGGTCCGGGTTGTTAATGGTCTGCTGCACCTCCTGAGAGCCATTCCAGCAAAAGCACATGGCCGTCTCCCCCTTGCAAAACAGTCCAATCGCATCCATGGCGGAAAGTGACGGCTCAAAATGAATGCCTTCCAGATCATAAAGCAGCTGCAATGCCCTTTGGTTCTCCTGGCTGTCAATCGTATAGCATGTATGCGCATCATCGGTAAAGGAGCCGCCGTACAGATTGTTCACCAGGGCGCGGGTTCCCTGGTCGCCGCTTTGATTTTTACAATATAGAATGCCCACATTCTCCTGCCCATAGGCAGTCAGCGCATGAACGGCGTCAATAAACCCTTCCGTCGTCCATGTATGCGTTTCTTCATCAATATATTGCAGGGCATCCGCCTCCCGGAACATTTCATAATTGATGGCCATACAATGCGCTGACATGCAGATTGGAAATTCATAATAAGCCCCCGCTCTGTGCCGGCAGGCCGCCCTTACGTTATCATAGATTGCCCTGGCCCCGTCAGACTCCCAAAGGTCGGATAAATCAACCATCCATCCCTTTTCGCCCCAGCCTGCCACGAGGCGCTCCGGTCCCTCCAGAACCAGATCCGGCAGACTGCCGTCTACAGCCGCCTGATTGACTTTTTCGTCTCCGGTTTCATAGCTTAGGTATTCCACCGAAATATGAACATCCGGATTATCCCTGTGAAAGCTGTTCAGCATGCGGGATACTGTGGCGGGATTGCCCCAGTTGCCCACCGGAAAAGTCCATAAAGTCAGCTCCGTCATTTTCTGGCCGTCACTGTCCTCCTCCACCGCAAGGCTCCCGGGATTGCTGCCACAGGAGGCCAGAAGAACACTGTACAGCATCAAGCATAGCAGGGCAAATACTCTTTTCATACTTACCAAACTTCCTTTCCCTTAAATGATCCATATTCTATGGGCAATCACAACTATTTTTGTCGTTTGCCGTTACGCAAATGCTCTTCCAGCAGGGAAAGAATCTTCTGCGGGTCTATCGGCTTTGCCGTATGGGCATTCATACCGCAGGCAAGACATTTCCTGATATCCTCTTCAAATGCATCCGCGCTGACCGCAATGATCGGGATGGACCGGACATCCTCCCGCTGCAGGGTGCGGATTGCCCTGGCCGCTTCAAATCCCGTCATAACAGGCATCCGCAGATCCATCAGGATGGCATCATACCATCCCGGCGCAGACTGTTCCAGCTTTTCCACGCAGATCTGCCCATTCTGCGCCCACTCTGTCTCCATGCCGAATTCGCAAAGTATTCCGCTGGCAATTTCCCAGTTCAGCTCGTTGTCCTCCGCGATCAATATGCGTCTGCCTTTTAAGTCAATATCCGCCTCCGCTTCCTGCTCCTGTTCCTGCCCGGTATCCTCTGCTTCCATAAACCGGCGCAGCCCATAATAAAGGCTGGAGCAAAACAGCGGCTTTGCAATCAGGCAGGCGTGGGGGAGATTTCCGTTTTGTTCCTCCAGCTCATCCCACTCGCCGTCAGTCAGAAGCGCCACCTGCAGCTTCGGACCAAAGGCAGCTGCCAGCTCCCCGGCAATCTGCATTCCATCCTTTCCCTGCATATCCCAGTCCAGCAAAACGATAGAATACTCTTCATTACTGCCGCTGCGCTCCCTGATCATGGTAAAGGCGCGCTCTATATCCGTCACAGATTCCGCCTGCAAGCCGATATACTGCAAAGAGGAAACCGCAATTTCGCCTGCCCGTTCATCATCATCCATGACAAGCACACGCCGTGCAGGCAGACGCAGCTCCTTCTCCTGATACATGGTCTTTTCCATATCCACGGTAACATGGAAATGACTGCCCTTTCCCCGCTCACTGTCCACGGTGATCGAACCGCCCATCGCGTCCACGATATTCCTGGTAATGGTCATCCCCATTCCTGCCCCCGCCGCTTTTTCCACGCGGGCATTATCCTCTCTCGCAAAGGCGTCAAATATCCTTTCCTGAAATTCCTTTGACATGCCTATTCCGTTATCCCGGATGTGCAGGTGGGAACGGATATAGCTACTTCCCTTCGGAGAAGGCTCCTCATATAAATCCAGCTCGATGCAGCCTCCTTCCGGGGTAAACTTGACCGCGTTTCCGAGAATATTTAAAAGTATCTGGCTTAGCCGGACTCTGTCCGCGCATACATTCTCATGGCGGACATCATGGACGTAAATTCGAAAGGTCTGCTTTTTCTCCCGGACCTGTGGATGGATGACCGTCTCGATATTCTGCATGATATCATGCAGGGAAAGCGGCTCGATATTCAGCGTGAGCTTTCCGCTCTCAATTTTGGACATATCCAGCATGTCGTTGATCAGCCCCAGCAGATGGCGGCTGGATACGTTGATCCGCTTTAAGCAGGAGCGCACGCGGGAGGGATTGTCCAGACTGGCAATCGCGATAGCGGTCATCCCCATGATGCCGTTCATCGGCGTGCGGATATCGTGGCTCATATTGGAGAGGAATTCATTTTTCGCCCGGTTGGAACGCTCCGCGCTGGACTGGGCCTGTTCCGCCACTCTCCTGGCTTCCTCCAATTCCCGCATCTGCATTTTCGTCAGCCGGTAATATCCGATAAACACCAGCAGCAGCGCGCAGATAATCAGGCCACAGCCGCCGATCGATATGTAAGACCATTTTTTCTGCAGCAGTGTGACCGTTTCATCCAGCGTGTTATGGGAGATTTTCAAAAGCAGACGCCATTCGGAATTGGGCAGATTGGTGCAGTAAACATTCCACCGTTCCCCCGCAATCATGACCTCGCTCGTGTAGTCCCTGTCCTTTTCCATCGCCTCGCGCAGCTCCTGCGCATACAGGGTCGGCTCTTTCCCATTACAGGTTTCATAAAGCTTTTCCACCCGCTCAAAATAGTTATTTTCCTCTATCGCACCGTTATGCATCACATAGCTGCCGTCATTGTGGATGATGAAATACTCCATGGCTCCGGTGCGGATATTATTCTCCAACGTATCATCCAGATAGCTGGCCGGCAATCCTGCGACCAGCGCAATGCTTGTACTGCCGTCCGCCATTGGATAATGCGCCGGCACTCCCATCAATACAACCGTAGTCCCTTCCTCATCCTTTCCCGCGCAAACATTGTATTTCCCACCCTGCACGGAAAGATGCAGGGCCTCCGGGTCCTCCGCTGTCACCTGGGAACCGCAGAGCATATGAAAATTTCCGTCCTCCGTGTAAAAGGCCAGATACTCAAAGCCTGCCAGACGGGCATTATACGTCAGGCTGATCTGCATCGCGGCTTCCCCCGTAATGCGCCCGGGAGGAACCGCATTCACAAGAGCCTCCACCTGTGAAAGGCGAAGCTCAATGGTGGTTCCGAAATGAGAGGATACCTGTTCGCTGATTCCCGACATGTAAAAAACACCCAGCTGCCGGATCGCATTTTCCCCCATCAGGTTGATATAAAATGTTTGAATAAAGAATATGGATACACAAAACAATGACACCAGAATCAGGCTTATATTTAAAAAACGCGTTGTTCGCTTTTTCATGCTTTAAATCTCCCGAAAGAAAGTATGGATCGCTCTGCCACATATATCACATGCGCACAGACATTCATCCTATCCCATTATAAAATATCTGAAATCTACTTTCAAGGGAACTTGCACATTTTGCGGTGAAATCGTAACAGTTCAGCCAGGTCTGAACTGTTACGGCATTCGCCCATGAAAATCGCTTCGCGATGGGGCGAATGCCTGCTACCGGCACGATTTCTCACGGTCTGCGCGGTGAACGCGCAGACCTGGCTGAACTGTTACGTGAAATCACTTCCCGGGGATTTCTTTTCAAAGGGCGGGGAATGCCGTTCACCCGGCAGTCAGCCGGCTGTTTCGATAGGCGATTGAAAACAGAGCCGCAGCGGCGAGCATGTTCGCCGCAAGGATGCCGATGCTTTCCGGCTCCGGCCGCCAGGACCCCACATGCGCCAGCAGGATGCTGATTTGCTCTGTGTAGACGAATTTCGCCGCCTTTGCGATGGTTGTGTTAAAGTATGACAGCATGGGCATAAAGGAAAAGATCATCATCAGGGGAATGCTGATGGATGCCGCCATCATCTGGTTGCGGCTTAAGGCGCCGATCGCCGCTCCGACCAGGATGGAAAGGGAAATGCCAGCCGCCATAATTCCCATAAAGGCGAAACTGGTCCGGGGCGTGTAGCTGCCGGCAATGCAGATCACGGATGAGCCGAGCATGCACATGGTCCAGATCTGAATGCCCGTTCCCAGCAGATATTCCCAGGGTTTGACATCCGACAAAAGCAGCACACGAAGCGTGTTCTTTTCCTTTTCCTCTGACAGAATGGACGCCATGGCTGTCAGCGGAGCCATCCCTGTATACATGGTGGCGAACAGATTTACAAAAAAATTTTCCGGCATTCCTTCTATTTTTATCGCACTGCTCATAACCAGCGTGAGGACAGGAAACATAACAAACTGAATGAAGATCGTTTTGTTTTTCAGCGTATCCTTACATTGTTTTCGAAAGATTGCGATCAAATTGCGCATTTTATTCCAATCCCTTTCCGGCAAGCTCGATAAAAACCGTTTCCAGCGTCGGCTCTGTGGAATGAACCGTCTCCACCATATCCTTTTCCAGATATTCCTTCATCCGCTGTGCGGAAGCGCTGCCCTTTTCCAGCATGACCCGCTCTCCTCCTTTTAAGGTCACACAAAGCCTGTTTTGATGATCATATTTTTTGCGGATGTCCGCAGGCGCGCCATACTCCATGATGCTTCCATTGTGCAGCAGCGCGATGTGGTCGCAAAGCTTTTCCGCCTCAAGCATGTTGTGGGTGGTCAGAAATACCGTCGTTCCCTTTTCCTTTTCTTTTGCCAAAACAGCATGGATTTCCTTTGTGGTCGCGGGATCCAGACCGGCGGTCGGCTCATCCAGAAACAATAATTTTGCGCTGCCCATCAGCGCCCTCGCAAGGGACAGCCTGTTTTTCATGCCCTTTGAAAGCTTCGAAGCCGCTGTACGACGTCCTTCATACAGTCCGATGCTTTTTAAAATGTCTGGGATGACGGCGCGGGATATATGATAAATGTCGGCATAAAAAGCCAGATTATCGTATACGGACAGCCGCTCGTACAATCCAAAGCTGTCCATCATCGCGCCGATCTGCCCACGCTTTCGCCCTTCCGGACTTTTGGCATCCCTTCCAAAAATCTCTGCTGTTCCCGCCTCCTGTCGAAGCTGTCCCGTCAGTATCCTGATCAGGGTGGTCTTGCCCGCGCCGGACGGCCCCAAAAGCCCGAAGGTCTCCCCCTTTTCCACCCGGAAGGTGATATCCTGCAGCACCTGATGACCATGGAAGCTATGGGAAAGGTTTTTTACCACTACCGCATCACTCATTTTCACTTCTCCTGCAATCGCCGCAGCGCCTCCTCCATTTTTTTGTTCTCCGCTTTTTCCTTTAACAGCATGACCAGACCGCTGCCCAGGAAGGAAAGCCCAAAGCAGCAAAAAAACATCGCCCAGGGCTGCCACATATCCACAGGAAACCAGTCAAACAGGATGATAAAAGATGCGATCACACAGACGATCGCCGCCAGCATGCAGATCGTCCGCAGCCATACCGCCATTTTTTTGATCCACATATCCGTAAAAAAAACGAACCGAAGCCCCACGATGAGCGTAGAAATACATAAAAACTGAAAGGCGATCCCGACCGGAACGCCGCCGCTGCCAAGCGCAAACATGGCGGAAAAGCCCTGCGCCGCGTTGCCGAACATGAGACAAAACAGATTCATGACCAGCATGGAAAAGCCGAATACGACCAGGACCTGCGCCAGATAATCAAAAACCGTTTTTCTTTCTTCCATTCATATCACCCCCAGTCTCTTTTTCAGTTGCTCGGCATATTGCCGTGAAGCCATAATCTGTTCCCCGTTTGTCATCGTGATCCGGATTCTCCTGTTGATATCCGCCTTAAGGGAGCTGATCCTTTGCAGATGGATCAGAAAGGATTTGCTCACGCGGAAAAATCCATATTCCTCCAGCTGTTGCTCCAGCTCGTATAGCTTAAAATCCGATTCATATACGTCGCTGTCCGTATAGATGAAACATTTTCTGTCCACGCTTTCCAGATAAAGAATCTGCTCAATATCCAGCATGTGGATTTCTCCATCCTTTTTCACCGTCAGCTGGCGGTCCATCATCCGCAGGGTCGCCAGGACCCGCTCTATCTCCGGGGTCAGCCGGCCGCAGACGACGGAAATTGTCAGATCCCGCACCGCTTCATCCACCAAAATCTCTATTTTCATGCTTATACCCCTTGTGCGCTTTCGCGCACATACCCATCATAGTTTGGAAATTTATTTCCAAACTTTCACCGCCTTTCATACCCTCATTATACGCGATATTCTGCGGCGTTCAACCGGCCAAAGCGGATGCTGCCGCTTTTTTGACATAAGCTGCCCGGATATTGTTATGTCCATAGCGGTCCCGCCTGTCTGAACTGTCACTCATGTTCACGGGGCGAAGAAACCGGCAGACGCAGGCAGAGGGCGGCACGGGAATCCGGAAATTGCTTCTCCCACAGTAACGCCAGGCCAAAAGACTCTGCCGCAGCTTATCGCAGCAGACGAAATTAAAAGGGAGTTCAGAAACCGAACCCGGTTATCCAAACTCCCTTTTCTGCATCCGCCCATGAAAATTGCTTCGCAATGGGGCAGATTCTTACAGCCACCACGTTTTTACACAATCCAGGCTGCCATCTGCGGTCAATGATGAAACAGCCGTATGCCGGTAAACACCATCGCCATGCCGTACTTGTTGCAGCACTCGATCACCGCGTCGTCCCGCACGGAGCCGCCGGGCTGGGCGATATACTTCACGCCGCTCTTGTGCGCCCGCTCAATATTATCGGAGAACGGGAAAAAGGCGTCGGAGCCCAGCGTCACCTCTGCAAGCTGCGCAAGCCAGGCCTTCTTCTCCTCCCGGGTGAATACGGGCGGCTTCACTTTAAAACGGGTCTGCCATACGCCCTCCGCCAGCACATCCTCGTACTCATCGCCCATATACACATCGATCGCGTTGTCCCGGTCCGCGCGTCCCAGCCCGTCCACAAACTGTAACCCCAACACCTGGGGAGACTGGCGCAGCCACCAGTTATCCGCCTTCTGTCCTGCCAGCCTGGTGCAGTGAATTCTGGACTGCTGTCCCGCGCCGATGCCGATCGCCTGTCCGCCCTTCACGTAGCAGACGGAATTGGACTGGGTATATTTTAAGGTGATCAGCGCGATTTTCATATCAATCAGCGCTTCCTTCGAAATCTCCCTGTTTTCCGTCACGAAATTGGACAAAAGCTCCTGATCGATGGAAAGCTCATTGCGTCCCTGCTCAAAGGTAATGCCGAACACCTGCTTTCTTTCCAGCTCTACGGGCTGATAAGCGGGATCGATCTGAATGACGTTATAGCCGCCCTTTTTCTTTTCTTTTAAGATAGCGAGCGCTTCCTCCGTATAGCCCGGCGCGATCACGCCGTCGGATACCTCCCGCTTGATCAGCTTCGCCGTATCCACATCGCACACATCGGAAAGCGCGATGAAATCGCCAAAGGAGGACATCCTGTCCGCCCCCCGCGCCCGCGCGTAGGCACATGCCAGCGGCGAAAGCTCTCCCAGATCATCCACCCAGTAAATCTTTGCCAGCGTATCCGAAAGAGGCAGCCCCACCGCAGCGCCCGCCGGGGACACATGCTTAAAGGAGGTCGCCGCCGGAAGCCCGGTAGCCTTTTTCAGCTCGGAAACCAGCTGCCAGCCGTTAAAAGCATCCAGAAAGTTGATGTAGCCAGGCTTGCCGTTTAACACGGTGACGGGCAGCTCCCCTCCATCCTCCATGAAAATGCGGGAAGGCTTCTGGTTCGGGTTACAGCCGTATTTTAATTGAATTTCATTCATGGTCAATTCCTTTCTTCGCTTTCGTTTTTATTCACGATCCTTGTCTCATATGCGCCGCTTGCGATGTCAATGAAGCGCACAAACAGGGAAACCTTGTTTTCTTCGTTCAGATTTTCCCATACCAGCCGGGTGAAGCTGTCGATGTCACCGGCGATCTCCACCTTTTTGGGCTCCCCCGCAAAGCTGGGCAGCGGATTGCCGTCGTGCAGATAGGTATGGATGAAATGCCCCTCTCCCGCCTTCGGATTTTCATAGGTGAAGGTATTGCGGATACAGCCGGAGGGGTCCCCGTCGTCGCTTTTTAAAATGGACATGGCATAATGGAAAAACTGATTTTCCACCTGCAATACGCCGGAAATGCGGGGCGTATAATTGGGGCCATCCGGTTCAAATTCCCGGCTGCGCAGGCTCTGCTCAAAGGTGAGTCCCTTTGAAAAGCCCTCATAAACCGTATCCGTCTGATCGCCGTTTGTGACGATCGTCCGGCTGCCCAGCACGCGGACCGGCGCATAGATGATCAGGCTGGGATCCTCCAGTTTGGACGGATCAAAGGCCTGGGTGCGGATGCCCTCGCCCTCCTTGACAAAAATGCGGTTTCTGGAGTTTGTGCTCCTGCCCATGATGAAATAGGCGGTTACCGCCTTTTTGCCGTCCGCACTTTTTCCGATCACGATGCCCCGCCCCGGATACGCGTTTTGCGAAAGCTCTTCCGCAAGATTCAATTTCTGCATGTTTTCCTCCCATTCTGCCGCCAGCGGCGGCGTTTCGGATTAAAAGGCAATGTCCTGCTGTATTTTAATCCAGTTCCTCCAACGCCTTCAAAAATAAATTCCTGATCGCATCCTTCGGATAGCGCCCCAGCTGCTCTTCCTGCTCCTTGCGGATCATTCCGCCCGCCATTTCGGCATGTCCGCCTCCGTTTCCGATTCCCAGAAGAGCGCGGTAAATCAGCTGCCCCGCGTCGATCGATTCATCCTCTGAGCGGACGGACAGCTTGATTCCATCCTCCCGGAAGGAAAACACCACAGCGGTCTCCACCTCAATCAGGGAAAGTATGAAATCCGAAAGGATCGCGATCATCGCATCCGGGCAGGAAAAGGGAATGGAGGAGAATCCAACCTTATCATAGATTTCAATGCTGTCTATGGCGGCTCCATACGCCTTCAGGTCGGCAAATTCCATATTGTTTCTTTCCAGATCCGACAGCACCTCCTGATCGCAATGGGGGAACAAAAAGGCGAACATCGCAATGTCCTCCTGCGTCACACCCCTCGTAAACTGCAGCGTATCCATTTTCAGACCATACAGCAGCGCAGTCGCCACATCCCGGTCCGGCGTCTTGCCCAGCGCAGCATAATATTCTGCAATCAGCGTGGCACATGCCCCGGTGATGCGGATATTCTGATAGCGGTATTCCATCGGCACAAAGGTGGGATGATGGTCAATGCATGCCACCTCGTCTCCCACAAAATCGGTGACATTTCCCCCATGCTTCTGCGTGTCCACACAGATGATATAATCCTCCTCGCACAGCTCGGGAAGCAGACTGGCGTAGGAGACCATCTGAATCCCGAAAGCCTCCAGCATTTTGGAAGCGCTCAGCTTATCGATTCTGCCATCATAACACAGCCTGGATGAAATCCCATAGAGCGCAAGCAGCTTTTGCAGACCGTATGCGGAAGCGATTGCATCCGGATCCGGAAAATTGTGGGTTTGAATATAAAGCCTGTGGCCCTTGCACAATTCCACAAGCTCATGAAAGTCACTCATATATCTCCCTCCTGTTCTCTGGTAATTGTCATTATACCGGGTTTATTTCTGACTTACAAGAAAATCCTGCATTTTTGTCACAATTCAGACCGCAATGTCATTCGGTCTGGCAGCGGACACAGTCCGTTTAGCCCGACAGGGGACTACGCCAATCAGCATAGCCCCCTGTTCGTCACGGCGCAAATCAATCTGAACCGTAATCTCCTCTTTCTATTATAAAAGCTTTCAATCCGCCGAGCTGTAGTTAGGCGCCTCTTTGGTGATGTGGATATCATGAGGATGGCTTTCCTTTAAGGAAGCGGCGGAAATTTTCACGAATTTACCGTTCTGCTTCAATTCCTCTATGTTCTGTGCGCCGCAGTAGCCCATGCCGGAACGCAGACCGCCCATCAGCTGGAACACGGTGTCCTCCACAAGTCCTTTATAAGCGACACGCCCTTCCACGCCCTCGGGCACCAGCTTCTTCGCATCGGACTGGAAGTACCGATCCTTGCTGCCATTTTCCATCGCGGCGATAGAACCCATGCCGCGGTATACCTTATATTTCCGTCCCTGATACAGCTCAAAAGCGCCGGGGCTCTCATCACAGCCCGCAAACATGGAGCCCATCATGCAGACATTGCCGCCCGCCGCGATCGCCTTGGTGATCTCGCCGGAGTATTTGATGCCGCCGTCCGCAATGATCGGAATGTCATATTCCTTCGCCACCGCATAGCAGTCCATGATCGCCGTGATCTGCGGCACGCCGATGCCCGCAACCACACGGGTGGTACAGATAGAACCGGGACCGATGCCGACCTTGACTGCGTCCGCGCCCGCCTCGATCAGCGCCCGCGTCGCCTCTCCCGTGGCGACATTGCCCGCGATGACCTGCAGATCGGGATAGGCCTCCTTGATCATGCGCAGACACCGCAGCACATTTTCGGAATGTCCGTGGGCGGAATCCAGAACGATCACATCCACCTTGGCCTCCACCAGCGCCGCCACGCGGTCCAGCACATTCGCGGTGATGCCCACGCCGGCGCCGCACAAAAGCCTGCCCTGCACATCCTTGGCAGCAAGCGGATATTTGATGGTCTTCTCGATATCCTTGATCGTGATCAAACCCTTTAAGTTGAAGTCCTTGTCCACGATGGGAAGCTTTTCCTTCCGCGCTCTTGCCAAAACCGCCTTCGCTTCCTCCAGCGTAATGCCCTCCGGCGCGGTGATCAGCCCTTCGCTGGTCATGGATTCTTTAATTTTCTTCGTGAAATCTGTTTCGAACTTGAGGTCGCGGTTTGTGATGATGCCAACCAGCTTTCTGCCCTCTGTGACCGGGACTCCGGAAATGCGGAATTTGGCCATCAGCTCATTGGCATCGGCAAGCGTATGCTCCGGAGATAGAGAAAAAGGATCTGTGATGACGCCGTTCTCTGAACGCTTCACCTTGTCCACCTCGTCGGCCTGCGCCTCGATGGACATATTCTTGTGGATGATACCGATGCCGCCCTGACGCGCCATGGCGATCGCCATTCTGTACTCGGTAACGGTATCCATTCCCGCACTCATCAGCGGAATGTTCAGTTTGATTTTCTTTGTCAACCAGGTGGTCACATCCACCTGATTCGGAATTACCTGTGAATATGCCGGCACGAGCAGCACATCGTCAAAAGTAATGCCTTCGCCAATAATCTGACCCATTTTCTCTCCTCCTGTATTTTGTTTTATGTAACGGAAAACTGCCAGTAATGCAACAGAAAACAAGTTCTCCATTGTCCCAAAATACTGACAGTTTCTGTTTGGTTTATGAAAGTTTAACAGACTTATGCCGCCGTGTCAATCAAAAAATACTTTTCTTGGCGCAACGGACTGGACGGCTTTTACAAACTCTGCGCTGGGCTCTAAAAGGACCTTCCTGCCGCCGTCATAAATCATCGCATAGCGGCGGTCCGGCTGCCCCTCGATGCCGCTGGAATAATCGGTCACCTTAAACTGACGGTTCTTATAGCTGTCCAGGTGCCAGGACTTGATGGGCGCCAGTATCTCTATGCGGCCCACATCGAATTTCTCCCCTTTCTTGCGTCTGGACTTATTCAGAACCTTGTCCACCGTGATCTCCCTGTCCACATATAAATACTCAAACTCCATGCTCGCATACATGCTGGCAAACCAGGTGCCGACTCCCGTCACCAGCGCCGCGATCAAAAACGGGAACACCACCATTCCCATGAGCACCAAAATCACGGTGAGGACCATGAGCACCACCTTCAAAAGCCCCATCAGACCGGATTTTTTGCGCGCCACAAGACATTCTACATAGCTGTCATTCATTGAAAATACCACCTTTTCTCAGATTGTAACGACTCATTTCGTCACCTGTATGCTACTATCATATTACATATCGCTCCCTTTTTCAAGGCGTAAAAGGGGACCAGTTCATAAAATTTTCATGAATCTCTCCCCACGGCTTCATTGACTTTAGCCTTTTAAAAGCTTATCATAGTAAGCAGGCATGCGACAGCATGTGTGAAAGCAAAGGAGGAATGTATAATATGGCCGTCGGCAATTCCGTTCATGACGAAATCCGGGAGCAGCAGCAGAAGCTGAAAGGAAAACCCTTCCGGGAAAAATGGGATTATTTCTGGGAATATTATAAGGTACACACCCTCGTCGCCATCTGCTCGGTGGCGGCGCTGATCAGCATCGTTTACAGCATCGCATCACAAAAGGACTCCATCCTGGATGTGGCAATGGTCAACGCCTATTTTGATCAGGAGCTGGACTCAGAGGCGCTCTGTGCCGATTTCGAGCAGTACACACAGGTTGACACGAAGGAATATCAGGCAACGATCACCACGAATATGGATGTGGACTACGAAGGAACGGACCAGTATTCCTACGCCAATCTGCAGAAGATTACTGCGATGGCGGCGGCACACTCTCTGGACGTGATCATCACCAATGATGCCTATATCGACCATAACCTGGGCGTAGGGGTATTTTATGACCTGCGCGAATATTTTACGGAAGAGGAGCTTGCACAGTATGAGGACAGGCTTTTGTACCGGGATCTCGAGGGAGATGAGGCAGGTGAAATCCCCATCGCCATTGACGTGCGGGATTCCAAATATATGATCACCGATCAGCTTCCCGCCTGGTTCTGCATCATTTCTACCGCGCAGAACATTGAACATGCGAAGCTGTTTCTGGAGTATATGCTGTTGCCCTGATATGCGCATCATGCGGGCGGGAGGAGAGATGTTCCATATCCATCCTCCCGCCCTGTGCGTTATTCTTTTATCGTTCCAGGCATATGCGCCGGCATCCGAAAAGCTCAGGCGTCATCCGCTGCCAGACTACACCGGCGCAGGAGCCTGATCGCCGGTCTGTGCAGGAGCATGGTTATTGCAGCGTTCAGCCCGCCCTTGATGACGTTGAACGGCAGAAATGCCGGGAGCAGCAATGCCAGGACGGCTTCCCGCGGATAGCCCATATAAAGCGGGGCGATCAGATAGTTCCAGAGCATCATCACGATCACCTGGCAGCACCAGCCCCCCAGAAGCCCGGACATAACGCCGGCCCGTTTCCGCGTTCTTTTTGCGATCAGCACGGCAGTACAGGAAAAGGAAGCGCTGGAGATGATGTTCATGATGCATCCCAAAATTCCGGTTCCGCTGATCGTCAGCATTTGCAATACGGAAACGATTACGGTGATTGCAAAAGAGGCCGGCGCGCCAAACAGCAGCCCGCCAATTACAATCACCACATCCTTGGGATCGTATTTCAGAAAAAGGACGAGAGGAATACGCCCGAAGGCCGCCGCTCCATAGGCGAGTGCGCATAGCATGGCTATGGTTGTGAGTTTCTTTGTTTTGCTGATATTGTTCATTTGAACACCTCCTGAAAAATATGAAACACCCGAAAGCGCCGATATGTCTTTCAGGTGTTATTTTCAGGTGTATTGCGCATGTCAACAGAGCAGCTTGATAAAAAAGCGTATAAACCCATCATCAGATTTCATCTGACAATCTCAATACACCTTCTTTAATCCGGACTATACCGTCGGTTCCGGAATTTCACCGGCCCCCGCGCTTTCGCGCCCGCGGACTATAACCGCCGATCGGGAATTTCACCCTGCCCTGAAGACATTTCCGCTATTCAGTTGTTTCCACGATTGTAGCACAGGAGCCAAAAAAAGTCAAACAGCTATAACGCCTTTTGGCACATCGCAAAGCGCGTTCGTTACCGTTGCTATGAGCGACCGGTCAGGCCGTGAATCGCAGAAGGAACAATATCTTATCAGATTCCTTTTCCAATTCCGGCAGGAGTGCGCGGTATTTTTTTTCGATCTGTTCAACCAGCTGATCCTCTCTGTAGAACCCTGTCATCGCATCCGGATACTCCGTTTCCCCTGAAAAAAAATCCGCGATCTCCGCCTCTCTTTTCTGGTTGTCGGCTATCCCGGCTCCCAAATCTATCGTGATCTTTTTTCCGTTCAGATAAAACAGTTCCAGATAAGCGTGCGGATTCCTCCTACCGACGCCACACCGTATGTGCGCCATGGTCAGCAGCTTTCTGGAAATGACCGTTCCACGCACCACAAGCCAGCTCCCGCTTTTGAAAATGGAAACATACCTGTTCAAATACGCATCGGAAAACAAAACCCGTTCAAAGTCTTCCTGCTCCAGCAGGCTGTTCATTTCCTTTCCGGACAGAATTCTGTTCAGATACGGGATACAACGATAATACCTGATATATCCGGTTAGCGGCACAAAAGACAGCGCTGTCAGGATGCCCAAAAAAACGGGATAAAAAAGCGCCTCCCTTTCTCTCCCCGGCAAATATAGCAGGATCCCGGTGACACTGATCCATGCGCCAGACAGCCACAACAGGCCCAGGAGCATTTTTTCAGGGGATAAAAATGAATCCACTCTATTTTCCAAAGCAGATGCCCATCTTTCTTTCCATCCTCCCCCGCATGCAGACCTTTCCCTTTAAAAACCGCTTCGCCAATCCTTCTGCTGATGATCCCGGGCGCATTCGAAATGATGAACAAAACACCCCCTATCACGGTGAACATGCACAGCAGGATAGCAATCGCTCTCAAAAAAGCTTTCAGGTAAATCAGATTTCCCCTCCACATATATCACCTACCGTTACGATTCCGGCACTATTTCCGTCTCGCCTTCAAATACAAACTCTGCCGGCCCCGTCATGTATACATGGTTATCCGCTTCATTCCATTCGATCTGCAGCGCGCCGCCGCGCACGAGGACCGTGATCTTACGGTCAGTCAGTCCGTTTAATACGCAGGCCACGGCCGTTGCGCAGCAGCCGGTGCCGCAGGCGAGGGTTTCCCCTGTCCCACGCTCCCAGACCCGCATCCGGACCTGCTTTTTGTCCAGCACCTGCACGAATTCCGTGTTGATCCGGTTGGGAAAGCGCTCATGGCATTCAAAAAGCGGACCGCATTCCCCGATCTGCACATCCTCCGTATTTTCCACAAAAACGACCGCATGGGGGTTTCCCATGGATACGCAGGTCATGCGATACTCCTGCCCGCCGACGGTGACCGGCGCATCCACCACTCTCTGCGCATCCGCGAGCACCGGAATTTTCTGTGCGCAAAGCTCCGGCTCTCCCATGTCCACACGCACCGCCTCTGTTCTGCCGTCCTCCACGGTCAGCATCATTTTCTTAATCTGGCCGCCGCTCACAATCGTAAACTGCTCCCGGTCCGTCATCCCCTTATCATGCACATATTTCGCCACACAGCGGATCCCGTTCCCGCACATCTCCGACCGGCTCCCGTCCGCATTGTACATTTCCATCTCAAAGTCCGCATCCTGCGCCGGATTGATGAAAATCACCCCATCGCCGCCCACGCCGAAATGCCTGTCGCTGAGTCTTCTGACAAGCTCTGCCTTTTTCTCCTGCGGCACCGTCTTTTCAAACCCGTTTATGTACACATAATCATTTCCGCATCCCTGCATCTTGGTAAACTTCAATCTCATGATATTTCCTTTCCTGCAACTGGCATATTTTCTTTGGCGCGCGCGTACATTGGAATAACAATGAATCGGGGGAAACGCGCAATGAGTTCCAAAACCAAAATTTTCGTACTTCATTTAAAGGAGTTGATATATACCGGCATTTTTGTGCTGCTCGCCATTCTCTTTCTGGTGCTGATGGTCATCATGTTCCTGCCCGAAAAGGATCCGGGCAAACCGGCTGCCGACAAAGAACAGGCGCGCTTTGTGCCGGGAAAATACACGACCTCCCTGCAGATCGGACAGGGAAACGTGGACGTGGAGGTCATTGTGGACGAAGCTGCCATCAATTCCGTCTCGCTCATCAATTTAAATGAAGTCATCACCACCATGTACCCGCTGATGGAGCCCTGCATGGAAACGATCTCAGATCAGGTCTGCGAAAGGCAGTCCCTGGACGGCATCACCTATCCGGAGGAAAACAAGTATACCTCCCAGCTTTTATTAAACGCCATACAGGCAGCCCTGGATAAGGCTGCCCTGCCCGGTTCTTAACCGAAAGCGTCATGCCCCTACAGCAATTCAAGCTCCGCCTGCCACGCCTCCATCCCTGCATCGGAGGGCATCCGCAGATCCCCTCTGGGAGAGAGCGCCACGCTGCCGATCTTGGGTCCGTCCGGCAGGCAGGAGCGCTTGAACTGCTGGGTAAAAAAGCGTCTGCAAAAAACCTTCAGCCATTTTTTCACAGTTTCTTCCGGATATATTCCTGCAAAGCTTCTCTTTGCGACCCGATAAAGCTTTAAGGGGCCGAACCCACACCGCAGCATATAATACAGGAAAAAGTCATGCAGCTCGTAGGGACCTACAAGGTCCTCCGTTTTCTGGCTGATCTTCCCGTCCACCGGCGGCAAAAGCTCCGGGCTCACCGGCGTATCCAGCACATCCGCCAACACCTCTGCAAGGTTCTTATCCTCACAGCTGTCCGCATAAAACCGGACCAGATCCCGCACCAGCGTCTTGGGCACGCCGGCATTCACGCCGTACATGGACATGTGGTCGCCGTTATAGGTCGCCCATCCCAGCGCCAGCTCTGACAAATCGCCTGTGCCGATCACCATGCCGCCCTTCTGATTTGCCAGATCCATCAGCACCTGGGTCCGTTCCCGCGCCTGTCCGTTTTCGTAGGTCACATCATGATTGTTCCAATCCTGTCCGATATCCTGAAAATGCACCTGTACCGCATTCCTGATATTGATTTCCCGCAGAGTCGTTCCCAGCGTCTGCGACAGCCTGCACGCATTCGCATAGGTTCTGTCCGTCGTGCCAAAGCAGGGCATCGTCACCGCCAAAATCCCCTTCCGGTCAAGTCCCAGCCTGTCAAACGCCAGCGCCGTCACCAAAAGCGCCAGCGTGGAATCCAGTCCGCCGGACACGCCCACCACCGCCGTTTTGCAGCCCGTATGGGCAAGCCGCTTTTTTAAAGCGACAGACTGCATGGTCAGAATTTCGCTGCAGCGCGCCCGTTTCCTCTCATCCTCTGCGGGCACAAAGGGCAGGGGCGCATAGGTTCTTGTGAGCGCCGTCTCCTCCTGCGTCAGCGAAAAAGGAATCCGCACATAGCTCTCCGTCTGCCCGTCGCTGCCATCGGTGAAGGTACACGCCCGCCTCCGCTCATGACGCAGACGGGAAATATCCAGCTCCGAAATAACGGTCTCATTGGCAAACCGCTTCGCTTCTGCCAGCACGGTCCCATTTTCCAGAATCATATTATGGGCGGAAAACACCAGATCCTGGCTGGACTCTCCGTCTCCCGCGCTGGCATATACATATCCTGCCGCCAGCCTGCCGCTCGTCGCCTGCAACAGGGTTCTGCGGTATTCGTCCTTCCCTACGGACTCACTGGAAGCGGAAAGGTTGACGATCACCGTCGCCCCCGCTTTGCCGTGGGCTATAGAAGGCGGATCGGCAACCCAGACATCCTCACAGATCTCACAGCCCACCGCCAGCCCCTTCATATTGGTGCAGGTAAACAGAAGATTGCCGCCAAAGTAAACTTCCTTTCCGTCAAAAGGAACGCGGCACACCTGCGCCCTTCCCGGCATAAAATGGCGCGCCTCATAAAATTCCGCGTAGTTCGGGATATGACGCTTGGGGATCAGGGCCAACAGCTCTCCGTCCTGTATCGCTGCCGCCACATTATACAGCTTTCCCTCCCACTCAAAAGGAAGTCCGACAAACACCAGGCTGTCATGTCCGTCCGTTGCCGCCGTTACATGCCGCAGCGCGTCCAGCGCGCTCTCCAAAAGCCGCTCCTGCAAAAACAGGTCGTCACAGGTATACCCGGTCAGACACAGCTCCGGAAAAACGATAATTTTCGCCCCCTGCTCCCAGCATTCCTCCAGCTTCTTGCATATCTCCCCCGCATTCCAGGCAGGCTCCGCCACCCTGACATCCGGCGTCGCCGCCGCCACCTTCAAAAAACCATGCCTCATCCCACATTTACCTCGACTTTTTTAAAATGCTTCGCAGCTCTTCCACCGAAAAGCTGTAATTTTTATTGCAAAAATGACAGTTCACCTCAATGGGCTTTCCGTCCTGTATCATGCTGTCAATCTCCTGCTTCCCAATGGAAATGAGCGCTTTCTCCACCCGCTCCTTACTGCAGTTGCAGGCAAAGCGGCAGGGCATCCTGTCCGTAAACTCCACCGAAAAGCCATCCAGCAGACGCTTAAGCATTTCCTCCGGAGACATGCCCTGATCCAGAAGCGCAGTCACCGACGTCAGGTTTGACAGATTTTTTTCCAGGCGGGAGATGACCGCTTCCTCCGCGAAGGGCATGAGCTGTATGATAAAGCCCCCCGCGCACCGCACCGTATTCGTCTTTTCCATCAGCACGCCCAGTCCCACGGAGGAAGGCACCTGCTCGGAGGTGGCAAAATAGTAGGTGAGGTCGTCGCCGATCTCCCCTGTCTGCAAAGCAGTCTGCCCCACATAGGGGTCTTTTAATCCCATATCCCGTATGACGGAAAGCACGCCGTTTCCCACAGCCTTGCCCACATCCAGCTTTCCCCTTTCGTTCGCGGGCAAAATCACCTGCGGCGCCTGCGCGTATCCCTTCACATTTCCTTCCGGATCCGCAGTCACGGTCAATGAACCCACCGGGCCATCCCCCTTGACCTGCAAAGTCAACAGGTCGGAATCCGCCTTGAGCATCGTTCCCATCATCGCGCCTGCAGTCAAAAGCCGCCCCAGCGCCGCCGTCA
The DNA here is from genome assembly GCA_910585455.1 of uncultured Eisenbergiella sp. Lineage (GTDB taxonomy): Bacteria > Bacillota > Clostridia > Lachnospirales > Lachnospiraceae > Gallintestinimicrobium. The sequence continues at coordinate 112,386 of CAJUEL010000006.1, read as the reverse complement.
CCACTGGGCTCGTATCATGCGCCTGCCGCGCAGCTTCCACCGTTTCCCTTGTCGTTGCCGCAAACGCGCGGATCTGCGCATCCGCCGCGGTCGCACGCACCATATAATCCGTCATACCGTTTTCCTCTCCTTCACAAGACTATCATAATTCGCCGGACCCGAATACCCGCATTACTCTGTACCCACTGCGCTGTCATGAAACGTCCTGACGCGCGCCGGGTACGGGGCCGGAAGCCGCTTTCCCATGTTCGGCGGCGAACACATAAATTCGCTCGCTCCTGTCCGTCACCTCCGCATGTGTATCCGCATCCATAGCCCGCACAAACACCATACCTGCCTCTTCCACAAGCCCTTTCATCACGGGCAACGTATAGCCCCGCTGAACGTGGGTCTCCGTAAACCTGCGGAAGCGCTCCCCTTCTTCCCGCACAAAAACCGTCAGGTCGTACTCGTTGCAGGCATCCTCTTCCCGATAATAATTTTCCCAGATAAAGCTGCAATCATCCCGGTTTTCCGCGATTGTGGCGTCACCGATCACAGTCCCGTATTTATAGACCGTATTGAAATCAAACAAAAACAGGCCGCCGGGATCCAGGTAATTGTTGACAAGTAAAAATGTCTGCAAAAGCTCCTCTTCCGTGAGCAGATAATTGACGGAATCGCACAGGCTGACCACCGCCCGCACGGTGCCATAAAGCTCAAATTCCCGCATATCCTGCTGCAAATAAAGAATATCCAGCCCGGAACGCGCTCTTTTTTCCATGGCGATATCCAGCATCCGGTCGGAGCTGTCCACCCCGATCATATCATAGCCCGCCTGCGCCAAAAGCTCCGTCATCGTGCCGGTGCCGCAGCCCAGGTCCAGCACAAGACCATCCGCAATGCCCGCCGCCCGCAGAGCGTCCGTCACAAAGGCGCTCCACTCTGCATAGGGCGTTTCATCCATAAAAATATCGTATACCTCCGCAAAGTCCTCATATGCGTTCATATTTCACCTCATTTATGCCTGTCCGCCGCCGGATAGCTTAACGGACGCCCGGTTCGTCCTGCAGCCCTGTGATACGCTGCCAGACCGCATCAATTCCCCGTTGCAGCAGAAGCGGCAGCGCTACCCCCGCTATCACATACAGCATTTTAAACTGCGTAAGACCGCCCGGCAGATAAAAATAATACACATCAGTCCGAAAGGCATTCCAGTCAAAGTCCGCGAACCAGCCCGTCGCTGCCCCCGCCAGGGCAAACATGCCCTTCACCACAAAAAAAGCCAGCACCTGATGAAGCATCACCGCATAGGTATTCTGTCCAAGCCGGTTAAAAAAGCGGCTTTTTGCCAGCGCCGGTTCCAGAATCCGCGAAACGCGCAGCCAAAACGCAATTCCCGTCGCCGCCGTTATGTAAGGAACGACCGGACCGTTTGAAAAGCCGTTGACCCAGGCGGCGCTGACCGCCAGGCCGTTGGAAAAGCAGGCGAGCAAAAGCTGCGCGATGAGCAGAATGCCAAAATACAGCCAGTCAGGAAGTGTGTCATGCCTTTTTAAGCGTTCCCGGTACAGTCTCCCCATCTGATAGCAGGGCAGCATATACATGATCCTGCCCGGGATCCGATACCAGTCATACACACGTCCGCCCGCGGAAAGCCACACCACCAGAAAGCCCAGACACAGGTACATGCCCATGAGAGCCCACTCATTGCGCAGCCCAATCGCGCGCAGCAGCCGGCGGATCATCACATTGACCACTTCGGTCAGAAACAGTGCCGGAACAAACCAGGCCGGCGCATTGTACAAAAACTGATGTCCGGACAAAAAAGGCTCCACAAAAAGCGTCCAAAGGGACGGCACGTTTCCGATATAAAAGCCTGCCGCCCGCAGGCAGACGACCAAAAGTCCATAAAAAGCATTCCAGATAAAATACGGCAGGAGGAGCCTGCGCGCCTTTCCTGCCAGATATGCCCCGATATGCGCTTCCTTCTCAGGCACATAAAAATAGCCTGATATGAACAAAAACAGCGCAATGTGAAAGGAATAATAGGGGAAAAGCCCGCCGATCGTGAGCATTCCCTCATCCACATGCCCCATGACGACCAAAAGCATCGCCAGAGCCGAAAGGATATCAAACTGTCTGTCCCGGTTTTGCGCTGCCGGGCGCAGCGTGACCGCCTGCCCCATCCTTTCAGTCCTTTCCTAGAAAAACATCCCCAGAAGACCGTAGCTGACGATGGACATGATCACGGTCGCCATGGCGATGCCCACCAGCTCCGCGATGATCGCCTTTTTGAAATCGATGTCCAAAAGCGCCGCGATCAAAGAACCGGTCCAGGCTCCCGTGCCGGGCAGCGGAATGCCCACGAACAGCGCAAGTCCCCAGAATTCGTAACGTTTGATGGAATCGCTCTTGCCCATCGCCCGGTTCTCCAGCTTCGTGATGAATTTATCGAAAAGAGGCGCCCTTTTGAGCCACTTGAAAATCTGTTTGATGAACAGCAAAATGAACGGAATCGGAATGATATTCCCCACAATGCAGAGCGGAATCGCCGTCAAAAGCGGCACACCGATCATCTTCGACACCAAAAGTCCGCCCCGCAGCTCCAGAATCGGAACCATGGAAATGACAAAAACAACCGCTTCCTTTGAAATATACTGCCCCAGCGTGGAGGCAAACCATACCGCTATCTGATCCATCCTCATTCTCCCTCGTTCAAATATTGTTTTAAAAATGCGAGCAATCTGTCGGTTTCCGCATCCGTCCCCACCGAAATGCGCAGATAATTCTCAATCCGCGGCCGGTTGAAGTGGCGGACATAAATGCCCGCTTCCTTAAGCGCCGCAAACAGCCTGACAGCAGGAACCCGCTCATGCCGTGCGAACACAAAATTCGCCATCGAGTCTGGGAAGGAAAATCCCAGCGCTGAAAGCTCCTTCTTCATGCGCTCCCTGGTCCCGATCATTTTTCCCGTAATTTCCCGAAAATAAACATCGTCCTCCACGCATGCCCTGCCACAGGCGATGGTCAGCCGGTTCATCGTATAGGAATTGAAAGAAAATTTCACATCGTTCAAATACCGGATCAGCTTTTGACTGCCGATCGCGAAGCCGATGCGCATGCCCGCCAGCGCCCGGGACTTGGAAAAGGTCTGCACCACCAGCAGATTTTCATACTTTTGCAAAAGCGGTAACGCGCTCACCCCGCCGAAATCCACATAGGCCTCGTCCACGATCACCACGCTGTCCGGATTGCCGGCGACGATCTCCTCCACCACAGACAAATCCTCAAACAGCCCCGTGGGCGCATTGGGATTGGGGAAAATGATGCCGCCGTTTTCTTTCAGGTAATCCTCCTTTTTCAGATGAAAGCTCTCATCCAGCGCCGGACACCTCCAGGGAATCCCGTACAAATCCGCCCACACATCGTAAAAGGAATAGGTGATGTCCGGAAAAAGCACCGGCTTATCGCTGTTAAAAAAAGTCAGAAAGGACAGCGCCAGCACGTCATCCGATCCCACACCCACAAAAACCTGCTCCGGCTCCACATGGTAATGCGCCGCCAGCGCCTCCACAAGCTCCCCCGCCGCCGGATCCGGATAGAGCCGCAGCGCATCCGCGCAAAAGCTGTGAATCACATCCGCCACCTTCTTTGAAGGCGGATACGGACACTCATTCGTATTCAATTTGATAATGTCGCTGCGCCCGGGCTGCTCCCCCGGCGTATAGGGCACGACCCGTCTGACCTTGCCCTCCCAGCCTGTATGTATGGTTTGTTCCATAGTCATCTCCCTGCACTGCTACTGCCAGCTCTCCGCTGCCTCCTGCTGCCTGGCCGCCAGCTCCACAAATTCCTCCAGACAAAGATTATTCTCCTTCATAAATGCCGCCGCGTCCTCTCCCACATACCGGAAATGCCAGGATTCAAAGGAAATCATCGTAATCTCCTCTTTATCCTCGGGATAACGCAGAATAAATCCGTACTCACAGGCATGCTCGTTTAACCAGATCGCCTCCGCCGTATCCGCCTGTGCCCGGTCCAGCGTCTGATGATCCTTTCCCACAATGTCCACCGCAAGCCCTGTATGGTGCTCGCTCGCTCCCGTCAGAGCGATCTGTTCCTTTGTCTTAAAAAAGGCCTCCGTATAGCTCATTCCTCTGCCGACATATCTGGCGATGGATTTGTCCATCAGGGAATCCTGCTTTTTATAATCCCGGTAGGAGGAACAGATCATGAGGTTGAGTCCCTCCTCCTTCGCATCGTCTATCATTTTCTCCAGCGCCGCGCGCATCCTGCTGTCCACGCTCTGTCCGTCATAGGTCTTTTCCACCTGGGGCACAAAATCCCTGGGCAGCGGATGCAGCTCGTTCACCAGAATATAATTCCACTCCTCCAAATCCACCGGAAAAGGAATCGTCAGGGCAGGTCTGGACGCCATAACTGCCACCGCCTCTGCTTCCGTTTCTTCTTCCTCAGCCTCCAAAGCCTGTTCCTCAAGCCCCACAATCGTCTGCTGCGCTTCCTTAAGCCTCCCGGCAAGCTGCGCCTTCTGCGCCTCCGCATCCTGATAATAGCTGTAGAAGCAGCTGGCAAGCCCGCCGATCAGCACCACCAAAATGCCCAGCACCGCCAACGCCCGTTTTCTTTCCTTCCGCAATAATACCTCTGTATATTCCACGATCTTAGCACCTTCTCTTCAGAACATGATATGTAATCCACCTGTCTATTATAGACGCAAAGCACGTCCCGTTACAAGAGGAATTTTTTTAAATTGTACCACACAAAATCTTAAGTTTTAAAAAATACGTCTGCCATAAACAAAGTATAGCAAAAATAAAGTCCCAAACTCCGTACTTTATCAATCATCCTCTCTGCCGCCAGGAGGCAATCATCAAAAGCCCCAGAACCGCCAAAAACACAAACAACGGCCAGAAGCCCCAAAGCACCCTTGCATGGGCGATGGCGGTATTCCATCCGGAATACAGATACAGCTCTTTGCTCACCGGCTCTGCACAGATATCCGCCAAAGCCGTACATGCCGGGTCCAGATACCAGCCGGTGAAGCTGTTATCCTCCCGCGCCAGAACCTCCTCGTCCACATAGCTGCCCGCCCGGTAATAGTGAACCGCGTATTCACTATCCCCGTCCATCAGATGAAGCGCATACCAGGGCGTTTCCGATTCTGTCACAAGCCCCAGCCATTCCCCGTCCAGCCAGGAAAGACGGTCCTCGATATAGCCCTTCAGATTTTCCACCTTTCTGTAAAACCTTCCCTGTTTCCTGCCCCAACGCAGGGCATCCATCTCCATAGACGCTCTGATTTGTTCTGCCTGCCCGTCCAGCACATGCGCCGCCTGTTCCTGCAGATACGGTCTGAAAAAATCCTGATACGCCGCTTTTACAGCATCCATGAATTCCGCTTTCCGGCACAGTCCCTGATACCATGTGGAATGCTCCCTGTGGTAAATCCCCTGCGGAAGCTGACAGCCGGAAAACCATGCCGGCTGGTTGCCGAAGGAAAATTCATAATCCCAGGGCGCGCCAAAATACAGCTTTCCCTCACGGAAAAAGCAATAATTGCTGCCGTTCCAGCCGTCCGGACATTTTGAAATTTCATCCAGCACGTATTTTTTTGCAAGGCTGTCCACATCCACCAGCTCCTGCCAGCCGGTCATGCTCTCCCTGTCGATCCCTTCCTCATCCAGAATCGCATTCTCTGCCCGCTGCACAAACTGCCGGATGCTTTCATGCAGTTCGACCGACGCCCCCTCCTGCAGAGTCTGCGGATAACCGATGGCGAGAATTTCACCGGCATCCGTATAAAATCCAGGCTTTCCCTCCGCCTCCCAGTAGCCGTCAAACTCCACCATCCAGCCGTCTTCCTTATCCTGTGCCGCAGGCTTTACTTTCTGGGAAAGCAGATAGTTGCCGTAATATTCTCCGTTGATATACAGATCCACCCAGGCGCTTTGGGGCACATCTGCGATTCCGGCGCTGCGCATCATTTCAAATACCATGCGGTTGATCAGATGGGTCTCCTCCGATGCGCCGGCGAGCAAAACCCACTGATCATCCGCTGCCAGGGAAAGCAGCTCCACAGGCTGTGAAAAATTCAGGGAGAAGGATTTTTTCTCCAAAAGCCAGGTGTAATTTCCCCGCCCCTTGATTTCTGCAAAAGCACCGGCATAATCGGCCTGTCCGTTCTCCGTGATAAAGCTAACATCGCCGCTTTCCCTGTTTCCCTTTTCCTCCAGCACATAATCCAGCGTTCCGCTTCCGGTTGTCAGCCACACGGCCGGCAGATTTTCCGACTGCATGACCTGTATCGTCCATTCCCCCGTTCCGCCGAAGAATTTTCCTCTTTTCACAAGCCGGTACTCTTTTCCCGGCTCCAGAGAGCATGCCGCCCCATCTTCAATCCGCACGCCGTCCAGCCAGAAGTCCGCCGCTGCGTTTAGCCGCCAGCTTGGCCGTCCCTGCCCAGAGGGCAGAAAAAAGCAGAGGGTGTCAGCATCCTCCCCGCGTAAAAACCCGCAAATATCCTGTATCGTTTCTCCATACGCTATTCGTAACGAAACCTCCGGCGCTGCCGCCTCCTGCCTCCTGCCCCACACCGCCAAAAAGGCGACAAGGAGCGCCACCGACAGCAGAAGCGGCAGCCGTATTCCTTTTTTGCATTTCATTCAAAAAACTCCTGTTTTTGTGCCGGTCATCTATAACACTGCTATCATTTTACCCGCATAGGTTGCAAAAGTAAATAGAAACTCTATAAAACAAAAGCAACCTCATCCGATAAAGCCTGTGAGGTTGCTTTTTGCTGTCCGCCATTCAGCTGTTGGGAATCTGCCGTCCTTCCGCGTCCATGTGGTAATTGTCCCGGATGATCAGCTCGGAAACCGGCACGATCTGATACCCCTTTTCCTGCAGCCCACTGATCAGGGCATCCAGCGCCTCCGCCGTATATTTTGCCCCGTTATGGCACAGAATGATGCTGCCGTTGCCCAGATGCTTATGATTCACCACCTTGTCGATGATGGCGTCCACACCGTAATCCTTCCAGTCCAGAGAATCCACATCCCATTGAATGGCATAGTAGCCGCACTTTTTGGCCGTCAGGATCACACTGTTGTCATAGTCGCCATAGGGCGGGCGGAATAAAAACATGTCATAGCCGGTCAGCTCCTTCACCTTATTGTGCACGCTCATCAGCTCCTGCTCCTGCTCGGCGGCGGAAAGCTGGCTCATATTTTTATGGTTTTCACTGTGATTGCCCAGATCATGCCCCGCCGCCAGAATCGATTTCACATCCTCCGGATAATTTTCCACCCAGCCCCCCGTCATGAAGAAGGTCACATGGACATTGCGGTTTTTCAAAATTTCCAGGATCTTTTGTGTGTCTTCATTTCCCCACGCGGCATCGAAGCTCAACGCCACCTTTTTGGCATCGGTCTGAACGCAGTAGACAGGAAGCTCCCTGCCGTTTACCGCGCTGGAGCTGGAAACCCGCATCGCCTCCGGCGCGAGCAAAATACAGGCCCGGGCAAAGGCGAGAACGCCCAGCAAAAAAAGCCCGTTTTTAAAGCCCTCCGTGCGGACCATATCCCGGATCATGGGACCGACCGCGTATACCCGGCATTTGTTCCGGATCAGATCAATCAAATCTTTTATCATAAAAATACCCGGCATTGTTATTACTACACTTTATGCGGACAGGGCAGAAGAATATGCCAAAAGGTTGCGCTGCCTGCTGGTTGGAGCGGGATGCGTAAGGATGCAGCCGCAAAACAGGGCCGTCCTGCTTTGGACAGCCCTGCTCCGCCTTTTTATTTATCCCTGCTCTGACAGGTAAATCGCCACCTCCTTTTTGATAAAGTCCACACCCTGTTCTATGCTCATACCGCCTTTCAATATCTGCCCGCTGTACTTTTTGACAGCCTCCTCCAAAACGGCATTGCCCTCGATGGGGGTATCCGCCTGCTCAACCAGCTCCTTGAGTCTGTCCGTCACATCGCTGTTGGGCCATCCGTTTCCATACTCCAGCTCTCCCCAGGGGCTGTTCCAGGAGCCGCCCAGCGACTGCTCGGTCCATTCGCATTCCTTTTCAAAGGCGGCGCGGTTTACCGGGAAGCTGTCCCCCATGGTCACGCCCTGCACCTCCGGAGAAAACATCAGGCGCAGGAAGTTTTCCGCTTCCTCGAGCCGCTCTGTCCTGGAAGAAATGGCCAGCTTGCTGACCGGCACAAAACCGGCGCCGCTCTGCCCGCTCCACAGCTTGAAGGTAAAGCCCTTATCCTCCACCAGCTTCCCGATGCCGCCGATATCCATCAGCATCAGATCTGCCGCTCCAAAGGCGAGCTTTGCGATGCCCATGCAGACCCAGTCCGTCTGGTGACCGATCGGCACCGCGTCCGTATAATCCGTATTCAGGTGGGATAAAAGCTCCTGGGTAAGCCCCTCCTTTTCCGCATCATAGATGCGCTTTGCCTGGGTCAGAAATTCTGCCAGCGCTGCTTCATCCAGCTCCTTGCCCTTAAGCCACGCGGCGCTGCACACCGTCATCAGCTGGCTCACCTCCCGCTCCGGCGAAATGGCTCCCGTCACGGTTCCGCGCTCCACTTCCAGGGAAAGCCGCTCCACCACATCCGCCAGCGTTTTCAAATCCGTCACCGCATCGATATCCTCCGGCCTGCCGGTGATGAGCGGCAGCTGAAAGCCCGCCGGGAGCACGAAGGTTCCCTGCTCCGTCCGGTACGCGCCGACCATTTTTTCATACACGGAATTGTCGCTGACCATTTCATCCAGGATGTGGTCCAGATCCAGCAGCATGCCCTTATCCGCATAGATTCCGGCATCAATTCCATCCAATAAAATCACATCCGGTCCGTCCCCGCTCATCAGCGCCAGATTCAGGTTTTTGAGCGCGTCCATCTTCGTGACGGCGCTGCCCTGCGCAATTCCCGCCTCATAGCTGACGTATACGTCCGGGTAGGCCTTCTGATAGGCGCTGATCGCCTGCCTGAGCCTGCTGTTTTCTTCCAGACTGTAAAGACGCAGAAGCTTCTCCGGCATGGTGGGCTCATTGGGATCATAGGTAAAACGGATCAGCTCCCCTCCCGTGGACAAAAGCAGAAATTCTTCATCCTCCAAAAGCAGAACGTCACAAATGCCAATACTGGGATCCCCGAAGGTGGAAAAGCTGCCCTCAATGATCTGCTCCATCGCATTGCCGCCCAGCACATGGCGGAACAGCCCCTTTGTGCCCGCCAGATAGACGATCCCTTCCTGCGCGCCCAGCAGATAGCCGCCCACGCAGTCCGACATATTTCCCAGCTTACCGGCGAAATTTTCCCGGCAGAAATCATCCAGCACGGCATCCTTATCCTGCATGGCGCGGGTCTCCAGATTGAAAATTTCCACGCCGCCCTCCTCCAGAGCCAGCATGAGCTTCCCGGAAAAAGCCAGCACCTCCGGGGTCTGTGCCGCCACAAACAGCTGCTTTAACGTATTCTCCGTCCGGTCGATCGTATAAATCGTCCCGTGCAGGGTAACCCCGTACAGGGTATTGTCCAATCCGAAGAACACCTTGTGGACAAAATCAGTATCCGAAATATCGCCGTTTACTTCCCCCATCGCACCCGCCGGATCCACATATATCACGGTCGTCCGGTCAGGCTCTCCTTCCGGATAGACATGCTCCACCACCGCGACGCTCCCGTCCGGCGCGATCGCCACATGCCCCGTATAGCCGACCTCGCGCGGCGCAAACAGCTCCTTTTCACTTTTTTGCCTCGTCCAGCTTTTTCCTTCATCCTCTGAGGTATACAGGCCAACCGCCCTGTCATAATAGGCGAGCCTGCCGTCTGCCAGCTGGGTCATCGTCCTGCCATAGGTCTCCGCCCCCTCCGGCAGCGCATAGGCGCTCTCCATGTATCTGCCCATGGAGGTCACACTGGCGCTCTCCGATTCCTTTGCCGGATCACTTAGCTGCGCATCCTGCCGGTTCCCCTCGTTTTGTACCTCTGCAGTCGCCTGCCCTGTCTGTGCCGGGTCTGCACTCCTTCCGCAGCCCAGGGCAGAGCACAGCAGCGCTGCGCACAGCCCCAGGGCTATCCACTTCTTTCCTTTTCTCATGAAAATCCTCCTTGCCTTTTACAAAAAGCCGCTTCCGGAAACGTAACCGCAAAGCCTGTGCCCTGCCGTTACCCAGCGGCTTTCTTTCCCCTATCCTAGCAGCCCAATCTCTAAAATATCTCTAGGAACGGCTAAAAAAATGTGGGCAAAGCGCACACGCCGCGTCGCGCGCGGTTGCCAGCAGGCAACTTCTTCCTCGCGCACGAGTACGTATTAACGTCTTTTTTTATACGATAGGAAGAAAATTTTCCTATCGTATAAAAAAAGGACAGGGCGGTCCGCTGCTGCACATGTCCCGTTCTTCCCTGCCCTGTATATGAATTTTCCCTACACATTCTCCCGGTAAGCCCACCTGTCTGTGATAGCAGGATTCCGCCGCGCGGAATCCTGCGGATATCATAAATAACAGTTATCCCTGTTGCCCACAATCCAAAATCGGAACAGCGCCTTCCAGCATGTCCGTTTCGGCAAATACCCCTTTTTCTATCCGGAAGGTTTTGATTTCAAAAGGCTCCAGCGAGACCTCATTGGATAGCCCAAGCACCGGGATTTCCACCGTCGTCCTGACCGCCTGCCCCTGCGCCTCAAAAATGCGCAGGATATATACATGTTCCTCCCGCTCGCTTCGTTTCAGACAGCTCAATGCCACATTTTCTTTGTCGATCTTCAAAAGCGCAGGCGGAATCGTCCCCTTCCCGGACGGACAGAACTGCAACGCATACACCCTCTGATTGAACATCGCCGCCTGACGGTCCACGCTTCCCAGCACCGCCCTGCGCTCACCCGCCAAAAGCTGGAACCGGTAGCACCGCTCTCCCTGCTCCATTCTCTCATGATACATCTGCTCCTGATAGGGCTCTCCCCAGGTCATGGTACCCGCGCCATAGCCGACAGACCGCAAAAGCGTAATGCCCGCTGTCCCGTCCTGACAGTGCGATCCGTATACGCCGTCATCCACGATGGCCAGCGCTTTGTCCTGCCCTGCAACGGCCTGCCAGTACTGGGAAACGCATTCCTGCATGTTGTCGTTCAGCTTTTCCCTGCCAAAAACGGTCTGCCCGATGTATTCGCTCTCCTTAAGCTGTGTGGGAACGCAAAGCTTCAGCCGTTTTTCCCGTTCCGCAAAGAAAATCCGCATATCCAGCTCCAGAACCCCTGTCAGCTTATTGATCAGATAGCGCATGAGCATTCTGGACTTATGGTACTGCATGCATGCCTCCACAATGACAAATACCTCGCCCTCCTCTGCCACATGGACCGGAGAAAGCAGGGCGGTTTTCACGCCGGAAAAATCCGCGGCTTCTCCCGCCGGCATGGGCGCAAAGCGGCCGATTGGATATTCCGGACAAAAAACGCTCCCGCCTCCCCAGGGGCTGACAGAATCGTCATAAACATCCACCGCCAGCGCGCCTGCCTGCAAATATTCCGTCTGGTCCACGACATAGCTTTCCACCAGTCCTGAATGCGCATTGATCACCACCTGCCCTCTGGCCGTTTGCACCGTAATATTCCCCTTTTTATCGGGCGCAAGCTGGGGTGCGGGTCGTTTGGGGATCACATCAAAATGAATATCAAAACGGCTCATGGCCGCCGGCGGCAATTCAGCCGAAAAGATCACCCGTTTGCACCAGTCCATGCTGAAATTACTGGATTCCTTCGCTGACTGACAGGGCACCCTTTCCCCGTCCCGGTAAACGACCGGATTGGAAAAATCCGTATGCCACATTTGCCTGGGCAGCAAAAATTCCACGTCAACAGGCTGCGTATAGGCAAAGGGATGGGGATTGTATACAAAAACCGGCACGGTATTGCCGTCCTTGAGCTTCTCCTGCCCCGCGCACAATGCCACAAAATATTTCGCTTTTAATTGATTGGTGATTTCCAGTCCGTGATTCAGCATCCGGATGGTGTCTTCCTCCACCGGCGCAATACAGGAGCCCGGAAGCGCGTCATGGAATTCCGAAAAAAGCAGATCCCGCCACGCGTCGTCGATACGCGCTTTTTCATATTCCATCCCCAGCGCCAGGGCGGCGTGGGACGCCATCTTTTCTACCATGACCAGATCGTTCTCCAGCCTGCGGTGCAGCTGCTTGATCCGGATGATCGAGGTATAGCAGCCCTCCATGACGGGATTTAATCCCCGCTCTACCACGGGCAGCTTTTCTTTGTCCAGCGTCGCAAAATATTCATCCGGCCTGGCATGCTGCAGATCGGCGCCGTTCTCCTTCATTTTCGCGATATCGTCCAAATCCTTTCTGGAGGGCCCGCCGCCGTGATTTCCCACGCCCCACAGATACAGCGCATTTTCCTGGTCCCTGCGCGCTTCCATCCATTCGGGCAGCTCCTCTTCCACCTTCCCCAGAACGGAATTATACCCCTTATCGGAACGATGGACTACAATCTCGGAGCCCTCATAGCCACGCCAGATAAAATCCTCGCTTGTAAATTCATAGTTGTCCTTCCCCGGACGGATATTGACATAATATTGATAGCCGCATTTTTTCAGCATCTGCACCAGTCCCTGGGCATGTCCGAAGGAATCAAAATTGACCGCCGTAACGGGAACCTTTCCAAACCTGTCATAAAAATAAAGCCTGCCCCGCAGCACCTGCCGGAAGATGGATTCTCCCGACGGCATGTTGCAGTCCGGCTGTAAAAACCAGCCCCCGACGATCTCCCATCTTCCCTCCGCCACCTGACTGCGGATCTTTTCAAACAGCTCCGGATCATGCTCCTCCACCCACTGATACAGCAGCGCCTCATTGTGATTGAACACAAAGTCCGGATATTCATCCAGAAGTTCGGACGCCGCGCGATAGGTGGACAGTGCCTCGCTCATGCCCGATTCCCATTGCCACAGCCATACCGGATCCAGATGTGCGTTACAAAACAGATATGTTTTCATATAATCTCCTTTCTTCTCCCAAAGTAAAAATCCCATTCCTTATCTTAACCATATCCTAACCATTTTGGTCAGGATATGGTTAAGATAATTTCTAGGAATAATACTTTTGATTCCTGCTTGACGGCTTATCAGGTATAGTCATTTTTAATATTCTATTTTCCAGCATTTTTTGTAAATAATTTCTTCTGAAACTTGTTCTGCTCTTAAATCCACAATAATCCATAATCTCCATGATTGATTTGGGTTCTCTGCAAAAATCAATTATCATCTTATCCATATCCTGACCATTTTGGTTAAGATGATGCCTCTCTTTATCAATATATTCCACAGCTAAAGCATCTTCAATGTCTTTTGCACCATAATTCAAGTTCTTAAATATCAGCCAGAAATCACTATTCCCCGACTTAAACTCTGGTTTCATATCTTCCGTATAATGCTCTTGAAATTCATAAGAATCCAAAATTTTCTTAAATCCACTTCCTCGACGATCCATGTAATTTAATCGATTAAATATATCCGCAATAATAGGATTTCTTCTCTTTGATGATACATTCCTCAAGTCCAAATTCTGTACCTTGCTTCCATCCGGCATTCCACCCGGTGAATAAATTTCAAGCCTATCATCAAACATATCTATATGAACTTCGCTTCCCAGTTCCAAATAATCTCTGTGAATAAGTGCATTAACAATCCCTTCCAATATAGCATCATCCGGATAATCCGGCATTTCAATTCTTCCGTGTCCCGTTTTTTTCCATGCCTTCTTTGTATTCCTTGTGACAAACTTAACACTGTCTTGTAAAAGATTTACCAAACCGCCACTATATTCTTCATCATCAATGGCATCCATTAGTCCATGCGCCTTATCCAAACCATTCCAACGAGTGCAGAACACTCTCGAATGACGTATTGGCGATTCATCCGCCAGTAACGCCCCTGCATTAGTAAGATTACCTCTTTCATCTAAAATTCCCCAGGATTCATAATCGCTGTCTTCAAAATTTTTTCCTGTATTATACTTATAAACAGAACGTAATTTTGTAAACGCCATGTTCTCAAATTTATATTCTGAAATAAGACTATCATAAGAGCGATTCGTTCCTTGAAGAACCAGACGCTTCAATGTAATATTATCTGCCGGAACACTTTCATTTCCCAATCGAATATACGCTGTGCGATTTCCTTCTCCTACATAATAATATGGTGTCTCCTTCCCTGCATACACATCAAGAAGAATCAATTTCTTATTATTTTCCATACGAAAGCGCAAGTTTACATTTGGCAAGGAATCAATTTTCGTTTTAATTGTTTCACTTATAAACTCTGCATCAGATTCTGCATTTTCTACCCCAACAACCTCATTATCATTCGTAATACCCCAAATCAGTGTTCCACCAAAACTGTTTGCAAAGGCACTAATGCTTTTTAACCAGCTCTTTACCTGCTTTCTTTCTACACTACGCTTCTTATCATACTCCGTTGCTTCTCCAATCAATTTCCTTGGATCCATTTGCATTAGCTCATTTCCTCCAGTTTTCCGTATCTTCTTGTAACTTGCTGTAATCAATCAAAGCATATCGGGGCGAATTATTTTTTAATATCACAGCTGCTCCATTCTCATCTACCATCCTTGCGACCTTTGAAAAATTTTGGTTTGCTTCCGAAATAGACACCAGATTCTTTAAATCAATATGCATGCACATTCTTCCCTTCTTTTGTCTATAATAATAGTATATACTACATTTTAAGATAAATTCAACCTAATCATTCTATGTCGTATGTAAAATTATATTCCATATTCAGTTTTTCATCCTCACCAAATCAAGAGCAAGTCAGAATAGTTGATTATCGTCTGCCCATATGCTAAAATCGAGAAAAAATCGTAACAGTTCAGACTTCAATGTCATTAAGTTCAGCGGCGGGAGCAGAGCGGAAAGCGGCAGCGGATACAGGAGCGGACGGCCTGTCCTCTTCTGACCGGGCCGTCCGCTCCTGTATCCGCTGCCGCTTTCCGCTCTGCTCCCGCCGCCAAACTTAATGACATTGATTCAGACTGGTCTGAACTGTTACGGCATCCGCGTCGGAGGTGTAGCATGCAAACCATCATGATTGTTGAGGACGATCCTGTCATTCGAGAGGAGCTGGCTTTCCTACTGGAAAATGAGAGCTATCAGGCTTTGTCTGTAACGGATTTTGAGACCATTTTGGAGCAGGTGCGCTCTGCCTGCCCGGATTTAGTCCTTCTGGATCTGGGCCTTCCCGGACGCGACGGCCTTTCTTTCTGTGCTGCGATACGAAAAATTGCTCCCATCATTGTCATCACCAGCCGGACCTCTGCTTTGGATGAGCTACGGGCGCTGAACCTGGGCAGCGACGATTACATCACCAAGCCCTACAATATTCCCGTCCTTCTGGCCCGGATCAGGGCTGTTCTGCGGCGAAACGGCACAGAAGACGCCCAGCCGGATATGTTAAAGGCGGCGGGACTTTCGCTCAGCCTGACAAAAGGAACCGTGACCGCCAACGGACAAACGGCAGAGCTGACCCGCAACGAATTGAAAATCCTCGCCCATCTGATGTCCCACGCCGGGGAAATCGTTTCCCGGGCCGACCTGATTGAGGCGCTGTGGAACAGTCAGATTTATATCGACGACAATACCCTCAGCGTCAACGTCACCCGCCTGCGGAGCCGGCTGGAGGGGCTGGGGCTTTTGGATGTCATCAAAACCCGCCGGGGAATGGGGTATCAGCTATGACGATAAGCGAATTTATTCTTGACAGACTGGACCGGATGCTTCTGCGCATTGCATTTTTCTTTGCGGTTTCTGCATTTTTGCTTCTGACCGGCACGCAGGCAGGGATTATCGCCCTTTTGCTTCTTGCATGCCTGCTGATTTTTTTTGCGGAGCTGCTGTTTGACTTTTGGAAGGAAAAAAAGCGGCTGGACGAGCTGCAGGCGATTATGCGCAGGCTGGATGAGCGGTATCTTTTTACCGAATGCGCTCCCAGGCCCCGCAGGCTCTATGAACGCAGGCTGTTTGATCTGCTACGCCTGTCAGGCAAATCCATGATCGAGGCGGTGTCAGATGCCCATGCCGCGCAAAGGGAGTATCGGGAATATATCGAGCAGTGGGTGCATGAAATCAAAACCCCCATCACGGCGGCGAAGCTGATTTGCCAGAATATAGACAGCGATACGCGGCGCAGGCTGTCAGGGGAACTGGCTCAGATCGACGCCCATGTGGAGCGCGCCCTGTTTTATGCCCGGGCGGAAAGCCCGGAAAAGGATTTTATTATCAAAAAGACAGCGCTTTCTTCGATATGCGAGGGAGCAATCGGAACCCACCAGACCCTGCTGATCCAAAACGGCGTCCGGGTGGAAACAGAAAATCTGGAGGAAACCGTCTATACTGACGGAAAATGGGCTGCGTTCATGCTGGGGCAGCTTTTGCAAAACGCCGCCCGGTATCGTAGCGCTGCCCCCGTCATCACGCTGTCGGGCAAGCGGCTGGGACGGCAGGTACAGCTTATCGTCCGGGATAACGGCATCGGCATTCCCGCCCATGAGCTGCCCCGGGTCTTTGACCGGGGCTTTACCGGAAGAAACGGAAGGAGCCAGGGCGGTTCCACCGGCATGGGCCTGTATCTTTGTAAGCGGCTGGCGGACGCTCTGGAAATCGGCCTGCAGATTCAGTCAACGGTCGGGGCCGGAACCTGTGTGACGCTCACCTTTCCGGCAGAAATAAAGCTTACGTAACCATTCAGACAAATTCTGAATGGTTACCGCATCCGCCCATGAGAATCGCTTCGCGATGGGGCGGATGCCCATGACCGCTGCGTTTTTACACGGTCTGTGCGATAAACGCGCAGACCTGTCCGAACGATTTCCATGCTTACAAAAATGTAAGGAAAATCAATATCAATTCGATACAACCGATTCTTCCTTTATGCTATCGTAAACAGGCAAAGGAGGTATCCGTATGCTACAGGTACGAAATATTGAAAAATACTATGGAAACAAAAACAATATCACCAAGGCGCTGGACCGGGTGAGCTTTGATGTGGCTGACGGCGAGTTTATCGCCATCATGGGCGCGTCCGGCAGCGGCAAGACCACGCTGCTCAACTGCATTTCCACCATTGACACGGTCAGTGCCGGAGACATTTTGCTGGATGGAGAAAGCATCGCCGAACTGCCTTCAGGCGAGCTTGCGAAATTCCGCCGGGAACGGCTGGGCTTTGTGTTTCAGGACTTCAATCTGCTGGACACGCTGACTCTGGAGGAAAATATCGGACTGGCGCTGGCGCTCAACCATGCCGACCCCAAAGCGGTGCAAAGGCAGGTCGCGCAGGCAGCCTCTCAGCTGGGCATTGCAGATGTATTGGACAAATTTCCCTATCAGGTGTCAGGCGGGCAGAAGCAGCGGGCGGCCTGTGCCAGAGCGATGGTGGCGGGACAATCTCTGCTGCTGGCAGACGAACCAACCGGGGCCCTGGATTCCGGCGCATCCAAAAATCTGCTGGAGATCATGACGCAGATGAATCAGAATATGAAAGCCACCATCCTCATGGTGACGCATGACGCATACAGCGCCAGCTATGCGGGGCGCGTTCTGTTTTTGAAGGACGGCCGGCTGTTCAATGAGCTGCTCTGCGGCGGGCGCAAACGCAGCGTATTCTACCATGAAATATTGGATGTGCTGGCACTGCTGGGAGGTGATATCAGTGACGTTATATAAGCTATCTCTCCGCAACGCCAGACGGCAGGCAGGTGATTATCTGATTTACTTTGTCACGGTTGTGCTGGTGTGTGCCATGCTTTATGCTTTCAACTGTCTGGCACTTTCAGAAGAAATTCACAGGCTGTCCGGCATGCTTGACAATATGACGCTGATCATCGTGCTCGCCAGCATCGCGGTCGTTATCATCATCGGGTGGCTGGTGTCCTACACGACAGGCTTTATGCTATCCCGTCGCAGCCGGGAGCTGGGAACCTACCTGCTCATCGGACTGGAAAATAAACAGATCGCCCGCCTGTTTTTTCTGGAAAATCTGTCGGTGGGCGCTGTCGCGCTGCTCTTTGGCATCCCCTTTGGCAATCTGGTTTATCAGGCGCTCCGGGCCATCCTGCTGACCATGTTTTGCGCGCCGTATCGCTTTCAATACAGCTTTTCCCTCAAAGCCATCGGGCTGACCGGCATCTACTTTGCCGCGATTTATTTTTTTGCGCTGCTTAAGAGCCGGAAACGGATCCGCCGCATGAAAATCTACGACCTCATTTACTTTGAACGTCAAAACGAGACAGCGCTGATAAAAAAGAGCCAAACGCGCAAAACTCTCTTCGCTGTCTCCCTCATATTCGGCATTGCCGGAACACTTCTTTTGATGACGGCAGCGAAATTGCTGATCGGCGTCATTGGCGCGGGATGTATCATCGTGTTCATTTATGGCTTTTTTACCAGCTTTTCCTCCGGCGTCCCGGCATATTTTGCCCGAAAGCCAGAGCAAAAATATCAGGGACAGAATTTGATGATTTTCCGCACCCTGACCGCAAAGCTTTCGTCGATGGGCATCGTCATGGCGACGGTTTCGCTGCTCTTTACCGCCACCCTGCTCACGGAAGGGTCTGGTCTGGTGTTCAACGGCATCTTTCAGGGAAGGCTGGAAAAGGACGCCTTCGACCTGCTGTTTGTGTCAGACAAAGAGGAACATGTGGCGCAGTGCCGGGAAAGCATGACAGCGCAAATTCCCCTGACCGCATTCTGGCAATACAGGCTCTATCAGGGCGATGACGATTCGCTTGTCTCGTATCTGGAAGAGACCGCCGGATACTATCGATATAGCTATGACCACGATTATAACAAAACTGCGCTCATGGCGTACAGCGATTACGCTGCCCTGCGGAATATGCTGGGATTGCCGGCAGCAGAATTGGAGCCTGACCGTTATATCATCCACTGCATGCCCTATCTGGAAGAACCGCTGCGCCAGTGGAAGCGGCCTCTTTCATCAGACGGAAAAACATTGTCCCCGGGCAAAATCTATACAGAGCAGTTCGCGCAAAATCTCTGGAACGGCAATGGCCATCAGCTCCTGCTTGTGGTCCCGGACGCATTCTGTGCAACCCGCCCGGTGATACGCTATCTGATGGCCGCCATGACCGAATACAATAT
This sequence comes from uncultured Eisenbergiella sp., assembly GCA_910585455.1. Classification (GTDB taxonomy): domain Bacteria; phylum Bacillota; class Clostridia; order Lachnospirales; family Lachnospiraceae; genus Gallintestinimicrobium. The sequence goes on along the minus strand of CAJUEL010000006.1, from coordinate 93,195 downwards.
GACGACGGAACAGGTGGAGGCGCTTCAGCTGTCTCTTTCTGAGCGGGCGGCGGATGGTGTCCACCTGCACAGCGATGAGTGGGATCTTCTCTTTTCCAAAGCCGCAAATATAGCTGACACCGCTGCATGGTCTGCGATGATGGTTTTTCCGCTTTTTTATCTGGCCCTGACCCTTGCCATGACCGCCGCCACCGTTTTGACCGTCCAGCAGCTTGGTGAAGCAGGACGGTATCGCCGCCAGTTCGCATTGCTCTACAAGCTGGGCATGGATGGCAGGGAAATGAGGCGGGTGCTGTTTTTGCAGCTTGCGATTTACTATCTCATGCCGGTGATTCCCCCGGTGCTGATCGCTATCCCCTTCATTCTGGATATGTGTCATGGAGTGGAACCGGGAACCATGGTGGGCGTAAACAGCCCAACGGTGATTCTGGCAATTTCCCTGGGGCTATTTTTCCTGGTGTATCTGCTCTACACTGTGATTGCCTATATCAGCATGAAACGGAACGTCCTGCCGGAATAAAGCGCTCCCGGGCTTCCTTTTCATGGGGCCGCCGGACGTGGCAGGCGCAGGAACATGCTTTCTGGAGACAGGGGGTCGCCCTGTGAACTTTTCTCCCATTTTTATTGGCATAAGGACGGTTTACAGCGCATGCTTTGCCCATAACACTCCCTTAAACAATTGAAATGGGCAAGGAATGAACCCCCGGAGGGACAATTCCTTACCCATAACAGTCCAGACCTGTCTGAACTGTTATCCTTGTCCTGACAGGCACAAATTTGCCGTTACTCCACTTTTAATGATATTCCACTTCTTATTTTTCTATGAAAGCCCCGGACGGCGGCTGTGCGCTGGGGCGTGCTTGCACGACCCAGCGTGCAGACATCGGACGGGCAAGACGGTATAAGCAAGCAGGGCGACAGCCCGGATTGCGAATGCCGGCGGCGATTGCGGGAGCGCCAAAGGCGCGGAGCAATCGGCTTTCATGCCGTAGTGGTGCGCCGCCAGGCGCATGGAGGTTTACTGTAATACTCCTTTTAAGCCTGAAAAAGACATATGGTTTACACTCTACTGTTCTATGCTATGCGCCTTTACATTGCTTTTTAATGTTAAGTTATCTCGGTTGATCATGTCAGCTGCATAATCTCAGCTTCGATTTCTTTTAATTCATCAAATGGGATTGAAGGAACGCATAGAGCGATGTCTTCGAGGGATAATTTCCCCATTTTTATCATTCTTTCTGCAGTTTTTCTATCAGCTTCATACCTTTCGCTTTTCCCATAGTTTCTCATAATCTTTTCATCATCAAATAAGCTCATCATTATCGTCACAACCTCCATTTCTTTGCGCTCTAAATATTCTTTTAACACATTCCTGTCTTTACATATTCTGATCGCTTCCCTGATAGCCTGCTCTGTCATTCCGAACTTTTCTCTCTGTTCGTCAAGAACTTTACAGAAAATAATGTATTGATTGATGATGTCCCCGGTATCACTTTCATAAATAACTTTTGCTTTTACCTCAATATCAATATCTGCACCATTAAAAAATTCTTTGGACAAAGATATTATATCGGGTTTTCTACCTCTATTACCTGTAAAAATTACATAAAGCTCAGGCTTTGGCATTTTGACTTTCCTGCTTCCGTACAGGTTTTGTCCGTTCTGCTCAAAATACTTATGATAGCTCTCCGCAAGATACAGCAGTATTCTAATCAAAATATTTAATGTCCATGTAGATTGAGCCTCAACAAGTATCATCAGCTTATTATTGGCAATAAAGCCCAAGTCGTTATACAGATTGTCAGTCATCACATTTTCTATTGTTACATCAGTCAGCGAATTTTCCGTTGCGTTGGTGTCCTCTGGGTGTAACGTTTTATACAGCGCAAGCAGATACCTTTTATCTTTGAAAAGATCTAAAAATACACTATTTTTTGCTGTGCGCTTTGCTTTTACTTCCTGTGTAGATGTTGTCTGTGTCATTCCGTCCTCCACCTTATCACCTCAATTCTCTGGAAACAGAACAGAAGATAGGATATAGGTTTCCCCTGCCTTTTCTTAAATTATACAAAAGACTACTCTCGTTTACAATAAAAATTGCATGAAATTTCTATGTCTATGCTATCTCTTTTCTGTTTCATCTTATTGGCCATTCTAAAGAGAGTTTTCTCCCGGTTAGATGTAAATTCGAGATTTTTATGCTATACTGATAAATAAACCTTATATTCCTGACAATATCAGGCTCAGTTTCAATATGACCTTTCCTCTGGGGGAAGAGCGTTTATTCATGAGCAGAGGAAGCGGGAATGTGCGCAGAGAGCTGAGGGCTGACAGGAAGGAACGGACGCAGGCCGTTTCCGGTCGCTTTATCCGGAATGGAGAAATTCCCAAAATAGCTGGAGATTCCTGCCCCAGGGCGCAATACTGTCCGAACGAAGTGAGTTGATTGCGCCCTGGGGCGTTTAGGAATATCCTGCCATTTTGTGGAATTTCCCGTTCCGGATATCGTGACCGGAAACGGCCTGCGTCCGTTCCTTCCTGTCAGCCCGCTGCCCTCTGCGCACATTCCCGCTTCCTCTGCTCATGGGCAACTCCCTCCCCGATGAAGGTCCAATCAGCCGGAAAGGATTGGATATGCGCATCTTATTGGTAGAAGACGACAAAAAACTGAATTTTTCATTGAAATATCAGCTGGAGCAGGAAAGCTTCACCGTCGATTCCTGCTTTGACGGAGAGGAAGCCGTTTACTATATAGAAGAAACGCTTTATGACCTCATCCTGCTGGACCGGATGCTGCCCATACAGGACGGACTTTCCGTGCTGCGCCAGATCCGCGCCAAAGACCTGCAGACGCCAGTCATCATGCTCACTGCCCTCGGGCAGCTGCAGGACAAAATAGACGGGCTCGACTGCGGTGCGGACGATTATCTGGTCAAGCCCTTCGCCTTTGAAGAGCTGTGCGCCCGCATCCGCAGCATTCTGCGCCGCCCCCGCCAGCTCGTTTCCACAACACAGCTTTGCTTTGCGGACCTTTCTTTTACCCCGGAAACGCTGATGCTCACGGGACCCGCGGATTCCTGCCAGCTTTCCCGCCGGGAAGGCGCGCTGCTGGAAGCATTTTTGCGCAATCCTGCCCAGTCCCTCTCCCGCTCCACCCTTTTGCTCCATGTCTGGGGGCATGAAAGCGAGGTGGAGGACGGCAATCTGGACAACTATATTTATTTTCTGCGCCGGCGTTTAAAGGCGGTCGGCTCTGTGGCTGGCATCGTGACGGTCCGCAGCGTGGGCTACCGTCTGGAAGCGAATTGAAAGGAGTCCGCCATGTTTTTCAAAGTGCATTTACGGCTCGCCCTGCTCTGTGCGGGAATCACCTCCCTCGTGGTCGGGATCATGTCGCTGGCTTACCTGTTTATTTCCGAAAAAAACCTGAATGAAACTTATTTTTCCTCTTTTCAAAATGATATGAACACGCTGCTGTCCAATTTCGGCAGTCAGTCCGTCATCACGCATAAATGGCTCTCCGAGATGGAGGGCGGCGGCAAGTATATCATTGACCTGCGGGACAACGGCGTGGAATTTCTCTGGGGCAACCGTTCTGTGGAAGAAAACAGCGTAAGAAATGCCGCCGTCACGGCGGGCTGGGACTATTACAACAGTCACTTTCTGCTCTCCTCCCCCGCCCCCTGGTCCACCACCCATCTGGAATTTGATTTTTCTCTATCAGGAAAGGGACCTTCTGACTATTACGGCTGTGCCGCCGTTTCCGGCAGAGAAAACGGTTCGCTCACCATCCTCATATTAAAGCCGCTTTGGCCTCTTCGGGAGCAGATTTTCACCCAGCGGCTGCTCTTTGCCGCCCTGATCATCACCGCCTGTGTGACCCTCGGGCTGCTTTCCTGGTATTTGACCGGGAAACTGCTTTCTCCCATCGAAAAAAGCAGGCAAAGCCAAATCCGCTTTGTCGCTTCCGCCTCTCATGAGCTGCGCACGCCCCTTTCCGTCATTTTGTCCGCCGCCTCCGCCTGCCAAAAAGCGCCGCCCAGCGATCAGGAAAAATTTTTCACCATCATCCGGGAGGAAGGGGAAAGCATGTCCCGCCTGATCTCGGACCTGCTCACCCTCGCCGGCACGGACAGCGACACCTTTTCTCTGTGCAAAAAGGAATGTGAAATGGATACCCTGCTTCTTGACACCTTTGAAGCCTTCGAGGTGCTGGCCCTCGAAAAGGGATATTTCCTTTCCGTTTCCCTGCCCGATGAAAAAATTCCGCCGCTTCTGTGTGATAAGGCCCGGATTCATCAGGTATTGTCCATCTTGCTTCACAATGCCTTCTGCTATACGCCGCCCGGCACCCATATTGCTCTGTCTCTGTCCGAAGCCTCGCAGGGATTGTCCCTGACCGTCTCCGACGACGGTCCCGGCATTCCGGATGAGAGCAAGGCGCATATTTTCGAACGTTTTTACCGTGCCGATGCTTCCCACAGCGACAGCACTCATTTCGGGCTGGGGCTCTCCATCGCCTGGGAAATCCTGCACGCGCACCGTGGCTCCATCACAGTGCAGGATGCGCCTGGCGGCGGCAGCGCCTTCACGCTGACCCTCCCCTGGACATAAACCATTCGCCTTCCTTCCCGCAGAGCATTACTGTTCACGGGGCGGGGAGAACGACCGGGAGGGGCAGACGGGGCAACGGGCTTTAGCAGGACGGGGCGGGTGGAGGGCACAGGCTGTTTCCCGACGCATTATCCGAAGCGGAAAATTCCACAAAACGACCGGCTATTCCTGGGACAGGGCGCAAAAAAACTCACTGCGTTCAGACAGTTTTGCGCCCTGTCCCAGGAATATCCTGTCATTTTGGGAATTTCTCCGCTTCGGACACAGCGTCGGGAAACAGCCTGTGCCCTCCACCCGCCCCGTCCTGCTAAAGCCCGTTGCCCCGTCTGCCCCTCCCGGTCGTTCTCCCCGCCCCGCAAACAGTAATGCAGAGCAGTGAAAATACCCCGGATTACAACAAAATATATTGTATCCTGTCAGCAGGGATGCTATAATGGGCACATGAAAAAGAAAAGAAAGCATCGTTTTCCCGGAAGACAAAAACATCCTTTGAAGGGTGTCATCTGCATTTGCATGATCGCGGCTGCCGCCGTGCTGCTGTTTCTGTGGCAGGGCAGGCAGACGCCGTTTTTGCGTGCGTCAAATCCGATGGAGGCGCCGGAAAAATGCGCTGTCCGTCTCAATGTGCAGACCGCGCTTTCGGTTCCCACCCAGATCACCCGGATCGGAGAGGATTATTTTCTGGTGGACTGTTATCATGATCAGATTTTGACAAGCCCCTCTCTGGACAGGCCGCTGACGGAGTGGCTCGTGCTGACCGATCAGATCAACAGAGGGCATACGATCGCCGGGGACGGCATGGTCTATCTGGCTGACGATACGGAAAACAACCGGATTCTCATTTTTGAAAAAAAAGAGGATTCCTTTTATTTGACACAGACCTTTGAAGAAATCGGCATCCGCCCGCATTATGTGGTCTATGATGAGGATGACAGGCGGTTTTACGCGCTCAGCTCCATGACGGGCGAGCTCTACGTTTTTTCCCGCCCGGACAAAGCTTCCAGCGCCGTCGTGCTGGAAAAGATCCTCACTCTACCGGAGCTTGACGGCATTTACGTCCGCTCCTTCACCCTTGACGGCGACGATATTTATTTCGTTTCCGGAAACCGTTCCATCATACGCGCGCGGAAAAAAGACCTGCAAATCATAGAAAGCTGGCCCGTCCCCGACGAGATCGCCGGCATGATCCAGCTTACCAGAATTCAGAATTATTACTATATCACCGTGTCCACCGATCTCTATGGAAGCCAGGACTACGCCACCATTCTGCGGGTAAAAAACCTTGCCGACCTGGCAGCGCGCGACTGGGAGGATATTTATGCCTCCTTCATCGGCGGCGGCACGCCTTATTACATTTCTTCCTTTGATGACCACTATTATCTCACGGAGCATCGAATCCCCGGGCACGGCGTCTGGGAATTCGATGTGGAAGAGGACCGGTTGGACAACATCCGGACACTGTTCCCGTAAATCCAGAGCCTCAGCCGGCCAGGCCCCGCAGCTTCACCCGGTAAATCCGTTTCAGGGAATCATTGACCCGTTCCTCGCTGATGGTTCCCTCCTGTACCGCCTTGATCACTCCTTCATAGGCTTCCTCAAACTTCTCCGGCATGAGCACCATATCCGCGCCCGCCTTCAGCGCCATGATCGCCGCCACATCCGCCTCATAGTATTCGCTGATCGCTCCCATGTCCATCGCATCCGTAATGACAATGCCGTCATAGCCCAGCTCTCCCCGCAGTATCCCCGTAATGATTTCCTCCGAAATGCTCGCCGGTACCGTATCTCCTCCTGTCAGCTCCGGCGCGCTGATATGCCCAACCATGACCATGTCCGCTCCCGCCGCGATGCCCGCCTGAAAAGGCAGAAATTCTGTGGCCTGCATTTCCTCCTGGGTGCGCTGCGTGGTCACGGTGCCATCGTGGGAATCCCCGTCCGTATCGCCATGTCCCGGAAAATGTTTTAAGCAGGCGCTCACACCTGCCGCCTGCAAGCCCTGTACGGCATTTTCCACCATTTGGGACGCCACCTGCGGATCGTCGGAAAAGGCCCGGTTTCCAATCACTTTATTATTGGCATTGGTGAGCACATCCGCCACCGGCGCAAAGTTCACATTAAAGCCATAGGAAGCGAGATAATTGCCGATCGTTTCATTCGCCGCGTATGCCGCCTGTACATCGTTCGCCGCGCCGATCTCTCCCATCGGCCCCACGTTATCCAGATGCAGCGCCTCCGCCACCTTCGCGACTGTGCCGCCCTCTTCGTCCACACCGAGGAATAGCGGAAAGGGCGCATAGGAAACCGTGTTGATCAGCATTTCCTTGATCTGACTCTCAGACTGGATATTCTGCTTTGCATAAATGAGACCTCCCACCGGATATTTCGCCAGCGCCTCCTTCGTCCCATCTCCTGCCTGTATCGCCGTTCCTACCCCGGTCAGCTGCTCCGGCGTGACAAAAAACAATCCTGCAACCTTCTGCTCCAGCGTCATGCCCTCCACCGTGTCCGCGACCATCTCTTCAAAGGCATCCTCCGGCGTATATGTCGCCGTTTCCTCCTCCTTCGTGCCATTTAAATCCAAAAGCTCTGCCACTGCCGCTTCCGCCTGTGCGGATTCCTCCGCGCGGGCCGCCTCCAGGGCTGCCTGGACAGATTCTTCCTTCGCCTCCCTGCGCTCCTGCAACGTTTTGGCCGCGGCACGGATTCCCGTCACCGCACCGACAATCGCCACTGCGAGTATGAGCACCATTGCGCTATAGGAAATGATCTGATTCCGCACTCTTCTTTTTCTTCTGATTTTTCTTTTTTCGCTTCTGTCCGACATAAGGTATGGCTGCTCCGTTTTTATTTTTCCTGTCGCCATGCAGACCTAAGCTGCATGATCACAATGCTTCTTCCTATAGACTAACACAAAACGAAGCGGGTATCAATCATCTTTTTGATCAATACCCGCTTCTATGCTACGCTATCCAATGGTCAACTCCTCCGTTTTCCTTTTGTTTGGCTTCTGGTCAACCCACCTTTCGGTTTCATTGTCCTTTTCTTTGCGTATTCTTTAAAGTTGTCGAATTTCCCATTCTCTTTAAAGACTCTATATGAAGTTTTCTCCGATCCTTCTCTTCCCTGTGATGCTTCCTTCAGGTGGTCTTTGCTCTGTTCCCCTTCTCCTGCATCCCTCTTTTTCTTCGGTTTCCTGCATCACTCCGGGATTTTTAAGGATTCTGCCTTATGTTTTCAATGGACTGTCCTCCTCTCCTTTATGTTATCTATGTAAATGTGTTTCTGTTTTGTATGATCTTATTATATCCATGGATTGTACTTTTGTCAATACAATTTCTGAAAATTTTTCTTATTTCTTCATATTATCTGTTTTTAACAATTTATTAATTGAATTTTGCATCAATAAGATAAAATTAATTAAATTTTCTGACAATTTAATCGTCGGGACAAATTCCAAAAAATCCCGGTGAAAGTGTTTATCACTCTCTCCGGGATTTTATCCTCACTCTATCGCAGTCAAAAGCATTGAGACCGTCCCACGTCAAAGTCGCGCCCGACACAACGCCTTATTCGTTGCGGATCGCGGCAAGAGGGCTCAATTTCATCGCCCTTCTGGACGGGAAAAATCCCGCCACCATGCCGATGATTACGGCAAATACCAAAGACGCTCCCGCCAGCCATGGGGGAATATAGGACAGACTGGACATATTGCCGCTCGCCGCCACCGCCTTATTGATGATGGTTGAAATTCCATAGCTTAGGCCCAATCCCACCACACCGCCGATAAAGCCGATGTACGCCGCCTCAGCCAGAAACATTGCCTGAATGTTGCGCATATCACAGCCCAACACCTTCATGACGCCGATTTCCTTCGTCCTTTCGTAAATGGACATCATCATCGTATTCGTGATGCCGATCGCCGCCACCAGCAGGGAAACCGCACCGATTCCCCCCAGCATCGCCTGGATGTTCGCATACTGCTTCTGCGTGGATTCCACCCATTCAATATTGCTGTAGGCTTCATAGCCCAGGGATTGGATGTACTCCTGCACCTCCAGCACATTGTCAATTTCATCCACATTAACGTCCACCCGGCTGTAATAAAGCTCCTTATAGGGCTTTCCGCCTGAGGTGGTAGGCTGTCCTGGAATCGCCTTGTTTCTGAAAATCCGTTTCAGCGTCGCTTTTAAAGCGTCAATGTTGCAATAGATACTATAGGAGTTGGGACTCCAGCTGTTTTCTTCATCCATGTGCTCCACACCAGCCGTCTTAATGATATATTTCTTCGGCGGCGCTGCCGGATTTCCGCTGCCATCATCATACTGGCTGTTCCAATACGCATCCCGGTCAAAAATGATGAACAGCGTATCGTTCATCAAATCCACCGCCATTTCTCCTTTTTCATAGTAAGGATACTCATAGGTTTTGGGATTGTAAAACTGTGTCGCAATCCGGTTTCCGTAAAAAAACTCCAGCTCCTTATCGTCCGTCGGCAAATGTCCGTCTCCAACCTCGATATTCAGATTTTCCAGCCCTTCCTTCGTCAGCCCCTGCACATCCATCCAGTCGTTCACATATTGCCCATACTTGGCAATGACGCTGACCTGCAAAACCGGGGACACGCTTTCCACATGCGCCATGCCCGCCAGCATTTCCACAGCCTCGTCATCCAACCGCATCACCTGTTCCTTCGAAGAGGACGAAGATGATGACGAGGATATAATCGACACGGCTCCGCTGCTGCTGCTGTTTCCTCTTCCTTCGCTGACCTGCACCGTAGTCAGACCGCCATAACGCTCTATATCCTCCATCGTCGCCTTATTCAGCCCAAGTCCCAGCGAAATCATGACGACGATGGATGCCGTACCGATCACCACTCCCAGAATGGTCAGCACGGTACGGAATTTTCTTTTCCAAAGGCTGCTCGAGCTCATCCGCAGCAAATCAAGAATTTTCATACTCACTCGTCCTTACTTAAGTCCAGCAGATCCTCCGCCAAAAGCTTCGCCGCCTTTTTCTTTTTTCTGAATTTTAAAATTCCGGTGATCAATGCTGCCACAACTGCCACAGCGCCCACCGCGATGCCGGCGATCATGCCGACGGACAGCCCTTTTTCTTCCTCTTCAAACTCATCCACAGGCATGTCCATCATCCCTTCATCAATAAACATCTCATTGACAAAAATCGTGATATCCTTTTCCTGCCGGGACTGATTTCCCGCTTCATCCTCGTATATGATGACCGCTTTCACCGTACCGTCATCCATGGTCGCCGCAATGCCTGTGACCATCGCGTCCACATTGCCCGTACCGCCGGGCTGGAGATTTCCGATAAAGGTATCGCCGCCTTCCACGGAATCCGCTTCAAATTTCACCTGCACATTATAAAGCGTGGTTTTTCCCGTATTGTAAATCTGGAACATGACGTTGGACTGCTCACCCACCATGATATCGGAAGGATTGATTTCCGGCGTGCTGGAATCAAATTTGGATTCTTGCTTCACCGGCACGGACACCTTCGCCTCATCGGTCAGATCCGCCTTTAAATCCGTATCATATTTCATGTTTACAGTAACCACATAGGGCTTCTGGGAAAGATCCGCCTTCGCCTGCATCTCAATTTTTAAATCGTGGCTGCTGCCCGCTGCCATCCGGTCCACATAGATCGCGCTGGAGCCGGAGGTCGGCAAAAATGCCGCATAGCTGTTCGTTGTCCCGCCGCTGGCGTTCTCTGTTCCGCCCTCGACCGCTTCCAGATCAAACAGTACGTTATTGACCGCCGTATCCGGAGAAGTGTTTTTGACATGGATCGTCAACGTGAACACATCCCCCGCATAAACTGTTTCCGGGTCCGTCTCGAAGCCGGTCACGATAATTCTGGGCTGGGACACATTGGTTTCCTCGCTCATGCCAATGCGCCCGCTGCCCGGCTTGCCCTGACAGTATACGAATACGGAAACCTCAGCCGGCTCCGTGCAGCGAATGCCGTCCTTGCTGTACCACACCTTGAATTTCAGCGGGTAATAGCCTGTCAGCACGTCCTGCCGCGCCGTAAAGGTGTAGGTGACCTCCCGCCGGTTAAAGACCGCTTCGTCATACAGCTTCGTCGCGCAGCCCGGAATCTCATTGAAATTGCGGGTATATCCCGTAGTTTCCGGCACGAAGGGCCAGGTCGCCACATCGTTTGTCACTTCCGGCTCCACTAAAATGTCCGTCAGCCATTCCTCACCCATGTTGATGAGCGGCAGGACGATGTCCACGCTCTGTCCATAGCTTACGGTGGGCGTGCGCCAGTTGTCCGCCAGGGTCAGAAATTCGGTGGTGGTAGTCACCGTGCCCGTTTTTTCCACGGCGGCATCCATCTGGCCCTTCACTCTGGATACGTGCTCCCACATTTCCGCTTCCGTCATTCTTTCGGAATTGGCAATGTAGTAAATACCGCTGTTCATGATATCTTCCAGCTCATCCAGAATATACTGCTCCGGATTCTCTCTGCGGATCAGGGTCTTTTTGTAGTTGACCAGCTCTTCAGACGCATACTGCCGATCCTCGTCGTCAATATACCCTTCCTCCGAATCGCTTTGAGATTGTGAGCCATCAGCGCTTGCCGCATATGTCACGCGCGCAGGCGCCATCGTCCCTGCCATGCAGACTGCCATTCCTGCTACAAGCGCTCTTTTTAAAAACCTATTCATTCCGTTTCTCTCCTTCCGCCTCATCCATTCCGGTATTCTTCAAAACCTTATCTTTCCCATCGCTTCCATCATCATCCCCGGCATCCGCCCGGATACCGCTGCGTTTCGCCCTGTTATCCTCGATCTGCACGATCTTTCCGTCTATAATATGGAAAATGCGGTCCGCAAAGCTCGCCAGATGGTTATCATGGGTTACCATGACAAGGGTTTGCTGCTTCTCCCGCACAACCTTCTGCATCAGCTCCATCACCTCCTGTGAGGTGTTGGAATCCAGATTTCCGGTGGGCTCATCCGCAAAAATAATTTCCGGATTCACCACCAGCGCCCTCGCCACGCCTACACGCTGCTGCTGTCCGCCGGACATCTGCGTCGGCTTATGGGTTTTATATTTTTTCAGCCCTACCAGATCCAGAAGCGCCGAAGCCTTCTTCATCCGCAGGGCCTTGTTCATTCCCTGAAAGGTCAGCGGCAATGCCACATTTTCCACGGCATTCATCGTCGCCATCAGGTTAAAGGACTGAAAAATAAACCCGATATGTTCCCGCCTGAATTTGACCAGCTGGTTCTCCGTCTTCGTCTCCATATGCTCGCCGGCAATGACGATCTCACCCTTTGTCGGCTTCTCCAGACCCGCCAGCATGTTCAAAAGGGTCGATTTCCCGGAGCCGGAGGTTCCCACAATCGAACAGAACTCTCCCTTATAGATGGTAAAATCCACGCCATTCAGTGCGCGCACCCTCGTATCCCCAACCCGATAAACCTTATACAGATCCTTTACCTGTATGACCGGCTTTTTCGTTTCTTCCATTATAAAAATCCTTTCTCACCGGTAATCCCCGCCTGCTTCCCCCGCCGGGCTTTGTCCCTGCTCATGCAGACGGCGATTTAGGCAAATTGGCATAGAATGCCCATAATGAATTTAGTATACCACAGTCTGTCTCCAAAATCTTTAAGAATGCCTTAAATTTTTTGTAAACGATTACACGCAGGCAGAAAGCTGCAAACAGTCCATGCAGGACGACTGACAAAAGCCCCGGAGGTGATGCCCCGGGGCTTTCTATTCCTGATTTCTGCGGCGGGAGGCTTAAGTCCACAAGCCGGTTACCAACTATTCATCGCCGGCTAATCATTTGATGATCCCGGGCTTTACAGCCTCAACAGCCGCCTCCCCCTGCGTCATTTTCTCCGGCAGGACACTCCTTTCTTACAGCTGCACCAGCACAAACATATTATAAATGGCGCGGATCGCTTCCTCGAAATCCTCGTTGCGCACGCCAATGATGATGTTTAACTCGCTGGAGCCCTGATCGATCATCCGGATATTGATATTTTTATGCGCCAGCGCCGCGAAAATACGCGCCGCGGTTCCCCGCACGGACTTCATGCCGCGTCCTACCACGGCGACCAGCGCCAGATCGCCTTCAATATCCACCATATCGGGATCTGCCAGCCGGTGCAGGGCGGAGACAACATTCTGCTCCTTATTCATGAATTCATCCTGATGCACGAAAACCGTCATTGTATCGATGCCGGAAGGCGCATGCTCGAAGGAAATCCCGTTATCCTCAAAGGCCTGCAGCACCTTTCTGCCAAAGCCGATCTCCGAGTTCATCCTGTCCTTTTCAATGTTGACGGAACAAAATCCCTTTTTCCCCGCAATGCCGGTAATCACGAACTTTGACTTCTGGCAGGTGCTCTCCACGATCCAGGTGCCGCTGTTGTCCGGCTCATTGGTGTTGCGGATATTGATCGGAATCCCTTCGCTCCTGACCGGAAAGATGGATTCGTCGTGAAGCACGGAGGCTCCCATATAGGAAAGCTCCCGCAGCTCCTTGTAGGTGATCATCTCGATTTTTTCCGGATTGGGAATGATGCCCGGATCCGCGATCAAAAAGCCCGAAACATCCGTCCAGTTTTCATAGACATCCGCATGCACCGCTTTCGCCACGATGGAACCGGTGATATCCGAGCCGCCCCGGGAAAAGGTGCGGATGCTGCCGTCAGGATTTGCGCCGTAAAACCCGGGAATTACCGCATTGGGCATATTTTTAAGTCTCTCTCCCAGCACTTCGTTGGTGCGCTCCGCGTCAAATCTGCCGTCTTCCTTAAAAAATACGACCTCTGCCGCATCCACGAATTTAAAATTCAGGTAGTCTGCCATCAGAATACCGTTCAGATACTCCCCCCGGGAAGCGGCATAATCCTTTCCCGCTTTCGCCTTGAAATTGCTCTCGATTTTCTCAAATTCCTCTTTCAGGGACAGCTTCAATTTCAACCCGTCAATGATCTCCTGGTATCTTTCCCGGATCAGGCGCAGCTCATGGGAAAAATCCTTTCCCTCCTCCGCCAGCCCATAACAGGCATAAAGCATATCCGTCACCTTCGTGTCATTCTTCCGGCGCTTTCCCGGCGCGCTGGGCACCACAAACCTTCTGGAGGCTTCCGCCCTGATGATATTGCCCACCTTCTTAAACTGCTCGGCGCTCGCCAGGGAACTGCCGCCGAATTTCACAACCTTTCTCATAAATCCCCTCTCCTGTCTATCGATACTCTAACAAACGTTTCATCATTTCATAGCCGCATGCCGTATAATTGCCGCTTAAAATCGCTTCCGCCTCATTATACCGCCAATCGTGATTCTCTTCCTTCGTGCTGTCATACAAAAGATAGGGCACTTCCGTTGCCGTATGTGTGCGCAGCCTGATCGGCGTCGGGTGGTCGGGCATGACCAGCATGCGAAAATCCACATGCGCTGCCTTTAGCTTTTCGCAAAGAGGCCCGATGATGTAATGATCCAGATTTTGAATCGCCCTGATCTTCTTTTCCACGCTGCCCTGATGGCCCATTTCATCCGGGGCTTCCACATGAATATAAGCAAAATCGTAGCCGCCTGCTGCCAGCGCGTCATAGGCCGCCTGCATCTTCCCGGCATAATTGGTGTCCAGACCGCCGTTTGCGCCTTCCACGTACGCTACGTCCATGCCCGCTCCCACCGCGATGCCCTTTAGCAGGTCCACGGCAGAGATCATCATTCCTTTTTTCTGGTATTTGTCAAAAAAGGCGTCCAACGCAGGCTTCGTCCCCGCTCCCCAGAACCAGCAGCAGTTTGCGGGATGCAGCCCCTTCTTTTTCCGCTCCAGATTCAACGGATGATCCTTTAAAATCTCATAGCTTTTTTCCATCATGCCGCGCAGCACATCGTCCCCGGGCAGATATGCGCCGATCACCTGCCCCAACACATCATGGGGCGCCGTCAGCTCCCGCACCTTCCCGTTTTCCTCAATCAGACAGTGCCGGTAGCTGGTGCCCGCATAGAAATGCCAGGGTCCCTGTTCCAGCTTTTCTTTCACGGCATCCAGTAAAACGGCGGCATCCTGCGTGGAAATTTCACCGGAACTGTGATCAATGATAATTTTTTGGGAAAAAGGCACATCATCCTCCGAAATCGTCACCAGATTACACCGAAACGCCACATCCGTCTCCTTCATGGGCACACCGATGGACAACGCCTCCAGAGGAGAGCGTCCGGAGTAATAGCGCTTCGGATCGTAGCCCAGCACGGAAAGATTCGCCGTGTCGGAGCCGGGGGCCATACCCTCCGGCACCGTTTTTACCATGCCTATCTCCGATTTTCTCGCCAGACGGTCCAGCGCCGGCGTATCCGCATAGGAAAGGGGCGTCCGGTCTCCCAGCTCATGCAGCGGCTCATCCGCCATACCGTCCCCCAAAACTACCACATATTTCATGATTATACTCCCTCAATCCCTGATCCGGATGCGCGAAACAAATTCCGGCAGACTTTCAAATTTCTGTCTGGCCTCTGCCTCGCTCATCTTCTCTGTCACAAACGCGAATTCCTCCAAAGCCTCCTCCAGCGTGAGCTTTTCAAAATCGCCAAACAGCTCCTTTGCCTGCGCTTCCCCGGATTTTTTCACCCGGACTAAAAAGCGGCTCCGGGACTGATCAAAATCCGCCAGCTGAATTTTCTCATTCTCCCATAAACATATAATATGCTTTCCTGCATGCTTCGCACAGTCCACCACATCGGCGACCACCGCGCTCGCCGTGGGAAGCTTTCCCGCTCCCTTGCCGTACAGCATGAGCTCTCCCACCATGTTGCCGCGCACGAACACCGCGTTAAACACATCGTTTACGCCGGCCAGCGGGCTTTCCTCCCCCACAAGGAAGGGTGCGACCGACGCCCTGCAGCCCTCTGCATCCGCCCGGCAGGTTGCCAGAAGCTTAATCCTTTTGCCCAGCCTGCGGGCATAGGCAAAATCACAGGGCGCAATCCGGGAAATTCCTTCCGTATAAATCTCCTGATAATCCACATTTTTTCCGGTCATGAGGCTTGCCAGGATCGCGATTTTCCGGCAGGCATCGTAGCCTTCCACATCCGCTTCGGGGTTTTTCTCCGCATAGCCGGCATCCTGCGCCTGCTTTAAGGCATCCGCAAAATCCATGCCCTCTTTTTCCATCTTCGTTAAAATATAATTCGTCGTTCCGTTTAAAATGCCCGAAATTTCCTCGACCGATTCCGCCGTCAGCGCATTGCACAGCGGACGGATGACCGGAATGCCGCCGCCCACGCTCGCCTCAAACAGATAATTGCAGTCATGCTCCCGCGCCAGCGCGATCAATTCCGCGCCGTGGTTTGCCACCAGCTCCTTGTTGGAGGTACAAACGCTTTTTCCCGCCTGCAACGCCTTTTTGGTAAAGGTGAACGCAGGCTCGTTTCCGCCCATCGTCTCGCATACGACGGAAACCTCGGGGTCCTCCAAAATGACGGAAATATCATGCACCACCCTGTCCGCGTAAGGATCCCCCGGGAAATCCCGCAGATCCAGTATATATTTTACACAAAGCGCTTCTCCCGCCCGCTTTGCAATCAGGGCGCTGTTATTTTCCAGCACTTCCACTACGCCGCTCCCAACCGTTCCGTATCCTAAAACCGCTACCTTAGCCATTCGCTTTTCCTCCCGCTATTCCTTTGCCAGTATTTTTACCCCGCGCACGCCCTCTTTATGCCCCATTTCCACAACCATGTCCGAAATATCCCCTGTCGTTTCCAGCGCCTGCACGCTCACGCTCACAGCCGCCACACCGCTTACGGGGATGCTCTGGTGGATCGTCAGAACGTTCGCACCGAACTTCGCAATGCTCTTTAACACATCCGATAACAGACCCGGTCTGTCGTCGATCTGCAGCGACAACGTGATCGTTCTGCCTTTGGTGCTGTCATGAAACGGGAATATATCATCCTTATATTTATAGAAGGAACTCCTGCTGATTCCAACCTGTCCGGCGGCGTCCTGCACGGTTTCACACCTTCCGGAATCCATAAGGCGCTTGGCTTCCACCACCTTTAGCAGCACTTCCGGAATGGCTTTTTGTGTCACCACAAAATATTTGTCAGACTCTGCCATGCTTTTCTTTCCTTTCTGTACTCTTCACGCATACACCTGTACGCCATCGGAAGATATTCTAGCACAGTCCTTCCGTTTAGGCAAGCACTTCTTTTATTTTCCTGAATTTTGATTGAAAAAGAGGGGGATCCCCGGTATAATGTTTTTAATAGTGACCGGGAGGTGATGCCACTTGGCAATGCAGGACATATCATCAAAGGTAATGCTTCAGCATAACGATGTTTTTTCTGATATCATTAATGGATTGTTGTTTGAGCAGCATTACATTGACGAGAACAAACTAAAAGATATACGACCCGAATCGGCGTATGAGGATTTTGACGGCAATCTCCGTTCTATGGAGCGTGACCTGTTAAAGGAGTATGGAGTGGGGGACGATGCAAATTATTTTGCGATAGCCGAGTTTGGAATTGGCAACCAAACGACGGTTGACCCGACCATCCCCGTCCGGGTAATGGGCTACGATTATACCGTATATAAGCATCAGCTTGACGAGTACAATAACAAGAAAAAGGAATTATATCATTTCTTAAAAAGAGCAAAAGAACTACAAAACGAGGAAATGATAAAACAAACACAGAAAGATATTGAGAGGCTTGGAGATTTTAAACTTGTGCCGGTAGTGACAATTATTTTAAATTTTTCCCGGACAAGGTGGAGCAAAGCCAGATCTCTGAAAGAACTTATATCTGGTGGACATCCAGAGATTACAGCCCTTATGCAGGATTACCAGGTGAAAATATTCGATGTATTGTATCTGGATGAGACCACCAGGCGCAGATTTACCAGTGATTTCAGAGATGTGGTAACAGTGCTTTCTGAGGGCAAAATCGATAGGAAGCATGACTTTAGAAGGTTAAAGTACCCAGTGGATGCATTGGATATGATTTATTCCTATACAAAAGACGAACGTTACCGGAAAATCAGAAATGAAGTCATCAAAAAAGAGATGAAGGGCGAGGTGATTAGTATGAGTGAATTTTTAGACGAGCTTGAGAGAAATAATACTTTAGAAACAGCCAAAAGATTTTATGCAGAAACGAAAAATAAAGAGATGGCGGTGCAGGTTTTAAAATGCGGATTAAACGTATCGTTGGAGGAAGCACAGGAAATTTTTGATACAGAGGTTATGGAGATAGCTTTCGCATAAAAAGCTCACAAATTCCTGTTATAAGCAAGCGGGACGGCAAACCCGTCTGTTCGCCGCCCCGCTTTCCTTCCGCTCCATCCGTTCTTTCTTCATACCCCTTCACACATCGCTGCGTTTCCTGATCGGTATGAGCAAATCCAGCTGATCTGCCCCCTGGCGGACAGGGTCCTGAATGTTGTTATAGATGTTGAGCTCTTCTTCCAGGCAGCCGCCCATCCCCTCCGGCTCCCGCCAGTCGGGTTCATACTCCTCTGCCTTCATCATCGCCTCCGTAAAGGTCGCCCACTCGTGAAAATCTCCCATTTTGATGCAGTGGGCAGCATAAAGACCTCCCGCGAAATGCCTTTTGACAAAAGGCGCCTTCACCTCCATATCCTCCGGAATCGTCGCCCAGAATTCATAACCGTAAACGGTCTGTCCCGGTCCCGGGGAAGGATTGTTAAAACCATACAGTCGAAAATCCGGCTTTTGCACAGGCAGATTGTTCTCCCGGATAAAGGCATAGATCTGTGCGCCGGCCTCGTCCTCCGGATTTTCCCTGACGCAGCAATAGGATGCCACCGTCGCCGGAGGCAGATATACAATGCGGATATCCATCTTTGCTTCCAGCACCTCTCCCGCCTTCATCAACTCACTCATGGAATGTTCCTCCTTTAATGTCGTTTTCGGAGGTTTCAGCATATGAATCATTTCCATCAGCTCCCCATCTTCCAGAATCTCCAGATTTACCCTTTCCCGGATATTGTTTTCCAGTCTGGAAACCAATGCTTTTAAAACGGAACGCAGGGTTGCCATCGCCAGAATTTCCTCTTCCAGCTGTGCCAGATTTTCCTGTAAAATATCCAATGTCCGCCGCTGTGTCTCATCCTGCAAAATGACCGCAATCTGTTTTACCGGAATCCGCAGCTTCCGCAGCACCATGATCTGCCGCAGCCTTCTGACTGCAACTTCGTCATAGACGCGGTAGGAATAGCCAGGGACGCGCGCGCTTTTGATCAGCCCCGCCTTTTCATAATAGCGCAGCATTCTTGTGGAAATCTGATTCTGCTTTGACACCTCGCTTATCGTCAACATATCCATTTGCCCATTTCCTCCTGTCTCCATCTTAAACTGCGACACGGTGTCAAAGTCAAGCCTCATTTTTATAACTTTTCCGGAATTTCTCCAAAGCATGACAGCATATCCGCCTCCCTTCCAACTGCGCCAAACTGCCCCGTTCCCGCAACGGGCTGTCTGACGCCGTCCCGGTCAGGATCAGCATAAGTCAAAAACCAACTCTCCAATCTCTTTTTCATCTGCAAAATCCGCTCTGCGTACGCCGGATTTTCATATAAGTTTTCTTCCTCCTCCGGGTCCCTGCGCAGACAGTAAAGCTCCCCCGGACCATAGGGATAACGCACCACCAGCTTCCACTCCCGGTCCCGTATCATCCGCACCGGTCCATACTCATCCAGAATAACAATGCTTCTGTCCGCCTCTGCCTCCGGCTCTGCAAGCCAGGGAGCAAAGCTTTTTCCCGGCAGCTTCTGTATCACGCTGCCCTCCAGCCCCAGAAGCTCCATGAGGGTCGGAAAAATATCATAATGGGAAAACAGCCCGCTGCAAACCTTTCCCTGCGGCAGCCTGCCCTTCCAGGACGCGATAAAAGGCACCTTCACCGAGGTGTCGAACATGTTCTGGGGAAATGTGGCGTTTCCCTTCCCCCAGATGCCGTGATGCCCCAGATTCATGCCGTTGTCCGATGTGAAAATGATCAGCGTATCCTCCTCAATTCCCAGCTTTTCCAGGCGGTCAAGGAGCCTGCCGATCTGTCTGTCCATCGCCGATATGGCGGCATAATACCCCCGCAGCAGCTCCTTTCTTCTCTCCCCGGTTCCATAGGGACAGGTTTTTACCTGATCCGGATGCAGGGGCAGATCGGGCGTTGCCGTAAAGCTGCAATCCCGGTACAGATCCAGCATTTCCTTCGGGTGATCCTTTTCCTCCCAGGGACTGTGGGGCGCGGTGAAATGCACGCTCAGATAAAAGGGCGCTTCACCTACAGCCAGCTCCTCCAGATTCTGCAGCGCATTTTCACCGATCAGATCCGTCACATAGCCTTCCGGGAAATGAATTTTCCCATTCTCTACCACATCCGCATGGTAATAATCACAGCCGCCTCTGCCCAGCGTGTACCAGCCGGAAAAGCCGTGCTGCGGATGCAGGCTGTCTCCCATATGCCATTTCCCGCTGAGCGCACAGGTATAGCCCGCTTCGCACAGCAGGTCGGTGTAGGCGGTCAGATGGGACGTATAGCGGATCGGCTTCGTTTCATGCTGATAGCCAAACATATCCTCCATTCCAGGAATGCCCGCCGGCAGATTGCCCCCGGACAGCCAGTCCAGAATGCCGTGACAGGAGGGAATCGTTCCCGTCAGGATGGACGCCCGCGCCGGGGAGCACACCGGAGAGGCACAGAAAAAATTGTCAAACCTCACTCCCTGTGCCGCCAGCCTGTCCAGATTCGGCGTCTGCACGTCCGTATTTTGGGCGCATCCCATCGCCCACGCCCCCTGATCGTCCGACAGCAAAAATAAAATGTTCGGTCGTTTTTCCATCACCATACCTCCTGTGGCAAAAACTGCTTCGGCGTCCCAAGCTTTCTGTGATGGCAGCGGATTTTCTCCGTCAGCGCTGCCTGTGCCGCCGCATATTCCGCTGTTCCAAACACATTGTGCAGCTGCAGCGGATCCTTTTTTAAATCGAATAAAATGTGGTCGCAAAACATCTGCCCTGTATTGCCGCGCCCCACATAGGCGAGCTCATACTCCGGCGTCAGAATGCCCGCCCTGGGCACATCTCCCGGATGGATATAAAGCTCCTTTTCTGTCTCCCCGTTTTGCATAAGCTCCCTGGAAAGATCCCTTCCGTGCACAAAAAAGGGGTAGGCGATCCCGGCAAAGCCCGCCAGCGTTGCGCCGAAATCCACCACGTTCATCCATGTACCGCACCGCTTTTTCTCCACGCCATATCCCGGCAGCGACATCACCAGCGGAATGTGATAGACGCTTTCATACAGATTGTTTTTTTCCATCAGACCATGCTCGCCCATATATTCGCCATGATCCGTCGTAAACACCACGATCGTATTTTCCCAAAGCCCGGTGCGTTTTAAGCATTCCGTGATTTTACCCACATTATCGTCGATGCATTTGACCGCGCCGAGATACTGGGCCTTAAGCCTCCGCAAATGCCCCTCCCGCTCAAACAGCCCTGCCGGGAAATAATGCTGTCTGCCCCAGGTATCGTATTCCGCCCAGTCCGGCAGGCTCTCCTCATAAAAGCTCTCCGGAATGCTGACCGAAAGCGGATCAAACATGGTATCATAGGGCTTCCTGACCTCAAAGGGCTGATGCGGATCCGGCATGCTGACCATGAAAAGAAAGGGCTCCGCCTCTTCCTTTCTGCCCTCCAGGAACCGGACCGTCTCATCCGCCAGCCAGTCTGTCGTGTAGGTCTGGGCATCCCCCACGCTGCGCTCTGTGGATATGGCTTCTTCCCCGTCCTGCAAAACCGATTTGCAGTGTCCAAATTCCACCTTGTATTTCCATTCTGCAAACCCCAGCGGATTGTAGCTGCCAAGCAGGTCCCCCCGTTCCTTATGGTCCGCCAGATGCCATTTTCCCACATACCCCGTATGGTATCCCGCCATACGAAAGGCCTCCGCAAAGCCGTGCTCAGTCATTCCCACCGGCACACCGTTTCTGTACGCCCCGTTTGCGTGCGGGTATTTTCCGGTCATAAAGCATCCCCGGGAGGGCGTGCAGACGGCGCTGGGCGTATAAAAATGTTCCATCAGCAGCCCGTCCCGGGCGATGGCGTCAATGCACGGCGTTTCCACCTCCATCCCGCCATAGCAGCCCAGCACATTCCGGGCGAGCTGATCCGTATATATAATCAGTATATTCCTTTTCATAGCGGCCATCAACCCTTCACGGAGCCGATCATGACCCCTTTTACAAAATACTTCTGCACAAACGGATATAAAACGAGCACCGGCAGCGAGGATACGATGATCACGCCATATTTGATCGTGCGCGCAATCTGCCGCATCAGCTCCAAAGACTCCGGATCCAGCGTCGTCGGGTCCACAGACTGTCCGGTAATCAGAATGTCCCGCAGGATCAGCTGCAGCGGATACAGCTTATTGTCCGTCACATAAATCAGCCCGTTGAAAAAGGAATTCCAATGTCCCACCGCATAGTACAAAACCATGATCGCGAGAATCGCCTTGGACAGCGGAATGACCACCCGGAAAAAATACTGGGTAATGCTGCAGCCGTCGATCTCCGCCGCCTCCTGCAGCTCCATCGGCATGGTATTGACAAAAAATGTCCGGCATAAAATCAGGTTAAACACGTTAAAGGAGCCTAAAATCATGAGCACATAGGGTGTATTGACCAGATGCAGTCCCTTCACCACCAGATATGTGGGAATCAGTCCGCCCGAGAAATACTTTGTCACAATGAGCAGCTTCATGACGATTCCCCTGCCGGCCATGTCTGTTCTGGAGAGGGCATACCCTGCCGGAACCGTGATAAACAGCGCGATCAACGTGCCTGCCAGCGTATAGCGGACCGTATTATAATAGCCCGTCCAGATTCTCGTATCCCGGAAAATATATTTGTAGCCTTCCATCGTGATCTGCTTTGGCAAAAAGAGCACCTGTCCGGAGGCGACCAGATCCGGGCTGCTGATGGATGCAATCACCACAAACCAAAGCGGATACAAAATCATGAGCGAAAGCAATATGACAATACCGTATACAATACACAGAAATATCCGATCCCTGTGATCCAGCCTTTTCCACTTATTCATAGCGCTTTCCCCCCTTCTACCACAGGCTCACATCCGACACCTTCCGGGCGATTCTGTTGACCGCCACCAAAAGGAGCAGATTGATCACATTGTTAAAAAGACCGATCGCCGCAGAATAGCTGAACTGTCCGCCCTGTATGCCAATCTTGTATACATAAGTGGAAATAATCTCGGAATAATCCAGGTTCACACTGTTCTGCAAAAGAAACGCCTTTTCAAATCCCAGATCCATGATTTCCCCCGCGCGCATGATCAGCATAATGACCATGGTGGGAACGATGGAGGGCAAATCTATGTATAAAAGCCGCTGGAACCGGGTCGCTCCGTCCACGGTCGCCGCCTCATGCAGCTCCGGCCCGACGGAGGTGAGCACGGAAATGTACATGATCGAGCCCCATCCAATGTTCTGCAGCACACCGGACCAGACATATATGTGGCGGAAATTTTCCGGCTTTGACAAAAAGCCCGCCGGTTCCATCCCCAGCAGCATCAAAAACTGATTGACAATGCCGTCGCTCGCCAGAAAAATCAGGATCATGCCGCAATACACCACCGTGGAAATGAAATGGGGCGCATAGGTGATCATCTGTGCCGTCTTTTTTAAACGGGTGTGCGTCACATAATTTAAAATGAGCGCAAAAATGATCGGCATGGGAAATCCCGCCACAAGGGAATACAGACTTAAGGATAATGTATTCCACAGCATATTCTTAAACTGCCAGGATTCAAAAAAGGTTTTAAAGTGCTTCAGACCAACCCAGGCACTCCCCCAAATGCCGTCCGAAACCCGATAATCCTTAAATGCCAGCTGAATGCCATACATGGGCAAATAGCTGAACAGAACCACATATAATACCATCGGAAGGATAAACAGATAGCATACCCATGTTTTTTTCAGCATGCGCATGCTGTTAAAGCCCGCCCTCTTCTTTTTTTTCATCATATTCTCCATTCCGGAGCGTTTCCATGACCAAACGATGGGAATTCGCGCCGGCAAATTCTCATCTACCATCGATGCTCCATTTTGATGCCGGACGGCATGATGCATCCATTTCCCACACCATGCCGCCCGCTCCTTCTTTGTTTATTCCTGTTCCCAAAAACCGTATCATTCCACGGAATCTACGAACTCCTGGCACAGCTGCGTATACTCGTCCACCTTTAAGCTTTCCAGCGTCTTTAAATGATCCTGCCATTTGCCTTCATCAATGCCATTGATCACGGAATCCGCAATGAACTTCTTTAAATAGGTGTCAATGTCTGTCTGCAGAATCGACCTTCTTTCGGTATTTTCCAGCGATACTGCCATTCCTGCCGGAAGGCCGACCACTCCGAAAGCGACCTGCTCCCGCACCGCCTCCAGCTTGAAATCCTGCGGCCATTTGTCATCATAGATCAGCTTCTGGTCATACTCATAACGCCACAGCGCGGGCGTTTTTCCCGAAAAGCTCTCCGCGTTGCGGTATTCCGCCTTGGACTGGTAGCCGCCGTTTGCAGCCAGCACATCGCTGTCTATGGTTAAAAACTGCGGGATTTCCTCCCCGTTTTCTTCGATGATATTCCACCAGACGCCCTCCGCGCCCCTGCCCCATTTCAGGGCGAGCTCCAGGGAAGAATTGATGTAATCATACCAACGGACCAGCGCCTCCGGATTTTTGCAGTTTTTGCTGATGGCAAAGCCGCCCTCCCTGGTCACATTGTTGATGCCGATCATCTGTGTTCCGTCGCTTCCCTTTAAGACAGGCAGCGCCTTGTATACACTATCCCCCGACACACCGGCTTCTTCCTCACGATATCCGGCAACCAGTCCCAGAATATCTCCTGCGGCTCCCCGCGCCGCATACTGGTCAGCGCTCAGCGTAAAAGCATCCTTATCGATCAGACCTTCCTGATACAGATCATGCAGCCAGGAAAGCGCATCGTAATAGCCCTGCTCCTTCGCGCAAAAGGTCACAACCCCATCCTGTGTGATCACATGATTTCCGTTTTCCAAAACGCCGAAGGGTCCGAAAATATTTTCTATGGATGTTCCCCATCCCCAGGAATCCTGGAATGTGAAGGGAATCTCGTCCTGCTTCCCGTTTCCGTTGGGATCCTGATCCCGAAACGCGATCAACACTTCCTTTAATTCCTCCGGCGTTTCGGGCATTTCCAGCGAAAGATTATCCAGCCAGGTCTGATTGATCCACAGGTGGGAGTCGATAATATTATGTGTGGACTCATCCCCGATGGGCAATGTATGCACCTTTCCGTCAGGAGAACGCAACGCATTGGGATAATCCTCCCTCGTTTCAAAAAATGCGGTCACATTGGGCGCGTATTGCTCCAGATAATCATCCAGCGCCACAAGCTGATCAAAGTTTCTGGACATGTCGATGTCTCCCAGGATCGCATCCGGCAGGCTGTCCGTGCTGAACATGATGTTGATTTTCTCATCCCATCCGGAGGAAGGAATCTCCACCCATTCAATATGGATATTGGTGGCTTCCTCCGTTTCAATCACACACTGCTTTTCCGCTGCCGTCTTTAAGGTGCTCGTCTGCGGCACCGCGATCGTGAAGGTTTCCTTTTCCTTAACAATCGGCAACCCCTCCGGGTTGAAATTGTCGGAAGCTTCCTCTGCCACAACAGGCGCTGCCCCGCTGTCCGCTCCCGCTCCATCTGCGTTGGCTGTCTGATCCGCTGCCGGCGCAGCGCTCTGACAGCCTGTCAGCATAAACGCCATGCTCATGCCAAGCGCACCCGCTCTTAACCATTTCTTTTTCATAAATCTGCCATACCCTTTCCGTGTCCTGCCGCCTTTACAGCAGACACCGTGCTCATTTGTAATCCGCTTCCACAGCGCAATTACCGCATCCTTTTTGAACCAAATTTTTGCGCGCTTTCCTTCGGTTGCTGCTGTCAGAATATCTTATTTTTGGGGAAAAGTATATCTCCTGTTCTTGAACATCATCCCGCTTTGTTGCATCCTGGCACAAACGGCTCCTATTTTCCCTTCCAATAATTCTCACGCCAGCCCCCGGGCGTCACACCCTCGCACTTTTTAAACATTTCTATAAAAACGGTGCTGTTGGCATAGCGCAGAGCCTGCGCGATTTCGGATACCCGCATGTCGCTGTTTTCCAGCATATCCTTCGCCCGCTCCAGCTTGAGCTGCTCCACATACTGGGAAATCGTCACTCCCATATTCTTTTTGAAAAAATGGCTGAGATTGGACACGGAGGTGTTGAAATAATATGCCATATATTTCACGCTGAAGTTATCCTCCAGGTAATGCTCATGTACATATGCGACCACATCGACAATATTTCGTTTCTTATACCCCGCCGGAGCCTGCATGGCAACCGTCTCCCCCGGCAGCCCTTCGCCAATTTCCAGAAGAAGCTTTCCGGCTACTGTCGCGATAGTTCCCTCTTTTCCTTTCACCCGCTCCAGAATTTCCTCCGTATCCATCTGCAGCGTTCTGATCACATCCCACAGCAGAGCCGCTGCCGCCATCTCATCCAGTTCCGCCGCAATACCGGAAATTTCCGAAAGCAACAGCTTTTCTCTGGAAAAATCCTCTTCCTCTACCGCCTCCCGCAGCGACAAAAGCTCCCGCTGCGGATAGTCGTTCTCCTTTAAAGAGAAGGATTTCAGCTGCTTTCGCGCTTCCTCATAGGAGCGCCGCAGTCCTTCTGCCTCCATCACCAGGCTACCAATACCGATTTGCACGCCCTTTTTGGACAACTGCTCAATCTTTCCCTTCAGCTCAAAGGCGGACTCGTCGGAACAGACAAGGTAAATCAGAATTCCTTCCAGCAGACCGATCCGATAAGCGTTGGAAACGCTGTGGAGATTCATCTGCTGCCCAAACCACTCATAAAAGCCCCTGTTCTCCGGCAAATCATCCGGCAGTACCACAAAAAATTTATACTTCCGGTTGATATAAATGTTATTTTTCAGGCATCGGTTCCACAGCGCATCCTGCGGCGAAACGGTTTTATACAGCAGCTCATACAGACAGCTTTCCATCCGCAGCTCATCACGCTCTCCGAGCAGCTCCTCATTATGGTCCACCAGCTTTTTATACGCGGCGTACCGGCTTCTGGAAAAAGCAAGCGCCAGGCTCAGCCCGATCAGCAGGCTGCATAACAGCCACACGCCATAGCCCCGCAAATAAATGACTGTTCCCGCGTACAGGCTTTTTTTGGGAATCAGAACCGCCGAAAAAAAGCCTTCCCCCAGCTCTCCCTCATATATAAAGTAATCGCCGCTTTGGCAAAGCTCCTGATATTTCTGCGTCCGGTTCTGTCCTGTCTCCCATTCCTGCGATACATAAATAACCTGGCCGCCAAACAAAATCACCGAAAAGCTGTCTTCCGCCTCCTGCTTAAACTGTGCCTCCAGCTTATCGCTTCTGATCGGATAAATCAGGTATTTCATCTCGCTTCCACCCTTCCCCCAGGTTTTCAACGGCACAGTACAGGCGATCCCCTTTCCTTTATCCGCGCGCAGAAGGACCGGGCACGCGTTGATGATCCCATCCTCCGGATTTTCAAAAACCGTCCTGTCCATTCTGCATATCGTCGAGAAAAAAAGCTCCTCCGTCATCTTTCCCGTGGAAGTCAGCACGATTTTCTTTTCCCGGTCATACAAATAAATCGCATCTGCAAAAGGAAAATTCTGCTCCTGTCTGCTGAATTCCTCCTGAATATCCAGATAGACCTTCGGAACGTCCGAATAAAGCTCATTATATTTTTTGTCGTACTTGCAGGACATGTGGAACGTCCTCATGACGGAAAGCTGCTGCTTCCAGAAGCTCCCCTGCCTCTCCAGCGTCAGCTGCGCCTCATCCCTGATCTTGTGAAACTGCTGCTTTTCAAAAAGCTGCAGCACGTTTATGCTGATCACCAAAAGCGGAATCAGCAAAACGATGTTGTATGCAATTACGAATCTGATATACTGCTCTCTTTTGCTTTTCATAACGCCAAACCTGCCTGTCCCCTCAGTTTTTCTTTCCTTAATATATTATATCGAATTTGAAACAAGCAAACCATCCCGCACTGTTGAATCATATCTCCCTCCGTTGAACAATCGCAACGAACAATATTCATTTTCATAGACCCGGTCAATTCGTATAGCAAAAACACAGGCAGCCTCGTCTCCTGTCAAAAAAAAATCGCCGTCTCACAGAGAGCAGCGATTTCTTCCTATTATTATATCCCCGAAATATTTTATTCATTTTCCTGCCGCCGCACAGCGGTGGGCGCCGCGCCGAACTTTTTCTTGAAAAGCTTGCTGAAATGATAGGCGTCATCGTATCCGACCCGCGCGGCGATCTCCTGCACGCTCAACGAGGGCTCATTGGTCAAAAGCTCCTTCGCCTTTTCCATCCGGATCTCAATCAGGAAATGGATCGGCGTATCTCCGGTCTCAGCCTTGAAAATCTTGGAAATGTAAAAGGGGCTTAAGTACATATTTCCGGCAATCTGATCCAGAGAAATTTTTTCCGCATAGTGCTCCTCTAAAAAATCCGTAATTTTCTCCACCACATATTTGCGGTTTGCCGATTCAAAGGAGTATTGCTCCACCGCTCCCGCCTTCTGTGGCTGCTCCTGTGCGCGCAGAAACAGGATGATCATCTGGATCGCGTAGGATTTCATCATGAAATACCTGCCGACCCTGCACATCTCTTTTTCCGCTTCCATGTAAATGCACAGTCTGGAAAGCTTCAGCTTCAATTCCCCTGACGCATGCAACACCGGACCGGCCTCCGGCACTGGCAGGCAGTTTGGCTCCTGCCCTTCCACAAAAACGTCGGTGAGCCCCACATAAAACTCCACCATCGGCACATTTTTGTCCTCCATCATCGACTGGTGGTATTCTCCGGCATTTACCACGATCAGGTCCCCTTCCCTGACCTCATAGGTCTTTCCGCCAATTCTGTGCCGTCCCCTTCCGGACAGAATATAACAGAATTCCAGATGATCATGCTTATGGTAGTTTGGCTCATCCGCCGTCCGGATTCCCTTCCATGTAAAAAGAAAGGTCGGATTGAATTCCTCCGTCAATGTCATATCCCTCTGTTCCATAAAAACCTCCCTTTGACAAAAACACCTGCGCGAATCGAGAAGCAGCGAATGTTACATGCCTTCGGCTTCTTTTCGGGAAACCGCCAAAATTACACAGGTAACTTGCAAGATTGTACATTTCATTTTTACCTCATATCGCTTAAATTGGCAATAGTTAATTTCACTTTTGGGGAGAAAAATCGTAACAGTTCAGACTCGTCCGAACTGTTACGAAAATCTCTCCTTGTGTATAACGGGAGGAATGAATATGGAAGCATTGAAGTGGTTCTGGGGTTTCCTGAAAAAGTACCGTCTGCCCATAGGCATCGGTCTCGTGATGACGACAGCGCTTGCCGTTCTCGCCATCGTAAACCCCTATGTATCCGGAATGATCGTCGATGATGTCATTTCGGGCGGTCAGTTTACGCTTTTGCCGAAGCTGATTGTGGCACTGCTTTTAGTCACCCTTGTGCGGGGCATTTTGCGCTTCTGCCAGCAGTACGTCTATGAAAGCTGTTCTCAGGGCGTGCTCTATGATATGCGCGACAAGGTGTACCGGAAGCTTCTGCTGGAGGACTTTTCCTTCTACAGCAAGAAAAAGACCGGTGACCTGATGAGCCGCCAGACGGGGGACATGGATGCGATCCGGCATTTTGTGGCATACCTGACCTATGCCGTCTATGAAAATATCCTGCTGTTCGCCTTCGCCCTGACGATGATGTTCACCGTAAACGTGAAGCTGGCGCTTTGCATGCTCATCGTCCTGCCCTTTACGGCGCTCACCACCTGGCGGCAGTCCAAAGCGGTAGGTCCCACCTTCGCCCACATCCGCGACTGTTTTTCGTCCCTGAACTCCTTCGTGCAGGAGAATGTCAGCGGCAACCGGGTGGTCAAGGCTTTCGCGAAGGAAGACTTTGAAATCGAAAAATTTAATAAAGAAAATGACGCGTACAGGGACGCGCAGCTCGCATCCTCCCGCGTGTGGATGCGGTATCTGCCCATTTTTGAAGTGCTCTCCTATCTGCTGAATGTCATGCTCATGCTCTTTGGCGGCTACATGGTCATCCAAGGCGAGATGTCACTGGGCAACCTGGTCACAATCAACGGCTATCTTTGGATGTTAAACGGCCCTCTGCGGATGGCTGGCTGGTGGGTCAACGATATTCACCGCTTCCTGACCTCCGTGGATAAGATTTACGCCACTTATATGGAAGAGCCGCAGGTGAAAATGCCCGGCGCTCCTGTGGAACGTACCCGGCTTGAGGGCAATGTGGAATTTAAAAACGTCACCTATCAGGCAGACAATGAAGAGATTGTCAAGGACATCAGCTTTTCCGCCAAAAAGGGAGAAACCATCGGCATTCTGGGCTCTACCGGCGCGGGAAAGTCCACAATCATGAACCTGCTGTGCCGCTTCGTGGATGCTTCTTCCGGTGAAGTGAAGGTGGACGGTGTCAATGTCCGGGATCTGGATCTGTATGAGCTGCGTGACAATATCGGTATGGCTATGCAGGATATCTTTCTTTTTTCTGACACAATTGAAGGAAATATTGCATACGGACGTCCGGACTGCTCCTTTGAGGACATTCATGAAGCCGCCGTCATGGCGGATGCCAACCATTTTATCAAGCGGCTTCCCGAAGGCTACGATACCATCGTCGGCGAACGGGGCGTAGGACTTTCCGGCGGTCAGAAGCAGCGTATTTCCCTGGCCAGGGCATTGCTGAAAAAACCTTCCATCCTGATTTTGGATGATACCACCTCCGCGGTGGATATGGAAACGGAAAGCTACATACAGGATCAATTAAAGAAGCTGGGCGGACAGTGTACGATTTTCGTCATCGCCTACCGCATCTCTTCCATCAAAGACGCGGATCAGATCCTGGTAATGGACAACGGGCGCATCATCGAGCATGGCACGCATGAAGAGCTCGTAGCGCAAAACGGCTATTACGCCAGCGCTTTCCACCATCAGTATGGAGAGATTCCCTCGAAGGAGGATCTCAAAGCCGCAGGCATAGACTGAAAGGAGTGAGGCTTTATGGCACGCAATAAATATGACGTGGATGAAGTATTGGAAGATAAATTTGACATAAACCAGCTAAAGAGGCTGATGGGCTACATCGCGCCCTATAAAAAACAGTTCCTGTGCGTCGGCGCGCTGATGCTGTCAGCCTCCGCGGCTACCATGCTGATTCCGCAGTTTTTCATGCGGATCATGGACGACTGCATTCCCGCAAAGGATATGAAGGGAGTTGCCTTTTACAGCTTCCTCACCCTGCTTGTGGCGCTGTATTCGGCGATTTCCCTGCGCTATAAGATCAAGCACACCAACCTGATCGGGCAGCAGATCATCCATGACCTGCGCAGCGACATTTTTACCCACCTGCAGGAGCTGCCCTTCTCCTACTACGACGACCGCCCGCACGGGAAGATCCAGGTCCGTGTGGTCAACTATGTCAACAGCTTAAGCGACCTTTTATCAAACGGTATCGTCAATACGGTTACGGACCTGTGCAACCTGTTTTTCATCCTGGCGTTCATGCTTTTCACCAATGTGCGCCTGACGCTGCTGTGCCTGTGCGGCCTGCCTTTTCTGGCGGCAGTCGTCATTTTCATTAAAAAGAAACAGCGCCGCGCATGGCAGATCCAGAGCAATAAGCAGTCCAACTTAAACGCGTACATCGCGGAAAGCATCAACGGTATCCGCGTCACCCAGTCCTTTGTGCGGGAAGGGGTCAACAGCGATATTTTCAATAACTTATGCGACAGCTGCCGCAAGGCCTGGATGCATGCCTGCATGTACAACTTCACGATGGGACCCAGCGTGGACATCATCTCCATGGTCACCACCTCCGCCATCTATGTGTTGGGTATCCACTGGATGTTCGACGCGGCATCCCCCATCACGGTCGGTGTCCTGATCGCCTTTACCTCCTACGTGGGCAGGTTCTGGCAGCCGATCAATACCCTGGCAGCCTTTTATAACTCGCTGCTGACCGCGATTTCCTATCTGGAGCGCATTTTTGAAACGATCGACGAGCCGGTCCTGGTCAGGGATTGCGAGAATGCGACGGAAATGCCGCCCATCCATGGCGATGTGAGCTTCGAGCATGTTACATTCAGCTATGAGCCCGGCGTAAAAATCCTGGACGACGTGAATTTCCATGCCAAGCAGGGTGACAGCTTCGCCATCGTAGGTCCTACCGGAGCGGGCAAAACCACTCTTGTAAACCTTTTGAGCCGTTTTTACAATCTGGACAGCGGGAAGATCCTTGTTGACGGAACCGATATTTCCGGAGTGACCATTCACTCCCTGCGCACCCAGATGGGCGTCATGATGCAGGACAGCTTCATCTTCTCCGGCACCATCATGGACAATATCCGCTATGGCAACTACACTGCCAGCGATGAGGACGTCATCCGCGCCGCCAAGACGGTCTGCGCCCACGACTTCATCATGGAACTGGAAAACGGCTATTATACGGAGGTCAATGAGCGGGGCAGCCGCTTCTCCGCCGGACAGCGGCAGCTCATCTCCTTCGCCCGGGCGCTGCTTGCCGATCCTAAAATCCTGATTCTGGATGAGGCGACCTCCAGCATCGATACGGAGACAGAAATCGTATTACAAAAGGGCTTAAACGAGCTGCTCAAGGGACGTACCTCCTTCATCATCGCTCACCGCCTTTCCACGATTAAGAACTCCTCCTGTATCATGTATGTGGACCGGGGCAATATCCTGGAGCGGGGCACCCATGACGAGCTGATGAAACAGCATGGAGAATACTACAGACTGTATATGTCACAGTACGCAAATATCTGATAAAACATATGCGCTTTATGTGCGCATGCCGCGCGCGGCGCAGCTGCTGACAGGCAGCTGCTTCCCCGCGCGGGTATGCAGGAGCGTCTTATCTGGTGCGGCAGAAAATGAGGTTTCCCGTCGCAGCCAATCGGCAGGACCACACATCTGTGAGGTCCTGCTTTCCTATAAGGAGGAAATGGTAATGGATTACAAAATTGTGCGGCTCACAGACAGGCCGGAAATGAAGGAGCAGGCGGCGCAGTGGTTTCATGAAAAATGGGGCATTCCGCTGGAAGCTTACCTGGAGAGCATGGAGGATTGCCTGTCCGGCAACGGCCCTGTTCCACAATGGTACATGGCTGTGGAAGGCGACCGGATGATCGGCGGGATGGGCGTGATTGCGAACGATTTTCACGACAGGAAGGATCTGACTCCAAATGTCTGCGCCGTTTATACGGAAAAGGACCGGCGCTGTCAGGGGATTGCAGGCGCTTTGCTGCATTTTGTCTGTACGGATATGAAGGAGAAGGGAATCGATACGTTATATCTTCTGACGGACCACACCTCCTTTTATGAGCGCTATGGCTGGGAATTCTATTGCATGGTGCAGGGAGATGGGGAGGCAGACCTGTCGAGGATGTATATTCACAAGGGGGAATGCCTGTAGCAATTCATCAAAGGGAGGACAAAGGAAATGGGAAACCGGATTATCATCTGTGGCGGCAATGGCGCGGGAAAGAGCACGCTGGGCAAAGCTCTTGCCAAAAAGCTTGCCTGCCCGTTTATGGATATCGAAGCTTATTTTTTCTCAAAGGCTGACACAGATTATGCCCAAAGCCGTACGAAGGAGGAGGCTGTCGCCCTGCTGCTGCAGGACATGAAAAGCCATCCGGATTTCGTGTTTGCCGCAGTGAAAGGGAACTATGGCAAAGACATACAGGAGCTGTTCACCTGCGCGGTATTGGTCAGCGTCCCGAAGGAGGTGCGGCTTTCCCGCGTGAAGGACAGATCCTTTCAGAAGTTCGGAAACCGAATGCTTCCCGGTTGGGATATGTGGGAAAAGGAGCAGGCCTTCTTTGACATGGTTGCGCAGCGCTCAGAGCAGGATGTACAGGAATGGCTCTGCTCCGTCCGGATTCCGGTCATACAGGTGGACGGAACAAAGCCAGTGGATGAAAATGTGCAACTCATATGCCGCTCAAATGACATCATCTGACAGTCAGGTGGCGAGAAGGCGCTCTGTGACGCTCTCACGCTCCACCCGCACAAGCTGGCGTTTCGGTATCAGAATCGCGACCGCCGCCAACGCAGGAAGCAGCAGCACACAGGGCAGTACCGTGACCCGTATCCGGAAGAAAAATGCCTGCCCCAGCACAGCGTTGATCAGCCGCTCCCCACAAAACAAAGTCAGCAGAACCGACAGCAAAAAAGCGCTGCCAAGATATAAAAGCCCTTCTGCCACGAGCATTTTCTGAATCTGTCTTTTGGTCATGCCCACAGCCTCCAAAAGCGCCAGCTCCCGCTTCCTGCTCAGCACGGATGCCGCCATCGTATTGAAAAAATTCATGACGCCAATCCCTGCCAGCACCACCGCCAGCGCGCCGCCCGCCATATAGTATTTGTCCAGAAACCGGGCAAAGGAAGCGCGCAGGTCGAGCACCGAATGCAGGCGCAGCATGCCGTCCTGCGCAAGCAGCCTGTCTTCCAGATAGTCCTGCAGCTCCTCCTCCCTGCCATAAG
This sequence comes from uncultured Eisenbergiella sp., assembly GCA_910585455.1. Taxonomy (GTDB): domain Bacteria; phylum Bacillota; class Clostridia; order Lachnospirales; family Lachnospiraceae; genus Gallintestinimicrobium. The sequence goes on along the minus strand of CAJUEL010000006.1, from coordinate 58,856 downwards.
AAGCGTCCAGGCATGCCCGCATCGCCGTTGTTTTTCCGGTACAGGCGATAAACTCTGCTTCCGGCACCAGGACGGTCACACAGATCAGGTTGGTGTAAGGATAATCCAGCGAGTAGGGCAGCCGTGCCTCTGCCAGCACCTCATACTCCTTTTGCACACCGCTTTGGTATTCCATCAAAAAGCGGTCGCCCTTCCGGTAATTGCTCACCTTCTGCCGGGAAAAGAGCGGGTAATCCACGAGGATATACTTTCCGCTCTGAAACGCTTCCCAGGCTGCCTCATCCTCCCGCCAGATCAGCTTTTCAAAGACGCTTCGGTCAATCCCCATCAGCGTAATCTCCATTTTATTTGCCGCCTTTGTCCGCTCCCAGACCTCCTGCCACCAGGCGCCGGGCGCGCCATCCTCCCCCATCATCTGCTCCCAGGCGCGCAAAAGCTGCGGCTCCATTTCATGGGATTCCCTGGAATAGCGCACAAAGCCCACGCTTTGGGCATACGGACAGGTCTTTAACACCTCCTGCTGCTCCCCTGCTATGCCGTCCAGCTGCGCATATTCCGCCAGATCCGGCAGCTTATCCAGCTCAAAATCCGACGCCATATAGGTCGCCTGATAGCTTTCCAGGCTGTATCCCTGCACCATCATCCAGATGCCGTTGCAGGTCACCAGGCACAGTGCGATGGAAAGCACGACGAGCCCGCCCTTTTTCCGGTTTTCCCAGAAATTGTGCAGCGCCATCGCCTGCCATGTGCCATGCAGCCCTCGCGTTTCCCTTTTTCTCTTCGGCCTGCCGGCAGGGTTCTCTGCGCCCTCCGCGATGCGCAGCGCTTCCGCCGGCGATACCCTGGAAACGATCCTGCATGCCTGCCAGCAGGACAGATATACCGTGATAAAAGCGAAGGCGGCAGCGGCGGCAAAGACTGTTGTATCCGCATAAATCACGGTTTTTGCCTGCCCTGTGATATCACCGACGTCCGCCGTCAGAGAGGGCGCTATCCAGATGCCGCAGCCGTATCCTGCCAACAGCCCTGCCGGAATTCCCATCAGGCACAGGCAAAATGCCTGCTGCCTGACGATCCGGGCGAGCTGCCTTCCGGTTGTGCCCACATTTTTTAACAGACCATAGGTGCGAATATCCGTTTTCACCGATATGCTGAAAATATTATAGATGATCAGATAGCCCGCCAGCATGATCAACAGGATGAGAAATCCCACCGCCCCCAGCGGAACGCCGTCCTCCTCAGACAGCATGGCGTACGCGGGATTTACCACAAAGGCTTCTCTTTCCTTTAAAAAACCACAGTCCTCTCCCAGCGCCTCCGTCTTTTCCTGCAGACCATATACATGCTTATACCAGACGGCCAGGCCTGCCGCGCCGCTTTTTGCACCATTCTCCAGGGCGCTTCTGTTCACCGCAGGCGCCGCCTTTTGGGCAAATTCCTCCGACACCCAGCAAAACTGACTGCGTGCCGAAACATCGCCCTCCCACCAGCCGCACAGAACAAAGCTGTCCGCGATCTGCACATCGCCGTTTTCTGTATCCAATCCGATCCGCAGGGGGATTTCCGCACCATACGCGGGAGAAATCCCCAGCGCGTCCAGCACGATGGTGCTGAGGGCGATTTCATTTCCCTTTTCGGGAAGCCGTCCCTTTTCCGGTATGCAGTCAAAGGCCTTCGCCCCATAAAAATCCACCGTCCGTACCTCCGTCAAAAATGGAAGCCGCACATCCTGCAAAAGCCCCACAAACAAATCCGTGCCAAAGCATTCCACAAAAGCGCTCCGGCGCAAAACCTCTGCCGCACGCTCTGCCTCTTCCCGGGTGACATCCTGCAAAACCGCATGACACCAGGTACCATAGTTTTTTTTATCCGCTTCCAGCTTCGAAAGCACCATGGAGGCTGCACCGGTAAACAGACTGGTGAATAAAAGCGTCGTCAGCGCGATCGCCAGCACCGCAATCCGGTTACGTCCCCGGTTCATCCCCATAAAACGCCTTGTCAAAAGCCATAGAGTTTCCTGATTTTCCACCTTTCCCATTTCAGATTCCTCCCCGCTTCCCATCCGCCATCACTCTGCCGTCCTCAATCCGTACGATCCGATCGGCGAGCTGCGCGATTTCCTCATTGTGGGTGATCATGACGATTGTCTGGCAAAACCGTGTGCCGCTCATCTTCAAAAGCCCCAGCACATCCTGGCTGGTTTTGGAGTCCAGATTTCCCGTAGGCTCGTCGCACAAAAGCAGCGCGGGCTTTGCAGAAAGCGCCCTCGCGATCGCCACCCGCTGCTGCTGCCCACCGGACAGCTTATATGGCAGGCTGTCAAGCTTCGCTGAAAGCCCCAGCGTATCGATGACTTCTCTCACATAGTCCTCCTCCGGACGCTTTCCGTCCAGTCTTACCGGAAGAACCACATTCTCCCGCACATTCAGCATGGGGATCAGATTGTACTGCTGAAAAACAAATCCGATGTTCCGCCGCCTGAAGATGGTCAGCTCTTCGTCGCCCATGTTCTCCAGCCGCTGTCCGTCCACGGTCACACTGCCCGATGTGGGCACGTCCAGTCCGCCGATCATGTGCAGCAGCGTCGTCTTTCCGCTTCCGGAGGTGCCCACGATGGCGACAAACTCTCCTTTCTCCACCGTCAGGCTCACCCCATCCAGCGCGCATACCTGCGCCTCCCCCGCTCCATAAATTTTCTTAAGCTCTGTCGCTTCCAGTATTTTCATTTCAGACCTCCTCATTTTTGCCCGGAATTGCCCGGAAGGTAACGGCATGCCGGGAGACGGGATATGGCTGCCGCAATAACCATCGCTCTTTCCAGGCCAGGCAATCCCGCCTGTTCCATAAGGAGCTTATCACGAAAATGTTTCCAGCCGGTTTCTGAAAAATCACATTTTTGATACTTTTTACGATTAGACAAGTCTGAACTGTTACGCCAAAACAGCTTTTTTTATTAAGACATATACATTTAAACCTGCTATAATGATCAGAAATGCAAGGAGGGTATGCGATGAAAGACCAAAAAGAAATTGTCAGGAAGGTCATAGGCTATATTGAGGAAAATATGGAAAGGGATATCAACCTGGATAATATATCAAAAAATATTGGCTACTCCAAATTCCATCTTAACCGGCTTTTTGCAGAACAGACAGGAATTACAATTTATAAATATCTGCAAAACCGCAGGCTTACGATTGCCGCCCAAAAACTGGTCAGAACTGATAAGCCGATCACGCAAATTGCATATGAAGCCGGATATGATACCCAACAATCATTTTCCTTTGCTTTTAAGCAAGTATATTTATATCCGCCTAAGGCTTACAGGAATATTGGAATCTATGTGCCAAAACAAAGCAAAATTTCCATGTACGATTCCCGTATGCCCAAATGCTACAAATTTATTATAAAAATCAGGGAGATTGCAGCATGAGCACGATTCCTTATGTCATTGAGCAGACCAGCCGTGGAGAAAGAAGCTATGATATCTTTTCCCGGTTACTGTCCGACAGAATTATTTTTTTAGGGGAAGAAGTCAATGATACCTCGGCCAGTTTAATCATAGCGCAAATGCTCTTTTTAGAAGCACAGGATCCGGATAAAGATATACAGCTTTATATCAACAGCCCCGGTGGTTCCATAACAGCCGGATTTGCAATTTATGATACCATGCAGTATATCAAATGTGATGTTTCTACGATATGCGTAGGGCTTGCCGCAAGTTTTGGCGCCTTTTTGTTGGCGGGCGGCGCACATGGAAAGCGTATGGCGTTAGCGAATTCTGAAATCATGATACACCAACCGGCTATACATGGTAACGGTATACAGGGGCAGGCCAGCGATATCCGCATACTGTCAGACCATATACAAAAAAATAAACGGAGATTAAATCGCATTTTAGCCGGGAATACCGGGCGTACCATGGAAGAGATTGAAAGAGATACGGACAGGGATCATTTTATGAGCGCAGACGAAGCCCTGGCATATGGCATAATTGATTCCGTTATTTCAAAAAGACAATAAAATCCCGTCCGGAGCATCACCGGTGGCATTGAAGTCTGAACTGTTACCATCACCGGTCCCAAAGCGCCGGCAGAAAAACAGAAAATGTGGAGCCGGCATTGAGAACAGAGGCGACCGTAACGTATCCCTCCTGGGCGCGAATGATCTTGCGCGTAAGGTACAGACCGATCCCGGTGCCCGCCTGGTCCTGCGCTTTTGCGCCACGATAAAAGCGGGAAAAAATGCGGGTGTAATCCTCCTGTGGGATGCCGGCTCCGGTATCCGTCACATCGATCCTGACGAAAAAGGAAAGAGCATGGGCGCAGAGCTTTACCGTTCCGCCCTCCCCCGTATATTTCACCGCGTTGTCCACGAGATTCCCCAGCGCTTCCCGTGTCCATTTCCGGTCAAAAACCGCCTCCAGCGCCGTATCCGCAAAGGAAAGACCGATCCTTTTCTGCGCCGCCTTTTCTTCATATTCCTGGCATACGGCCAAAAGCAGCGCGTCCACCCTTTCCCTGCGCGGATGTACGCCGATGATTCCCGTTTCCAGCCGGGAGAGACGAACCAGGGACTGGATGAGAAAATCCAGCTTTTCCGTCTGCTCCCGGATCGTATCCGCCGCCGCAAACAATGTGGAATCCGCTGCCGCCTCCTCACATAAAAGCCCGGCGTACAGCTTCAGATTGGAAACCGGGGTCAGCGTCTGATGGGAAATGTCGGAAATCAGCGTTTGTATGACCTGCTTTTGCTTTCTGTAATGTTCCTTTTCCAAAAGGCTGCTGTCCAGAAACTTTTTCATCCCGTCCTCCAGGGCGGACACCTTTTCCTCCGAAATTTCTTTCCTGGACAGCTGCCCCGCTTCCGCCTGCCAAAGCATATCCTGCAGCCTGTCAAGAAGCTTTTTCTCCCTGTGAAAAAAATAACAATACCAGAATGCGCCGGACAACAAAACTATCGCCATCCCGGCCGTCACCATCCATATCATCGTCTCACCGCCCATGTATAACCGATTCCGTATACGGTCCTGATATAAACCGGATTCTGGGAATCCTCCTCCAGCTTGTCCCGCAGGCGTTTTACCGCCACCGTCAGGGCATGCTCCTCCACATATTCCGTATCCCCCTGCCAGACAGCGTCGATCAGACGGCTTCTTTTCACCGTAGCTCCTTTATTTTCACACAAAATCCGCAAAATCTTCTGTTCCGTCAGGCTTAACCCGATCAAAACCCCGTCGCGGCGAAATTCCATTTTTTCAAAATCAAAATCGAATCCGTCCATGACAAAGCGATCCGTCCGCTCTTCCTTTTTCCGCAGCTGCACCGCCGCCCGCGCCCGCAGCACCATCAGGCTGAAGGGCTTGGTGATGTAATCATCCGCGCCCGCCTCCAGCCCCGTCACAATATCCAGCTCCATGTTATTGACCGTGATCAAAATGACCGGAACCCGGCTTGTGCGCCGGATTTCCCGCACAAAATCGATGCCGTTTCCGTCCGGCAGGCAAACGTCCAGCAAAATCAGGGAAAGCGTCTGCGCGCCCCATATTGCGCGGGCTTCCCGGATCGTCTGGCACTGCAAAAAACGACGGGAATCCGCCCTCAATGCCAGGCAGATTCCGTCGTTTAATTTTTTATCATCCTCAACCACCAGAATTCTTTCCTCCACGCAAACGCTCCTGCCTTTCCTTTTTCGTAACGATTCAGACCTGCCTGAACCGTTACTCTTTTTCTGCCCATTCTATCACAGCGGCAGGAGATTTTCATCCATTATCCGAAAAAAATACAACCTCTACCGCCATTTTCACGTCATGATAAGCAGACCGATGTATCCCTTTGATTCGTCGTCTGCAAAACCGAAGCTTTGAGAAGGAGGCCTGTTATGAAAAAAATCCGGACGCCGGCAATCCTGTTTCTTTTCCTGTCAATCCTGTGCTTTGTATTGTGCCGGCTTTTTCTGCCCAGAAAGCCGTTTCGGAAGCTGGACCCGGCACAAATCCTGTCCGCCACGGTAACGCTGACCCCGCCGGATAAAACGCTTTTGATTCCGGACTTAACGGAGCTGGTAACTTATCTGAACGATACCGTGATTTACAGGCAGGATGACTCCTACACGGAATATTGCGGGCAGGGTGTGCTCTTTACCCTGTTCATGCAGGACGGGACACAGCAAAAAATCATGGCATACAATCCCTTTCTTGTGATAGACGGTGTCGGCTATCGGACAAAATACGGCCCCTGTCAGGCACTCAACGCATACGCCAACCGGCTGCTACGCGATGACCAGACTGTGGTCGTTCTGAATGAGCCCCCTGTTCTGAATGTGATCAGCGGGGAAACCTGTTTGCCCACTGTACAGGGCAGCTACGCATGGCAGCGTCAAAACCCTGACGGTACTTTTACGGAAACACAAAACGACTGCGCCCATCTTTCGGACGACGAAGAATTTCTTCTTCCCTTTGAAACCGCGGAGACGACGGCCACCCTGCGCTTCGCTCAGGAGCCTGACGAAATTCTGAATGTTCGCTGCTGGAATGACGCGCACTGGTCCGGTCCTGTATCAGACGGCGAAGCGGTGGATTTTGCAGGCAACAGGATCACCCTCAAACCCGGGGGATATATTTATGAGGTTACAGCCCGCTGGGACACCGAAAACGGATACGGCGGCGCCGCTTCCTGGTTTTTCCATATCCTATACCGCGATGATCTTCCGGATGGAATCTGCAGAAAGCCCGTATTCCTCCGCCAGCTCCTCAACCCTTTTCCCTTCCTTCCGCTTTTTGCGGATCTCTGCGTTTCTCTGCCGGTAAAAGCTGCGCGCGCCGGACTGTTCTCCCCAGCATTTCTTTTCGCCGGTTTCCGGAACGTATAACGTTTCTCCTGACGCATAGCGCTGCAGCTCCCGCAGCAGTTCGTCGGGCAGAATATCCCGGGCATTTTTATATTTCACGGCTTTTACTCCTGCCTGGCGCTGTGCAAAAGCGCCTCCTTTGTTTCATACTCATGAATGACGCCGCCGCCCGCCGTAATAATCGACCGCATTTTTTTCTCAAGCTCATTCGCCCGCTCTGCAAAGCCTTCCAGCGCCTCTACATCATAAAAGGACATGAGCTCCATTTTTTCCAGACCAAAATCCTCACATACCTGATTCAGCTCATTTTGCAGCAGAATGCCCCACATATAGGCTTTGACCAAATCCCCTGCCTCCCCGTAATGCCGGATTCTCAGCCAGGTGTAGGAAAGCTCCCCGTACCAGTCCGCCAGATCCTGAAAATTGTGCTCCCGGCAGTCCTCTGCGCTGTCCGGCTTTTGCTCTGTCAAAAAATCCCGCACCGTACAGATCAGCTCATAGCACAGCCTTTTCTGCTCTGCCTCATCCTTTTTCGCGATGACTTCGGGGTACTGGCGCAAAAACGCTTCCGGCACGCACTCCATCGTATGCAGCTCCGCGATCTGGTCAGTCTGGGATTTTTGAAAATACCGCCGGTTGGAAAAAGCGATCGCCCGCGCCAGATAGTCCAGCACGTACCCCGCTCCCAGCTTCACGTCACTGCCCTTTGCAAAAAGCATTTCCTGATAAATGCTTTTTGCTTCCGCATACGCCTGCAGCGCATGGGCGCGCATTTTTTGGGGATCGGCAAGGTTTTGGGCCTGTTCCTTTTTCAGACTTTCAAACCGCTCTGCATCCGCCTCATTTCTTGCATAAAGGATTTCTCCGTCCGCAAGGCAGGTGATGTTGTACTCCTCAAGCGCCGCAAACTTTTCCAGCCGTTCCCAGGGAACCGCCCAGATGTCGAAGCCCTCGCCGCCCAGCAGGAAGGTGCGGGCAAATCCTTCCCCCCTTTTCGTGACCGGAACAAAATAGCTGATCGTCTTTTGTTCCGGGTCAATCCGCAGCGTGGTGTGGGAAACCACCAGCGCAATGTCCTCTGCATACTGCTCCTGCACGGTGTCCAGCACCCATTTCGTCACAATTTCTCCGTTTGTCATTTCTTCCCCCTTCCGGAACAATGCTCCCCTGCCGCCGCTTCCTCATGTTCGGCATACGGATACCGGGCGGCCGGCGGCATTGTCCTCCTGTTTAGCGCGTCCACAGCGCTGTTTTGGTGATGGCTCCATCATAGCCCATTTCAGACGGGAGGACAAGGGAAGAAACGGTTCTGTGCTGTTCTTTCGTGCTGCCGGTACGATTTCTCACGGTCTGCGCGGTGAACTCGCAGACCGTGAGAACTGTTGCCTTTCCTGCTGCGAAACGAAAGGACCCTCGTGCCGGGCTGACGGTCAGGGCAAAATTGGCACATATACCACGTAGGTGAGACTGCCGTCCCCATGCAGGGTGACAGTTTCGATTTTCAGGCTTGCCAGGCCGTCTTCACTGTTGCTGTATCCGATGATCGTGCATTCCTCCTCTTTGATGTCGGATATCATGTTTCTCAGTTCCAAAGTGCCGTTTGCCCCGGAACCCTCCTCCAGCTCCCAGGAATAATGGTATTTCCCGTCACTGTCCGGTTTGCACTCCTGCCGGGTGCTCTCCAGCGGCATCGCGTATTCGCCGATATTCTGTGGCGTAAGCCGCGCCACAAATGCCTCTACCTCCATCCCGGCTTCGTCCATTTCCGGAAGTCTGTCAGGCGCGTTTTGTTCCTCCTCCAGCTTCCTCAAATAAGCCTCCGCCGCTGCCGGGTCTCCCCTCCCGGGATCAAGCGGCAGGACGAACAGTGCGTTTACGCCCCCGTAGCTTTCATTCCGGCTCATCTCCCCCGTCGCCTCATCATACCGGTAAGCCTGCGGCTCGTAAAAGGCGCCGTTGTTTGTGCCGACATAAAGCCCTTTATCCGCAAACATTTCCAGATTATCCATGTCCAAAAGCCTGTACTGTATTCCGTCCTTTACAAATTCCGTATAACCGCCTCCCATGCTCATCAGGCTGTATTGCGCCGGGTTTAAGCCCCGGATATAGCAGGAAACATAAAAGCTCTCCTCTCCATATTCTGGAGAGCTGATTTCCGGCATGGGCGTACCGTCAGCATGCTCGATCGCCACAATTGTATAGAGCCTGTCGTCCCTGGGAATGCCCGCATCATCCACCGACAGATATTGGCTGATATTTTTCCCCGCCACACTGCCCAGCAAGGTGATCCGGTAGCCGCCGCTTTCCTGGGATTCGTGCATCACCAATGCATTTTCTCCTGCGAACGCCTCCTTAAGCGTTTCATCCTTCACCTCTGCCGCCACCTGTCCCGGGCTTAAATATTTGTACGCCGCTGCCGCGGTGACGGACCCCAGCGCCAGAACGCTCACAGCGATCATCGCCGCCGCGGGAATCTTTTTTCTGAAAGGTACTGTATTCTTCTTCATTCTCTGTATCTCCTTTGCTTTCCATAAAATATGCCTGTTCAGTTTTTCCTTCGGCTCCTCTGTCGGCGCAAGCGCTTCTCTCAGCAGGTCGTCAAAATTATTTTTCATAGTCCATCTCCTCCAGCTTCTGTTTCAGGAGCTTTTTTGCTCTGTGGATTCTGCTCTTTACGGTTCCTTCCGAAAGCTTTTGGGATTTTTGCGTATCTCCAGCTCCTCCCTGCTTTCATACAGCTTTAAAAAGGTGTCCTGATATAAATCGTCCGCCTCCTGCCTGTCTCTCGTCACCGAACGGCAAAAGGAATACAGCTCCCTGCCGTAGGTGTAAATATATTGTTCCAGCTCTTCCTGCCTCATCTGTAACCTCCGGTGTGTCCGACGGTCTCATGAAAACCGTCCAAAATGGATGCCGTTCCCTCTGCAAATGACCGGAAACGGCCGCATGCGCCTGCTGCCGCTACATTTCTTTCAGAGACCACGCATTCTGCGCGCAATCCCATCCAGACTGTAGTCTGATCCTTCACTGATATAGGGTAACAGGGCGAAAAAAGGTTGCAAAAAAGGGAAGAGTTTTTTCTCTCCCCTTTTGGTCCACAGCTGCCGCCGCATTTGCTCACAATCTGTCCGCTCCTGTATCTACTGCCGGTTCCCCGTTCCGTTCCCGGCACCCGCCGCTAAGCTCAATGACATCCAGGCAGACTTGTCCCAACCGTTACATCCACGCAGCTCAATTGATATTCAACAGATCCTTTATGACCTCTCCCGCCGCAATCAGCCCTGCCACGGAGGGCACAAAGGAAACGCTGCCGGGCGTCTCCCGGCGGCTCCCCGCCTCCCTGTCGGAAAGCAGACCTGACAAAGGTTTTTGGAGCTCCTCCATAGAATACACCACCTTACAGCTCTCCACGCCTCTTTTTTTCAGCTCACGGCGCATCACCCGCGCCAGCGGACAGCCCTGCGTCTGATAAATGTCCGCCACCGCAAACCGTGTGGCGTCCAGCTTATTGCCCGCCCCCATGCAGCTGATGACGGGAACGCCTGCCGCCTTCGCCCTCTGGATGATCTCCAGCTTCGCGCTGACCGTGTCCACCGCGTCCACCACATAGTCAAAAGCGGAAAAATCGATTTCCGCCGCATTTTCCGGCAGGAAAAAGCTCTCCCTCGTCTCAACCTCCGCTTCCGGATGGATGGAAAGGATCCGCGCTTTCATCGCCTGCGTTTTTTTCTGTCCGACCGTATCCCAGGTCGCGATGATCTGCCGGTTTATGTTGGATACGCTCACCTCATCATGATCCACCAGCAAAAAATGACCGATTCCTCCCCGCGCCAGCGCTTCTACCGTGAAGCCGCCCACACCGCCGATTCCAAAAACCGCCACCCGCGCCCGGCTCAAACGCGCGACGCCCTCTTCTCCAAGAAGCATGGCGGTTCTGATAAACTGCTCCTTCATTTTCCCGCCAGCCTCTCTAACAGCGCCGTACACGAAAGCGTCGTGCTGTGGGGCACAACTTCGCTCTCTGTCCTGTGACAGCGGATACATTCCTTCACTTCCTCTATCTGCCAGGTAAAGCCGTTTAAGGTTTCGTCGTCAAAGAAATGTACCGCCAGATTGCCGTCCTTATCATACCGGCGCGCTTCCGACGCGAAGTGCGGGCAGGGAAGCACAATCTTTCCCTCGCTTCCGTAGATGACGAGATTGTCCTCCACATCCGCCAAGAAGGTGCCTGTGCAGGAGGCCAGCATATCCGGCGCGCCGTCCTTTCCTGCAAAACGCAACAGCGCATGGTCCGTCAAATCCACACCCGTTTCTCCCATAACGGAAGCGGCATGCAACACCTCTGCCGGACGGTCCACGAGCCAGCTCATGATCTCATAGCAGTAAACCATCAGATCATAGGCCGCCCCGCCGCCCAGCGCCGGATTATAATAGCGGTTTTGCGGATTCTTTTCGGCGCGAAATCCGATGTTTATTTCCCCGTAAACCGGTTCTCCGATCAGTCCATACTCCACCCATACCTTCGCTTCCTTCACCGCCGGCAGGAAGCGGCTCCACATCGCCTCCATCACAAAAACCTTCTTTTCCTCCGCCAGCGAAAATACTTCCTGCGCCTGTTTGACCGTCTCAAACATCGCCTTTTCACACAGCACCGGAATTCCGTGCTTTACGCACAAAAGGCTCAGCGCATAGTGGGCGTCTGTGGTCGCCGCGATATACACGCAGTCCGGCTTTTCTTCCACCAGCATTTTTTCATAATCATCATATGCCTTCTCAATGCCGTTTTTTTCGGCAAAGGTGCGGGCGCGCTCCATGGATTTGCTCGCCACCGCCGCCACTTTGGTAAACCACACATGGTTGACCGCGTCACAGAATTTTGCCGCAATGTTTCCCGCGCCCATGATGGCGAAGCGAAAAGGATCTTCTCTGAACATATTTTTTCCCTCTCTTTTTGAAATGTGATATTGTGGGCAGGTGTGAAGCCGTAATGTCTTTACAGCTTTCCTTCCCGTTTCAGATATGCCAAAAAGGCCTCGCATCCCTCCACGATGTCCGCCCATGCCGTATCGAAATCTCCGGTGTACCAGGGATCGTCAATGTCCCGGGGCCTGTCCGAAAAATCCAGCAGGCGGCTGATCTTGTGGTCCGGATCGCCTCCTGTGATGCGCAGCATATTGCTGATGTTATATCGCTCCGCCGCCAGGAGATAGTCGTAATCCTGGTAGTCCTGTCTGGTCATCTGGCGCGCGGTCTTGCCGATGGGATCAATGCCGTGTTCTTTTAGCTTGCGGCGCGCGGGCGGGTATACCGGGTTTCCGATCTCTTCCCGGCTGGTCGCTGCGGAGGCGATGTGGAAAAGGTCGGAGAGACCTTGTTTTTTGACCATGTCGCGGAGGATGAACTCGGACATGGGGCTGCGGCAGATGTTGCCGTGGCAGATAAACAGTACTTTTATCATGATTTGCATTTCCTTTCATTTTTCTTCAAAGCCTTGTATTTACTGGCTTTTTGGGATTTTGCACCTTTTGCAGGCAAACGTTTTTTCCGGCATAAGTTCACAGTACTTTTCGTATTTTGTCCGCCAAAAGGTGCAAATCCGGGTGCAAACGATACCGGTTTGCACCCCGGCTTTTCCGGCATGAAGCACTCTCCAAAAATGACTGCAGCTCTTCACTGTCCAGACGCCAGCCTGCGAACCTCCTCGCTGGCCTCTTCAAATCCCAGATGCGTATAAGTATTTAAGGTGACACTGATATCCGAATGTCCCATGATATACTGCAGCGTCTTGGGATTCATGCGTGCCGCTGCCATCCTTGAGCAAAAAGTATGTCTGCATACGTGGGGCGTCACCTTCGGCATCTGCACTCTGTAAATTTTGTTATATTTTTCACAGATATGTTGAAAATACTTCTCCCAGTGCATCGCCACCATGGGACGCCCATCCTTATCAAGGAACAAAAAGCCTGCATAGCCGTCAATAACCGGCTCAGCTTTGGGCTTTACCCTCGCCCTGATAATCCTGCGGAAGCATTCCGCCACCTCCGACGTCATCGGAACCTGTCTCACTCCGCTTTCTGTTTTCGGCTCTACCACCCTGTAGCCAATGCCATTATAGCGCTGAAGCTGGTGATCCACGTTGATCTTCATATTCTGAAAATCAATATCCGCTTTGGTAAGCCCCACCATCTCGGAGATCCGCAGACCTGTGTTCAGAAGAATATAGATTCCGTCATAGTACTTCCTAAAGTGCTGATCCCCTTCCACAAATTTCAAAAACCTGCGTTCCTGCTCTCTGGTAAGCGCTTCTCTGGTGACGCTGTCATTATAGACCACCGTAGCGAGCTCAAAACCGAAGGGATTTTTCCGGATGATATCATCATCCACCGCCAGCTGGAATGCCGGACGCAGAATTCCTCTGATGGTACGGATTGAGCTGAACCCTCTTCCATCCTTCTGTAAACGGATCAGCCATGCTTTTGCATCCGAAATCTTCACCTTATCGATACGCTTCCGGCCAAACTCTTCCTTCTTTAACAAATTGATAACGCTTCTGTACCCTGCCTCTGTAGTCGGACGTACTCCGGTTTTCAGGGCTACATACTTCTCTACAAGATCCGTAACGGTCAGATTTCCTCCTTCCGGTACAATCTGGTCAAACAGATCAGCGGCTATCTGCCTTTCCTTTTCACGAAGGGATGCTTCTGTTTTCTTTCCCGCAGGCATCCTGTCGTTTTTGTCAAGCCTCCAGGAATACGTATAATGCGTTTGCCCAAAAGCATCCATGTACTTGTAGCGGTATCTTCCATCCGGCATCTGAATTTCACCGTTGTGGAGTATCCTTCCACGGCTGTCACGCCTTTTCTCACTCATAATATCGAACTCCTTTCCATCTTTTTGATTGATGGCAAAGGCTCCGACATGGCACATTCAGTATACCATGCGGAGCCTGCTTTGTCATGAAAAATTTCCCGTTAAACCTTCCTGCACCGCTTTCATACTTGTGCCCATGCCGGTGTTCCGGCACAAATACATGTGAAAAATGGGCACAATTATAAGAGATGCACACATGCCGCAGGCGGCATGGTGCGTGCACGCTCTGCGCAGCGGAGTGTGCAGAGCTGATTTAAGGTTTTTGCTTTTTCATACCACCGTGGCCAGGTCGATGTACTCTTCGAAAAGCTTTCGCTTGATCTGCACCCGGTTTCCATTCTGCAGGATGAAATCCGCATCCGGGTTTTCGGCTACCAGCTGCCGCAGGCGTTTCTGGCCGATACGGAAATATTCCGCCGCCTCTTCGATTGACAGGGTGTACTTTTCCCATACCGGAATTTCGTTCATTCTCATTCCTTTTCTCCTCCTTTACAGTCGTATGTGCCATCGCAGATTGCCTCAAAAACCGTCCTGCTGATTTTTAAAAAATTCAGCTTCTTACCCCTTCCAACAGCAATCCTGACGCAAAGCGTACGTTTCCCGGCTCCATTTGCGGCTGTTTTTATGATCCCGTCGTCTGCAAGCATGGTCAAGACCTCTTTCAACTCAAACGGGAAAAAATGATTAGTCTGATGCAAGAATGCTACTACCTTTTTGTGAACAATATCCGGATTGAAATACCAGAAATGCTCATCTGCAAAGCCGTCATACCCACAAACTTCCGCCATCCTGACCTTATCGGTATTCAGAGTAATCTGATTCATGCGCATCAACGAGCCAATTGCCTGCACGAAAGCTATGGATGGCGATTCCTCCGTGGATAATGCCTCACTGATCTTTGCACATTCCACGATTCCCGTTTTCATCTGCGCTTTCATCTCCTCCACCTCCTTATCCGGCATCCGGCAGCAGATCCGCAAAAACTTTCCAAGAATATCCACCGCAAGGCATAATGTTGCTGCGCTGTCAATCAGCCGCCTTTCCCTCAGGACGTTGCCCAATGCCTTGCGCTCCCGGCTGAAATTCTGCCGAATCAATCCGGTCACAATATGGTTGTTTTGTCCGACAAAATCTGCAAACGCTGCAATCAGGGTCGTGTACGCATACGGATTGTCCTGGAACCATGTTATCGTTTTTTCGTTTGCCCGTTCCCGCTCCATCCGGCAGTAGAAACAGCGGAGATTACTGGAAAGCCCCTTCCCCATAAGCTCTCCGGTCAGCACAACCATTCCCTGTACACCTTCGCCCCGCCTGTCCTCCAGCTTCATGTTGCTCCTGCTGCGGCTGCTTCCATCACCCACCATGCGGATGACCATTTCGAGCTTGTCGTCCATCGCCCGCTTCTTCCCTTTTGTTTTGGCCGGTGAAAAATCGTCAATCAGCGTGACCGTATCATGTCCTGCCATCACCACAGCTCTTTCCAGCGAGACCTCCGTATCCGCGTCAATCCGTCTGACCCTGTCCCGGCAGCCCTCTTCGCAAAGCTGCATAAAAAGTATTTTGCCGATTGTAGTTTTCATGCTTCCGGTTTTTCCATGAAGGAACAGCGCAAAATGCGGCGGATACCCTGCCCTTTGAAACCAGTGGAAAAGCACCCCCATGACAGAAAAGCTGACCATGACGCTCATCGCAGCCGGATCATCATAAATGCCGATCGCCTTTCGGAAAATGTCGCCCAGCCCTTCCTCACTGCAGGGATATGCCGGAAGGGTCATTCCCGTCTCAGCTCTTTGACCTGACCCCAGATTCAGACCATCCCGCAAATATGTGGGGCTTTCACCCACCAACTGCCAGCCGGCTTGAAAATATACCTTTTCCTGTCGGCACCCCGGTATGGCATTGCGGAATTTCACTTCCAGAGTCTTCGCTGCATCCTTTTCCTCATAATCCAGGATCGCATCCGGAAATCTCCGCGTGACACGCTTTGCAAGCGAGTCGATCTCCTTGAAACTGATTGTCATATGCTCCATGCCCTGATTGATGAGAAGCGTGCAATCGATCGCCGCCTTTTCATGCGCCTCTTTTCCTTCCCGGTCATAGAAGCGGCGGACACAAACCGGGATTACGGCGAAATTGGTCGCGGAAGCTTCCTCTGCTCTGACAATATCCAGTTTGCACCCAGCTGCTGACATTCCTGTCCCATTCTTCTCCGCCATCGTTATAGACGGTACTGATGGAATTACCGGAACGCGCTGCAGGCGCTGCCCTTCCATCGCTAAGCCCATGCTTTCTTCCCTCATGGATGTGCGCCCACTCCCCACAGCGGGAATTTTCTCTGATACAAGGTCGCCGTTATGCTCCGTCTGGACTTCCGGTCGCTGGATGAATTCCAGCACCTCGATCGCCTCCTCAGACTTGCTGCTTTCCGGCAGTAAGCCGGTATCCGGAATCCCGGTTCTGCTGTCGGGCAATTTCTCCTCATGCGGCGGGAAAAATACCAGCACGTCGATGCCCTGCTCCCGCTTCTTTTCTTCGGGCTGCGGCAGAGATTCCGAACAGGAAATCCTGTCTCCCGGACTTCCCTGATTGCTTCCAGAAGCAAATTCCAAGACATCAATGCCCGCTTTCTGCTCTTCCTCCTTATGGGAAGGTGCAAAATACAGTACATCAATTCCATGTCCCGTTTCCTCATGCACGGGCGGGGAAATGTTCCCCGGCTTTCTCATCCCATTACCATAATCAGTTTGCTTCATCTTCTGTACTCCTTTCCTCTATATTCTATCTTGCCAAAAAAACCAGAGCATGTTTTGCTCTGGTTCTATCTTCACCCTTTTTCCATTTTTTTACCATTCCCCTGCGAATGTTCGGAGGCTCCTTGAAAGCTGTTTCTCTTCTAATTTAAACTTTCCACTATATATTCATGTATTCTGGCATACACATCCATGGAATCCAGATTTTCTGTCTTTCTTCGCGGGTCAATTTTATCCACTTTACTGTTTACCTGCTTTGCATACTCGTCACATGCCTGTTTCAATATTGCATCAATGTCAATGCTTTTCCCTGCGCATTGTGTTTCCTCTATGAGTTGTTCATATATATCCAGAATCTCTTGATTTTCCCTGCTGTCTCTATCCAACAGCAATCCACCGTCATATTTTATCACGTTTCTCTTGATGCTGTAAAAATCTTCGTCGGGATCCCTTTTCATGCAAACTCCCTGCCGATTCAGTAAAGCACATATGTTGTACTTAATTTCGTCAAAATATTTTTTCAAAGACGATTGCAATATATCTTTCAAAGGTAACATCGGAAATTTTCTTTCCTTATTATATATGTGCCAACAACATTGCCAGATTTTTTTATAGCTTTTTTGGACAATGTAAACGATTACATCAACTGTACTCTCCACACATTTAACACTGGTATCGCTGCATTTAAAATGCCGTAAGTAAAGCCCGATTTCATCTGTTATATCCTTCCGTATAAACATTGGCATTTCTGCCAGTTTTCCAATTAATACTTTCAACGATTCCACCTGTTCCTTTTTAACACATCCTTTCAGATAACAGAAACACTGATCAGCATATCCTGCCCCCAATGTCTTTTCAAGTAATAACCGATTCTCAATTGATGCTCCGGCCAGCTCATGATAAATATCATGAGTTTTAGGGAATGCGTATTTCTTTAAGCTCTCTGTTTTTGAACCAACATCAAATATACCGATGTTTTCCTGCCGCATCATCAAACTGTGATATTCCTGACAGCCCCCCGGGATCCCGCTTATCGGGAAATATTCATCTCCATAATCCACCAGCGGATAATGCCTTCTGACATTTTCCATATTGATTTTTTTATTGCATGCCCTTGATTCCCATCCCCGCTCCATCAGCTCATCCGGCTGTATATCATATGCAGGGTCTGTCCTGAGCAATGCCATATAAAAATCAGCCCACAAATCATGGACATAATTTTCAATCTTAAACATTTTTTCCTTAATCTTCTCTATAACAGAACTATAGGCCTCTTTTTCCTGCGTCCCGCCGTCTAACTCATTATAAATATCATTCAGAGTCCCGTCTCCGTCATCCATCTTTAATTCCTGGAAAAAAAGTTTCTCTAATCTCTGCATAAACTCTTCTTCTGAAATTTCTTCCATATAAATATAATCAGTTTCCCCGGAAATGAATCTCTTTCTCATTTCTAATACACCCTGTCTCATAAAGTCAATTTTCTTATTCATTCACAACTCCTCCGCCACAAGTCTGTCTCCATCCCCAAAAGCGTCCGTACTGCGTTTTCATTTTATCACAAAAACAGGAAGGCAAAAAGCATTTACTCTTCCATTCCACTGTTTCCATCCATTCCACCATTGCAAAAATAAGCCGAAATGCCATATTTCGCATACTTTTATCAGGTGGAAATGGTGGAAACGGTGGTTTATCTCTTTAACTACAAAAAATATTTCCCGTTCTAGGCTGCCGATTTTGCCTTGGATCTTTTCAACCCTGCCATCGCCTTCCGGAACAACTCCGGCGTCATTTGCCCCACATCCTCTATCTGGTAGCGCGCAAGGACGGCTTCCATGGTTATCCCGGTCCGCTCCAGCTCCGCCTGCAGCTTTTCATATGCGCTGTTATCCAGACCGGCTGCATTTCCCTGCTGCAGCACCGTGGCAGGCTCCTGCCGCATTCCTTTTGCAAAGACCACCTCCCCGCCGGCGTTCACCACCACCAGCATGCAGATTTCGCGGTACCCGTTATAACCAATCTCCTTTACGGCAAACCGGTCTCCGGTGGTGTACTTATCTCCCTTCTTCTGGATTTTTACTTTGCCTGCGGGAATCCAGATGAACGGGGCGGTGTAAAGCTCCCGCCCGATTCCCCAGTTGAAGCACGCGCGCTTGAAACTGTCCGATGCCTGCCCCTTTTCCTTCTCCGTATACGACATCGTGCCAACATCCTGTTTGGCGATCCACTGTCCTTTCCCTTCGTCCCAGACCTCCACCGTGCAATACAGATTCCCGTCTATGGACTGGTGCGTCCTGCGCCAGCCAAAGGGCGTAAAGGTCTCATCCAGTATCCTCTGGTCTACCCGCGCATCCTTGAACAGCAGCAGGGATGCTCCCTTCTCGCTCACCGTGGAAACACGGCACTCTATTTCGTCCGCACGTAAAAGGCGGATTCCTTTTTCTTCCATATTTAATGTATCCTCCATTCCGCCGCCTTCCCCGGTGGAAAACGGCATAATCAGCGCCTCATTGCAGGCAGCGGGGCACCAGTCCCGTAAGGCTGCCGCACACAGCATGGCCAGCTGCATAAAGATACAGGAAACGACACTCTTTTTGCCGTTTCCTGTAAACCCGCGCTGCAGCCGCCGGACTTACCGGCTGTATCTGCACCAGTGCAGCCGTCCGTCCTGTTGCCTGCGGGAATTCACAGTGAAACATACCCTTCACTGTCATTTCCGCCATTCCGGCATGGTTCCTCCCGGTCATGCCACATGCAGCCTTCGGTAGCTGCTTTTCGTGACGTATGCCTCATAAATCTGCCGGTTCTCCTTTTCCAGCCGCTTTTTATCGAAGCCGGTGGAGGTTATGGTTTTCCATGTCACCGTCCTGCCTCCCACCGTGCCTGCTTCATTCTCTTTCAGATAGTTTTTGAGCTGGTTTGCGACCGCATCCCTCTGCTCCTTCAATGCGGCGAGCTGTTCCGAAAGGGTCTCAAAGCTCTGGCATAAGCCCAGCGCCTCCTCCGGAAGCGCCACCGTCCTCCCGTTGGCGCTTCCATACCGCTTATTCAGAAATTCCGTGGTCGCCTCCGAGCCGTCCGGTACGGGCTCCTTCCCGCCCAGCACATTTTCCTCCCAGAATGTCTTTTCAAGGCAGATGAGCATGGCGATCAGCTCCTCATCCCGTTCCACCACATGATAAAAGAAATGGTTTCCTCCCACCAGCGCGGCGATATATGTTTTCTTCGCGCCCGTCACTGCCATGTAGTGCTGCACCTGCAGCTGGTACTCCTCCGGCACGCCGTTCTCCCATACCTCCTGCTTATAGGCAGAGGCGGTCTTTGCCTCGAAGATGTTCAGTTCTCCATCTTCATAAATTACGCCGTCAAGGTCTGCCAGCATGAACGGATGTTCCTCACTCTGCAGGATTGCATGTTTTGCCCGCACCTTCAGGCCTGTCCTTTTTGTGAATTCCTTCTTTACGACCGGCTCCAGCATCTTTCCGAAATGGGTAAAATCATTTTCCCCTTCCTCCGGCTCCGCCTGCCCGGTCTTTTCCAGCCACAGCTGAAAGACGGAGCGGTGCCTGTTTATCCCGGCAACTACGGAAGCATCGGAACCGCCGATTCCACGTGTCCTCCATCTGAGCCATTCTGTCCTGTCCATTCCTGACGTTCTTACAAGTGTTTTCATCATTTTTTTGTCCATCCTTTCTCCTGATTGATTCTCCATGATTCCGGATCCCTGTCCGCACTTTATATTTTGTTTGTGCCACACGTTTTATCCGTGCTTTATGCTTTTTTACTTCATATCTTATATCTGCGCGTTATGCTCAGCCTGATCCTTTCCCGGCTATATCCGGCTTTTATACGGCTGCTCCGGTTCCGTCACCTTTGTTTCACTGCTCTTATTTCCCGTCATCCGGAGACACTGCTTCCATATCCGCTTTCTCATTCCGGTATCTCCTGATCTCCCCGGTTTTTCCGTCATAGAAAAAGCTGCCGTCACCCAGCCTGTCCTGCAGGGCGACCCCATCCTTATTGACCATCCGCACAAGGCTGTCAAACTCCTCCTGTTTATGACTTCCATCATCCACAATCAGGATCACCTCATGGACGCTTGACGGCAGGATGTACATGTCACGCCCGCCTGACAGGCGCTTCATGAGTTCCTCATGCAAAAGTGCCGCAGCTCCCCAGCAGGCAGGGCGATTGCTCAGCACATACTGCTCCCCCGGCTCCAGCATCCCCGGCACGCTTTCCTGTTCATCCTCCTCTTCATTCATCGCAGCGAATACCTGTCCTGCAAGCCACATGGCATGACAGCCGTCATTCTCAAGGTTTTTCTTCGCTGTCCGGTACAGGACATCCTGTGTGATGCCCAGCTTTCTGACCATGGAGGGCGTGACGGCTGTGGGCCGTCTCTGGATGCCCGCCTCCGCCTCCATGCGGACCGCACAGACGACCGATACCCCGCATCCCCGGAAAGGGGCGGGGCGTTCCGGAATTCCCGGGAGCCGCCCCTGAGGCAGGAGAAGGGGATATACCTTATCCTTCACTGCCTCCCAGCGGGACGGCAGTCCCTCCGGCAGTTCCCCGGACAGGTCCAGCACTTCCCCCATCAGGGATTTTTTACCGGCAGCCGCGCTGTGGCTTTCCAGCAGCTCCGGCAGCGGTGCGCCATCTTTAAATTCTCCGTAAAGCTCATCTAAAAACAGCAGCAGCTCTTCCTTCTTCCCGTCATTTTCCTGCATGATGCGCAGGACAGGGCAGCTTTTGCCGCCCCGCGTCCGTATGGTGTCCCTCTCCACAGTGCTGCCTTCCCCCAGCACGCGCCGGGCGGCATCTGCAGCCGCTTCCATAAATAACTGAAATTCCATCATCCTTCCGTCCTCCTTCATGCCGCATTTATGATCTGATACGCCCGGTCAACCATGGGATTTCCTTCCATGGTGCGCAGGAACAGGCTTTCTTTATAGTTCGCCGACCTGCGCAGCGGGTCCGCATGGGTGGCAAAGTCCGAAACCGCATTGATAAAGCGGTAGGCATTTTTGCCCACCGCCTTTAAATCAGGCGCGTCATGGTAGCGTGCCCGCATGTCCTCCTGCAGGCGCTGCATGTTCTTCGCCCGTTTTGTGCCGTCTTCCTCACCGGGCAGAAGCAGGCTGATATACTCCTCCACCTGCCTGTCGGTCAGCTTTTTCATCCGCAGCGCGTCAAATTCCTTCCCGAGGGCTCCCATATATTTTTCCGCAAAGAAGAGCGTTTCCTTCGCATCAGTGATCTTTCCTTTGATGTCCCCGGTATGGATGCAGGACCAGGACCGTTTCGCTGTTGACAGTGCAAGGTTCAGTGTATTGTTGCACACCACCCGCACCGGGGTGACCGCCACCCGGATTGCGCCGGAGCCGTCATGGGCGTTGGAAAATACGAGGTAGGGGCTGATGCGCTCCCCCGATATAATATACTCGTGGGGCAGCCGCGCCAGCAGCCATATCCGCCGCCCATCCTGCAGGGAGCCCGCCGTCTCATAGCGGACGCCCTCCCCCAGCAGTTCATCCGTAAAGGCAAACGCTTCCCTGTTCTGTACAACGCGGTAGCGGTCCGTCACCACGCCCAGCACCTTCCTGTCGCTGTCCCGCACGTTGGCATAAAAGCCGGGGATTTTCTCATTGCCTTCCGTAAATACGGGCTCCTGCACCACGTTCCAGTCCAGCCCGGCAAGGCGGATTGCATCGGCGGATGCGGGTGCCTCTGCCACCTTTACCCCAAGCCCGTGCCACGGGGTTTCCCTTACATAAAACATACTTTCAACATTTGCTGACATTCTTTTTTCCTCCTGTTTTCTCTGTCGTTTTCTTTTGTGATTTCTCTTTTGGTTGATTTCAATACTGCCGTGGGTGAAATTTTTCCTGCTCAGCTGCTCTCTTCCACGGCTTCCCTGATCGCCTCCGCAAGGATGACGGCAAGGCATTTCAAAACGATTTCCAGCATCTGCACCCCTCCCTTCTTTCCGTTTTTTCTTCTTTCTTTTTTCTGTTTTCCGTTCAGAGCTTCCCCTGTTCGTAAAAACTGTAATATTCGCCGTCTCCGATGATAATGTGGTCCTTTACGGGCACCTGCAGAAGTTCCCCTGCTTTCCGCAGCCTCTCCGTCAGGGCTGCATCCTCCCGGCTGGGGGATGCGATACCGGAAGGGTGGTTGTGGAATATCATCACGGCAGCGGCGTTCGTGACAAGCGCCGTCCGGAATATCTCCGCGACAAAACAGGGGCATTCCGTGCTCCCGCCGGTTCCTGCGATATCAATGTGGGCAGGCTTCATGCGCCCGTCCATGCAGCAGACAATGATCTGTTCCCGGCTGGGGTTTCCAATGATGCCCCTCATCCACTCCGCCGCCTTTTGCGGGCTGTCGATGCTTTCGCTGCCGTAATCCGCCTGACGGTCACGGACTACCTGCAGATGTACAATTGGTACTTTCATGGTGGTTCCTCCTTAAATCTGGGCAATAATTAAGGCGGCAGAGGATTGACCTCTGCCGCCCGGTTTCATTTCTATCATATATAATTTCAGTTTATAGAATCTTACAGGTCATAAATCATCAGGATGTTTTCCCCAGACTGATATATATGGCCTCCACTTACAACGACGGAATCTTATTCTTTGGTGTGAAATAATCAGGTACTCCGTTTTTCATTCACCAATAAGCATTTCGTTAAGCCTGCAGGCAAAGCAAATACGGAAATGCATAATTCCCTGTATGTAAACCAGTAATGAATATAAGAATGTGTTCCCGCTGCCAGATACCAGGCAAAGGGCATCAGTGCAATCAATCCAAACGGAATGAACCTCAGACACCGTTGCGGCAAATCTGCAACCATATCTGCACCTTTTCTGCAAAATTGCTTTATATGAAAAATAAAGACTGCCATACAGCCAAGAAGAATCGGCCATTTCATCAATACGCTCAGATTTTTCAGTATTACCTGTAATGCATGAACCTTTCCGTCCTCATACTCCATGGATTCATACTCCGCTGCTCTGTACAAGGCATCTGTCCATAAATTTCTGTGCAACAGTATGCTCCCGATCGTCCACTTTCCACACCACATGCCGATATATCCAATCCCCCATATGAGAGAATAGCATATTACTTTTTTGAAAGCTTCTTTCCATGATTCTTCCTTTAGCAGCAAAAAGAGCAATGGAAAGCAAAGGGTCGCCAGCGGATAAGTCAGGAAATCAAAAAATGCTGTTGCCATGCCGGAAATCAGAAACAGGAACATACACCTCTTCCTCGATAATGTCCCATGCTTCAAAATAAAAATGCTTCCGGACAGCATCAAATAATAAACCGTGGAAAACTGAAAGGATACAGATATTGCTGCCGGATTAAGCAACAACACGGAAAATAAAAATCCTGCAATATACCTTCCATATCCTTTTTGTTTCATTAATAAAAGCAGATAGCCAGGAAGCGTAATCTGCAAAAACATGTTCATCATCCGGATATCTGCCACATCCCAGAAAAGCAGCAACGGCTTTAAAATTACCAGATACCCATGCCAATATCTGGAATAAGCACATCCATAGGTCTCTGCCTCTACATCATTTGCATAGTTTGTCAGTGACTTAACCGGATTTTCCCCATAATATTCCGTGCGATATACCTGCATTGCTTTCTCAACCGGGCTTCCTGGTCCTGAATATATAGCATTCAAAAGCATTGTGGCATCCGTGCAGTTATCCAGCTGGCTCATTTTATATCCCCACATCAGCTGGGGGTACACACCCTCATAATCGTAAATTTCGGTGGATCTCTGTGCATTTGCCTTCATGGGAGCTACAGGCAGACAATAAACCGCTATCATCAGTAAGGTACCGGACAGAATTCCTGCCACTAAAATTCCTGCACCGTAAATTATCATTTTTCCACTATCTTTCATTGATCTTTCCCTCAAAATCACTCATAAAACAGTTATTAATATAAAGATAAAATGGCGTAAACGGCAGACCTCACAGGAATTCCCTGCGCCTGTTTTGTAGCAGTTATCCGCGATACCTGATCGGTCGTTTCCCTTACTCAGCAGAACATTTACGCAGTTCGTATATGTTAAAGTCAGCTGAACCGAACCCATAAATTCCGCAGTCATCGATAATATAGTCCATTACATTCATCTGTGTATCATTCATATATTCATTATCATCCAGAAACCATACGGAATCATCCGTTTTAAGGATTATCTCCTCCAACCGGGGCAGTTCCTCTTTTTCCAAACCAATGGATTCCATATCCGGGAAATAATACTCCACGCAATGGGCAATGTAACCGTATCCATCATGCACATATACGATGCAGTCATTTGAATTGCCGTTTCCATCAATAAAATCTACTGTTTTTGTAGTGATACGGTCTACTTCCGCCTGCGCACAGAATGTTGACAGGTAGCAAATTCCACCTACAGGGAAACAAAAGAGACACAGGAATATTACAATATATTTATTTAAAAAACGAACCATACTGCTAATGCCAATTATACATAAGCATACCGCCATAATCAGATAGCGACTGACCAAAATCGGACGGAAACGGGAAGCGTACCATATGGCAAAAAGCATAATTCCGCAGAGAGCGCTGCTGCATACTAACGTCCAATAACTGTCGATTTTTTTTGCTTTAACAAATTGAATGAACGCAACCATTATAAGAAGCATAATCGTGCCCAGATATATGTGTTCCGAATAAGGGACAGCACTATAAAACAGTTCACGCAATGGAGCCAGTCTGGATGTGGGCGCACTGATCCAGTATGCCTGATTGACCGCAGTTACCTGCTTAAAGGCAATGTTAAGCCATGGCAGATAAGCGATAACCGTACAAACCGCACAAACTAACCAGACGTTAAATTCTTTTTTATTTCTGGTACAGATAAAATATGCTGCAATCCCTGCATACAAAAAACACATTACCAGTAAAGCATAATAATGCATATATGCAGTCAGAATGCTGGAAAGAGTGAAACAGAACCAATATTTACCTGATGGCCTTTGAGTTTGCCGCGCTGTCGCATCAGCTTCGTTATTTTCGGAGTAACCGGCTCCTTTTAATATGTAATATGAACAAATCCCGCTTATAACTGTAAACATGCTCGCCAGCATATACATGCGGATTTCTGTCGCTTTCAGGAACATAAACGGATTCAGATAAAGAAAGCAGACATAAAACAAAGCGGATTTTTTACCAAAATGACGGGATAAAAAGATTGTACCTGACCATAACAGCATAATTCCGGAAGCAGCAGATAATGCGCGTGCGCAAAACATATTCTCATTCGTAAAGTCAAGAATAAGTTTTAAAAGGAAATAGTATAATGGCGGATGAACATCGGAAATTAATTTCTTTATTAAACCTTCCCAGCCAAGACGGCACCATTGCAAGCTATAATATTCATCATAATTAATGGTTTTCTGAAAACACAGGGAAACTACCATTATCGTGAGCAGAATTAAAAGTAAATGAATGAACATGGAGCCAACCTGTATTTTACCAGACAATTTCTTTAAGGGTCTGTTTTTTAAAATATGATTTTTCATGGTAACAATCTGAGTATGTAATTTCATCTTGATATGTGATTCCTCCTGATTCAATTTAAAGTTTATTAACAATCTGGTCCGAATAGCGAAATTGTGATTCATTTGTTCAACCGTTCTATATATGCCTCCTTTCACTGAATAATTTTGCCAGCATAACATCATCGTTCCGGTTAAAATGATTTTGATTTCCAGTATTTTCTCCGGTAACTTGTATCTGATTAATATGTGCAAGATGATATCAAATATATAATTTCTTATTTATGACGATTATACATTTTCCCCAGTCTGAAATCAAGTCTTTTATATCATCCCATGCAGGTTTATCCTCAACCTTCATCCATTTTAAACCGGTCACTCAGCTTCTTGTTGAATTCATATATCCTTTCATATTTCTTCCCCACAAAAGAACGCCCCGCCAAATACAAATCCGCAGGATGTCTTATCATACATTCACAGAATGACATATCCTGTCATTTCTCTGCTTTTATAGAAAAATTTTTCCAAAAAAAATGTTTCCGGGCAGAAAAAAAGAGCGTCTGTCAAAAACGCCCTCCGCAACAGTTCAAACAGGTCTGCGCCTTAACTGCGCAGACCATTGTAAAAACATGACGGATAAGATAATATTTCAGACTTTTCTGAATTGTTATCCCTCCCTTTATAAACTGCCCTCACTCTTTTATCCGCACACTTTCCAGAAAACTCCTGCGCAGGCTGCAGATATCCTTCGGCATCTTCTTTAACTCTCCCGCCGCATATTTCTCCCGCAGCCAGCTGTAAAACAGGTTCGCCTCCGGCGTTGTCAGCATGGCTGTATTGGTAATCGAGCCCTTCTTTGCCACCTCACGGGCTACGCCGCGCATCTGCTTCCAGAACTGATAGTATGGAAGCTTTACCTTTACCATATACCCTTTGCTGTCCTCCGCCACAAAGCCCTCTGTCCGGCGTCCCTGATACCGGTACTCTTCCCGCCGGATATCCCGGCACCAGTCAAAAAAGGTCTGCCAGTCCGGTATTTCACAGGCTTTTTCCTTTGGGGTCAGCCCGAAGCGTTCCGCCACGGCACACAGCTCCTCATAGCTGTATTTTTTTGTCTCCGGCTCATTGTGGAGGATATCCAGCAGAAAAAGGCGGCTCTCCGGATATTCTATGATGTGCGGGTCGTGCTCCATGTCAACGCATTCAAACACAAAGGAGACATCCTTCTCCTTTATGTATTCCTTCATTCCCTCCAGATGCTCTGCGGAAACCTTCGCGCGCAGCATTTCTCCGAACCACTCCGCAAAGTGGCTGTCCATGGTGGATTTGCAGGCGACGAGCAGTTTATCCTCATATCCGTTATAGCTGACTATGCCCAGATATCCGTTTTCTTTTACATAAACGCTCACCGGAAAACAGAGCCTGCGCTGCAGCGCATCCATCCGGGTCTCTTCCCGCTCCCCGATATTGAAAAATTTGTCATAGGACCTTGCCGTCACTTTTCCCTTCACCGTATCCAGCCAGAGCCCCCTCGCCTTCATTGTCTGGCTGTTCCAGACCCTGCCTTGGAAGGCTTCATCCGAAAAGTTGAAGGAGGAAAAGGGACCATATTTTCTTTCCGTGATGTACTTATTGTTGCGCAGGGCGATCAGCACATCCGCCGCCGGGCTTTCCGACAGCGCCTTCTGCGCGCTCTCCTCCTCCGCGCTTTTATAAACATGGTTTCTGATCTCTGCCGGAAAGATTCCCTCATGGCTGACCTTAAGGCAGCGCAGGCAGCCGCCGTATTCCACCTGTCCCTCCAGATTGAATGTCCTGTCCTCCGGCGTGAGGGGCACATTTTTCGGGTTTCTGTGCCCGTGTATCTGGAAGCAGTTCTCCGGCGCGGTTTTCCGGAATGTCTCCGTGATCTCTTCCGCCTCCTCAAAGCTTCCGGCTCCGCTGATCATCTGCTCCGCTGCCACCAGCGACAGGTTATCCGGAAGGGCGGCAAGCCCGCCGTGGGTGACCAGATAGCTGTTTCCGCCGTATTCATACCATGCACACTGTCCGAAACGGCGGTAAAGGCTGCGCACCTCCTTCCGGTTAATCCCTGCCGCCTCCAGCGCGGGCTTTGTCACCAGTTCGAACTCCCTGTCCGGGCAGGCTTCTTCATGTGCCCAGAGCCACAGATTTTTTTCGTGGTTTCCTTCCAGCAGGAGGACATTTTCCCTGTCCATGATGGAAAGCAGGAACCGGATAGTCTCCGCGTTCTCCGTTCCCCGGTCAGTGTAATCGCCCAGAAAGATATAGAATTCATCCTCCTTCATGCCGCCCTCTGCGGCAAAATATTCCTGCAGGGCTGTGTGGCAGCCGTGGATGTCGCCGATATGGTGGACCGCCCTGTAGCGGGAAAAGTCCCGCTTTTTTAACCAGACCCTGTCCAGCTCATCCGGTCTGACCACCGTGATGCCGGAGGGCGCCTTCTGGGTTGCAAATCTGGCGTACATGGTGTCAATTGCCTGATCCGGCACCCTGCGGAATTCCTCCCGTTCTGCATTCCTCCGTTTCGCTTCTTTTGCCGGGACTGCCGTGAAGTCCACACAGTAAATCCGGTAGCGGTATTCGGAACATAATTCCTTATAGCGGAGCAGCTCCGATGTCCGGGCATTAGTAGCATCCACCACTGTAAAATCTCCCCGCTGCAGCCTGCCGCGCAGGATGCGGAACAGGGTTTTCCAGACCGCTTCGCCGTTCTCCTGACTGATATGCAGCCGCCCGTCTGTCCCCATGACAGGGCTCTGATGCATGAGGCGGATGTCATCGGAAGAGACCGTGTATGGCTTTAAATGGTTTTTTTCCACCCATGTGGACTTGCCGCTGCCTGCAGCGCCGCGCAATAACAATAAGATACGCATGGATTCCTCCTTTCCGTGCACTTTATTCACACTTTTTTTCTTTTTCCTGATACCATTTTTCAGTTTCCTTAAGTGTCGAATCTGAGAAAACATACCCTTTCATCGTATGCATCCCATGTATCTTCTCTTTCTTTTCCCAGTCTTCATCTTCCAGCGTCTTCGCAATCACATAATGCCACTGATGGCAGAAAAGCCGTTCCGGTACGAAAAATATGGTATCATTCACTTCTTCTATCAGCCCTTCGTAACGCTTCCAGAGGGAACGTTTAAACTGCAGCCCGGGTCTGCAGAAAACCACATGATATGTATATGGATAATACCCCATGTATCCCGGCTGTTTGCAGGGAAAGTAAATCAGTTTTCCGGGGTCGTCCGCCAGAACCGCCATGGCATGGGCGAGGGATGTATAGGCGTCACGCCCGGCATCAATCCCGCAGCCTTCCCTGTCATGGTCCCCTCCTGTCCGGTCATACGCATACATGTATTTTATAAAGGGGAATACACTTCATACAGCCGTCCTTTTTCGTATACGGCGTATCGATCCAGTTTTATTTTTTTCTTCATATATCCTTTCCACTCCGTTTTTGGAACAGCCACCAATCAACTGATGTCGTTCATTCCTTAAATTATCCTGTCCAATATCCTGATCAGATTAAAACAAAGAAGTTTTGCATTTTTTAATCATATTACTCGTAATGGCCATAATCTAAATAATATGCTTGCTGTTTGATAGCACGCCAACATCTTTCGTATCTTATATAATATCTCCTATATCCATGTTCTCTATCTTCTCTGGAATGTTGCAGATACAACAAATACCCAGAATCTTCATTTTCATTCAAATATGAATCATCTCGTTTTTTTATTCCTAACTTCTCTAAGATATAGTAAATAGCCAAAACAAGACTAATAGCAATAACACTGACAATTTCAACAACAATAACAAAAACACAAAAAAGATAAAATGACAGAGATTTCGCCGGCCGTTCTTTTGGCTTTTTTAGCTCCGGCCAATCTTCTGGCTTTTTTTGCGGCACTACGTTGTAATAAAAATCCTTCCATCTTTTATATGCGATACCCTTATGGGCTGCCATCCTATACCATCTCATAGCTTCGTCCCAATTTTGCTCTACTCCATCTCCTGCGGCATAGCAATCACCCAGCTTATATTGTGCTTCCGTACTTCCCTGCTCTGCTGCTTCACGGTACCATTTCACAGCTTCCTTTTTATTTCGTTCTACTCCCCATCCTTTAGCATAACAATTTCCCAAAGATACCTGTGCTTCCTCATCACCCTGCTCTGCCGCTTTTCGGTGCCATTTTACGACTTCTTCTGCTCTCCCTGCACACAAATAGATAACACCCACAATAAATTGCGCCTCAACATCACCCTGTTCTGCTGCTTCTTTGCAAATATCCAGACCTGTTGTAGATATCGGCAGATACGGTAGATAAGCAGCTGCCGCTTTCCGGTACCATTTCACAGCTTCCTTTTTATTTTGTTCTACTCCCAATCCTTCAGCATAGAAATAACCCATCATGGCTTGAGCATGTCCATTACCCTGTTCTGCTGCCTTTCGATACCACCTCAAAGCTTCTTTCATTGTTTCTTCTGTTCTATTGCAGCTATAGTAGGAAGCTAAAAAAATCTGAGCATTCTCATCACCCTGCTCTGCTGCTCTTCGGTACCATTCCGCAGATTCTTCGCGATTATATTCTACTCCCCATCCCCAATAATAACAATCTCCCAAAAGGCGTTCTGCTTCTATATACCCCTGTTTACCCGCAGCATGAAGTATCTTAATATATAATGTCTTATTATCTGAAAATTCAGCTCCAAACGTTTCATCTATAAACAGTTCTATATCGACTTTCACATTCTGGATATCAATACCGGCAGCAACTTTTATGCCTTTTTTAATTGTAATTACAGGATCATTCACGCCTGTATATGTAACACCCTCTATATCCACTGGTATTGTAAAAATTCCCCCACAAAGGTAAACGTGTTTCTCTCCTTTCTGCACCAAATCCTCTAACTCTTTTTGCTCAAATGCCACCCTGTCTGCTTCCTTCAGTATTTTATCGTCAGCAGTAAATTCCCTCAATATTCTGATCCTTTCATTTCTTTTGCTGACATCGTCCGGTTCATCCCCGGCATGCCGGTCTTTCTGACTTTCCGCAAAATTTTCTGCTCCTTTTTTTAATACTTCATCCATTTTTGTACCTCCCAGTCTGCTCCTGTCATAAATTGCAGGACCCGGTTTTGATGCATGGCATCATAAGCCTGTCCTTCCGGTTCTCTTTTCGGACTCATTTGTTTCTCCTCACTGTTACACAGTTTACAATTTTATTCAGCAACGATTGACCGATGGGTATAATCCCTTTTGATGCATTCTTATTTTCGAATTCTCTGAGCGTATCAATAACTTGCTTGATCTTGCCAAGATATTCGGTCGAGTACTCATCATACTGCTCACCCTCATATTTATCCAGAAGGATAATATTATAGGTGAAGTAGTACATAAATCCATGTTCTGCCGGATTTTCCACATTGTAATTCTGGCATACCTCACAGAATACAAGAAGAATCTTAATCACAATATCTCTCACTTCTGTTGCATCTTCAACAATATGCTTATTAGAGAGATGTCTGACAAGGGTCAAGTAGCAGCTATGCAGGTTATGGATCATATATTCAGGAGTATCATACTTCTGATGAATGGAACCAAAAATCCGGTCCGGTCTTTTTACATCAATTTTTTTGATTCTGGTATATGGAATTGCCTCTCTGATTCTTTTCATTTCGTAACTATCTTTAATAGCAGCGAGGATTTTTTCACCAGCAGTTTTTGCTTCTTCTGTAGCAGCAGACCCAACCAGTTTCTCAATATAGATATCAATATCATCATTATGCTTCTTAAAGATAGAAAAAAGACCATCAGGGGTATCGTCAAAGAGATGTTCCACTTTATATCCATAACTTTTCATATATTCGTCCAGCTCTCTCACCAGAGCATCTGCCAAATCATTTCTGACCTGATTTGCCCGGGCAGAATTATCGTCTGCTACTATATCAAAAATGTTTTCAATGCGGGCAGTTATCTGATCTTTCAAGCTTTCTGGCAATTCCGAAAACTGAACCTTGCCCCCCTGTCCCTGGATATTGTTGAATTTAACTAATTCCACTGCTGTTTCATCGGAGATAAAAAGAGGACCAACAGATGAATCATAAGAAAACTTTGTATCCTCTGGAATTATATAGTAGTTTTCTTCCCCTATAGATCTGAGCATATTCATGACCTCAACCATCTCCCTCTCTTCCAATGAAGAGCTTCCTTTCACCGTATCATCAAGTATTTTTAATTTTCCCATAACTGTTTCTCCTTTTTAATTTGTAGGTGACCCACCAGCCTTCATGGTGTTTTGCATCGCAAAAGTCACTTGCGAAGCAGGTCTTATATACATTACCATGGCTTCTAAGAATATTTTTTGATTGCGTCTGAACCTATATAGTCTACCATTCTGTTCCATTCCTTTCTCATTTTCTGAAATATTCCGCAACTCTTCTGCCAGTTCTGTAGATAAGTATAGGATATTCGTATGACATATTCTGTCATTGTTATGAAATTTTTCAGAAAACAAAAGACCCCGGAGATATCTTTCAGGGGCTTCTGCTTTCTTTCATGATTATCATATATGATTTCAGCTTTTTATTTGTACGCTTAACTGTACAACGCCAGTATCTCCTGCGCCTTCTCCTTCATTTCCTGCCGGAGGCTTTCCGGAGAGAGCACCTCGATCCTGCTCCCCTGACTGAGAAGCCACATGACAATTCCCTTTCCGTATACTTCCGCGCTGATCGTGTATTCATGCTCTTTCTGTTCTGTCACGCACGCCGTCGGAAGCCTGTCCAGCACCGGCTCAGGATTATCTCCATGGTATTTCAGCTGTATGTGCATCAGCCGTCCCGCATACATAAACTGGATCCTTTTACGGAATTCCCCTTCCTCGAACCGGTCTGCGTAGGATAACCGGAATTTCTCTCCTGTCTTCCGGTACGTCCGGATCCGGTCAACACGGAAAACGGCAGGATAATCGTATTTATGAACGTACCCTCCTGCTTCGTCTGGCTCGACAATAAAAGCATTCAGATAAAAATAGTATTCAGAAAAAAGAATTGCCGCAGGCTCTATCCTGCGCGTAACGGTCTCCTGTGTGTGTTCCCCTCTGGAATATTGAATCTCCACAAGATTATGCTCTTTTATGTCCGTTCCGATTTCCCAGAGCCTGTCATGGATACAGGTCCCGTGGCGCGGCGGTACGTAATGATGATGTTCATTGGAAATCAGTTCCTTTACCAGCTTCATGTTTTCCAAAGGAACGCAGCCGTCTATCATTTTTTTCAGAATATTCCCCATTTCATCATGAGCAAATGCACGGCTTGCCAGCAGTATTTTGCTCACCGCAAGGATTTCACTGTTGGACATCATGCTCCCTTCTGCACCGGTCATGACAAATCCCCTGCGGCTGTGGTCATATGTGATGGCTCTGCCGTCAAGGGAATTGGCTGCCCTGTATTCCCCCAGAAACGCACGTATGTCGTCAATATCGCGCTGGATGGAACGCTCATCCACACCGGATCGTCTGGCTTCTTCGGACTTGTTGATGATTTTTCCTTCACACAGGCGGACGTACATGTCAAGCATTCTGAAATTTTTCGATGATTTCATTTTATGAAGAAGCTCCTTTATCCCTGTTCTTTGTTCCTGCCCTTAAACGTTATTCCTGTTTTATCGGTATTTGATCCATGACACTGTTTATCAACAGCATACGGATTTCATTTTCCACAACATCCAGTTTTTCAATTATCGCATTATCTGTTTCTGTATTTACATTTATAAGCTCTTTTATCGAATTTAAGGATTCCTGTATCTCTTTCGCGTAATCCCCATGACTGTCCTGCATCCTGTTAACATTCTCCGCAATACTTTCTGCCAAAGATAACCCTTTCACTTTTTGATCTGTCAGTATATCCTTTAAGCATTCCAGCTTTTTCTCGTTATCCGACAAAACATGCTCCAATTTCTCATTCAGACAATCACAGATATATTGCCTGCTATCCATATCTGATTCCCGGACTGCTTTGAGAGCATGGCGCACACTGTCTGCATTTTTTTGTTCCAGCTGCTCCAACTTATTAAGACGGTTCTCTATGTTCTGAAGGTTCAGCCTGCTCTTTAAGCTCTCTATCTTTTTCCCGTTATCCAATGACATCTGATCAAGCTTTTCAGTCAGACAGGAGCAGACATATTGCCTGCTGTCCGCATTCATATCCGTTATTGTTTTCAGTGCATTATGGATGCTCTCTACATTTTTTTCTTCCGTCTGCTCCAGCGCATCCATGCGGATATCCATATTTTGAAAATCCAGCGCATTCTTCTGCGCTGCCTGTTCCAGTGTATCAAGCCGTTTCTCTATACTCTGAAAGGTATGGGATTGATTCTCCATCATTTGCTGCAGCTTCTCAATTTTTTCATTTATCTCAATCAATTTCTTCTGTTTAAAGAAAAGCAAGCTGTTCACCTCAACTCTCTATCTGTTCCAATAAAATTTCTGCCAGCTCATATTGATAACAGTATTGCATCTGTTGTTCCTCTATTCTGGCATCTTCCTGTTCTTTCTTCATATGAAGAATATCCTCATATGCTTTCGTTTCCATCTTCATATTCCTGTCTATTTCAGCCAGACGGCTTTGAATTTCTTTTCGTATTATTTCTTCCTGTTTATGAACCGTTACTTCTATTTTAGATATTAATTCTTTTTCAGCGCGCTGCAATAATTCTCTGCAAAAAATATCAAATTTCTTTTTTCTCTTTTTATCGTCAGGCTCTTCAAAAATCCGTGATAACTCATGATCACTGGGAACCAATCTACTATCCATGTAGTTACCAATAAATCCAACTACCTCCTTTTTTAAATCGTCATTCTTGCTTTTTATTTCCGTAATATTAATAGCCAGCGCCTTGCCTCCGAAACGCCGCATATTTATTTCCCCTAATTGATTAAGAAGCCCCTCCATTGACTTATTGATATAATCGAGGAATTGTTGCTCCCTTTTTTCTGATTCATCCCGAACCTCCGCTTTCATCTCTGCCAGCATATTGGCATTAGCCCTGGAATTATCAGCAGTTATTGAGGATTCCGGTTGATAACTACTACTACTGCTGCTTAAAGAAGAAGTTAAGCTATCCAAAGCACTCATTACAAATGCAGAACCAATTGCACCCAAACAGCTAATAGTGTCCACTACAACTCCCATCATCTCACCTCACACATTCTGTTTATTTTCGCTTCTTTCCTGAGTTCTTCGCTATGCTTTCTGGCGAATCTTCCTGATACTTTTTCTCCTGCTTTTACATCTTTAGTAACAAGAGATTGGGCCATAATTATAGCCCGGTCACCAATGGTAATATGATTCGTAATACCTGTCTGTCCATAAACTGTTACCCAATCTCCAATAGATGCCCGTCCCGCTATCCCTGTCTGCGATACAATCTTGCAGTGACTTCCAATCCGCACGTCATGTCCTATGTCAACCAGATTTCCTATCTTGCTCCCTTCACCTATCACTGTATCCGAAAATACCCCTCTTTGAATAACAGAATGGCATCCAATTTCTACATGATCTCCTATAATCGCCTTTCCTATTCCGGAAAAACTCTTTAATCCTTCGTCATAATAATGGCAAAAAGCATTTTCTCCAATCACACTGCCTGACGAAATGTGAACCTTATTACCGATCACACTTCCCCCCTTAATGTACACATTTGGATCAATAATACAACCATTCCCTATCTTTACATCTTCATCAATAAACACATTGGGGGAAATAACAGTACCTTTACCTATCATCACATTAGTTGCAGCATGATAGCCGTTTATAATATTATAGTCTTGCTTGCCATAAAACTTCACTTCCCCACTTTGAACAAGCAACATTGCTACCTTAACCGCCGCTATATCCAACGGTTCTGAAATCATTAAAATAGTCTTATCAGTCCTGATCAATCCCGGCTCAGTCAATACCGCTCTTGCTTTTGTGCCAAGAATCTCTTTCTGAGTATGAGCAATTGCCAGAGAATCCTCTGAAGCAGTATCTGCATAGGAGATCATTCTGATATTACGATTGGCTCCACAAAATTCATAGCCGCATATTTCAGCAATTTCCTGTATTCTCATAATTTTTAATATTACCTTCAGATAGTTATTTCGATGCTAAAAATTGATTTAGCCGTTTCTGTGTATATTCCTGCACCATATGCATCGCTTTCACTAACTGCTCTCTGTTTTCCCGGATTTCATCATAATTTCTTTTCTGGTCTTTTAGCTTTTTTTCTACCTCTTGCCTGCTTACATAAGAAATATTAATGATCTCACCAGTTTCTTTTTTTCTTTCCATAGCTATACGCCGTAATGCATAAATTATCTCATCATATTTTCTTTTAATAACCTGACATAGCAATACCTGATATTTTCCTGCCAGCTTTTCTTTCGCCAGTTTTTCAATATTTTTGATATTTGTTTCCTGTACTATTTTGGGTAGTTCAGCTTTCAAATTCTTATAATCCAGCTTCATATGGCGTGCAAACGTCACGATATCCCATTCATCATCCTCGTCTAAACTGTCAAAATCTCTGCACAAATTGTAAATATAGGCAGAAGAAGGCATAATGTTTGTATCTGCCATTTCCACTGTATCAAAAAAACCTTTCCCGACCAATTGCCTTTTCATCCATTCTTTGTTCTCTTTCCATTCTTCTTTTGGATGATTCAATTTATCCAAATGTGTTGCGATAATATGAACATTGTCCTTATAATGGGATGAAAAAGAAAACACCGAAGCAATTGTGTCGATTTCTTCTTTTTGCATTTTTTTCGCTTCAACACAAACAAAAACAGCGTTTGCTTCCCTGATATACTTTTTACTTATTTCTGACCGATATACGACAGGATCTGATAAACCGGGTGTGTCCACAAAAACTACCTGTTTAGGAAAATCCTTTGGCAATGAAGATATCCCCACCTCTATTTCCTTAACAAAATAGTGCACAGCGCTTTTTGAGGATGACCATCTGGATAATTCTTTCTCAATATTTTCATTCTCCATTTCCTTATAAACAGGGGAATGGCCAATCCACTTATCCCTCTGAGCACCAGCTCCCAACTCCTGATACTCTTGCATAAAAGCATCTGCCGCCAGAGTTCTGGATTCCCAAAGTTTTTTCCACTCCTGCTTTGTATAAAATTCAACATTCACGTAATCCTGTGAACTGCTCCTGAACTTTGTCAATACCGCCGTCTCCGGTGTAACTGCCATTGAAGCATAATTATGCCCAAGCAAAGAATTGATCAGTGTTGATTTCCCAGTCTTGATCGTTCCCACAAACGCAATCTGAAACTCCGGATTGCGGCAAATCCTTAAAAAGCTGTTCATTTTTTCCAGCAAATCTGCATTAACACTTTCTGCTATTTCTGGCAGAGCAGTAATTGCCTTAAATGCTTCAACCTTTTTTGCATAACGATCCACCATATCATCCCAGAGAATCTTAGTGTGCGGCATATGTTTTAAATTCTCAAGAATCCGCTTAATCCTTATCTCCGGCTCCTCGCAGAGCTTTTTGTTTTCAAAGCTTTCCGTGTCAAGAAATGAACCGCATTCCGAACAAAAATACCGCCTCTCTTTATGTGCTTTCCCACATGCAGGACAAATATAACCTGATTTCATCAACCCGTACCTCACTGTTTATTTTTTTCGTACCACTGTATAATCTCTTCCTTACTGTCCGCCAAATCCCCGATCAGGGCGACTGCATCCCCGTCTCTGACCGTTGAATCCTTACTCATCAGACAAAATATCCGGCCAACTGCAGGCGCTTTGATATCTATATCAAAATTACTCATTCTTTCGCCATTCAAATATGCTTTGGCTATTGCAATTCTTTGGTTGTTTATCACTACATCGGAATCATTAACAGCATATTCTATCCGATAATTTATTTTCCCGCTCAGTGATCGTGGTGCTGCTACTCTTACACCAGCCCTATATGTAAATATCATAGATGAAACAAGTACACCCAAAACAGAATCGTTATTATTTTCTATTCTTACTCTGCAAACATACCGTTTCGCATTTTTATTCTTCTGATCTTTTATCCTTTTAACAATTTGAAACAGCTTTTCAATCTTTGCCTCAGCGGCATCAGCCCTTTCTTTTTCTGCTTTGAGCATGTCTTCTTTCCGGCTCAGTTCCTTTTGAAATTCATCCTGACATTTCCTTAATTCTGACTGATCATCAATCAGATGATTCGCATCAAAGCAATAATACAGAGAAAGTCGCTCAACCGGTAAATTCAGTTTATCCCTTTCCTCTCCACCCTTTTTACAAACGATTTTCAGATCGCCGTTAATCTCAGCCAAATATGTAATGCCAAATATTTCAACCTGCAGGACCTTATCCGGTTTTACAATACCTTCCTTCAGCAGCAATAGCGGTAAAAGCTTTTCCGCACTGACCAGATTACACTCATCCGCATCTTTTATTGCTTCAAGCAGGCAGACAGCTGCATGCTGCGGGGCATCAAATCTGACCACTGTGATTGACAGATCAATATCTGAAAACCGTTCAATATTATAATAATCCTTCAGATATCTGCAGAAATCCTTCGCTTCCTCTGCAGAACTGTATTTCATAACCGTATTTCCCTCAACGCTTATCAGTTCTGCCCTTCCCTCCGTGTCCACATCCATGGCTGCCAGTTTCTCTTCCGCCATCAAAATCAACACCTGATACCTCATAGCTTCTCCTGTCCTGCGTACTCCATCATTTTATCCATATCCAGCGTATATCCCAGTAAATTAAAATCCCGTTTATTTATTTTCCCATTCACAGGCAGGTAATTCCTGTCATCAAAATTGATGCCGGATTCTTCTATCAGCGGTATCCCGTCCGCCTTGGTTTTCCGGATAATTTCCGGTATAATCATATCCAGACTGTACTGTCTGGATATGTAGCCATCAAGATTTCTGCAGACCGCTTTTGTAACAGAAGGTTCTTCATTTTCTATCAGGCAGAAGGTGAGCTCTGATCTGCCATCCAGATTATATTCCTCCACCAGCACATCCAACAGCTTCTTCACATCATCCTTCATATGATTGGTCTGATAATGGAACTCCGGATTTCCTTCAATGTATTGACGTTTAAAGCCTGTACCGTCTTTTTCATACAGATACAGTGCATCCCTGCAGATAACCATATATAATGTCTGCATATTCCCCCTCCAAATGCCTAAGCGCGCTCTCTGAAAACGGCATCCAGTGCATCACTGTCACTGATTCCCGGGTTACATTCCTTATATATATCCGAAAGAGTTCCGACTACCTCCTCCAGCTTATTATCATTCTTTAAGGAACCATCCAGATACCCTAAAATATCAGACATATAATTTTCGTCGGTATCAATCAGTTTCCCAACCTCGCCCAGAACGCTTTCTGAAAAGAAGTCCGAACGTTTTCCGACCTCCACACAAAATCTCTCCACAGGCAAATTCTGATGTTTTTCCAGCATCACTCCGGTTGCCAGCTCCATTCCCTTTCGAATTTTGTCCTCTTCCGGTATCAGTCTGGATTTTTCTGCGTCCAGATCAAACTTCTCCACATCCTTTACATACTCTGCATAGGTATCATATTGTTCCGGATCATAACCGCTCTGTATTGCCTTGTCCCCCAGTTCATCAACCTGCATTTGTGGTTTGATCAGTCCCAGCGCTTTCGCCAGATTCACCAATGCGCTTCCGATCGCTTTCAGTCCATCCACCGCAAGCCCCACAACTGACAGGGATTTTACCACCGAAGTCGCCGCCGCTACAATTGAACCGATTGCTCCTGCAATAATTCCAAGCATAATAACATCCTCCTTGTTTACATTAAATACAGCTGTATTGATTTCGTATATCCTTCTTTCATATCATTGCCATTCAGATTATCTTTTTCAAACTTGCAGGTAAAAAAATCAATCAATTCGGCAACCCGCATGTTCTGATCTTCCTGACTTTTGATAGCCTTGCCTGTGAAATCTTCTCTCATTTCTATCAGGGCTTTCCAGATTTCTTTTTTCTCTTTCCCCGATTCTTTTGCCAGCCTGTCAACCATCCGTTTCATGGAATCGCACTGCTCTTTATCAATCCTTGAATGCAATAATGCATTTGCCAGCAAATCAAAATGTACATACAGCTTTACAATTTCCGGATTTCTATAACAACTTCCCAGCCTGTCCCGCCTTTCTGCAAATCGCCGTATTACCATATTATCCTCGATCTGCTTTTCACTGGTATTGGTCTCGCTTTTAATTTTTACATGCACAGGCTTGCTTGTCTGTTCTGAAAAGATAATTGCTTCGCCTGTCTCCAATGCGGAAAGATATTCTTTCTGCTTATCATCCATGAGCATGGTATCACCGACTACTTCCTTATCATCCCTTGCCAGTATTTTATGAATGATTTTCGTGTTTGTATTTTTTAAAACCTCCGGCGCAAGCTTATTTGGAATCTGATCTACAATGATCAGTCCTTCCCCGTATTTTCGCACCTCCGCCAATAAGTCAGTAAATGTTTCTACCGCTCCTTTTTTGGAACCGCTGTCGCCATATTCGATCTTCGAAAGTAATCTATGCGCTTCCTCAACCAGCGTCAAATGTCTGAACTTTGAATTTCTCCGGTGCTCATTCTTAATTACAGTTGAAAGCCTGCTTAAGATGAAACCCATAAACAATGCTTTATCTTCCGGCGACTTTAGCTCCTCCATCTCCAGAATTACGTTATGATGCGCAATATACCGGAAATCCGTAGAACGTTGGCAGTTTAGCATACATCCTTTGGAACCAACCGTAAGATTCGATAAGCGGCTTACCAATGATCCAATATAATCCGACTGCATCTGCTGACTGAAATTTTTACTTTCGACAACCTCCTTCATAACGTTCAGCAAATCAGACATGATCGGAAAGCTGTTTGCGTCCGGTGAAAAAGCCTTACTCTGTTCCCTGTCACCATAATTTTTATTTTTGTTCGTATTGACGTCCCATCCCTTTGCCTCATAGCACTTATAAATTGCCTCCTCTAAAAGCTGAGGCATGGATGCTTCCATGGGAAACGCTGTTGTAAACGTTGCCTTTACCACATCCACATGTGCAGATATGTTTTCTCCTTCTATCAGCTCAAAGGGATTGATGCGGAAAGGCGCAACTGTCTCATTTCCCAGTGTAAATACAACAATATCCTCATCCCTTCCAATCAGGGTTCTATACTCTGTCTTCGCAGGTTCAATCACGAGAAAAGGCATATCAGCCTCCGCCAGCAGCTTATGGCAGGTGGTTGTCTTTCCACTTCCTGTCACGCCGGCAATAAACGTATGCTTTGCCATGCTTTCCTTTGACAGATAGAATGGAATATCCAGCTTTCCTCCCCGTTGCATCAGGCATCCCAGATGGATAGATTTTTCTGCTTCAATCTCGTTCTCGTTCAGCCCAAATTCCACGCCTTCTTTAAGCGATAATCCCGGAACTTCCCTTTGCGGCAGACCGGCAATCAGGCTGATTTCCTCCGTGGTCAGATAGGTGCTCAGCCCTGTCCTGTTTTCATCAAAAGGTCTGCCAAGCAGCATTAACGCATCGCTGGAAGCAGATCTCTCCATAATATACTGATTCTGGAAGGTCTTTAAAATGTTAAAATTTTTTTCTCTGCTCAGATCAATATTCTGTGCCACCAATGGGCTGTAAGCCGTTTTATTTCCCTGAAACAGGGACATGATAGCCGCTTTTAACCGATACGCATTGACCGGCTCCTTCGCCATATAGTAAACCGATGTTTTGAAAAGCCCTTTGCCAAAGCCTACCTTCAGCCTTTCCAGAAGCTCTTCACTGATATATTGCATGATCTCTTCCGCATGTTTATTGGCTATCTCGATGGTCACAGAATCAGAAGAGCCTTTATTGATGCTGACACCTTTATTTGTTCCCTCTGAATAGCTTCTTCCCTGTCCTTCTGATCTTCCACTTGTATGCTGTGTTCCCGAGCTGTCCGTTCCGGTTCCTCTCGTATGGATGGACGTGTCACCCGTATTATATCCCCAGTTATTTTCCTTCGTATCCGAAACATTTTCTCCGAAATTGATTCCCGTTGAATCATTTTCCGAATGCTGCACCGTTCTTTTTGCGCAAACCGATAACCGGTTATATAGCTCATAAATATTCTTTCTGAATGCCAGAATTTCCTGTCTGGGCACCGGTTCACAGACTATTGCCAGACGCCACTCCAGCCCCAGCATGCTGTTGATCAATCTGTCGATTCCCTGGAAATCATACTTTTCACCCGTATCTTTTTCATTAACAGCCGGAATTCCAAGAATTACACCCGCGTTTTCGTATTTTCTTATTCCCTCTCCTGTAAGTTCATCCAACTGCTGCTTGTTCAGCCTTTCCAAATTACTTCCACTGAAATTTCCTTTAAAGACATTTGCAATAATTTTCCCCTGATCCGCTGCTGACAGTCTTTTCCCCAGAACCGGGACATACTCATTCTGATTCCTCACTACGCCAATGCAAAGCTCAATTCCCTGCTTCGTTCCTGTCAATACATAAACAAAGTTAAACGATTTATTGTCCACAGATGACAGCACATTTTCAAATGCCTCTCTATGCGGATATTCTTCATCGAAAACCAACTGACTGACTCTGTAGAAACACATCTCATTGCTTTTTAATTCACCGTTTACCGGAAAGCTGATATCTTCTGTTTCCCGTATCTGCATATTTGAGTCCGTAGTCTGAAGATGATCAAAAAGATCCAGTATCTCACGGGACTGCACAAGTATATTGTCCATTTTGTCTCCCTTCATAAGTATTTATTTTTCATCAAAAGCCATCAGTGAAATTTCAAAATGTGCTTCCAACTGCCAATCTGCCTGAGCGCTGATACGCAATTTATTATATAGCCCTGCT
The DNA here is from genome assembly GCA_910585455.1 of uncultured Eisenbergiella sp. GTDB lineage: Bacteria > Bacillota > Clostridia > Lachnospirales > Lachnospiraceae > Gallintestinimicrobium. The sequence goes on along the minus strand of CAJUEL010000006.1, from coordinate 15,892 downwards.
TTTGTCGTTTGTTTTTATTTTTGTCAGTCAATATGACAGCGTTTTAATAAATTCTCATTTCAGACAATTATACATTTCTCCCAGAAAAAAATCAAGGATTTCATTTATCCTCTGTAAAGAATTATCGATACAGCCGATTTACGCTTTGCCGGTTTTGCAGTCAGCACTTGTTTCAAATCACCTCACTGTTCTCCATCTCTCTTTCCGGAGAACATCTCTCCATAGTCATACATTTTCAAACACAGATGGTTGATGATCCCAAAGAAGGAATTGACAATCACCTCCACATCCCCATCCTCATCTGCTCCCAGCTGCTCGCACAGCCTTCTGTTGGCTTCGTATATTTTTTCATATTCCTTCCCGCAAAAGCTCCCAGCCGCAAATTCATTTCTGATTTTTTCCGCTCCCGGCATCACAGAATCCGCAGGCTCCATCTGCCCGCACATCAGATCGAAAATTTCCTGCTTAAATTCTTCTCTCTTTTTCCCGCCTTCTCCGTTTCCCTTAAATACCATCCATCCATTCCCAGAGTGATTCTTATTCATCTTCTTCTCCTTTTCCCTTTGTATGCGAAATTCCATTCCTGCTGCAGGTCAGAACACAGCCGTAACCATCCGGATGCCAAAGAAAATCCACATCATTTCATGATCGCATCCTGCTGTGGACGGGCCTTTGTCCCATCATACAGCATCGAATTGACATATTCTGTCACTCTGCGTTTTTTCATAAATAAAAAAGCTCCGGATAAACCATCGCACATGATTTACCCGGAACCTGCATTTATCCTGTCTGTAAACAGATTCATTTCTTCTCATTTATCCACACTGTCATCCATACCGGAAACACGGAGAGTCTTTAAAGTCCATACTGAGCAAGCAGCTCTGCCTCCGTCTCACATAATATCCGGACAAGCACCTTGTAATCCAGATACTGGATTCCCTCCGTTCCCCGATGCACCTTGTCTGCAAGCCTGCTGCTGTAATAAATATCCATCGCAGTTTCAAGGGAAACATTTTTTATCATGGATAGATTCGTAATAATCCTCTCCTCCAGATTTTCCTGATATACCTTTTCTAACGCTTCCTCATCCATAATCACTCCTCCGCCTGGCGCTCTGCCTGTTCCCTGACCGCAGTCACGTAAAATCCCTTTCCAAAATCAAGCGCCCTGTATGAATGCCTGACATCCGGTGCCTTCACAATTTCTGATGAGCCATGGTACACAATCATCCGGCATCCTCCCTCACTTTCAGATAGTTCTCGATATCATTTACGATATATCCTGTCCCCTGCGTATGCAGAATCTCATAATGCGGCACAAGATAGCTGCCGATGCACCCCGTATCCTTTAATCTCCTGTATACCATGGAAGGCAGTATCCCCCATTTATCTGCGCAGGCATGAATCATATATATTACAAATGAAAACGATTCCTTATTCATACATAGTCTCCAGTCATTTTCTTTCTTACGCCCTCATCATCCGGCAGGCTTCTCCCTCACCCTGTACCTATACTATAACCAATCCCGGCTTTTTTGTACAGCAAAAACGTAAAAAACCATTCCCCCACACTTACATTTTTCACCCGGAAAACAGGACTGCCGTCCCCCTCCGGTCCGGGTTCTGGCGCTTTGACGCCATATTCCCCTGTCAGGAACCGGCCCCCACTGCCACATCTGCATCGCGCATTCCGGGACAGGACGGTTTCCCGTCAGTGAAACATCTCCCGCAGGAGTGTTACGAAAATCCCCGCTCCCCGTCCAACCCAGCCAGCCCTCCCGGTGCCGGACAGATTTCTGGCAGAAAGCTCCCCTGATACATCCACAGCAGCCAGCCACACAGACACACCAGAGGACCATCATCCTCCAGCTTTTATATGACGCTGCCCATCCGATGATCTCCGGACGCATCATATAAAAACTGTTCTGGCATTTCTCCCTTCTGACTGCATGAATATATCCCCGTGACTGCTTCTTCCTCTGATCTGTACAAATGATCATGTCTAGGTCCGGCGGCAGCCACTCCCACATACCGCTTCCGGCGGTATCCCTGTATTCATTTCATTTTCTTTATTCCGCTTTTTATCTCTGTCATTCAGCTTTATAAAATACACCAGATTATTTTTTAGTGCCCTTCTGCCCCGCATGTCTGCCTGATCAGTGTATTCTCCCGTTCTCCTCCGGAAGCCGTTTTCACCGTCACGGGCAAAGGGTCTTTTGTTTTTCCTGCTCTGTGCTTCCTGCCTGAGCTTTCGTTTTCCCCCACTCCATTCTGTATGCTTTCACAGGCTTTTACTTTATATGTTACATACATATCATTTTTACTTTTTGTAAGCCTCTTACCTTTTCTGATCTGGTTTATCCCCTGCATTTTCTGCCAGATAATCCGCCTCATGAACCTGCGCCTGTTCACAGGGGAAGGAAGAAAATAAAATGACCGTGCATGCTTCCCGCAGAAGTCTTGCACGGCCTACAGCCTGCTCCAGCTCACTTCCGATCGAATAAGTCTGTATCTCCCGCAGCAACCCGTTTTTATATGTCGTATGCAGAAAACTGTATCCGTTGTATTCTATTCTCTGCCGGTGCGGTCTGAAATCCTCTTTCCGGTTGGCATCCACCCCCAGATAATGCGCCACCAGCCTGTAGCGGTCATCCACCGTATAAGGAGTTCCGATAACCACCAGATTTTTCCCTTTCAGTCTGTCACATCCTGCCTGATTCCCATAATAAAGTCCCTCACTGTTCGTCCCCTCCGCAAATTTTTTAAAGGTGATGATATCCCATCCTTCCCAGCCATGGTTCCTGATAAATTCCATGATTTTCTCATATTTATCCTCCAGATCTGCCCTTCCCAGAGAATGATAAGTATACTGTTCCAGCTTTCCCGCATACTTTACGGGCGTCTGCTCATAGACAATGCATTCCATGCTTTTAAAATACATTCTGTACATCATCTCGTTCAATGTCGCGGATAATATGATATATTTCCCCGGCGGCAGCATGGCAGGGCAGAAATAATTTACAGTGCCATCCGGATGCCTGACGAATGCAGCCGCCCTTAACAGACCATTGACATTTTCCCCCGCTGTATCCGTTTCCTGTTTCTCCCGCATAAAAAAGGAACTTACAGCACTGTCAACAGGCTTCATGCTGCAATATGTATTTTCCGGAGCCCTCAGCACGGCTTCTGCCCTGTCCCTTAACATATCAAAGCTGCTTTCCCTGCACACCCTTTGCAGGGTATCCGTACCCACTCCGGTGATCTGGTTAAACAGATACATCTGCAAAATGTCCTCGTCCACAATGACCGTAAAATTCTTCAGAAATTCCTCCTTAAAAGTCAGCAGCCTCGCATGGGTAGTCAGTATCACGCCGGCTTTTTCCAGCTCCAGCGCATTATCCAGATATTTTCTGCACATCAGTACGCCTGTATTCATTTCATTTTTGTGCTCCCTCAGATATTCATGAATAATCTGCGCTGTGCCGGAAATGCCCATCTGGTAACAGGCATGGATCCGGCTGGACACTTCATCTGGAAATCCCGGTTCATCAATGGATGCCGTCATCACTGCCTCCACCCCCATATCCTTAAGCCGCCTGTATACCTCTTCCTTTAACCGTGTTGTCGGCAGCGCCAGAATGATGCGCATATCGCTATGCCCGCATATCATCCTGCAGATAACTTCTGTCTTGCCAAGGGCTGTCTGTGCCTTTATCAGATGCAGACCCCTGACCGGCGAACTGACCGCTCTGGAGACATTGTCCCGAAGCTGCTTTTCTCCTTCCTCCAGACTGATATACTGTCGCTCTTTCGTCACGGAAACCCTGTGGTCGGTATCCTCCTGCAGAACGGAAAGCAGGCTTCCCCTGTCCCGGCAGCTATCGGAATACCTGCATTTGGAGCACTGCTGCGGATGGTAACGGTTATCCCGGACATAGCTGAAGGTCTCCTTCCATTTAGGCAGATCATAACCATATTTTTCCAGAATATCCAGAAACAGACGCTTCCCGCCTCTGATATGAATGAGGCTGGTTGCGATATGGAATCTCCCGTCATGCCCCACATCCTCACCGGCCAGAAATTCAGAAAAGAGCCTGCACTGTCCTGCTTTGTCCTCAATTTCCTTTATCCGGTATTCCTTCCTGCTCTTTCTGAGACATCCCGTCTCTGCCGCTTCTGCGCGCCCTATGCACCGGTGTTGAGTCTCTATGACGTAAAAATCTCTGTCAAATGTCGATTTTTCGTCTTTGCCTATTAATATATAACAGTCCTGTTCCCGGAAATCGACATTTTTTTCATCATCACAGACACTTAAGGCGCTGAAAATTGACAGGGAACTGCCTTTTACCTGTACGTCATATTTACCTGCAAAGCTTTCCAGATTTCTCCTGTACCGGCTCTCTTCCCTCTGCCGGAGACATAGCTGAAAGCTGACTGCGAGCCGGACAATGTCAAAGGTTCCCTGCCCCTGTTCTATCAGGCCTTTTCCGCCAAAAAACATTCTCGACACATCCGAACAGCTCCTGTCACATCCCCGGAATATGCGCATCAGCATCTCTATGATGATTTTTGCTGCCCTCCTGTCCTTCACCCTGCATTTATGCAGAAAACAGACACGGAATTTCTCTTTTCCCGGTCCCGCACTGAATGTATAATAGGAAAAACAGACCGGCAGACCATACCTTGCGGCAGTTTCCCTGACCTCCTCATAAGATATCCCGCCGTCAAAATCCAGCGCAAAAAGCTGCATTTCCACAAACATATCCGCTTTCCTGCTTCCCCCGGAAAATACTGCCGGGCAGAACGTCCTTCCCTGATTCCCCACAGCCATGGCTATCTGTGAAGGCTCCATCTCCTGCCTTTCATTGCCAAGCCGCCGGGTGATCGCTGCTGCCTGCTCTTTTCCGGGTTTTTCCTTAAACATCTCATAATCAAGACTCAACTGTATCCCCATGGCACTCATTCTCCCTTCTTATACCTGCAAAGCTTTTACATGGTTTAAGGAGATGTTGCAAACCTGGTAACATATCAATAAAAACTGAAAAAAGAAAGGAATCATGCCATGCTGGACCAACATCAGGATATTATAACCATCCCGGAGCTCTGTGAAATTTTGATGATCGGTAAAAACCGCGCTTATGAACTGCTGCAGGCAGGAGCCATCCGTGGCTTTAAGATCGGGAGAATATGGAAAATCCCCCGCGAAGCGGTAGAAGAATTTATCCATACATCCCGGTCATTTCCAACCCTGTAATTTTACAGCAGGTGTGAATTGCAGGAACAAAATTGTAATCAGGAAGATAGAGCCACAGTCCCGCTGCAGTGCGGTATGATTCGTGCACCTGCAGCAGACTGCAATATCCATATGGGTGTAACCGCCTGCCATCACCCACAGAAGCAACTATTTTCCATCGTTTCCACCCATTCCACCTGCCTTGGCCGGTACAAAAAATGCAGGCTTCTGCCATCTTATAACCGGTGGAAACGGTGGATTGGTGGATTCCATAAAATAAAAGAATTGTCCCAGCCGGTTTCTCTGCCAGCCGGGAACTCCTTTTACAGTACCTTTTTTCAAGGAATATTTCTGTAATATTCTTCTGCTTTTCCATCTGAAAAGCCATAAGCCGCACCTAAAATGTAAATGCCGCCGCCCGGAAAATCTGCTCTTCCCCCGTCTCATTATTTTTTAACATCACCTGTGGATATTTCTTTAACAGCTCATCCTTTTTCTGAATGGCAGTTTCCATATTTCTGCAGGCATACCCCCAGCCGATCCGTTCCCCATTGCCATCCAGTGGACGAATGTCCACACCCTCCCATGTGAAATCATCCCAGTTCGCATTTAAATAAGCCCGTTCTTCCACAATAAAATCCGCCAGAAGCCCCGCCATGGCATGCATGGCTTCCCGGTCATCCCGCAGGGTTTTGAATGTGCCCAGTCCTTTCCGGCACAGCCCGCCATCCTCATAATATTCTATCCACAGGTCCAGATAGATTCCCTCGCTGCCTCCAAAATCAAGATTGTTTTTCAGCTCAAATTCACATGTTCTGATCGGAACATGTGACGAAACCTCCAGCCCGTAATCCAGAATATCCGGCAGCATTCCCTTTTCCTCCAGAATTCCTTTTATCTTTGTGAACAATTCTTTTGTTGTCACAGGTCTTTTCATTGCCTTAATCCTCCTATCTGATAAATAAAATAAGGGAGCATTCCATTTCCGGAACACTCCCCTTGCCTTACCGTTTCTTCAATTCAAATATGCCCGACCGGCGCATATCACTATTGCTTTTTATAAACAATTATTTTCAGTTACGCCCGCAAATAGTCGCCTGCCTCTTCGTCTGAAAGACCATAATTCCTTTTAAGTATTTCCACAATTCTACCATCATCCGCTCCCAGTTCCCGAAACCCTTTCACTGCCCCCACAATAATCTCCCGCTGGGTTTCATGTCGGGTTCTCTGTCTGACATCCTCTTTGATCTTTATGATCTCCGGCTCCATGATTTCCAGTAATGCCTGACACATATTCCCATCTCCTCTCAATTCTTCCACAAGCTTTCTGTTTGCCCTGACGCTAACCTCTAAAACAGAATCCGCCAGTTCTCTGTCCTGCTTCTGCGTCAGGGAATCAATCCGTTCAAGCAGCTCCTTCATATCCTGCTTCCCCATTCCCTCAGACAGCGCTGACAGCCACATATGGTTTTTTCTGTCCAGCTCCTTTGTAACAACGATCTGGGTGGGAAACAGAACCGCATCCAGCACATAATATATTCCATTGTAAGGATTTGTCATCCTGATTCCGTGTTCTTCAAAATACCGGAATAATTTTACCGGTCTGCTCTGTCTGACCAGGGATACCGTTATATCATCCGCAGTCCTTCCGTCCACAGTCTCCCCATACGACTTATACAGACTGGCATACGCGCCGGACTTATAGAAAGTATCAATATTCAGCTGATCTTCCGGAGATTTATACTCCATGATATTATGTCCACGGAACTGTTTTCCTATTTCATTGGCAATCTGTATGTCTTTATCTTTTTTTATGACCAGCAGATCTATTTCCAGCGGCTTTGTATTCAGATTGTACTCCTTTTCATAGACCAGAGCCTCCCTGTTTTCGGCTAACTCCAGATTCATGGCAGACACGAAGCCGGGATGCCATTGTATTTTATTCTCGCTCATCCGTACCCCTTTCTACTCACATTATAGCAGATTTTTTTCATTTTACAACTGCTCTGACAGAAATTCACAGTAGCCATATCGAAGCCTTTTGCGCTCTCATTTAAAAGGTGCAAACCGGGTGCAAATTTTATCGTCCATATCCAAAACCCTTGATTTTTCCTGCTTTTCTCCACCATATTCAGATGTTGCCGTGGCAAATAAAAAGTATTTTTATCATTTTTCTATAACTCCTTATATATCCTGCATTTCTTCTCAAACGCTTGATTTTAGAGGGTTTCCAGTCTGTTCCGAAGTTCCCTGTTTCCAGAGTATTTTCTCAAATCGTCCCATACTTTCTCATATTTATCCCTGAAAAATTGGTAAATACATTGGTAAAGTAAGCGGTTTTACCAACGGGCTTTTTCAGCCGTTTGCTACTCGGTGCAGTTCCTCTTTCGCATCATCAAAATTCACATGCGTATAGGTGTTCAGTGTTACACTGATGTCTGAATGCCCCATGATGTACTGCAAGGTCTTGGGGTTCATTCCCGACTTCGCCATATTAGAGCAAAAGGTGTGTCTGCATACATGAGGGGTGACTTTCGGCATCTGGATACGGTAAATCCTGTTGTACTTTTCAATGATATGCTGCATGTACTTCTCCCAGTGAAGGGCAACCATTGGCATATCATTCTTATCCAGATACAGGAAGCGGATATAACCATCTACCATAGGCTCCACTTTCGGTGTTTCCCGTTTGGCAATGATTCTGCGAAAACACGCTGCTACTTCTTCTGTCATGGGAACATAGCGGACACCGCTTTCCGTTTTCGGCTCCTGAATCACATATTCCATCTGGGATGTGCGCTGCAACTGATGGTCTACCTTAATACGCATTTCCTCAAACTCAATATCAGGTATTGTCAGTCCGCAAAATTCCGAAATACGAAGTCCTGTATGAAAAAGAATGTAGATTGCGTCATAGTATCTGCTGAAATGAGCATCTTCCCTGATAAACTTGAGCAAATCCCGCTCCTGCTTCCGGGTAATCGCTTCTCTGGTAACGGAATCATTAACAATTACGGATGCCAGTTCAAATCCAAATGGATTCTTGCGGATCAGGTCATCATCCACTGCCATTTGAAATGCTGGTCTGAGAACACCACGGATAGAATGAATGGAACTGTATCCTCTGCCATCCATCTGCTGAAGCTTAATGAGCCACGCCTTTGCATCTGACAAGCGTACCTTATCAATGCGCTGCTTTCCAAATTCTTCTTTTTTCAGGACATTGATGACGGTCTTATATCCGGCAACTGTATTATGACGGACTCCTGTTTTCAAAGACACATATTTCTCCACCAATTCCAGCACCGTGTAATTGCCACCATTGGTTACGATGTGGTCAAATAAATCCGCTTCAATCTGCTTTTCTTTTTCTCTCAGCGAAAGTTCCCGCTTCTTACCCTTCGGCATGGGGTCATTCTTATCCAAACGCCAACTGTAAACATTTTTCTCTTTTCCGTCCTCGTCAATATAACGGAACCGATACCTCCCATCTGAGCGCTGATACTCGCCCTCACGCAAAATCCGATTACGGTTGTCTCTTCTTTTCTCACTCATCGAATCTCTCCTTTCAAAAAAGGAGAGCCAGACTTGCAATATCATAATATCACAAATTTGGCTCTCCGTATAGCTTTATCATGGGATACAGGCAATCTGCCGTTTTCTTTATCAGGAAATTTTAAACAGCAGTTGCGTGATCCAGATACCGTTCAAATTTCTCACGTTTAATCAAAGCTCTGTTTCCATTCATCACATAAAAATCCTCATTGGGATGCGTGTCAATAAGCATTCGCAGCTTTCCTTCACCGATATGATAATATCCGGCTGCTTCTTCAATGGTCAGCGTGTATCTGCGCCAGACCGGAATATCGGAATAACTCTTTCCATCAAGATTCATTTTTTTATTCGCCATAGGCAGTTGTCCTCCATACATGAAATAAGCCAGACAAAGGGATGCGGCAACGAAGTCCGGCAACGGGCTTCAAAAGACCTCGCAAACAATCCTTGTCTGGCGGCTGGGTTATTTTATACTTTTTCTTTTATTTTTCTGTTGCTTTGGTTGTTAAAGGGGAGAAAAGCCCGGATTTAAGGGATTTTCCCCGGCAACCGGGTCGGCAACGGGGTGGCAATGAAGTGTGCAACGGGGTGTGCCTGACCGGATTTTCTTCAGAAGGGAAGCTCCATCTGCTCCGGCACCGGCTGGAATCCGTCAGGGATTTTTTTAGCCCCGTTGCCGGTGTCGGTTGCCGGGACAGGAGCGCCGGATTCTGCCTTTTGCTCCCGTTCCCATCCTTTCTGCCTGCCATACCCGGCAAACATCCGGGGGTTGGAGAAATAAATCCATCCGGTGACGCACTGGTTCATTATCTCGTTGATTTCCCGTATCTCCCATTGTTTCGGCTCGTCAAAATCATGGTTCAGGGCTTCTTTGTAAAGCTGCTTGGAGCAGACGGTATCGCCGGGGTAGCTGTCAAGGAAAGCCTGAATCATGCCTGCTTTGGTATCCTCCGGCATGAAGTCCCGCTGGTGTTCCTTTAAGTGGCGCACCATTTCCGGGCTGAATGTCAGCTTCCATCTGCCGCTTCTGTAAATCTCCATCGCTTCCGCCCATACCTGTTCCAGATAGGCTCTGGAAGCGGCTTCGTCCTCTAAGATGTGTGTTTCCGCCTGCTCCGGGCATACCTGTATGGGGATGAAGCGGCGGTTGCCGGAACGGTCAAGGGGCAGGAAGTCAAGGGCATTGGACGTGCCGCCGAACACGCACTGTCTGGGGCGGTCTGCCGGGTGGGTTTCATAAGGTATCTTGTAGACTTCCTTCTGTCGGCTCAAAAACGACTTGATTTCCTCAATGCTCTTTGCGTTGGCGGTGGCAATCATTTCCGACATTTCGATGATCCAGTGTCCTTGCAGCTTGCGGTACACGTTGTCGTCATCCAGCTTCCGCAGGTCGTCGGAAAACCACTCGTCTTTGACTGCCAGCAGCCGGAAGAAAGTAGATTTCCCGGCTCCCTGACCTCCTACCAGACAGAGCATGACCTCGAACTTGCAGCCGGGGGAAAATGCCCGGTGGATGGCTCCTAATAAAAACAGGCGCAGGGATTCAAAGGTATAGTCATCATCGGCGGCTCCCAGAAAATGCCGCAGGCAGGAGCGAATCCGCCCGGTTCCGTCCCACGCAAGGCTTGTCAGAAAGTCCCGGACGGGGTGGTAGCTGTTCTGGTGGGCGGCAAGGTCGGCAGCGTCCTGAATCTTCTTCTCGCTTGTCAGGCCGTAGGTTTCTTCCAGATAGAGCCGGATATATTTCATGTCCGTGTCCGTCATGGGGCTTCCGGGGGTTCTCTTGTAGCCGATGGGCTTCAAAATGTCGGTGCGGTCGGTCAGCAGGTTGTAAGATACCGCCCCGGAAAGGAGCGGGTCGCACTGGAACACGGTCAGGCAGTTGCGGATGCTGTTGCGGAAGCCGCCTTTTTCGGTGGTTTCCAGCATGGCCTTGACTTCCTCAACGCTCCGGGGCGGCTCGGCGCTGTCTGCCATGTTCGCTATTTCCTGCCGTATCTGGGGCGGTAAATTCTGCCATTCGTCTTTCAAGGTTCCTCACTTCCTTTCCGTGTCCTGTGATAAGGGCTGCCCGCTCCTGAATGTCCCTGGAGAGAAGCACATCCATCAGGTATTCCAGACGGCTTATATTTTGCAGGGCTTCGGCAAACCGGGGATGCCATGCTTCCTCCGGCTTTTGTGGGGCATATTCCTCCTTCCAGCGGCGCAGGAGATGGTAATAATCGGACAGTACCCGGAAACAGTGCCGCTCCATGCGCTTGAATTTCTGTTCCTCGGTTTCCCGCCGCAACCGTGGTCTTATGGGCTGTTTTTGGGTGCTTTTCCTTTCCTCGTAGGGGATGGAGAAGTCCTGTGCCAGCATGAGGGCGGCTTCCCTGCTACCAATACCGTGGAGCCGGGAAACGAAGTCAATCACGTCCCCGGTGGCTCCGCAGCCGAAGCAGTAGAAGCGGCGGTCAACCTTCATGCTTGGGTTCTTGTCATTGTGGAACGGGCAGACACACATCCCGTTCCGGTTTACATGGATTCCATAACGCTCTGCAGCCTGCCTTGTGGTGACGGACTGCTTCACGGCTTCAAATACGTTCAATAGGCGTTCCCTCCTGATAATGAAAAAGGCACCTGCCAGCGATTTCAAATCACAAAACAAGTGCCTGTTTAAAGTTCCATATTCTGTTGTTTCTGTGTCCGGGGCGGCTGGCGTTTCTCTGCCTGCTCCTGCCGGATGCGTTCCTGCCGCCCTTTCAGGTTCCCCTGTACGGACGGTTTCTTCCCCGGCTCGGCGGTCTGTCGGTACTGCTCGGATGGCAATACCTGATTGAGCCAGCGGCGCACATCCCGCAGCACTTTTACATCTGCCTGAACCGCTTCCAGTTCCTCCCCCTGTTCCGGCAGGGCGGAAGCAAGCTGTTCCCGTTCCGCTTCCAAATCTTTGCGGGAGTAGGAATGGCCTTTCAGGTTGGCTTTCAAATACCGGATGGCGGCATTGTAAGCGTCCAGTTCCTCCCGGTGGCTCTCCGCAAACTGCTCCTTTTTCTTCTTCCAGCCGATAGCGGCGTACTCCTTATGGACTGGCTTGTTGGCTTCGTATTTGTCAATGTAGGACAGCATGGTGTCGATGGCTTTGATACGCTTCTCGCTTTTTTTCACGCTCTCCATGACAGAAACGGCGGTCTGGCTGATTTCGTCCAGCCGGGTGTCAAGGCTCTCCACGGTGGAGATTCCTTTTTTCCGCAGAAAATCCATTGCCGCCTGTACCTTGTTGAAGTCGGCAACTGTGCCTTTGAGCTTCCCTCTGGAAGTCCAGTCGGCACGCTGTCCGCTCCGCAGTTCTAAATACTGTGAGAGCAGCTCCGGTATGGTCGGTTCCTTCGTCTGCTCCAATGCTTCCATCAGAGCGGCTTTTTTCTCTTTTAAATCGGCAATCCAGCCTTTTAAGTGGCGCACCATCTGGCGGATGGACTGCATGAGGGAGTTGGCGGCTTTGATGTCCCGGTTCAGGTTGCCGATGCTGGTCTGGATTCCTTTCTTCTCCATCTGGCAGGCGGCTGGCCCCATGTGGACGGTGGGGATTTTATCAATCCCCTGTCGGGCATAGGAGCGCAGGTCAAGCCGTTCCGGGCGGTCGTTGGCTTCCAGATAGCGGTTGGCCGTGTCCGCCCATCCCTGCCGCCAGATTTCGGCGTACTTCCGGTCGTTCCAGTCCACGGTGTTCTCCTTGTGGCTTTTCCATCTGCCGGACGGGAGCCGGATTCTTTCGCCGTTCCCGTCAAGGTCATATACCTTGTGGCATTTGGGGAGCCATCTGCCTTTTTCGTCCATCGCCCGCATGGTGAGCAGGATATGGGCGTGGGGGTTGCCGTCCCCTTTGTCGTGGATGGCAAAGTCGGCTATCATGCCTTTGGAAACGAAAAACTCCCGGCAGTAGTCCCGGAGAAGGTCGGCATACTGTTCCGTGGGAAGTTCCCTCGGAATGGCAAGCACGAACCTCCGGGCAAGCTGGGAGTCCCATTGTTTTTCCTGCGCTTCGGCAGCGTTCCATAAGGTATTGCGGTCTGCATACTCCGGCGGCGCATTGGCCGGGAGCAGTATTTCTTTGTGGGTGACTTCGTTCTTGTAGGGGTAGTATTTCTGCTGCTGGTCATATTCAGAGAACAGTTTCTCCCCGCTCTGGTAGGCGGCGGCAGATACGGCGGATTCGTTTTTGCTCCGCTTGACGATTGTGATTTTACAGTGCGGGCATGGCAAGTGTGCGCCCTCCTTTCTCTCAGATTCCGGGCATAAAAAGAGCAGGGAACCTGTCAAAAGATTTCCTGCTTGGGTGTGTCGCTGGTAGGCGGCGGGTTATTATGTTTTTGTTGGGCTGTCAGTTCGGTAAAACGGAAGTTACTGCTCACTTTCCAAATCTTTTTTTACTTTGTTATATGCTGTTATAAACAATACTGCCCAAAGCATAGGGATTGCTGAATATCCTGCACTAACCTGTCCTTTATTAAGCAATACATATCCAGCTCCTACAAAAGTTAATATTGTGAAGAGGATACTTAGCACAAGGAGAATTTTCTTTAATACTTTTTTATCCATAATATTGTCCTCCTAAAATCCCTAGTTTTCCAGTCCTACAAACTTGAAGCTGTACATTAGCCCAGATCACATGGGACTGTGCCCAAAAAAGTCACCGGCGCATGGGGATTGGGCCTGCTCTCTGTCGGGTCATATTGGTAGTTATAGACCAGGATCGCCGCATTATAAGCCTTACTTAACCCGTCAGGGAAAAGTTTTTTCAATTCCGGGCCTATGGATGTGCCTTCGGAAAACGGCTCAACCAGAGCTTCAACATCCGTTGTGGTTTCAACCATATCCCGCTCCCAAAAATCCGGATCGAAAGGCCAAAGATCCTCGCCGCCAAAAAAATCCTGATTAAAGGCGGAAATCGCTGGGATTCCCTCACTGTCATACCCTTCCTCAGCGGCATAGTCCATCAAAGCTTCTTCATTCTTGAAAAAACCCGCCCATACAGATACCATACCTTCCTGTTCCATTAAAAATACCTCCTCTGTCAATACCGATTTGTTAATGGCTCTATTATACGCTTTCTCGCTGAAAAAGTATAGCCGGATTTCGTAAAACCTGTCGGACGGAATCAGCTTGCAGCGCAAGGTGATTCCGGGCGGCAAGTCCACAAAGGGGTAGCTGGCAAAGCCAGCGCAGGGGAAGTGTAGCGTCCCCTGTGATGATTGGAGCGGAGCGGAAATCATCTGCTGTCCGCAGGACGCCCCCGGCAGGGCGCAATGCACCACTTCCCAAGTGGTGTATAATTGCGCCCTCTTTCAGAGGGGAGTTTTCCAGCTTCTCATTTTTCCGGCATTTTTACCGTTCCTGCTGTTTCGGCTTCTTGTCGGGATAGAGTTTTCCGGCAACAACGGCGGCATGGCTTTTTATCTTGATTTCTCCTTCCTGTTCGCTGTGCTTTGCGTTCCGGTAGCCCTCATCAGAGAGATAGAAACGGAAGCGCTCTCCTTTAAAACCGACAAAGCAGTCTTTCTGTACTTCCAGTGTAATCATGTGCCGGGTCTGTGGCAGGAATCGTTCTTCTCCTGACAGGTCATGCCCCTGCATAATCGGCTCCTGCATTTTTGCCGCCGCAAGCCGCTGGCGGATGGAGTTGTCACGCTCTGCAAGGAACCGGGCTTTTGTGGCGGCGACAAACTGGCTGCACTCCGGCTCCGGTATCTTTTCCAGTTTTCGGATTGCGTTCTCCACGATTGCTTTTGTCAGCAAGTCCTTTATCACCGGCACGATTTCTTTCATGCCCGCAAGGGTTTCTGCTTTGGTTGGGGCGGCATACTGGTAAATGATGTCCAGCTCGCTTTTTGAAAATTTCATTCGGTGTCCTCCTTCCTGTTGTCTAAAAAAAATTTTTCCATAAGCTGCCTTGTGCCGCTGTTATGGAAAAGTATCTTTAAGAACGTATTGACCTGCCCGTCTGATATGGCTTCCGGGTGGGGGAGATAGCTTTCCAGCATTGCCCCTCTGGTGCAGAGCCGGTGCGTCCGTTCCTTCCGGTTCAGGGTCTTTATCTGGTGTTCCAGCATTTTCTCTCTATGCTGTGCCCGCCGCAGTTTCGCTTCGGTCTTTTCGATTTCCTGATTCAGTTTTTCCAGCTTTTCATTCATGGGTGGTATCCTCCTTTGGGAGCAGGATATAGATGTGGCTGGCTTCCCCGATGCGCTGGCGGACACGCATTATCATTCCGGCCTGCTCCAGTTCATTCAGGGAGCGTTTGCAGGTCTGGGGGCTTCTGGAAAGCGCCGCCGCCAGTTTTGTGACGGGGAAGCAGACGAACAGGATTCCGTTGCAATCTTCAATTCCCCTTGTCAGGATTTCATCCAGCAACCGGGCATACATGACCTTTGCCGTATTGCTGACCGACAGGCGGAGCGCCGCCTTTGGGAGCGGCATACAGGGCGGCAGGGGTGTCCCGGTTATCATAAATTCATAGTCCATTGGGCTGTGTCCTCCTTTTTGCTCGTTTGGATAGATAGTGAGGGCAGGCGATGATGACTTCCCGGAAGCTCTGCCTGCACTCATGCTGGCATTTCCGGCAGAGTTCGTTGTAGCTCCTGCGCCCCCGGTCGTTTAGGAAGAAAGCAAGCTCTTTCTTCTGTTTCTTTGACATTCTCGGCATAGTGCCTCCTTCATAAAAAAGCCGCCCGGTTCAGCGGTAACAGCCGGAACGGGCGGACAGTGGGTTTTTGTGTAGCGTTTCGGGGTGATTTTCAGGGAAAATGCGGTCATAGAACCGCCTGAAAATCTCCTTTCGTATTACGGACAGGGCAGGCTATGCCCTGTGGAATTGTTGTGTTTCGGTATCGTTTTGGTGTTCGTTCTGCCGGTTCTTTCTGTTGTCGTTCCTGCCCCCATCTCAGGCGGCGTTTCGCTCTCCTTGGCACGCTCGTTGCGGTCAGGGTTCCTCCATTTCCCTGCCGGAAGTCGTTGCGTTACATCACCGGGAAGCATATCCCATACAGGCCGGTCATTCGATTGGATAAATCCATCGATGAACTTACCTGTATCATAGTCCATTTTTGAGCCTTGTGCCGTA
>CAJUEL010000005.1 GCA_910585455.1 uncultured Eisenbergiella sp. | reverse complement strand
AAGAGAGCCAGGTTTCAAGGCTTAGTTGGGGTAACTGTTTATGCGGTTATCCTGCTTTTTCGCGATCTGTGCTGTACAAAATCACGAATATCAGGTATAATTCATTATCACTACATGTTTTATAAATCTCATGGCTTTTCAAAGCGCAACAAAGGATGGGGGTACGATGAACGCGATCATAATTGATGACGATATCACATTTTGTAATAATTTTCAGAAAACAGTTATCAGATATGCCCAACGTTCCGGCCTTCCCCTTCGCGTTGATATCGCTTCCAGCGCAAAGGAAATTTTATATACCGGGAAAAAATATGATATCTTTTTTATCGACATTGAAATGCCTGATATCTCCGGCTTTGATGTCATACAGGAGCTCCACCAGTTACAGGTATCTGCCGAATTCATTTTTGTGAGCGCATACGATTCCTACATGCAACGCGCATTTTTCAAAAAGCCAAGCGCCTTTATCCGGAAAACCCATCTATCAGACGACTTAAAGGATACTATCCAGTATTTAAAAATGATTGAACATCAACGGGCGTCAACCGTCTTTCTAAGTAATGCAACCAAATCGATTGAAGTCAGTCCAGCAACCATTCTCTATTGTCAAAGCGAAGAGCATTATGTATCTCTGTATTTTGCAAAAGATAACCCCCTGCTGATCAGGACCAAATTAGATGTGGTGGGATCAGAATTATCCTGTTACGATTTTATCCGTATTCATAACAGATATCTTGTGAACCTTAACCACGTAGCTGAATTTAATCACACCTGCGTCCACCTCAAGAATGGAGCATCCATTCCAGTAAGCCGCAGCTTTCAAAAGAGGGTCAAGATAACCATGTTAAACTGGTTTGCCAAAAAAGCTGCCACACATGACACAGATACAGACTGATCAACACAGGCAGGTGACTTTCCATGACGGCATATTTTCTTTTTATACTTTTTCTACTGATCATTATCCTGATATTAATCACGAAAAACAAAGTTATTGCTGCAAAAAACAAACAACTGGAGGAAATGGTGCGTCTGGAACGGGCAAGTTTTCGCAGGCTGATTACCTATGAAAGAAAGGCGTCCAGATTCAAACACGATTTAAGAAATCAAATGTTAGGTATAGAATATTTATTAAAAGCCGGAAAAACTGATGCAGGGATCGACCATTTAACAGAATTGGTTCACAATTTTCACGCACTGGAATATGATTTTACATCCGCCGGTACAATCTGGAACCTTCTGGTCGAATGCAAAATTTCAGAATACCGTGCGGAATATATCCGGATCGCCCGCCAAATCAATCTGCAAAACATCGGAAGCATTGATGAGGTCGATTTCTGCATCATCCTGGGAAATTTACTGGATAATGCATTTCAATCTGTTGTGACAGCAGAGGATAAAAAAATCCGAATTGTTCTGACACAGGATAAAGGATTTTTATATATAGAAATTAACAATACCTGTACAAGGGCAAATTCCGCAAAGCCAGTCTTGAACATCGGGGATCGTGTAGACCATGGTTTTGGCCTTCAAAATGTGCAGGAAATTGTCAAAAGGTATGGCGGAAAAATGGAAGTCGAAAAGCTTCACAATCTGTTCAATGTGAGAATTATCATGCCGAATATGATCGTATAGACTTTACTGGAAATCTATTGTATATTTGAAAAAAGGTTCATTTTGTGAGGTAATGAAATGTTTCAAGGGAAAGGCATCTTTCATTTTACAAATATTCTGATTGATTTTTTGATGATCATATCCATGAATAGCGCCATCAGAGAAGATAATCTGTTGGGAACTCTGTTTTTATTTGGGATTTCCTATCTGGGTGGATTTATCGGAAGAAAAAACTGCGGAAGCTGCGGCATTTCCTGCCGCTCAAACCATAAGCTGATGGAAGATCTGAACGATATGGGATTAGCGTTGAGTATGCTAATGCTCACCTGCTGTATGGTGGTCGCATTAGGGGTAGTGGAATTTCACATCGTGCGCAATGGGAATTTCTTTCCTCTGGGATCGGTAATACTGCTTCAAAGTGCGGAAGGCGCATATTTAACATTCGGCGCTGTCAATGTAACAGGAATTATCATGATTTATATGGCATATCCGTTAGTCATCCATGCCCTTTTATGGGTGGCGGGAATTATGGATCAAAATAACATTGAAATTTCCAGGCTTATAGCTTTTTGGATTAAAAAATGGTGTATGGCTTTGGCTTTCATAGTCACGTCAGCTTTTATTGGAGGTGGATTTTGTGAGGGAAAATATCAGCTTAAACTATCTAAATCATCAGATATAGCCACAGGAATTGAAGGAGAACCTCAGTATTGGAAGTATGCGGTGTGCTTTGCAATAATCGGATTTGGAATGTTCCTTTACGTATATGGAAAAAGGTTCGTCAGGGAATCAGAAAATTCCAGGCAGATGTAAGGGGCTGGCATTTTCTTTAAACATTTCATCCCATCCCCGCCTTTCCAAATAATTGCTTTCCTCACAGAAACATGCTCTTTTATTGCACCCATATGTTCTTGAAGTACCTTAAAAACTTTTCATATTTTTTAATCTTTTCAAAGTGCATTCTGCGGAGCCCAGCGTCCGCTGATGCGTTTTAGAACGGCCGCCTTGCGGGGCAAAACGGCCACCTATATAACTCAAATTATCGCCGATTGATCATAACCGTATAATGCTTCGTTACTCTTTTGGCTATAGAGTTTGCGGATATCTCATTGTTCATGACCATTGGTTTCCAATTCTCTGGTGCTCTCCGGGAACAGCTGATGGTGCTTTTCTGTTTTTCAGATCGTCCTTCCACCAGTGCAAACAATACCTTGAGCACATCTTCATCTACGATCGTATGAAGAAGAAAGTCATCCAGTATCAAAAGATCCTGTTTGAGCAACCCTGTCATTTTCCCCTCATATTTAGCATAATCAAGCTGCTTCTGTGACGAAAGACTCTCAAGCAGTTCTTCACAATGAAAATATCCTACCCGGTAGTCAGCACACGCTTTTATACCGATCGCCTTTGTAAGACAGGTCTTGCCAGTATCGGATGCGCCGGGAATGCAGATGTTAAATCCCTTTGAAGTAAAATCCAGCGTAGAAAGCATCTGTAGAATGTCGGAAGGTAAATATTACCTTTCTTTGGAATCCGTACAGTTCCCGTTTCGGCCGGACATCCTATGAGTTTTGCCGAGCTGAGGCGGTTATTTATCCGCTTGATGATCTCATCTCTGTATTCGGAAAATATCAGTTCCGAAATCAGCTCAAGGCGGTCCATTTCAAGGAATCCGTGGGAAGCGTAGAGCCTGTCCAGTTCAACTGCCATATTTGGCAATCCCAGCTCATTTAATTCATCCACAAGCGTATCTAAAAGGCTGTTTCCAGTGAGCATTACCGGTTACCTCCCCACTGCCTGTCCTCCAGCTCCATGCTACGGGATAAACGCTTATTGATATCCGTCACGCCAGGGTTCGTAGCGTACCCTCCCTCTTCTGCAGGCGTAGCAGCGTCTTTCCTGACCTGCGCACCCATATCATCCGCAACTGCGGGGATTGTATTCTTTATGAAAGTATGCGCGTTTTTCCCACAGTCAACAGCACTCTTCTAATACGAGCTTCCCGTATTTTCCGCTGAAGTTAAGCACACCGAGACACAGGCAGCAGGTCTGTACCTCGTATTTACGACATCCCAGGATGCCCCTGATGACTACCTCTGTCGATGCACCCACAGGCCTTGCCTTATTGATAAAAATGCCGCATTCCACTGGCCATACCCCTGATAGTTGAACGGAAGATGATCAGGATTTGTAGACCATTTGCCTTTGTACTCTGCACGGGGCCACTCACACAGGAACTCGCCCTGCCTGCTGTAAATGCGAACGGTGGATGAAGTATGCCTTTATCAAAATTTCTTTGTGCACATATGCCTTGTTTACGCTATAATAAGCATTATCAAAGTGGACATGGAAATCGCTTGATACTTTTTTGCTGCCCGCTTCTTCACACTTCTTTTTGTACCTGTTCCAGAGGAATACCAGAGTCATGTTCTTCCTTGTGGAAAGCTGTCTGTTCACATCCACATAATCAGGATACTCAATGTTTTATTGCGTCCATTGTTTCCCGGCGGGTTTCCATACA
This sequence comes from uncultured Eisenbergiella sp., assembly GCA_910585455.1. Taxonomy (GTDB): domain Bacteria; phylum Bacillota; class Clostridia; order Lachnospirales; family Lachnospiraceae; genus Gallintestinimicrobium. Next base: position 143,278 of record CAJUEL010000005.1, on the reverse strand, counting down.
CCATCTCCGCAATCCCATAGTTGGTAATTCCAGCAGGCAGCGAATAACTGATAGAATCACACGCCGCCATTTCAAATAAATTTCTATCACGTCTCACCAACATTTTGGAAATCTATTGTTCACGAAAGAAAAAGCACTATATGGTGAAAAATCCTCTTAACAACAAAACCAAACAGATAGACAATTGGCAATATATAAAACACCACCCAGAAAAGAAACCATATTATTTCAACCATATACCATACACATTTCACAACAATATTTAATACCATCATCATCCGTTTTTCAAACACTACCATACCACAAACCAAAATAATCCCCACCATTGTGATCATAATTCCCGCTGTCATCCCTGCCGGTCTGAAAATAAGTTCAATCTCATTTTTCCCTTTATCAAGCGGGATCGCCATGAAAGAGGAAAAAATTTTTTCTATTCCCGTATTTTGACCATTTACACAGCACCTCCACCCCTTGTCTGCATAAACAGGCAAAAAAAGCCAGCCCCCTTCAGCAGAATTATTTAAGAGAACGCGCACAGAATCATTTGTTCCCTGAATCTCCACATTCTGTGCAGTTACCGGCTGATATTGCCTAAATCTTTCCAGTGATAGCAATGCGCTATACACCACAGGCAATTCCTCATCTACATCAATTCTGACCAGAAGGTTCTTATTTTCATAATCCCCTAAATTCCAAATACCATTTTGCCATCCTGATTCATGTATCTCCACCCGATATTCTTTTCCAGTATCCTGATCCGTGACCACAACAGCCCGATAATTTTTCCCTGCTTCCAGATATAAATACAATAAACTATGCTCATTGACGTGGATGCGAAACTCATTTCCTTCTGTTCTACTAACATCGAATAGCTCTGTTCCCGTTATTTTTTTTGCCAAAGAATTTTGATAAACAAATGGATTAGAAACATCCTCCCTGATCTCCCCTTCTATATCTTTTATCAGAATACCTGTTCCATATTGATATTCAAATCCGTAAATGTTATCTGTTATCGGGAAATACAGCGCCAGATTTGGTATATCCGTACTGTATATCTTCTCAAAGCCCAATAACGCATCTGTAAACAATGTTCCTCCATAATCACACATCCGAATACCAACTCTTGAATACCCCATCCGCCAGGAAGCCTCCAGTTGCTCCTGGCTGGTTACAGCAAGATAATTGGAGACCGCATTTTTTCCCATAATAAAGGGATAATTCTGGTTTAAGAGCACATCCAGGCTCTTGATCCTGTCCAATGGCTTCTTGATCTCACGGGAGTCCTGATATATCATATTGCATTTCGTAATATAGCTCTCATCAATACTCCATGAAGCCTTTACCATACAGATTCCTAAAATCAGTGATTGTAAAAAAACAATTCCTGACAGGAAGCAGGAATATCTCTTCTTATAATATCGCCAAAAGAGAAAATTGACTCCCATTGTCCCGGTTAATATTATGCCCACCCGTAAAACTGTAATTCCCTGGTCAAGCCAGCGATACTGCATAAAAATAACACATAATGCAGCAACGAACAGGAAACCCTGCAACGGTACAAACCAACCGCTCCTTCTCCCTTTTTTTCCATCTGTGGGAAACTCGATTTGCAAGTATCCATATGTACCTGCAACAATCAGCCAGAAAGTGAGCATATAGGCAAATCGCATGGTATATCCATTATAGGAGCCTCCATGCCACAGTAAATTGCTGCTTTCCAGAAATATGGGAAGCACCAAAATCCCGATCATATACAAAAAAAATATTTTCGGCTTTTTCTCCATTCTCCTTACTGAAATACCAAAAAATGAGATTGGGATTCCCATATTCAGCAGCTTTACCCACTTATCCGGCGAGAAAATATACACGGAGCTTAAAATGTCCGTCAATCCCTTGCCATCAACAATCCTTGCCGCTTTGAATGCCTGTATGATTCCCGGCAGCCATATAAATGCCGCCAAAATCCCTGCTATTGCAGAAGAAACCAAAAGCAAAGGCAGAGAATTGCGATACGTTTTCTTTCCAATTCCAGACACTATCCCTGTAAGAAATATCAATAACAGAATCAGCATATAAATATGCTGAAAGCTTATGATACAATAAAAAAACAGGCAAATCGTGAATCCTTTCCACTTCTTTTCCTGCACTAGCTGAAAGTAAAAATACATAACCAATGGAAACAGAAACACCACATCCAGCCATGCCGGGAAATAGTAATACTGCATGGAAAAAACAGAAAATGTATATAGCAGACAAAATGCAATCCGTACTTCCCATTTTATTTTTACAAACCATCGCCTCAGCACAAAACATATTCCCATTGAAACTGCAAGCAATTTAATCTGTAAAAAGTAAAAAAGAAATTTCTCTATTGCTGACCGTTTTACAAGCAAAAACAGGAGGTTCAACGGACTTAACAAACCAAAGTGCCATACCTCAGCGATCATATTATTTCCATAACCTGTACTCCAGTCAAAAAACGGAGATGCGTTACAATGCAACACATCCCACCAAAAAGTATACATCGGCACTACAGATGCCCCCATATCCCCAATATCCATCAAATAATCTCCAAACGGATATATTCTATGAGATGCAATAGTTATACACCAAATCACTACCGTAGCCAGGAACAATAAGAAATATTCCCGCAATGCCTCATATACGCCTTTATTCTGTTTTATCGACTCCATTGTAAAAGTCATCGCTTTTTCGCTCCTCAAATCATTCTTTCAGGTTCACCATAGCGGAATTCCAAAGCAATTAAATGTCTGGCTATTCAACAAAAAGCATATTCCTAAAAAGGCCACGTATTTTATGGATTTTTTCCATTTTCTCTCCCAGAAATCCTTCCACCATTGCTTATTCAGCAACACATTCACCGCAAATAAATATAACACAATATGACAGGCAACAAAAAAACGTGTTTCAACAGCTGTTGGAATCACCAGTAGCACTGGCAAAATATAAACTCCCGAAACACAGAGATTCACTTTGGACAATTTTAATTTTTTCATTGTATAAAAGATGCCATCCAAACCACAGATGATAAATGTATAATTAAAAAATTGTGTAAAAAAGCGGTTCTCATTTAGCTTCCATATATATACACCTGGATAGACAATATCCATTCCATTAAAAACATGCTTTAAATATATCATGGCAACATCGGCAAAATATTTGATACAAAATTTTATATACAAAAAATAAGATCTGATCACACCACCGTTCAAAAGCTTTTCCCCGATTGTATCCCTGAAAACCATTCTGGCACTTCCGTATGTCTCCAAATCCATATTCGTTTCATATTTCTGCATGACAAGCCCCCAGTTCAGCTGCTGCAAATAGAGAGACATTTCAGCCCCTTCTTCTGCAGTCAGAACCAAAGGACTCCATGTATGAAAATGGGTATGATTAATCAGCATCTGCGGAAAAGCTGCAATTCCCAGTCCAATCAGTAGAAAAAGCAGCGAAAGCTTCTTCTCGAAAACAATAGAATATAACATTAGTGCAAAAAACCCTAAAATCACTGCCAGATATATTGGCCTCGCATAATAAGCTATTCCGAGACAAAATCCCATTCCTGCAGAAAGAATAATTTTTTTACATAACAGCTCCCCCTCTTCATTCCCCATATAACATACAAAAAGATAAATTGCAAGAACAGCAAAAGTAAATGCAAACAGATCCGAGAGCGGATATATGATCATTCCTTTAAAAAAGCAACAGCAAATGTCGCAAAATACGCATCTTTTAATAATTCCCATATGTATTCCAAACATCCGCTCCATTGTTTCAGGGAAAAGTACAGTAAATAAAAACGAATATAATATTCCCGAAGCGATCCAGAAATTCCACTGATCCACTCCTACTCCCATATAGCTAAGCTTCTGAATCAAATAACAAAAAAAAGGATACACATACCCTCGTAAGGATTCCCCATAATTCTGAAAGCGAAAATCAGCAAGTCCAAACTCTTTACCCATTCCCCAATATACACCGGAATCATATGGATATACCTGCACCTGCGCTGCTTTATGCAAAATCAGGATACAAATAAAACCAAGCAAAAATCCAGCCAAACCAGTTTGTATTTTGTTTCTTTCTTTCATGAATTACATAATTCCTTTCCACCTGCTCACTTATTAAAACAATTTAAAGCAGAAATCACATAATTCTGCTCCTCTTCAGTCATCCCGTTATACAGGGGAATTGATAAAACTCTGTCCGCATATGATTCTGTAACTGGAAAGTCCCCTTTTCGGTATTGCAAATACTGGTAGGCCTGTGAAAGATGCGGCGGAATCGGATAATGGATGATTGTCCCAATCCCTCTTTCCTTCAGAAAGTCTATCAACTCTTCTCTTTTCTCGCATCGGATCACAAATTGATGCCAGATATGTGTAGCTCCTTCCCTTATCCGTGGCAATTCAAATGCCTCATTGCATAACTCATCCAAATATTTCTTGCACAATCTGTTCTTCTCTTCTGTCAGTTCTCCTATATGGGCAAGCCTGACCCTCAAAAGGCCCGCCTGCAATTCATCCAGTCTGGAATTTGCCCCAACCACTTCATTATAATACCGCTTCCTGCTTCCGTAGTTTCTGAATGTCCTCACCTTTTCTGCAATAGCATCATCGTCCGTCACAATTGCCCCTCCATCCCCAAATGCGCCAAGATTTTTGGAAGGATAAAAAGAAAAACACCCAATATCACCAAAGGTTCCCGTCATTTTTCCCTTAAAACAGGCCCCATGGGATTGCGCACAATCTTCTACCAGCCTAAGCTGATATTTTTCTGCGATTCGCACAATCGGGCCCATATTGGAAGCCTGTCCATACAAATGCACTACCAGAATTGCTTTGGTTCGTCCGGTTATTTTTTCTTCTATCTTATCTGCATCAATATTGTTATATTCATCCGGTTCCACAAAAACAGGAGTTGCCCCGTTGATCGTAATTCCCATCACACTGGCAATGTAAGTATTTCCCTGTACAATCACTTCATCGCCCCGTCCGATCCCCAATATGCGGAATGCAATCCACAATGCATCCAATCCGCTCGCCAGACCCACACAGTTTTTTGAACCGACAAACGCAGCAAATTCGTTTTCAAAGCTTTTTACTTCATTTCCAAGCACATACCAACCGGATCGTAACACCTCTATCGCCTTTTTCTCGTATTCCTCCTGATGCATATAAAAAACGCGATCCAGCCTGTTAGGCATCACTTCCATATCCTACTCCCTCCATCGTCAATGCGCCCTGACCATTTTATTTCGATTCCTCCCTGTCCTCTATAATATATGGCGGACGCTTTCTGGAGGCATCAAAGGTTCTCCACAAATACTCTCCCAAAATTCCCAGTGTCAACATGATTATTCCAAAGCTGAACAGATTAAAAATAAATAATGTCGTCCATCCAGTCACCTCAATATAACCGGCGAGCTTACAAACTAGGACAATGATTGCCCACACCAGCGCTCCCAAAAAAGAAATTATCCCAATCAGTAACACGATAGAAATCGGCAAGGTAGAGAAACTGAACATCGTATCCATGACCAATCGCATTTTCTTTTTAAGCGTCCACTTTCCTGTCCCAACTTTCCGCGCCAGACGGGTATAATAAATTACATCTGTTCTAAAACCACTCCAAAGTATCTGTCCTGTTAAAGCACTGTTTTTCTCATCCAGAGCACACAAAACAGTAATCACTTTCCGATCCACCAGATATACGTCAAATCCCCCCTTGGGCATATTCGGCAAAGCGGTCTTTCTGACCAGCCAGTAATAAAGGCTCGCAAACAATTGTTGCCGTATTTTTTCGTCTCTCGCCTTCCGCACTGCGAGTACCACATTATTTCCCTTTTTCCAGCTCTCCACCATCTGTAAAATCAGCTCCGTCGGCTCTTGCAGATCTGCCGCCTTTACAACAGCGCAATCTCCTGTACAATTTGCCAATCCACATAGAATTGCGGCGTGTGAACCGAAATTCCTTGACAGATGAATACATTTTATATTTTTATCTTCACATGCCAACTCCTCCATGACCAGCCTGCTTCCGTCTCCGGAACCGTCATTTACCATGACCAGCTCATAGTCATAGTCTATCACATTGAGCATCTTTTCCCGAATGTCCTTATATAAGGGCCGCAGATTCTCTTCATTATAATATACAGGTATCACAATGGACACTTTCATTACTACTTCCCCATCTCTTTCACATATTCTTGAAAATCACGGATATATTCCTTTGCGTCATAATGCTCGCTTGCCAAACATAACAATACACTATCTTCCGAAAAATCGTACATTTCCTTCCAGGTCATCGACGGAATATATAAACCAATATGCGGCCTGTCTAATTCATAAACTGTTTCTCTCCCATATGCGTCTATTATTTTAACTTTGCTTGTTCCTGAAACATTGATCAATACAAACTGTGTCCTGCGATTTGCATGTTTTCCCCTGACTACAGACGCATCTGAGCCATATATGTAAAAGGTTCTCTTAATATCAAATGGAACATCTTTTTTCCCCTCTACAACTACTAAATGTCCCCGATTGTCTCCGTTCTGAGCGAAGCTTAACATCTTTACTCTTGACTTCATTCATTTTCTCCTGATTTTTGGTATACTTTCTAAAAAGCAAAATAATCATATTATTTTTAGTATAACGAAATATACATAAAATTTCAATCTTTTTTTATTATATGTTACCAAAAAAGGACAAGACCTAAACTGTCGGCCCTGCCCTTTTCTTTCCTATATCTGATGCATTATGCACATATAATCTTCTTTCAACATCCCATACCACTGCAGATCCCTATAGACTCCCCGCAAATACAAGTGCTTCCTAAACTCCCCTTCATAAATAAAGCCTACCCGCTCATATAAAGCAATTGCGCGTTTATTTTCTTTTAGGACATTTAAATATATCCTTTCCAGCTGCATCTGTATAAATGCATACTCTAAAATCTTCTTTGACGCCGCATATCCAATGCCCTTTCCCTGAGCCTTTTTCCTCAAACTGATTGCATATTCTGCACGTTTCGACTGCAAATCTATGTTTTTTAAGCTGATTGTACCCATATATTCATCTTCTGCATCAGTAATTGCCAAATGTAAATTAAGGTTCTTTTTCCAATCTTTCCGTGCTTCCCGAATAAAGTCAATAGCCATCTCTTTTGTTATTCTTCCCATATCATTACGGAAATTTTGTTGTATATCCGGATCATGCATCCATTCCAGCATTCCTCCCACATCTTTCTCTTTTAGTGCTCTCAATCTCACCCGTTCCATGACTCCTCCATCTGCTCAGAGTGTTTTCCAGTATCATTCTCAAAATTGTCCCGTTACCGGAACATAGATGGAATAATGACAAGTATTTCCGTACATTGTCCATACGCATTCATAGATCATGCCATGACATTGCAACTGTTCTCCGCGTTTCACAGTTTCCTTCGGCTCCTGCGTTTCCTCCACGATACATTCCGGGATGAAACTCTCATCTTCATATTTCTTCAGCGACGCAACCTGAACATTAACGCTCTCCATGCGTTCCAAATTCCTAATTCCTCTCCAAAGAACATATTCGTAACTGAAATTTCCCGCTATTCCTATATTCGTATATCCCGCTTCATTTATATACTGTATCGTTTGACAATGTGTATACTCTTTATAATTTGTCTTAAAATATTGATGCAATGCATATCCACGCAAACTATTGCTTACATAGCCTATTTCACAACTAAAAGTATTGATACCGCCAAAGCATGCAACCACTATGAATACAAGTGCAATATTTTCTTTCATATACTTTTTCACTTGAAAATTGTCAAAAAAAATAGCAACAGAAGGGCACATGACAGCTAAAATCCCTACCAAATACCGCGTCCTAAAACCTGTATAGCCCATCAAACCACATTGCAAAACAAAACTTGCAAATGCGCAAACAGTATAAAACTTCTGTTCCCTGGTTACTTTACTTATATTTAGCAACACGCATATAAATGCCAACGCCCCTAAACACGAAATAACAGGATTGGAGGCTGTGTCACAATCAAAATACCCTTTTTCTTTTTGCACTGAAAACCCACTAACATCATAATTCAAAAAGCCGCCGACTTTATTCACTACTTTTAAGATCAACTCATTCCACAATGGGAAACTATTACTTGCCACATTTCGCCCCATATTTTGCAGGCAATTCATCAAAAATACAATTGGATCTTTCAAGGCTGATACTACATTCGCAGAATCAGGCGCTATTGTATTGACTGGAGAATTAATTGATGAAATATTATCCACTTCGCTTTTCATTATAGCAACAGGGACATCGCTTGGTATAATATTACCATTGCTTAACGCAGTACTTTCATCAGTTATCGTGACAACATCTTCTTCCATATAAGTTTTATAGCTTCTAAACAGCAATGGGCTAAAAAGAATAAATACAGTTAAAGTACCTACTAAAATATATTTTAACAGAACAGTTATATTATCCTTCTTATACAATCTTATAAAGCACATCCATGCAAAATATACCGCCATCGTAAAACAAACTGTAGGTTTACATAAATATCCAAAAGCAACACTGGCGGCTAACTGTATGCCCTTCTTCACAATTCCTTCGCCATTTCCCAGCCGGTCTGCCTGTATGAAATCTAACAATACGTAAATAAATATTAGCAAGAACAATCCAGCAATATTATCTGTCTGCGTGGTAAATGCCTGAGCCATTGCCATTGGCATTAAAATATATAACAAAGATGCAAAAAAAGAAAATTTTACAGATACTCCTATTCTCCTGCTAATACCAAAAATTAATACAGCAGAACTCATATAAGCACATGTCTGTACCATGTTCGCCAACCGGTCACTGGCCCCCAGTAAATATATCTGCGAAACAAGATACTCTGCCAATACCGGATATCGAATCTGTTTATCTGCGGAAGTGGCATAATGCCCTACGGATTTATTTTGAATCCAATGCATAATTCTTGACAAATGATATATCAACGAATCGATATTGCTCTGCCCACTTAAAATCGCTATGAAAATAATTATAGAATAAAATATTAAAAATAAAACAAGCCATATCCGATACTCTTTAAGCTTTTCCAAAATTATTTTTTTTTCTCCGATATAGCCTGTTCTAAATACACCTGAATAAATAAACAAACTCCCTATTAGCAATAAAGCCAGCCAACTAATGGCTACAGTCAGGCTTGTCCATATCTTAAACAAGCTAAACAATTCTGTTTGAAGCATTACAAACAACGTAATAAGCAGCCAACTATTGACCAGCGATCGTATTATCTTTCCAGATCTGAGTAAAAAATTCAAATAAACTGCCACAAATGAAATCGGTATAAGCAAAAACATTATTCTATCTCCCATTACTATTTAAATTCCAAAAAAATATCTTGCTTATTTCGAAGAATCGCTTTCCCACCTTTTATCTCATAAATCGCGTCGCAATTCCTGATTGTCGTCAGCCTATGGGCTACAATAATCAATGTCTTATTGCCATGCAATGCATCAATTGCCTCCATGACCGCCGTTTCCGTATCATTATCCAACGCCGCCGTGGCTTCATCCAGAATCATAATATCCGGATTATTATACAACGCTCTGGCAATTGCAACTCTCTGTCTCTGCCCTCCCGAAAAACGTACGCCGCGTTCTCCCATCAAAGTATCCAACCCTTCTGGAAGCTCTTCGATTGTTTTCCGTAACTGTGCCTGCTCAATCGCATTCCAAACCTTTTTTTCATCTATTTCTGATTCATCAAGACCAAATGCAATATTGTTCCGTATTGTATCATCCCGCAGAAATACATTTTGTGGTACATAGCCAATATTCGCCTTCCAGGCATTCATATTTTTGTAGATATCCTTTCCGTCCACTTCTATAATCCCCTTTTGCGGAATCAAAAGCCCCAAAAGAATATCTGCCAATGTGGATTTTCCTGCCCCGGATTGTCCAATAAATGCAATAGATGTCCCTTTTTTTATGGATAAACAACAATGATCCAATATCTTTTTTTCAGATCTGGGATAACACCAATCCAAATCACGTATCTCAATTTTTCCACAAAAAGGTAATTTATCATTCATTCCTGACGCATTCAGAGCACGTGCATTTTTTTCGTATTCCTCCACTTCTTTCAGATTATTATAGGTTGCATTCAATGCAACTCCGATATAAACCAGCTGGTTATAGCTTGAAGAAATACGTCCTATAGACGGCAATATCCGGAAAGCAGCCACAGCAAACGCTGCCAGATTGGGGATAAAATCATCATTCATGGAACCAAACAAAAATTTCAGGCTGATCAATAAAATAAACCCACTCACACAAATCGCTTCAATAATGTAAGCAGGGCTTTCCGAAGATACCACCCTGACGATATCAGCTTTTTGCTGTTCGCTATAGGCCTCTTCATACTTTTTAGCAAAGAAAAGCTCCCTTCTAAAAACCAACACATCTTTGATTCCCTGAAACGATTCCTGCAAATATTTATTCGTTTTTACAGTACACTTCCTATAAACGTCTCCACTGGACTTCAACCTTTTCTGAAATCCCATAATCAGGCTTCCAACAGAAAACAAAAGAAAAAACATCAGACCTGTTGTTATTGCAGGATCCTTATAGAACATAAACGCACATATACATATTACTGTTAAAACCTCAGCCAGCATACGGAATATCTGATTAATTACGTCGTATACAGCATTTACATCATATCCGGTTCCCCGCAGCAAATCCGCCGTATTTACATCTAAAAAAAATTCATATCCACGGCGCATGTAGGAATACATCATCTTGACAGACAACTCACGTCTCACCTTTGACGCATATTTTACCCGCATATATGATAAAAAAATCAAATATATATTTTTCAGGATATATATAATGATTACAAAAACACAAATCATCACAATCAATGTTGCCGGCGTAGTGATATGAAAAAAACAAATGAGAGGCTGCAGGTAACTATTATTCATCAATGCATCTGCCGCTATAAAAGACTGTACGAGCGGAACAATCACAGATACTCCCAATGTATCAAAAACCGCACCAATAACTGTCAAAAGAAATACCAGCCTTGCCAGACGTTTCTGAGGATCGGACAAAATATACATCAGTTTACGCCACACATCCTTCAGACTTTTCCAGTTTTGAAAAAACAATCCTTTCATGCTTTTTTCTCCTTCATTCCTTTGCGAAGAGATGACTGACTCTTCCAGAAGTAATTATCGTTATGGTGAATCCCGTTATTAATCAACTCATAGTCTTCATACTTTCTATGCTGCCATGCCCTTTTCATAATCCGCGCAATAAAAGTCACGTTTGAATATCCACATACCAATGCATCACATTGAACAAGCGTATACTCATCCCGCATAACTTCCAGTCCCAACCGATAATGGTGCTGCGACCTGTCTGAACTGCTGAATGCAATTGATTCCTCGCCATCTTCCCGAAATACATCCCTGTATACTTTGACTCTTTCCCCAAAAACTCCTCTAAACTTAGCAACTGCGGCATTTTCATCCGTTGCCAAAAATATTTGCTCATAGCCGCCTTTTTCAAGCAACTCCCGCACCCTCTCAATCTCCTGCTCTATCTGCACAGCTACAGGATGGTTGTTGTACTGTTTATGAAAATCCGTTCCTCTGTAATGCACGCCTATTGTTTTCTTCTTTCCCAACAATGCATCACATTCCCGTTCCAGATACAAGGCAGTTTTTTCATTATACCGTATATATCTTCCCATCATATCCGCCATGGCATCAATATATTCCTCTGAGACATCATAGCTGACCGCATCAAACTTCTCCTTCACCTGCCGGTAATGGGATCCATCCGCTTCCAACACATGCAGGGCATGTCTGACATCTCTGACATCAGATACCGGCATAAAATAATACTGAAATGCATTGTATTCTCCTTCCACGCCCTCCGCTTCGTAGTATAAATATCGATCTCCCCATTCTACATATGGAATAAATCCTCTCTCATACGCAAAATAAAGCTTAATCAATACAACACCAACCTCTGCAAAAAAGCCCATCCCATTTCCCTGCTCTCTGATCAGGTATATGGTTTTTCCCTCATACGCATCCCCCATTGTCTGCAGTTTAAGAAAATCCGGGTTCTGGTAACCTTCCAACACCATTTGCCGAAAGTCTGCATCATTCCGATGTATCCAGCAACGGTTAAAATACACAAGTTTTTCCCATTTTCTCAAATAATTCAATATTCTCACTTTTAACAACCCTATCCTTATTCAGATTCAAATTGCCCTAAAATTTTATAGCTTCTCCAGCTTTTTCTCCAGCCAGTCAACTTTATCCACCACCCGGCATTTCTTTCCGATCACATATTCCCGCAACTGCTGTCCCCGCCATTTCATCTCATCCCGCTCCCCTGCAAGCCGCTCCATTGAAAAGCTCATCTCCCTGCAATTTTCTGCGATCAGGATACCTTCCATTTCTTTCACATTCCCCACCGGCGTGCTGATAATCGCCATCCCTGTAGCAGCTGCCTCGCAATGCACAATCGGCGCATTTTCCAGCCTGCTCCCACAGACAAATACATCAGATTTCCGGTATAGTTCATATATTTCATTCCTGTCCAAATGCACATGAAAAAGAACCTCTTTTTCGCTTCCCCACTCCTCTTTCAGCTGGCGTAATTCCTGCAAATATGCATTTTCCTCAAATCCCGCAAAAACCAGCCTCGCATTTTCCATTCTGGCTTTACAAAAAGCTTCCAGTACCAGCCTTTGGTTTTTATTATCATTATAATTCGCCACACATAAAAACTGTACCGTTTTATTCTTCCCGGCTTCATGTTGCATCTCTTCTGATAAAAACGCATCTTCTATAGCATTTTCCAAGACCTTCCCGTTTGTAAGACCATGCTCCCGGGCATAAACACATGCATTATTATTTTCCAGTAAATAGAGAACAAGCTCAAATTTTGTAAGGATTCGATAGAGCCTTTTATAATAGCGCTTCGCCCGATATTCTCCCCATGCTCCCACCATATTGCCCGCAATAAGCTTTTCCTTTATATCATATTTTTCTTTCATCCAGGAGTATCCATGTGAGTAAAATACCTTCGGACAGGCAATCTGGTCAAGATATGGAATGATCCAATCCAGAGTCCAGCTTTGGGCACAGACTACAATCAGAATATCCGGACAGTATTGTTTCACCTTCTGAAAATATGCCTTTGCATTGCTTTCCACATCGCGCCCTTGTATTTTTAACGGCCATCTCACATATACCCGCATCCGCTCGATTTGCACACCAGCATGCAGTTCCGTTTTGGGCAGCTCTTGTAGACCGCCCCGTCCTGTGCTGGTAAAAACGAGTACCTCATGCCCCTTTGCTGCCAGCCCTTCCGCCAAATATTTCGTAATATGTGTTACCCCGTCCTGGGAGGGCCAATAGCATGGAACAGCGAACATAATCCTCATGGCATTTCCTCACTTTACTTTTTGCAGCCACATCATAATTTTCCGCAATATGACCGAGCATACGCCCGCTCCTCCAAAGCAGGCTCCCCAGACCCAGACAGAGGAAAAGGGAAGCCCACAAAACAGGATTCCTGCCAGGCAGACTCCTAAAAAAGCTATCACCAGGGAAGCTGCCAACAGGTTTTTCATCGTAATATTCTTTTTAATCGCTGCAATTTCTGCAATTTTTCTATCATAAATTTTCCACTGCTCTGTTATATACTGCTTATAATATGGACTTTCAATTGCATACTTCCACCACAGCACATATCCCGGCATAACGCAAACCGGATTCCAAGGCTTTTCTTTTTCTACAAAGGAAGAAAAGTGCAATATCTTACAGCTCCCCTCACACTCCCTGATATAATCATACCCCAGCTCTCCCATGGCTTGCCGGTTTTCTTCCACGCATGTCATCTTTCCCGGGAGAAATTTAATTTTCCCCCGAAACAAAATGCCAAACGTCAATTCCTGCTGTGAATGCCCGAACTGCTCCACCACCCAAGCGTCCGTTTCCAGAATATCCGCAACCGAAAAATCCTCCCTGATCGCCTTTACATTATATAAAGACATCACGAAGGTAAGCGTATCCCCCTCCAATTTTTCCATCAATTTCCTATGGTTTGCCGGCTTATGTTCCGGATCCGGACTGGCCGCATAATATCCGTTCAGATCCGTATGATAGTATTGCGAAAGAGAACCGACCGTTACCGTATCCGCTTCAATTGCCAGAATCCTGTCCACATCCTCCGGCAGCAATTCGTGGAACATCCAGTAGCAGCCCAGCGTTCCAATGGGCCAGTGCTCCGGATTTTTACAGACGATGCTTTTCCTTGCCTGTTCCACATCAAAACGAAGAATAATGATATGATGTCCGCATTCCCGCGCAATCGCCTGTTCCTGCGCAATATCGGTCTCTTCCAGATCCTCTGACACAAGATATAAATAAATTTCGGAATCCTGATTCTCGATAAAAAGGGATTTGATGGCAGGATAACAATAGAAAAAGTTTCTTTTTCCGCTTGTCAGATAAACATTCATCCGTTCCTTCATATCCCCACCCCATATATCTGCTCCACAGCCCAGTCCCATTCCTGCCGCCGTTTCAGCACATGGGCGATGATATCCCGCACCGCCCCATATCCGCCCTTTACCTCCGAGATATAGTCGGAAATCGCTTTTACCTCTTCACAGGCATCCGCCGGACATCCCACAAATCCAGCCAGCCGCATGCTCTCCAGGTCATTCAGATCATCACCCAGATATCCCAGCTCTTCCCTGGGAATGCCGTTTTCCCGCATAAAACGCTCCAGATATCCCAATTTATCCTTTACATTCTGCACCAGAAAATCCACCTTCATTTCCTGCATTCTTCTGGTTGTCGCCTGGCACTCCCTGCCCGTCAGCACCATAATCTGTATGCCCACCTGATGTGAGGCAAAAAAACCCGCGGCGTCCTTCGTGCAGAACTTTTTCAATTCATTTCCATGTTCATCATAGTAAATGCCCGCATCGGTCATGGTGCCGTCCACATCAATGACCAGATATCTGATTTTTTTCAAGTCCTGCATTCCAAAGCCTCCCCGGTCCCACAATATTTGAAAATCCGCTGTCATGTCGTTTCATAGTGGGACGGTGTCAGAAACTCCAGCTGCATCCTGCTTTCCAGATCCTGCACAAAACGCCGTAGTGTCATATTTTCTTCCTCTCCCTTCGTATGAGGGCTCGCCATATGTGCGCTCACATAATTATTTCCTTTTTCCTGATAGCCGTCAAAGCCTGCAAGAAAGATTCTTCCCCCGCCAAGCTTTTGCAGCATGCGCAGCAGCATGATCATGCAATTGTCGCAGTTTCCCTTCTCACTGAAGCTGACCTCGGAATAGTTTACCACATTATGTGTCTCGCATCCCAGATTTAACAGGTTCGAGGTGACGATGATCTTCTCTGCTTTTTGCCTGTCCTTATAGGTTTCGTACCTTCTTGCATTTGAGAAAAAGGTATAATCGGTCCTATAGTGCTCCGGCACGAAATTCGCCGAAAAAATCACTGGCCTTTTTTCCTCTATGAAGCGGTCTATTTTCTCCTCATACTCCCGTATGCTGAATCCCGGCGCGATGACCAGCACATTTCGTTCCGCAATCTCCCGCTCCAGCCTTTGCAGCAGAGCAGCGTCATCCACCTGAATGCTCTGGAAATCCAGATATAACTTTTCAATATATTCCTTATCAAATGACGTCTTCTTACCTGGCTCGATCCGGGAAAGGATCTGGTTGATCTGCTTCGCCCGCAGCCTGCCCTTTCCCAGCAAAAATTCCGAATAATTCCGGTGCAGATTATATTTGGCGGACAGGGCATAAGCGATATTATATCCCCAGGGCTCGATCTGCCTGAGCTGCACGATGTGGTCATCAATGCCGTCCAGCACCGGATTTACATTATAGTTACAGCCCTGCTGCTTGTTCATGTAATCCATGATCAGTTCCATGCAGAGATTTCCCGGAACACGTCCCATTCCCAGCATGGAGGCATCAATGATGCTCTTTCGCCCGGTCGCCCGGATGCTGATATATTCCTGCGCCAGCGAGTAAGCGAGCGCCAGATTTTCATGCAAATGCAGACCGATGGCAATGGACGGATCAAGGTTATGCTCCACCATGGAATAAATCCGCAGCAGATCCTGCTTCATCATGGAACCAAAGGTATCCACAATAGCAAACGCTGCAGGCTTGATCTCATTCACCCTTGCAAGCAGCTTCAGAATCTGCTCATCAGAATATCCCATGATATTAATGGGATTGCAGGAAACCTGATATCCCTTTTCCTTCACACGCCGGATAAAAGCAAGTCCTTCTTCGACATCATAGTCATGGAAGGTGACGCGGATCAGGTCGATCGTCTTTCCGTCATAGGGCTCCAGCTTGTCCAGATCGTAGGTGTTGTGAAGCGCCATCGCCGAAAATCTGGTATTTCCCCTCTCTGTGGGAAGAACCGGCTTCATCTCTTCGCAGTTATTAAAAACACTTTTATTCCTGTCATATGCACAGTTCCGCAAAAAGCCGATTTCCACATAATCCACCTGGGATGCCACCAGCTTATCAAGAATGCTTTTGATGGTATCGTAACCGAAATCCCAGTCATTGATATAGCCGCCGTCCCGCAGCGTACAATCCAGCAAACTAATTTCTGCCATACTCCCTCTTTTCAGACGCTCACATCGTAGGATTCGGATCCTTCATGGCATACAGCGCCTTCGCAATTTCATAATCATATACATCATCAATGTCCGCCGCTTCCCTCTTGTTTACCAACAGGCGATACGCTTTGGGACCATAGTTGTAATGCCATTCGATGATCTTATCCTTCGGCGCAAGATTCACACCATTGGTGAAGTGATACAGCATGGGCAGCTGTTCGGAATTTTTATGCTCCAGTCCCATTTTAAAGTTCAGCGGTCCGTTCTCGTCCATCAGGTAGGTCTGATAGGGCGCGCAGGTGATCAGGGAATCATAGCCCTCCTCCAGCTTCTCAAAATATGTCTGGATCGCTTTTTCATACAGATAGGGCTCCACAAGAGGAGAGGTCGCGCACGCCCACATGATGTGGTCATTGGGAACCTCCTTGCAGATGTATTCCAGAAACATGCCAAAGGGCACAGACTCATTCGCGTATTGCTCCGGACGTTTCATAGCGGTCACGCCGGCTTCCTTCGCCATCGCGAGCATCTGGTCAGAATCCGATGAAACGATGATGTCCGTAATGCCCTTCACCTGCTTAAGCTGCTCCAGCTTGTGTGTCAGCAGGTTGGATTCCCCGAAGGGCAGAATATTTTTGTTCGGCAGCCTCGTGCTGTTTCCTTTTACCGGGACAATTGCTGTGATCGTCTTATTCATTTTCTTTTCCTCCGTTTTTTGCTTATTCATAACAGTTCAGAAGGTCTGAACCGTTTCACTTATTCAATTGTGCGGCAATCTTGTTCACAATCGCCGCAATTTCTTTCTCACTCGCCTGTTCAAAATGATGATTTCTCGCGTTCTCTTCCACTTTTTTGCGGGAATCCCGCAGCGGCTGCAGCCATTTCCATTGAATCCTCTCGTTCTCTATCAGCTTCAGATATGGGCGGTAGATAAGGTCGATTCTGGATATCGCTTTCACACACCGGGTTTTAAACGGCAGCTTCGTCCGATACTCCTTTAACTGCTGCTTTGTCAGGGCATAGTAAGGATCTTTTAGCACATCCTCTGCCATATCCGCAAACTTCACATAGCTGGGCTTGTCCCAGTCTATGGCGTACACCTCATCGATCACCTCTTCCCTGATCGGGAATTTCTCATCCGTTTCCGTTGTCGATTTCCGGAACGCCTCGAAATCACAGATTTTCTCCGCACCCTTTATCATGGCCAGCTCATAATCCGTCGGAACCGGATATGGGAAAAGCATATAGCACATTTTCTTTGCAAAAAAGGCTTCCACAAAGGTCGAGCTGTTTCCGGTATATACCTTATCGCAGGCGAGGATCCATTGCTTCACGGATAGGTCCGGAATCACCCGGAAATTCGGCAGCTTTTCCTGCATCCGGTTCGCCGTTTCGCTGGTCTCTCCCGGATGGGGCCGATAGATGAAGACCACATCCTCCTGCTCGATACATACCTGCTCCATCCATTCCAGAATCACCTGCTTGGAATTGCGCATGAACACATCATAATACGCCCTCCAGCCCTCCCCAAAACGCCTGCACATCTCATCGATATGCGGCCCGGTCAGGTGATCCGAGAAAAAGGGAGAAATGAACAGGTAAACCCGCTTATCTGCCGGAATCCGATAGTGTCCAAGAACCTCTTCCCGGGACTGATAATAGCCTTTCAGCTCATCCCGCAAAAAATCCATTCCCACATGCCCGATCAGCTTGACCTTCTTCGGATCCAGATGGGCGACATCCAGCATCCTGCGGCGGTTCATTTCCCCCCAGGATACCCGCACCACCTCCTTGGCGATGCCGGAATAGTTCTTGTATGCCTTCGGATCCTTCTCGTCCTTGGGATACACAATATTTTCCCACTGCAAATCAATGGCTTTCTCAAATTTCACAAAGTCCTTTGTGTGCCATTCCAGGCTGCTGTTCTGATAGCATGCCATCAGGACCACCACTTTGGCATGATAAATCGGTTTTACCGCTTTTACCGCCGCTTCATCCTCAATCTGCACGATATGCGTGCGATAGCCGCGCCTGTCC
Source organism: uncultured Eisenbergiella sp. (assembly GCA_910585455.1). Classification (GTDB taxonomy): domain Bacteria; phylum Bacillota; class Clostridia; order Lachnospirales; family Lachnospiraceae; genus Gallintestinimicrobium. The sequence goes on along the minus strand of CAJUEL010000005.1, from coordinate 124,516 downwards.
AGCTCGTACTTCATCAGGCACAGATTTTCCAGCTCCCGTACCTTATGCTCATAGATAAACAGAAAATCCAGCTCAATCATCCGACAGTTTCCTCTTCCCCTTCACATCTGTGTTTGACGATCATTCTCATTCACTATAGTATAACATCTAAAAGAAATTTTTAACAGCCCCCAATACCGTTAAAACCATCCCTTTTTCAGAAACATTGCCCTCTCCAAACAGCTTTTCCAGGTCATTTATCAGCTCCTGTCCTGCCTTTACCTTACCGATGTTCTCAAAAAAGTAATCCTGATAATATTTCTGCAGTGCCGGATCCTGCCCATACCAGTAGTCCAGCGGATTCATGTTATCTTCTTCTGCCCTTCCCACAAGCCCTCTGATAAAATGGTCCGCGAGCCTCACTGCCGTAACCGCTTTCCGATATTTAATATGGGATTTTTTCGGCTTGACGCCGCCCCACTTTTCCCACCCGTACTCTGTGGCCGCCGGATATTTTTCCCGCATCCAGTCCAGATAAATATTGTGCCTTGCCCGGTAGGAAAATGGCATTTTCAAACAATCATCCAGAAAATCCACATCCAGAAACGCCGAGGCGGTTTCAAAATAGCCTTGCCGTATGAGATAGGAGGACGACGCCCCCAAAAGCCCTCTGGTATACAGGGCAAAAATCTCCTGATTGGGATACCTGTCAAGAATTTTGGGATCGAACGTATACTGCAGTCTGCCGGAATACTGATGCTTCCCAAATGTCGGCGGCGCGTATGCCGCAGCCTCATCCGCATAAAAGGAGGAAGGGATCACATCCCCAACCATGCCGGTATGCTCAATTCCAAACATTTCCGGGTTCAGCAGAGACAAAAACCGCTTTCCGCCCGTTATGCCATGGTACAATGCAGCCCCATTGTTTCTTTGCAGCATTTCGTCAATATCGTACATCCACCCCGCGTCGTCCAGCGGCTTATACAAATATTCATGCTTTAAATCCATGGCAATTTTCTCGGAAATGCCATGATCAAGATATTTTGTCCTGCAATAGGTAAAATTCAGCTGATCCGTATATCCCAGCTCATGTGCTACCCAACAAACCATCCGGCTGTCCAGTCCACCGCTCAAATCCACCAGATGACGGTATCCGTATTCCCGGTCCTTTTCAAACTCCCGTCTGATCGCCTGCCGGAAGGATGCGTCGATCCTCTCAATCGCCTCCTCCTTTGTCCAGTTTTCCGTTTTGGTATTGTCAAACAGGTAGTATGTCGCTTTTTCAACCGCCCCTGCTTTCCACCTCACGCTTTGACCGGGCAATACCCGCTTCACCTCCCGGATGAAGGTCGTATCGTCAATCATGAAGCCATAGGTGAGCATATATCGGACTGCCGTTTCATCCAGATGATACTCGATCCGGTTTTCCCGCAGGGTTTTTGCAATGCTTTCCAGATTGGATGCAGCAATGAAACGTTCCTCATCCTGATAATAGTAAACAGCCTTGCTTCCCATCTGATCGGTAAACAGCGTGATTTCATCGGCGGCTGTCACGCGGGATACGACAAATCCGCCAAAGGATCCCCGCAGGCTTTCAAAAGGGGCTTCTGTGCTGCACAGCTGACAGAATGTTCTTTCCCAGTTCTCTGCGCCGGACCTTTTGACCAGCTCATGCTTATTTCCCACATAGCCATCCAGGAAGCAATCCTGCTTTTCCGCCACGGCATTCACGATATCTCCCGGAAATTTACACAGCAAATGTGCCGCAAACCGATAGCCCTTCCGTTCCTGCTCTTTCCAGTCCGTTTCGTATAGAAGTTTTACATTTTTTCCCATCATCCAACCGTACATATCAGGATACTCCTTTGGCCGTCGCTCTCATCTTCCTATGCTGTCCACCTTTTCTCCAAAAACACGGGCATTTTTTTCCGCGTTAAAATATTCTTCCCACAGATAAAAGGAACGCTCCCCCCATTTTCTGCGCGCCGCCTCCGGCATGGAAATCACCCTTCTGATCGCTCCACAAACCTCTTGCGCAGAAGGATTTTCCGGGAGCAGAATGCCGTTTCCGTCTATCATGGCAGGGATATCCCCCACCGCTGTTCCGATCACCGGCGTTTTTGCCGCCATCGCCTCCATGATGGAAACCGGCGCTCCTCCCTCCGTTTCGGAAACGGTGATGAAGCAATCCACCTGTGTCCTCGCATAAAACCGCCTGATCTCTTCATTGGGCAGACTGCCCTGAAACGCATATTGAATATTGTTCTTTTTGCCGAGCCTGTCCCTCGCTGCCTGTTCCAAAGTCTGCCGTTCTGTGCCGTCCCCGAAATGAATCCAGTAAATGCTTTCTTCCAAACCGGAAAGGGCCTCAATCAGAAGCGGAATTCTCTTTAAGGAGACCATGTTAGAGCAGCTCACCAGCAGAAACGGAGCAAGCCTTTCCCGTCTCTCCTCCATTTCAATCGGGTACACTCCCAGCCTGCATACCTCCGTTTTCCTTTCGTCCAGCTCCCGATGCACTGCCCTGTAATATTGCATGGGCAGTCCGGCTACAAAAAAAAGCCGCTCCATGCCTTCATTAATGATCGTTTTAAAGGGCTGCCGTCCGTACAGATACCGTTCCTCAAACAGGTCGTATCCATGCAGCCGTGTGATCATGTGGAAATTCTCATGCTTTTTTTTGTGAAGAATCATGGGCAAACTATATGCGTTGCACCAGAACGTATAGTATATCACATTTTCATCGGAAAAACTATCTTTCGCATGCCTGACGAAAAACCGGTAAAACGCTTCCCCGCATGCATAAAATTCAATCGATTTATAAATTTTCCCCGCTGTTTTTCCCAGCGTGTCCCCTTTTCGGTTCTTCCATATTTCAAAAAGCTCCTTCCAACAGGCCCTGCGCAGGAAATATTGAAAGGCATACCACAACTTTACCCCAGGAGACAATTTTTGCTCATAAAACAGATAGCTGACATCCTCCCTGGCATATTTGCAGTCGCCCTTTCCTCCTGTACAAATGACTGTCAGATCAAACCGGGCCGCCAGCTCCGGCAGCTCCGGCAGGGCGAAAACGCTGTCGCCTCCCTGATTCGGATAGTTCGTTGTAACCATGAAGAGCTTTCTTTTATGAGTTTTCCTGTTTTCTTCCATTATTACTCCTCTGCATTACTACAACAGTCCATACATAAAAATCAGAAAATCCACGCCAGTTGTAATCCTGTCAGTTCTTTCCCCTCTATAAGCGGCAGACCTGCGTCTCCCATCGCTCTGCTCATCAATATTTCAGAACATATTTATAGTAAAGACATTTTGCTGTATATAGTATTCCATCCATAATTTCAGACATCAGAACCGCTCCCCATTCCTTCCATGACAGCGTAATTCCCTGACTCTTCATCCACTTTTTCATAGAGGACGTAATCCCCACCCAAAACGGTCCGGCATCATGATTAAGCGGAAATCCCTGAAAGGGTTCGAAAAAGATATCTATGTACTGCGGTTCAATTTTTTTCACCCTGTCAAAAAGAACCTGCCTGGTATTCACATACCGTTGCTTTCTCAAAATAATATGCTCCGTCCGTTCGCCGGCAAACATGATATTGTGCGATGTTGTCCCTTCTATCGATGCCAGAATCTTACAATGACTGAACAAATAGATCTGTTCTTCTATCTTCAGTTTTTCCGGCGCAATGATCTGAAATCCCAGTTTTCGGAATATATGCTCAATTTTCTTTTCTCCCAGCTCTTTACAGGATGCCATTTGTGTCCTGGTCAGATACAGCCTGTCATAAACTTCTCCATTCATGCTGTTCGCCACACGGCTGACAGCTTCATCAAAAACCTCCAAAAATTCCTTCGTACAAAACGTTCCCGGAAATATTGACAACTGAGGGACGATAACCATATGAAATCTCACAGGTTTTCTGATTTCGAGCAATCTATCCTGCGAAATTCCCAATAGCTGAAAAAAATTCTTACATTTTTGCTCAAATGCATCATTCGGAGATTGCAGACTGAAACAATATGCAATTCTGAGCTCTTCCTCTTCCTTCAGCGCACACCACACTCTTGCCAGACAATCAAAAAGAAAATTACCCCAATGCCGGAAAAGCTGTCCGATAAAAATCACTTTTTCAGGCACATACTCTATTTCCTGCTCCACGATTTCATAGCTTCCGCCCCATAAATTGACATCGCCATGCTGATAGGCGGATTCCGTCACAAACGCTCCACTCCGATCAATGACGCCTCCCTTCCGGTCCCTGTCCGGCAAAATCACCGCATCATCTACACAAATGGCTTCTAACGGAGCGCTCCACAGGGAATCTCTCTCATATAATTTCTTCAGCTGCTCCCGTCCGGCCTCATCCTTCGTATAAATTATCATTTCAATATTGAAGTGTTTCATTTACGCAAGCGCAAACAAATTTCACCTCTTCCTCCTGTAGATAAGGATGCATGGGCAGCGACAGGCAACGCCCGCAGACTTCCTCCGTCACCGGTAACTGCCCTGAAATATGTTCTTCAAAATAACGCTCCAGCGCCTTCTGCTCATGCATTCCCTTCGGATAATAAACCATGGCAGGAATCCCCTTCTGTTTAAGCGTCTCCTGCATCCGATCCCGTTCTTCCGTATTCTTTAACAAAACCGTATATTGTGCCCAGCTGGACAAAAAGCCTTTCTTTACGACAGGCTTCCTGATAGTCTCCCCCAAATATTTTCCGTACCATGCCGCAGCCTGATTCACGCTTTCCAGCTCAAACGGATCAAAATGCCGCAGTTTCACCTGCAAAACAACCGCCTGCAGGGTATCCAGCCGGGAATTCATGCCCAATCTGACATTATCATATTTTCCGCTACCTTTCCCATGCACTCTGAAGGAACGTAAAAGCGCTGCCCATTCATCGCAATCGGTAAAAATTGCCCCGCCGTCTCCGTAACAGCCAAGGGGTTTCGCCGGAAAAAAAGAAGTCGTGGAAATATCCCCAAAGCTGCAGGCCCTTTTCTCTCCGATTCTGCCACCAAATCCCTGCGCGCCATCCTCCAACAACAGCATATGATACTTGTCCGCAATCTTTCGAAGCTCTGGATACTCTGCAGGCAGCCCGAATAAGTCAACCGCAATGATCACCCTTGGGGTGAGTTTTCCTTCCTGCTGCGTTCTTAGCACTGCCTTTTCCAAAGCATCCGGAGACAGATTGAAGGTTTCCTTATCAATATCCACAAATATAGGCGTCGCCCCCACCCAGGGCACTACCTCCGCCGTAGAAAAAAACGTAAAATCCGGCAAAAAAACCGCATCGTCCTTTCCGATCCCCCAGGCCATCAGTGCAAGCTGAAGGGCATCCGTACCATTCGCGCAGGTGACGCAATGCTTTACGCCAACATATTCTGCCAATTGGCTTTCCAGCTCTGCCACCTCTCTGCCGGAAATGAAATTGGCGTTTGTCATCACTTTTTCCACAGCAGCATCAATGTCCCTTTTGAGAACCTGGTATTGTGATTTTAAATCCCTAAATTCCATTTCAGATATGTGAATCCTTTCGCTCTTATCCTTACAATATCGCTCCATTATATCGTTTGAAACGCAGTTCTAAACCGTACATCTTTTTTCAATCAACATCTTCCAGCCAATCATAGCAAGTACCGCAATCCGGGCAATGCAAATCTCCGTTCAACACCTGTCCACACTCGCAAACCCATCCAATCCGCCGCGCCGGTACTCCCGCCATCAACGCATGGGGCTCCACATCACCCGTCACCACAGCACCGGCAGCAATTGTGGCGTATTCTCCCAGAACATGATTACAAACAATCGTCGCATTCGCTCCGATTGTAACGCCCCGTTTCACGAGCGTTTTTTTATATCCTGCGCTTCCTTTGGGATGCTCTGCCCTTGGCGTCAGGTCATTTGTGAAAACCATGGAAGGCCCGCAAAAAACGCCGTCCTCCAGCTCAACACCTTCATAAACAGAAACATTGTTCTGAATTTTACACCGATCCCCAATATGCACGCCGTTTGAAACATTCACGTTTTGTCCCAGGGAGCAGTTTTTTCCGATCCTCGCCCCTCTCTGGATATGACAGAAATGCCAGATTTTTGTACCTTCTCCGATCATAACATCCTCGTCAATATAGCTGCTTTCGTGCACAAAATAGTTTTTTTCCATGATTCTTAAAATCTCCCCTGAAATTCCAGCGTGGAGCATTCGGTCAGCGGCAGCTTTACGATCTCCTTCTCAGCGGCAGACTTATAGATGGCAAGCACCAGCTCCAGCGCCCGTCTTCCGGCTTTCGCGTCCACATAAGGCTCTCTGTTCTTTTCAATCGCTTCTATCACATCCGCATACAAAGGGGTATGTCCAAAGCCATATACATTGGGTGGCGCCTCATGATACTGTCGCTTCACCGCAGCCGGATCATCCAGCATATCCGAAAAATTCCATTCTTCGATAATGTTCACGGACTGTCCGCCCGCTTTCACGGTTCCCTTTTCCCCAAACAGATACAGCGTTTCCTCCAGGTTCTTCGGATAAATATCCGTCGTCCCCTCCACAATGCCATAAGCGCCGTTCTTAAATTTGATCAGGGCAATCCCCAGATCCTCCGCCTCAATATATTCATGGTTCAGACGGTCCGTCATCCCCACCACTTCCTCGATTTCATCTCCCATCATCCAACGCAGCAGATCAATATTGTGGATACACTGGTTCATCAATGCCCCGCCGTCCTGCTCCCACGTGCCGCGCCACTGTGCCCGGTGATAATACTCAAAATCCCGGCACCACCTGATGTGGGCAGTCCCGTAAAACATTCTCCCGAAGCGCTTTTTTTCCACCGCATCCCGGATTTTTTGTACGGATTTATTAAACCGGTTCTGATGGCAGGCGCAGACCTTTACCCCCTTCTCCTTCGCTTTCTCAATGATCCTGTCCGCATCGGACAGAGACAGGGCAATCGGTTTTTCAATAATCAGATTGCATCCTGCTTCTATACAATCCAGCGCAATCTGCGCATGCTTCCCGCTTTCCGTCGCGATGGCAACCAGCTCCGGCTTCTCCGCCTGCAAAAGCTCCTTATAGTCCGTATATTGTCTTACTGAATCTGCAAGCTCAAATTTCAGCTTTTTATCTTCCATGTTGGCAGCCTCGATATCGCAGATTGCCACCATTTCCAAATGATTTGCCTTTGCTGCCGCGATATGGTTTGGAGATATTCTTCCACAACCGATCAATGCATATCTCATATCATTTTCCTTCCTGCAAACGCCCTGTCTCTAACCGATAAAATCAACGATTGGCTTCATCACGATTTCCATGCTGACATGCTCCCTGGCAAAATTCCGCAGTTTCGCCGCTACAACGGATTTTTTTCCGTCTCTTTTCCGAATATCTTCAAAGAAATCAATTACTTCCTGCATATTCACCACACTGCCGTCATTCTCAAACAGTTTCAGATATGGGAACCCCTCCTCCAAAACATCGATAGGAGATGCGGAAATCATGGGAAGCCCCTTTGCCAGACATTCCCTCGTCTTAATTGCGCCTACTTTTTCATGGAAGCCAACCTTATACATGCCAAAAACAGCCGCCGCAATGTCCGCCTGATCATACAGATCATCCAACGCCTCTCCTGTGGTCATCGGATAAAACCGGACATGATCCTGCAGACCATATTTCTGTACCAGCTCCTGATAGGCTCCTTTTTCCGGTCCGTCACCTACAAGCTCCAGGGATACCTGATATTCGCACGCGCCATCCTGATAATATTCCCGCAATCCTTCAATAATCCGTTCATAGCCATGCTGACGCTGCATATAGGCAACTCCAAGTATCCGGAGCCGCATATGCTGATATTCGCCCTTTACCGGGCGCAGACTTTCCACATTCACCCCGTTTGTCGTGCGGATTGTGGGAATTCCAAAGATCTCCCTGTCATCGGAATAGGTCACAAACCGGTCCACATATTTTTTCAGCCTTCCCCGGTAAAGAAGCTCCTTGATCAGAAACGGCCATGCATTCCATTTTCCAAAATCATCCTTATCATAAGGATACGTAAAAATCTCTATAATAATCTTACACTCCGGCCAGCGCTGTTTGACAGTTTTCCAAAAATTCAAATACTCTCTATCCGCTACTGTGCGGCGGACATACAAGAAGTCAGGAGATTCCATTTGTTCCAGCGCCTGCCTGTAATTCCGCGCAATGGACGCCGTCGGAAACAGCCCGAAAAGTCTCTGCACAAGCGTCCTGTTCCTGGTTTCCACCTCCAGCTCCTGTATCTCAAAATATTTCCGGAATTCCTCCAGCTGCATATCTATCTTTTTGCTGACGCCGATAGAGGTGCGCCCCTGGAAATGAATATAATATCCCTTTTTCATCCGCTAATCTCCCTGTCCGCCTTTGGCAATCCACGGCCGCCGTTTAAAATCTTCCAGACAAAGGGCGCATAGTTCATCAAAAGCTTCGCTGCCATTATGATGATGCACAGGCTGATTCCTACCGCCGCAAAATAATTGATCAATCCGAATGCCAGCGTATCGGGAAACAGCTTCGCCATCCCTTTCTTCACAGCATCCACTAATATGGGATGTGTCGAATAAATAAAGAAAGTGACTTCCATCCACCAGCATACCTTTCGATAACTCAGAATATCCAACGAATGCCATAGCAACAAAACATTGATAAACATCAAAAATGCCGCCAGCCGACTGCTGTACACACTCAATCCCTTTACGTACTCCAGCCAGAAACGGGCTCCCAGTACCCCAAGAAACAGCACGCCATAATAATACTTCTCTTTCGCCGCCTTTGACTCAAACCACTCTGCACCATGCTGCGCCAGATAGCAGCCAACACACCAGTAAACCAGCATGTCCAGTCGGAGTCCAAATCCCTCTGCCGGTAAATGAATTTCCACGTAATTCCATACCAAAAGGAAAAGTGGCAAAGCAATTCCCCATTTTCTCTTCATAATCATCCAGATCACCGGCGACAGCAAAACAAACCATGCCAGCTGCTGCATAAACCAGTACGCGCCATTATATTTGTGGTTGCTTACGGCCTGCAGCCACTCATGCATCGACCATTCCACCTGCTGCGTGTCCATGAAATATCTGCTGACAGGAAATGCCACCAACGCAAGAAACAGCAAATAATACAGCATATTCCAGATCCAGTAGGGAAGTAAAACACTTTTAAACCTGCTTTTGTATTTTTCCAGAATCTTATCTGTCCCATAATTTCTATAGAACAAATAGGAAGATATCATAAAAAAGCACGGGACTGCCAGATTACCTGCTGTTTTCGACACAAAAAACTCAAGCTCTGGAAGAAATGTATGTTCCGCCGCAGGATATTGCACAATATTATAGCTATGCAAAAACATAACCAAAACAGCCAGTATGAAATTGGTCACTGTTATTTTCTTTCTGAAATACATGATCTTCCCCTGACATTCAGCTTATTATACTACGTATCTTCCCTGACTGCAAACCCTGTTCTTTCCTATCCCACATATTTTCCGGTTTTTCCTCCCCAAAAATCCCGCATTCCTTTCCATACCGCTTTCACCTGTTCGTGCATTCCCCGCCCAGTCCAGATGCAAACCCATGCAATCCTGTTTGCCAGAAAATATATCAGAAAAATCAAAAACGCACCCCTCCCCAGGTGCTTCCTGTGACATATAAGCCAGTTTCTCGTAATGTAATATACGCACGCCGGATTGTCATTTCCTCCCGTGGAACCGTTTACCTTATGGTACATCCGTGCTGTTGGTGCAAAAAAAATCCCGACGTTCTTTTCTCCGGCACGCATAAAGAATTCCGTATCTTCATAATACAAAAAGAAATCTTCATCCAATAATCCGACCTGCTCAATCACCGCACGGCTCATGAAAATACAGCAGCCATTTCCGTTCTCACATTTCCGTTCTACGTTGAATGCCTGCGCATCCTTCTGATTTTCTCCGCAGCTGAAGGGCTTTTTCACAATCCGGCTAAAACCTCCTCCTGCGGACCAAATCGTATCCTTTTTATCATAATAATAGATCTTGGGCAATACCATACAATTTTTATGTCTCTGTTCTGCATGAACCAGTTCCTGAATCATCGTCCTTTCAATACAGGTATCATTATTCAAAAGTAGCAAATAATCCGTCCTATCCTGCATTGCCTGCCTGATTCCTGCATTATTTGCAGCTGAAAAGCCGAGATTCTCCCCCATGTACAGGTAAGAAATAACGCTTCCTTCCTCCCAGCGCCTCTGCAGCGCCTCCATAGAACCATCCGTCGATCCATTATCTACCACATAAATATGAATCTGACCATCAAACCTGCTTTTCAGGATAGACTGTATACAAGCCTCATTATAAATCATACCATTGTAATTTACAAGAATCACCGATACCTTCATCGTTTTCCCTGCTCCGCAAACTCCCGTATACTCTCCAGATACCTCCGCGAAATCCGTCCCTTCTCATACACGGACGCATCCAGCTTCGTTTCCCCACCCGGATTTTTTCCCATTTCAGCGATCCAGGCATCCACGCTGAACGGATCCTCCACATAATTGGCTTGATTCTGCGTCACCTCCGGAATACAGGTGCATTTTGTCGTAATGACCGGAGCCTTTAGCATCATCGCCTCGATCGGCGGCATGCCGAATCCCTCAAAAACGCTGGGAAACAGAAACGCCCGACAATTTTTCAAAAGGCTAAACTTCACATCATTTTCCACAAATCCGGTGAGGCAGACCTCATCCTCCAGCCCCTTTTCCCGGATCAACTCCTTTAGCTGATCGCTGCGGAAGCCGGAAACGCCAGAGATGAGCAGCTTATGAGGGAGGGAAAGCTTCTCTTTTTTAATCTTTTCCATCACTGACACCAGCGTCATCAGGTTTTTGTGGGGAATCAGCTGGGAAATCGTATAATAATACTCCCCTTTTTCCACGCCATATTTCTCCCGGACCGTTTCAAACACAGCGTCCTCCGGCTCCTCCACTGCGACCGGATTATAGATCACCTCTATCTTCTCCGGCTTAAAATGAAAATACTTCACCAAATCCTGCTTCACATATTCCGAAATGACGATCACCTTTTTGGAAAAAAGGCAGTTTGCGTACCAGCACAGCCAGGAATATGCCACCTCATAAAAAGGGTGATATTTGGGATAATGATAAGCCTGAATATCATGAACGGTGTTCATCCAGGAAACCCCGCCATTGAAAAAGGGGCGGAAAAAAACCGGGGAAAAGCATATTTGCAGCCCGTTTTTCTTAAGGAACCTGTTCTCAAACAGATTCTGCCAGATCAGGCGTTTTCCAATCGTTTCCGACCTGATATTTACGGTTATCATGCGAAACCGCTTATCTGTAAGGTAATGCGCAAAGGTATCCGCATTATCCAAAGCGGCAATCAATACGAAATGAAATTCATCCTCCAGCTCCTTAAGCCCGTCCAAAAGATTTCGGATATAAAACTCTGTTCCGCCCACCTTTTTTGGGCGGAGCCACAGCAAATCGATCGCAATTTCTTTCATAAATCCCCCAAATACGTAACAGTTCAGACAGGTCTGAACTGTTACCCCAATACAGCTTCTACGTCTGCCCGCAGTCCGGCTTCCTTTTTCCGGCAATCTCAGAACTGCCTAAGCACTCTTATCGTGCGCTTTAAGTCGATCACCCATGCGCATTTTACGCCGTTTTCTTTTAATGCCCGATGCCCTTCCTTTAAGGAGAGCAGGTAGCCTCCCAGCCCCTTTGTGCTGACTCCGCCATAGTACATGCTCACAATCGTTTCCGGCACATATGCCAGCCGGATATTTCCGTCCTTTAAAATCCGCACCATGAATTCATAATCTGCCGATCCCCGATAATCGGTATGATACAGCCCATACCGTTCATAAATTTCCCGTCGCAGAAACAGCGTCGGATGCCCCGGCATCCACCCCTGCGCAATCGTGCCCTCGCCCATTCTCCACCTTCGGATTACCTTATCCCCGTCCGCATAAACCAGATCGGCATGGGCGCCGCTGCAGTTTTGAGCCTCCATCGCCTCCACGCAGAGCCGTATGGCATCCTTCCTGCAATAAACATCGTTAAAGCACACCACAATTTCCCCTGTGGACATGCCATATCCTTTATTCATGGCATCATACAGCCCATGATCCGGCTCTGACCTCCACCGCAGCTCCATATCCGGCAGCTTTTCATATTCCCGCAGCACATCCAGCGTGCCGTCCGTCGATCCTCCGTCACAGACCACCACCTCAATGGACGGATAATCCTGCCGCCGCACGCTCTCCAGCGTTGTGCGGATATGCTCTATGCTGTTATAGGTCGTCATGATGACGGATACCTTATCCATTTTTTTCTCCGATGCTTTCCTTTAATTCCCGTATTTCCCGCTCCATGATCGCCTGATTCTGGGTCAGACGGCGGATCTTGCGCGCCTGTCTGGAAACGATAGAGGTCAGCTCCATCAGCAGCATCATCAGAAATGCAATGCAAATCAGGAACAGACCGTTCATATTGTCCGTCACGCCCAGCAAATGAATGAACCAGGGAAGAATTTCAGGAAAAACGATCAATATTCCCATGGCAACGCCGGCCGCCAGCCAGAGCAGCGTATATTTCAGTTCAATCGCCTTATTTTTCAGAAAAACAAGGATCAAAACCAGGTAAACCACCAATGCGATTGCGAGTGTGATGCGCAGATTCACCGGTAAGATATTCGCTCCCATTTTCCGCCTCCCGTTTTATCTTCGAAACCCGTAGCTGATCCGCCTGACCAGAATCGCCAATGTCACCTTGATCATATAGTAAACGGATTTTCGCAGATTAATGGAGCTTTCCCCGCCTTCCCGTTCTTTCATGACCACCGGTACCTCCAAAATCCGCCCCCGATACATCACCGCCGTGATGATCGCCTCCGGCTCCGGATAATCAGAAGGGTAGTCTGCGGCATAGACATCGATAAACTTTTTATTCACTGCCCTGAATCCGCTGGTCACATCCTTCACCCGAACGCCGGTGCAAAGGCGAAGCAGGCCGCTTAAGATCCCGATGCCCAATCTTCTGGTTGCGGAGGACTGAAAGCCCTCATGCTCCAGAAAGCGGGAACCGATCACCACATCCGCCCTCCCTGCTTGTAACGGCTCGATCACCTTTTCCAGAAAAGACACATCATGCTGCCCATCCCCGTCAATCTGGACGGCGATATCATAGCCATACCTTTTGGCATACTGATATCCGGTCTGCACCGCGCCGCCTATTCCTAAATTAATGGGAAGGTTTATGACATTGTAATCATTTTTTTCACAGATTTCTTCTGTGCGGTCCAGTGAGCCATCATTAATGATCACATAATCGTACTGTGGGTAATTATCTGTCAGGTTATTGACAAGTCTCTCTATGCTCTCTTCTTCGTTATAAGCCGGAATGATCAGGAGCGGCTTCTTCCTTTCTTCCATAACGTTCTCCTCTGGCTGCGACCCGGGCTTTTCCGGATTGTAACCTCCCATATGCTCGATAAAGCTGCTCCAGTATCAGCAAAAGGGCAGCGTAAAATACCCCAAATCCATAAATCAAATACCGCTGCATGCCAAAAAAGATCACACTGATCACCACGACCATTCCGATATTCAGAAAAAGTGCGGAAAGCATGAATTCACAACGCTCTTGTACCACCGCTTTTTTTTTCCAGCCAATTGCCAAAAGCGCGATAGCGGTACAATAAATCAACAGTGTATACAAATGGCACAATCCATAAACTGTCTCTTTTTGGAAAAACACCGTGCAGATGAACCCCTGTGGCAACATGCACAGCGTATGGTATAACATCCGGGGCCAATGCTTTTTCAGCAGAGCGAAGGCTATTTTTCTGTTCACCTGCATCCAATAATTCGAGTCCGCAATCTGCGAGTCCGGATTTTCCCTCACATATTCCAGCCAACCACTATACATGCATCCGGCCCCCGAAGCAGTCCCATTCATAATATCCTTCCACTTCCACAGACCGTTCCGCGCATAAATATGAAGCGCCTTTTTGCTATCCATCTGACGATAATACACGTGAAATAATTCCTGCGTTTCAGAGTCCTCAAAAAGCCTCCAGTCCTCCGCATCCATTTCATAAAAGGTTCTGTCTATCAAAATGCTGTCAAACTGCCCAGTCATATTCTCAACAGCTCCGTCCGACTCCCCGGTATCTTTATTTCCTTCATTTTCCCGGGCTGATACAGTCATTAAATCTCCCAGAATCCCGGATATTTCCGCTTTTACAGACGCAACCTCCTGCATCTGTTCCTCTATATATACATTTCCGGCAAGCTCTTTCCTGCAGGCCGACGCCACCGCCTGCAGCCGCCCATTGATCTGCAGCAGGCACACCTCGCCAGCCACCACAATCCCTCCGCATACCAGCAGCCCGGCAAGCAGCCTTCCAAGCCTGCTCCAGCGCCGCTTCCCCGCGCTTTTTCTCCAGACCACGTACCAGAAAACCGCCGCCGCAAATCCAAAACAAATCTGCATCTGCGTCCGAACCAGCGCCAGCGCAAGTCCCATCAGGACGGTCAGACAAACCCATCCATATTTTTTCCGGATCGCCGTCTCCGTAAACACGATCACAAACAGATAAAACAACGGATAAGTCAGCGCTTCTGTCAAAATCGCATGGTTTCCCATCAGCGCCGGAAAATCCAGCGTAAAGGGAACCAGAGATACGACAAAAATCAAGGCGGACACCAGATATCCCGGGCGAAAGCGCTTCCGGATCCAGAGCAGATAGAGCATCAGGCATACCACCGTCAGCACCGTCTGGGACGCCACCACGCCATACAAAAATCTTCCTTCTCCCAGAATCACTCTGTGCAAATGGATGAACAGCGGATAGGTGGGCATGATTCCCTCTCCGCCTGTCAGTCCGATATACTGCCAGCTGTCCGGATATTCATAATAGCCCCTCTCCCCGACCAGCGTAAACAGCAGGAGCGAGACTGCCAGTATTCCCGCGTAAAACGCGCATTCCTTCTTTTTCTCAGACATTCTCACCCAGCACATCCTTCTTGGCTCTTTCACAGACCTTTCCGTCCGTCACCTCCAGCACAAGATCCGCATTCCGGATCGTTGTCAGGCGATGGGCGATGATCAGGATCGTCTTCTGTCCCTGCAAATGGTCGATCGCCTCCATGACCGCCGCTTCCGTCTCATTATCCAGCGCGGAGGTTGCCTCATCCAGTACCAGCACCTCGGGATCATGGTACAATGCCCGGGCAATGCCGATGCGCTGCCGCTGTCCTCCCGAAAGCCGCACGCCCCGGTCTCCAACAAAGGTGTCCAGCCCGTCCGGCAGACTTTCGATAAAGTCAAACAGCTGCGCCTTTTTTACCGCTTCCAAAACAGCGGCCTCGTCCACCTCTTTCTCCCGTATGCCAAAGGCAATGTTATTCCGTATCGTATCGTCAGACAGATAAATCACCTGGGGAATATAGCCGATCTCCCTCTGCCACACGTATTGGTGCTTATGAATATTGAGCTCGTCCGCATATACCTTGCCCAGCTGCGGCTTTAAAAGCCCTAAAATGACATCCACCATCGTGGTCTTTCCCGCGCCGGAGGGGCCGATAAACGCTGTGGTCTTTCCCTTTGGAATCCGGAAGCTCACGCCGTTTAACACCCATTCCTCCGTATCCGGATAGTGATAGCTGACATTTTTCACCTGGATTTCCGTCCGGAATTTCCAATCGATGTCCTCCTTTACCTTGCTCTCCGGTTCCTCCTCGATTTGCTTTAAATCATGATAAATCAGATCCAGAGAAGGGTAGGAATACAAAATATCCGCCACATGCTCATTGATTTTTCCTACCGCCGGCAAAAGCCGGAATGCCGCGACCGCGAACACCGCGAGCTGAGAAATATAGTTGGTGATGTCTCCCTGTCCCCAGAACATCTTGACAAGGATCGCCAGAAGCAGGCTGGACATGCAGACCGCCTCCACAAAATACCTGGGCAGCACCGCAATCAGCCGGTTGATGCGCAGCCCATAGATGTATTTTCCGAAATATTTTTCGTAGGAATCAACAAAATAATCTTCCCGGTTGAGTATTTTCAGTTCCTTGATACCGCCGAGGGACTGATTTACCCACTGATATAGCTTTCCCTTGTAAATCTGACACTGCGCACCCAGATTTTTGGAAAACTTTCTGGATATGGTTGTGAAAATACCCACGCAGACCACCAGCATCACCAGCACAATGATCGTGATGGATTTACTTTCCATGTACAGAAAAATACCTAACACGCCGCAGACCGTTATTTCCGCAATCAACTCCATCGCATGGATAATCCCCTTTGTAAAAAGGTCCGTATCCTCCTGCAGGCTTCTTTGCAGAACCGCGATATTTTTATTCAGGTGAAAGGTATATGGCTCCCTGATGTAGGATTTCAGCAGACGGACGGATATTTTTTTCTGGATCCCGTAGGAAAATTTGTAAATCCAGTTTTTTTCCAGCGCCATAAATATATTTTTAAAAATATAGATAAAAATGATCGCACCGGCGATCGCCGCCAGGAAATCCCGGCTCTGCGAAAAACCGCCCCATTCATAGAGCCGCCGCAAAAGCGGTGTATTCTGTATGCTCACAGGATCCATGATCACGTTCACAAAGGGCGTGAAAATCGCCACGCCCAGCAGCTCGAAAAAGCTGCCGATCATCACGGCTGTCAGAATCAGCAGTATCTTTATCTTATCTTTTCTGTCAAAAATATATCGCAGCTTCGCCAGCATCCTTCATCCTTTCCCTTGTACCGTTTTCCGGTAAGCCAAAAGCGTCTGTGCCGCCACATCCTCCCAGTCATACTTTTTGCAAATGTAATCCGCACTTCTTTCCTTATAATACTCCACCTGCTCCGGATGCGCAATCAATTCTGTCAGTTTCTCTCCAAGTTCTCCCACATTTCCCTTCCGGAAGCTGACAGCGCAATCCTCCACGACCTCCAGATTTTCCGCAATGTCGCTGACCAGGCAGCAGTTTCCATAGCTCATCGCTTCCAGAAGCGTCATGGCCATTCCCTCTACGTCACTGGGCAGCACATACAGATACGCATTGGAGCAAAGCTCCTCCAGCATGCGCCCCTGCACGAAGTCCGTCCAGATGATCCGTTCATCCTTTTCCACCATCGCCATGATCTTATCCATATATTCCTGGGAATGGCTGACGCCGCCCGCGATCACCAGCTTCTTCTCCGTCTCCACATGATAAAAAGCCTCGATCAGGTAGTGTAATCCCTTTTCCGGCACGATGCGCGCCAGAAACAGGATATAGCCGTCCTTTTCCAGCCCGAACTTCTCCCGTATCAAAGAGACCTCCGCTTTCTTTGGCCTGTCGATCCCGTTTGGAATATACAGCGTTTCCCTGCCATAGGTTTCCCGGAAATATTCCTGCACATTCCGGGAAAGGACGATCAACGCATCCGCATGCTTTGCCGCCATTTTTTCGCCGAATTTCAAAACTCTGGTGGCAAATCCGCCCCATTTGGAGCGCTGCCAGTCCAGTCCGTGAATGGTCGCCACCACACGCCTGCCAAAAAGCTTTGGCAGCCACAGCATCGTACAGGGTCCTTCCGCGTGATAATGAACGATATCATATCCGCCAAACAGCAGACGGATGGATGCCAGAATGGAATAGACCATGGCATTTAAGCTGCTGCTTTTGAAGGTAGGGATCGTGATCAGGCGGATCCCTTCGTATATTTTACCGCGCTTTTCGTCAAATTCCTTGCCGGACACATGATAACCGGCACGGTTATAGGCGTCCACCCGATGGCCCAGCTTCACAAAGCGGGTGGACAGCTCGTCCACCACGACCTCCACGCCCCCTTCCCGGGAAGGAATGCGCTTTTGCCCCACCATGGCAATTTTCAGAGATTTTTGACGTCCCTTCTTTTTCGCCTTCCGTTTTTCCTTCGCCAGATACCAAAGAAAAGAGAAATTGGTGTTCAGATATCGTTTCAAAAGCCGCCTGGGGTCCTGCAAGATCCGGTAAAACCATTCCATACAGCTTTCCTGCATCCATTTCGGCGCCCGCTTGATCGTTCCCGCATGGAAATCAAAGCCTGCGCCCACGCCCAGCATTACGCCGTCAAATTTCCCCGCATGCGCCGCCATCCAGCATTCCTGCTTCGGCGCGCCCAATCCGATCCAGATAAAATCCGCCCTCGCCCCGCGGATCTGTTCCGTCACCGCCTGATCCTCCTTTTCGGTCAGTGGTCGGAAGGGCGGAGAATACATGCCGGCGATCTGCAAATCCGGATATTTCTTCTTAAGCTGCTTCTTAAGCGCTGCAAGCGTTTCCGGCTTGCTCCCGTAAAAATAGTGCCGATACCCTTTTTTTTCGGAAAGGGCGAAAATTTCCGGCATCAGATCCGGTCCGGGCACCCGCCCTGCTTCCTTATGTCCCCGAAAGCGCTGCACGATGGACAGAGGCTTGCCGTCCGGCAGATTGAGCGCGCTGCCGTTCTGCACGACGCGATAGGCCTCATCCCGGTATGCCATGACCGTTGTGTGCACATTGGACACACAAATGTATTTTCCCCGCAGCCAATCAAGATTTCTATCCAGATACGCCACCGTTTTCTGCATGGATAAAATATGGATATTCGTTTTTAAAATTTCGGTATAAGCCAGTTTTTCCATGCAGCTCCTCCCTATGCATCGTTTCCTAAAATCCCTGATAAATAAAGTCCGCCGCGTCATATCCCGGACCATATTTTCCGTAAATCAAAACCAGCAAAAACAAAAGAATCCAGACGCCCCAGCGAAATACCACGCCCTGCCTGTCCATCCAGACACGGGCATAGCCGTATTTTTCCCGCAAAATCCCGACGATGATCAACAGCAATACCGCGAAAATGATGATGTTGATATCTGCCCAGCTCACGCCTGTGCTCAATATGCTCCCGTCAAAAAAAATCCAGGGATTCGAGGTCCTTCCCGCCAGCGCCCGGATGCCTTCCAGGAGCAGCCGCGCACCCCTGCGGAGCCCCACACCGAAAAAGGTTGCCCCCACCGCATAGATCACATAGGTTCTCGCCGACTGAAACAGATGCCAGCTGAAGCTGTCCGTCTTAAACTGCAGCTTCTCCGTCATTTTCTGAAACGCGGGTGACATAAGCTCTCCCGCCATCAGAATCACCCAATACCACAGGCTGACTCCCACGATGAACCGCACCGCGCCATGCCAGATGCCCATCACCATCCACAGGGCGAACATCCCTGCCGCGGTAGCGATGAATTTCCCCATCTTTTTTCCGAATTTCTTTCTGGTAAATTTTCCAAACCGCACCATTGCCTTTGACTTAAGCATCGGATACAGAACGTATTCCTTCGCCCATACCCCCAGCGTGATATGCCAGCGCTGCCAGAATTCCTGGGATGTCCTTGCAAAAAAGGGATTCCGGAAGTTTTCCACCAGACGGATATCGAACATTTCCGCTGCGCCGATCACAATATCCATACAGCCCGAAAAATCCGCATACATCTGAACCGGATATAATAAAATCGCGATCAGGGCATAAAATCCGGTATAAGCGGCAGGATCGGCCGTGATGCCCGAAACGATGATGCCCGCCCGCTCCGCCAAAACCAGCTTTTTAAAAAATCCCCACAGCATCCGCTGCGCGCCATGGGTCACATTGGAATATTGAAAGTTGTGCTTTTCGTACAGCGATTCCAGCTGACTGTACTGGCTGATGGGTCCCGTCACAAGCTGGGGGAAAAAGCAGACGAATAAAAACAGCTTGCACGGATTCTTCTGCGGCTTTATTTTTTCCCAGGCACAATCCAGCACGTAGCCGATCGTCTGCAGCGTGTAATAGCCCATGCCCAGCGCCGCCACCAGACCGGCGTCCGGCGAGGCGATCTCTCCCGCTCCGGGAAGCCTTCCAAGCAGAGGCGCCCAGAATCCGGAGCCCTTGAAAACGAACCAGATCAAAATGTTGATCCCCAGGGCGAGGGCTGTCAGCACCCCCACCGCCCTGACCGGTTTTTCCCCGCTTTGCCGCAGCCGCTCCATCCACATCGTGCTGCCGTAAGCGGTCAGCGCCGAAATGATCAGCCACACGATCGTATAGGGCTCCGCCGCACAGCAGTAAAACACCAGGCTCATGATCAGAAGCTGTACCCACTGCCATGATTTCGGCACAATATAATAAATGATCAATCCGGCTGCCACAAACAGCAGAAACGGAAACGAAGTAATTGTCATGAACATGAAAATTTTCCTTTAGTTGCCCAGCTCCAGAATCACATCGACCATCTCGCCGACATTTTTCATGGTGACCACCTTCCCCATCGGTATCTTGAAGGAAAATTCCTCTTCCACGGCCACCACCAGATTGATATGCTCGAAGGAATCCCATTCGTCGATATCGTCCGCCGTGGTTTCGTCGTGCACCTCGATCGTCTCATCGTCAAACACATCCTGAAATACCCGGTTCAATCTTTCATATGCTTCTTCTCTTGTCATTTTCTTCTCCTGCCTTTCTCCTTGTTTTTCTATTTATCCTGGCGTTTCCAGTGATATTACGCCAGCAATCATTGTGCCCTTTATGCCAGAACCAGAACCTTCATTTTGGCTCTGGACACGGTCTTACCGTCCTGGTTTTTAATCGTCACCTTCAGCCGGATCATGGACAGCCCTTCCTCTATCCCGGTCACCTCCCCGGTGATTGTCAGCCTGTCTCCCGAAAACACCGGCTTTAAAAACGAAATTTCATCAAAGCTGTGAATCAGGCTGTGCTTTCCCGGCAGATACATGCCCGCCATCGTGGAATAAAAGGACGCTGTCAGCATGCCAAACACCGCGTGCTCCGGAAACCTGCCCGTCTCCCGGGCGAAATCGTCATCCCGATGCAGCGGATTATCATCCCCGGAAATTGTCCGGAACGCCTGCTCCATTTCCGGCGTGATCTCCCTTTCAAAGGACTCCTTCATGCCCACCGAAAGCTCTGCAAATTTATATTTCCTCATGGCGCACCGCCTCTCTGATCCGGCGGCAGATCGAAGCGCTGTCCAGACCGTTTTCCTCCCGCACGCCCCTGTGCGTGCCATACCCGGTCGCAAACACATCCGCCAGCCCGATCCGGCACAATCTTCTGCCGATTCCGTTTTCCGCAAGCACCTCCGCGATCATGCTTCCCAGACCGCCCCGGATATTGTGCTCTTCAACGGATACCAAAAGCCTGGAGCGCTCCGCCATGCGCAGAACATTTTCCTCATCAAAGGGCTTGATGGTATGAACATTGACCAGATTTGCCCGGATCCCTTCCGTCTCAAGCTGTCTGACCGCCGCTTCCGCTTCCTCCAGAATGCTGCCGGTCACAAATACGGTAATATCGCCGCCCTCTGCCAGCACGTCATTTTTTCCCACCGTCAGCACATCCTGCTCCCCATAAAATTCCTTTTCATGGTTCATGCCGATCCGGATGTAGACCGGTCCCGGATGGGCATAGGCGGCTTCCACACATTGAGACACCTGAATGGGAGTTGCCGGGGACAAAATCATCAGGTTGGGAATCGCCCGCAGCACCGCCACATCCTCCGTCGTATGGTGGGTGGGTCCCAGCGTGCTCCATGCCAGGCCGCTGCCCATTCCCACAATTTTCACGTTCAGGTTCTGAAAGCAGATATCGTCCCGGATGAATTCTAAAGAACGGTACGCCAAAAAGGCTCCCGCCGTGAAAACAAAGGGGATTTTCCCCACCGTCGCCATGCCGGCCGCTGCCGCCACCATATTTTCTTCGCTGATGCCGAAATTAAAAATCTGTCCGGGAAAATTTCTGCGGAACATTTCATCATAGCCTGTTCCGCTGTCCGCCAGAACATGGAACACATTGGAATCCTTCTCCGCAAGCTCCATCAATTTCCCGATATACGCGCTCTGCATAATGCTTTCGATTCCTTTCCTCACAAAAGCTCTGATTCTTCGATTTCCAGCTCCTTCATAAACACCTTCAATTCCTTTTTCCCCGGCAGCCTGAAATGCCAGTTGGGATTGTGTTCCATGATGGAAACCCCTTTCCCCTTTACGGTGTGGGCGATCACAAGGCGGGGGGCCCCTGCAGGTCCCGTCTGCCCGATCACCCCTTCCAGAGCGGCGACGTCATGCCCGTCCACCTCTTCCACGCTCCAGCCAAAGGCGCTCCATCGTTCCCTCCAGTTTTCCGGTCCGATCGTCTTTTCCACAAAATCCATTTTCTGGATCCGGTTGCAGTCCAGAATCGCCACCAGGTTATCCAGCCCAAAGGCTGCAGCGGACATCGCCGCCTCCCACACGGTTCCCTCCTCGCATTCGCCGTCACCCAAAATAACATACACCTTCGCCGGGCTGTGATTCGCCCGCAGGGCAATCGCCATGCCCACCGCCATGGAAAGCCCATGACCAAGGGAGCCAGTGGTGGCTTCCACCCATTCGCTGTCCCGCAGGCACGGCTCTCCGCCGATATGAGAGCCCGGCTGCAGATAGGCGTTATATTCCTCCTCCTTAAGCAGACCGGCGCTGACCATCACGCCGTACAACGCCAGCCCCGCATGTCCCTTGCTCAAAATGAACCGGTCCCTGTCTTCCCAGGCGGAGTTGGCAGGATCATAGCGCAACACTCTTCTGATATATAGGGCATAGAGAATTTCCAGACTGGAAAAGCAGGACGCAAGATGCGCCATTCCACCCCGGTATCCCGTCAGGAAAATCTTTTTCCGGAGTGCTTTGCACTCCTGCGCCGCGCGCGCCCGCTCTGCGCTTTCCTGCGTTATGCTCTCTTTTTCCTCATATTTTCTATTATCCAAATTCGGTCACCTCGTCCGGATCGATTCCGATTCCGCCGCACCAGGGCATTCTGTCGATGCGGTCGATTTCCTCCGGTTCCAAATGAAAATCAAACAGATCCATATTTTCTGAAAGTCTGTCCGCATTCGCGGTTTTGGGAATGATTACCAGTTCCTTCTGCAAGCCCCATCTCAAACAGATCTGGGCTGCGGTTTTTCCCTTTTTCTCCGCGATCCGCCCAAGCGCCTCCTGCTGCAAAATCTGTCCGTTTCCCAAAGGGCTGCTGGCCTCCACCACAATTTCCTTTTCCCGGCAAAAAGCGACCGTATCCGCCTGCAGCATGCCCGGATGAATTTCCAGCTGATCCACCATGGGCAGGATTTGAGCCGTCTTTTCAAGCTCCAGCAGATGATGCGCTTTAAAATTGCACACGCCGATCGCTTTCACAACGCCCTCCCGATAGAGCGCTTCCATGCCCCGCCAGGTATCCGCGTTGATCTTAGCCCAGTCCGGATATAGCCGGGGGGAAGCGGGCCAATGTATCAGATACAGATCCAGGTAATCCGTTTTGAGTTTTTTTAAGGAGCTTTCACACGCCTTTCTGACGGCACCCTGTCCCCGGCACGTGTTCCAGACCTTATCGGACAAAAACAGCTCCTCCCGTCCGATTGGAAGCTCCGCCAGAGCCCGCCCGATCGCCATTTCATTATGATAGGCGGCGGCGGTATCAAACAGCCGGTAGCCCTTCTCACAGGCGCTTTCCAGTAGCGCATGCATCTGCTTTTTATCCGTAATCTGCCAGGTCCCCAGCCCGATTGTCGGAATCAAAACGCCGTTAGACAGCTTCTTCCGCTTCATGTACCCTGATCACCCTGTTTTTCTTCTCATATTCCTCCGGAATGATGAATTCCCATTCCGTATTGCCCTCTGCATCCTCGCCGGTTTTGGTAAAGCCCTGTTTCCCGTAAAAGTCCTTTACCATCCCGTTTTTGGCGGTGGGATAGTAATAGCCCTTTATCCGCCCGATCCCCCGGTCGCGGCATTTTGAAACCAGCTCGTCCATCATGGCGAATTCCATATCCCGCTTCAAAACGCGGCAGCTCATCAGCCACAGATCGATGTGGAACAGCGTTTCATCCCCCTCGTCCTGATGCCCGAACACCACGGAAACCACGCCGTTATCTCCGAATTTGTCATTGAGCTTCCCGTACAGCGTGATATAATCCGGATTCCCGGCAAAGCCCTCGATATCCGCCTGACTGCAGCGCCTGGTCGTCAGATTGAACTGATTGCTCTTATTGGTGAGCTGGGCAATCCGCGCCATGTACATCGGCGCAAAGGGCGCGATCTGCGCGTCCATGTCCAGAGAAAGCAGATAGTCGTCATAGCTTTCAAAGCCCGCCTCCTGCTTTTTTCGCTCCATATTCGCCTTATACATATCGTTGCGTTTTAAGTCATCCTCGGAAATGCCGGTCACTTCAAAATAGCCCGCCCGGTCAAGGGTTGTGATAAAATGCACCACGTCCTCCATCTCGGGCACCTTGACCTCCGGCGCCTGCGTCTGCACGATATGCCGCTCCGCCGGATTGTCGTCCACAAACACCAGGCTGTCCGTGCCGATGTTCAGCTCCCGGGCAATCTCCACAATATTGCGGTCCTTATTCTCCCAGTTCGCCTTGATCACCAGAAAATCCTCCGGCTTTAATACGCTGTCCGGACGCCCAAGGCCCGCCAGCGCGTTCTCTTCATCATTTTTGGAATTGACGGTTAAAAGGATTCCCAGATCCTTATGGGCTTTTACATACTCCTGGAATTCGCTGTATAGCTGCCCCATGGAGGTTTCCTGTCCGATCTCGATGTTATCTGCGCCGTCATCCCCCACGACGCCCCCCCAGAGCGTGTTGTCCAGATCCAGCACCAGGGCCTTCTGGTTCTTTCCATAGATGGACTTGACGATATTCGCCACGTTATAGGCAAGCTCCGGAATCGCCAGGACCGCACAGGCATACTTGTACATATGCCAGTAAAAGGGATCCGCCCATTTCTGCAGTCCATAGCAGGACGCCAGATAATGAATGTCATTGATATAAAAGTTTTTATGCGTCCCCGCATATTGGGCAAATTTTTCATTCAAACGGTTGATAAAATGAATCCGCCCATGGGGATTGGCAAACTCCAGGTTCCCCATCAGACGGTACCAGGGCAGCTCAAAATTGTTCTGGATCACGGGGCACTGACAGGTATCCGCGATTTTATCCCACATCTGCGCAAAGGGCGCATAGACGTTCTCCAGCAGCGCGTCGATCTCCTCCGCCGAATCCTGCATTCTGGGAAAATCCTTGATATTCCGGGTGCTCGTGTGGATAAAAATGAGATCCGGATGAAATTCCGTAAATTCCGGATTGTCAAACATCACATCCTGCCAATACTGGTTATATTCCGATTCGTAAAAAACAGGCTCTATCCCTGCGTTGAGCAAAAACAGCTCCAGCATTTCCCTGATATCATGGGTCGTGGAACCGCCCAGAATCGCGATGCGCTTTTGGATTCTTCGCTGGTTTTCTTCTCCCAGCAGGCTTTTCTTTATGGATTTTCTCTTTTTTAAAATGTATTCCGCGCTGAACGGATATTCCAGTTCCTTCAAAATGTGCCTCCTGTTTCCAATATGCTGCAATGAACCCTGATTATGGTCGAATCAACTGTTTCTTCTTTGCACTATATACACCATTTTATTCTACCATAAACTTTTAAATATGCAAGAAAATTTCGGCAACGGGCTTCTTTGGCGCATAAAAATGTGTAAAAGTGCGAACTTGCCTGAACCGCCATATAATCAAATCCCCCACAATAAAATTGCGGGGGATAAAATCATTACTTTTTCAAAAAACTATTTAATGCACTATCCGTACAGCTTATCGACTCTTCCGGGTCATTTATCGCTTCCTGCATTTTCTTTATCTGCCTATACTTAATCAATTCACTTTCTAACCGACCAATTTCTTCCTTCAATTGTTTATTTTCATTTAAGGCATTTTCATAAATCAGCTTTACATCTCCAGCTTCTCGAAGTCTAAGCGGAATAATTATTTTTGTAAAGAAAAACGATGTAATAACTACTGCCAGAACAATACATATAATGATTGCGATAATAAAGACCAGCCTGTAATCCCTTGCAAGATCTGATCCTAAAAACTCTGATAATGCATCGAAAAAATCTTTCATTTCTGTCTACCCTTTGCATGTACGGTATTTTCGCATAGCGTTTCTGCAATCATCATTAATGCCTCTTTACTCAAATCCCAATATTTCAATGAATATCTGAACCTTTGCAAATATTCCTCATCATCTATCGCAAAGTTTTTATCTCCACCATATTTTCTTAATATGTACTCTCTGGCAGCCGACAATATTACATAAGCGGCAAAGCCGCAGTTAATATTCAGTTCACATTGATTTCCACTGGGATTTATAATTAAAAATGGCTTAAATTTCAAAATCCAGAACGCAGTTAATGCAGCTTCCCTCACTTCATTCAAGTTTGTCTCATGAAAAATCATATAATAATCTTTTCTTTTATCGACTCGTATATTAACTTCGTTTATTAGCTTGAAATCAAACTCTACCTCATTTATATCTATCCCCGCTGCTTCAGCATACTCTTCAAAAATACCGACCAGATTATTAAAATATAACTGTTTCTCTACTTTGGAAGGCGATTGATATTTATAAAATTTTTCCCCTTTAACCGACGAATCTTCAATAATCAAAGCAATAGCCCCTCCTATCTAAGTATTTTTCTGATTGCAGGGTTATTTTTTATTTTCTCGCTTCCCTTTTTCACAAACTCCATAAAACTTTCATCTTCATTTCTTAATGGATGGTTTTTGGAATTCTCAGCTGTAAATCCACCATAAGCATCATCCAGTTCTGAAAATTCTTCAAATGACAGGTTCTTTGCCTCTTCAATTTTCATAACCCTCTTTTTCTCCTTTCGTACATTCTTGCCCATTTCACCATCTCCCATACATATTTTAACCATAATATCACAGAAATGATCAAAAAAATGTCAAACTTCCAAGACAGTGACTACACAAGTCAATAACATTCTACAACATTTTCGATAATTTTGATATAGTTAGTTTTTACAAATTATGCCATTAACTTTCATTTAATTTCTATAAAACAGGTTACACAGCTACAGCGTACAGACGCATTGTCTGCGGAAATCATTCCGCTACTTTCCTGTGCTCCATCCCAAGAGAACCATCCTCCCCGATCCGGATGATGACCGAATCGACCACTTCTTCCGTATTATTGTCAAAAGCCACCATATAAATCCCCGGTTCTGATTTATGACAGCGCTCCACATCTCCAATCCGAATGGACGGACCATCCGCAACGGATAGCACATATTCTATATCCCCTGCCAGCTCGCCCTCATGCGCGGTATCCGTATGGCTGCCATATAGCACCTCCCCGCAGAACCTCGCCATGTAGGGACTGTCAAAGTCCGCCTCTTCCACAAATAAGCCGTACCGCCTCAGAGCCGCGATGCTTTCCAGAGAAGGGGCATGCTCTCCCATCCCCTCTGCCGCCACCAACACCGTAATATTGGCATTATCCGCCATGGCCAGCCAATCCAGCGCCCGCTGTGTCCCCCGCATGGCCGCTTCCATTTCAAAGGTCTCCAGCTTCCCGCCGATTGCTCTGTCCAGCGCCGCTCCGGCATCCGCTACCTCCAGGGCGTACCGCTCATACACGCTGTCCCAGGCATCACAGACCGCCTCATCCTTCTGCTGCATAATCGCGTAATGCTCCTGGACATATGCTGCCAGAAAATCCGTATATTTCTCCGCTCCATAGAGGTTTACATGATTTTCGTCATAAAAATCCCTGGAAAAATCCAGCCCCATTTCCTCATAGTGCCGGTTCGCGTTCAAAAAAGGGATTCCGTACTCCTGCGCGATTTCCCCAATCCGGTTCAATTCCATGACATCCTGCTGTGTCACCGTAAAGGGCGAGGCGACCAGCAAAAGAGGCACATCATTTTCCCGGCAGTACTCCAGAATATCCCGATATACAATCTCCGCCTTTTCCTCCAGCCCGACAGCGCCAGCGTCTAAGCTGTCCCAATTCTGCGGCGCGTCCACAAAGGCATGCTCCGACGCGATGGCAAAGCCCTTGTAAAAGCCGTCCTGATCCATGCTTTCGTCCGCCCGGTTATCCCACAGCTGCCAGCTCAATTTGCTGGACAGGGCAGCGTGATTATCATGATAGCGGATGATATCCACAAAATCCTCCAGCGTTTCCCCAAAAGGAACCTCGTTTAAGCTGCAATAATAGCGCACCGCCGCCAGACGGTTCCCGTCATAATCCTGGGCATCCAGCGTGCCCCAGATGCCGCCCACCGTATCCGGAAAGCTGGAAAGGAGCTTGCGCACATCAAATACCAGCAGCTGCGGACTCTGGGTTTTCTCAATGTCCCTGATCGCAAAAATCGTCGCCGCCGCCGACATGGAGCCGACCGAATAGTCATAGGAGGTGATGCCGTATTCCTTCCAGGCGTGCATGCAGTCCCAATACCGGTATACGCAGCTCGCCCCGATCATGACCATATCCAAGCTGTCCTCTTCTTCGCTGTAAAACCCTACAATGTTCTGCCTGCCCGCCCGGTAGGTATCCCGGAACAGGTAGGTGCAGCGCAGGAATACCAGCCAGATCAGATGGGCGAAGATGAGAAAGGCTATGAAATTTTTCACATTCTCCTTTGGGAGCTTCATGCGCATGTCCTCACAATTTTTTTCTTCCCAAATCCTATTTTATTCTAACATAATCTTTTAAATATGCAAGGGAATTTCGGATGATAGCGGTATACTTGCAGCTATTCAGTCCATTCTTGCCATTTTTCATGTAGCTCTATAATCTTCTCCGCAAGCGCATCCGGATCCCCCATCCTCACAAAATAAATTTCCTCCATACTCTCATCATATATTTCCCGCGTCGCCTCATTATCCCCCAGGATCATCGGCTTATTCATTGCCCTGTAAATATATGCCTTTCCTGGAACCGTCCGCTTTGCTTTATCAATTCCTGCATTGAAATGCCCCGCAAGGCAAAGATCTGCCTGTGCTATTTTGTATGCAAGCTCCTGCTGCGGCAGCCATTGATGGTATTCCATATTATCACACAACGGCCTTTCACACATTCGTTCAACAGGCCCTATTATAATAACATAAATCTCAGGATGAGCACATACCTTTTTGGCAGCTTTTAAAACAACATCAATACCCTGCAGCGGCAAAGCACTTCCAAAATACAAAACCACATATTTCCCCAGAAGCTTTCCTTTCTTTTTGGCGACCATAGGGTAATAGGTTTTCGGATCCGCCTCCAGATATAAGGTCCTGATTTTCTTACGCTCCACACCAAATTCCCGTGCAAAATAATCCCCGTGCGCATTTGTATCCGAAATGATCAGCTTCGCTTTCCGCAACGTATACCGGTCAATCCACTTACAGATACAGGAAACAACGCCGTCGGGCACAAATAGTTTCCGGTCACATACAAGCGTATCATATACAGAAATGAAAAAATCAATGAATACATCGACATGTCTGAATTTCCAGAAAAACAACGGATAAACCAGTTGTGGGGAAAAACCCAGAAACACAAAATCATATTTTCTACAGCCTGTGGTCAACAGCCTGACCCAGACATACAAAATTCTTCTTATATAGCTGACAGACCCGGAACCAATTACATCGAAAGCCGCTGCATATTTCTGTAAAATCCGCAATTCCTGCTTGTTCCTGATATAATCCAGATTTTTGGTCGTCACAAACAGCACCTTTTTATTTTGCAAAACAGAAGCCAACTCTAGTTTATGGGAATCCATAAGTCCACCTCCCTCAACCGCCCATATGACGCCGAATTCCGTTCTCCGCCAGATGCAAAAGATATATCCCGCTTCCCCAATGCATCCTGCCAAATACTGCAACCACCTTAAGCCTCCATTCTAGGTTATGGAGCCGTACCTTCTCAAAAGCTTCCCGATAAGGAGCTTTCCTCCACACGCCCTTTACATACCGTATCTTTTCCAGCAGTCTCTGTTTATTTGCCATATTAAAGAACTGAAGTCTACAGCAAATACTGAATGATTTCACAATCCGGCAATAAAAGGCCTGTATAAACTGCTCCTTCTCTGCAGGCGTCCATTCGATTTCCTTCGTTTTCACATATCGTTCTACATAACTCCATACTTCCCTATCTCTATCCACCCTGTCCTTCTTATAGCTGTTGGTAATGGAATCCTCCACGTATCTATAATGGTATATTTTCTCTTTTAGATAAACGATTTCTCCTGCCGCCCCAAAAGCCTCAATATTAAATACCATGTCATCCAAAACATGCAAGTTCTCCCGAAATTGCAGGTGATTCCTCATAATAAAATCTCTTCGATACAGCTTATCCCAAGGCGCAGCCAACGGAACTTCGCTCTTCTCCAGTTCAGAAGGAAAAGGGAAATAAAGCATGCCTCTCTGCAAGCTTTTGATCGCCCCGTCCTCCTTCCAGACATATTCTTTTGAAAAATGCTCCCAGTTTTTTCGTTCCTGCGGGGTATCCTGCCAAGCATCAAAAAGCAAAATGTCAGCATTGGAATACTGCTGACATTTATGCATTAAAACGGACAGTGCGTCCTCTGTAAGCCAATCATCGGAATCCACAAAATACAGCCACTCGCCATGCGCCTGTCGAATGCCTACATTCCGGGCGGACGCGACTCCCCCGTTGGCTTGACGGACCAGCGTGGCAAAATGATGCTTCACGGCAAAGCTCTCCGCAATCTGGGCAGATTCATCCGTAGAACCGTCGTCTATCATAATCACTTCTACCTGCCCAGAGACGCATATCTCATCTTCTTCTATACTCTGCAGGCACTTCGACAGATACGCTTCGACATTATATATCGGTATGATAATTGTAATCAATATTTTCTTTCGCATATCACTTATGCCCTATATTTAAATAATTCCCTCAATTTTATCGATCCATCCCAACGTCACTATATCCCTGGCAAACGAATATTCTGGTTTTACTCCCTTTTCAACTTCATCAAAAAAAGCTCTCAGCTCGCTTTCATAGGCGTTTTCAATGACGAAGGAGCTATACCCCTCAAGTGTATCCACTTCATCGTATAAATCTATCGATACATCTTCCTTCTTCTCCCAATCGTATTCTTCCAGCCCTTTCGGAGTTCCGTCCCAGGTGATATAAAGCTGCTCTCCAAATACTTCCAGCTTCCTGACCGCCTTTCTGGACATGATATCCACCGCAACCATCCCTTTGTGACCGGTTTTGTGCTGAATCAGCAATAAGTAATTGTCACAATAATCAATGTTCAAATTTGTATTTTTTCCGGACAGAACATCAACATGCTCAATGTCACCAAAAGCCTCTATAATCCATGGCAAATCAATTGCAAAGATCTCCCGGCATCCATTGGTTTCCTTTTTCCCCACGAAAAAGTTCTTAAAGTTTTCCCATGGGTGCCAATCCGGCAAATATTGCCCGACATGGTAATTATAGTTCACTCTTCCTGCATGGTTCCCAACCTTTTTGATTACATACCGGACATCATCCCTATATAAAAATGTAGAAGACAGAAATAACACTTTCCCCTGCTCTTCCGCCAACCGCATATTTTCTGTATATTGATTATTTACCAGATTAATCTCCGTAAAAACATGCACCCCTGCGGACAAACACTGACGGATAATCGCAGCATGAGATAAGGGTGCCGTTGAAATAACGGCATATTCCGGCTGGTAACGCTCCAATGCCAATGACAAATCTGTGCAAATCTCTATCCCATATTCTTTCCGCGCAAGCTCTGCGCGCTCCTCGTTACTGTCCACTCCTATGATTAAAAAATCAGGCTTTATTTTTTTTAAAAGGCGAATCCTTCTTTTCCCCATAGAGCCCAAGCCTACTACCAGTACTTTCATCAATCAGCCCTCCAGTCAGACATAATTCAAATAGTTATCACTTCTAGGCGGAAAATAAATTGTGTCAAGCCTAGGGATCTTAAATATATCCGCCTCACCCGGATGATATACCGCAGCATCTGTCGCCAATCCGGAATATGCACCCATGCCTTTTACAACACGAATAACCATATCGCTATAAGAACCGTATGGATAGCAGCAACACCAATGCTTATGATCAATAATGCCGTCAAATACGTCCAGCGCATTCGTAATGTCTTTTATCAGCTCCAGCTCTGACAGGTGGTTCATCCAATAATGGTCATACCCGTGGACTGCAAATTCCATTCCATGTCTTTTCATCATTTTAATATGATCCATATTCATGTATAATTCATCCACGAACGCCGCTTCGTTATCCGTCACAAACTCTTTAAAAAGTTCATCTGCTATGATATTCCTCAGCATTTCCGGCAATTCAACCTGTAAAATACGTTTCACAAAAACCGTATCTCTTCCATCATAACTGTTTGCAATAGCAAGCTTATTATAAAGCTCTTCATTAGAGGAATAGCTAAATTCTATTCCACGATAAAAGTCCATCCGTTCAAATAGCCTATCACGAAGCTGACCTATTTCCGTACAGGCCATAATATAATGAATTTTATTTACATCCAGTACCTTCTTTTCCCTTAAAATCTTTGCAGGCATGGAAAATACACCTGTTATTCCATTCTCCTCAAGAATCGGGAAAACATTCATATAATGGTCAATATAGCCATCATCGAAGGTTAATAAAACACTCTTATCTGTAATTTTATTTTCCTCCTCCATATCCTTCAGGGAGATAAACTCGAGACCTTTTTCCCGGAAAAAATTTATCTGCCGTCTGAAATGATCCAGTTCAAGTCCCTTAATCTCCGGATATCTGCTTTCTCTGACTTTTCTGACATAATGATACATTACCACATACATAATCAATTCCTCTCTGTTGAACCATGATGAGAAAAAAGCAATCCACTATATTTCCTGATTTAATGCACAATACAGCTCTTCCCTGCGATCTCTTTTCACAGGAAATCCATCCCTGATCTCCCGCACATCATTCCTCAGCTCAAACGCTAAAATTCCTTCCTTTCCGGACATTTCCTGCAAAATTTTTCCATTCGGATCAATCACGCAACTGTCCCCGGAATAGTGCAGTCCATTGATCGTTCCCACACAATTAATTCCGACAATATAAACCTGATTTTCTATCGCCCTCGCCTGAAGCAAACATTTCCAATGCCCTGCTCTTGTTTCCGGCCAGTTCGCTGGTACCAATATCACGTCCGCCTTTTTGGAAGCTATCTGAAAAATTTCCGGGAATCGCAAATCATAGCATATGAACGTCGTGATATTCATTCCGTTCATACCAAAAACAGTAATTTTCTCTCCTCCCCTGAATTTTTCGCTTTCACCTGCATAAGAAAACGGATGTATTTTCGCATAATCTGATAAAATATTGCCCTCTTTATCGACTACCGTATAATGGTTCTCAGACTTTACTCCGCAATCTTTCACCCATCCAAACCCAATTGCAATCTGTTGCTTTCTTGCACACGCTGCCATTTTATTTACTGTTTTCGCATTCTCCTCTTTTGTCAACGCTGTATTCATCGAAAAGCCTGTAAAACTCATTTCCGGCAACAAAAACAATTCAGCTCCTTTACTGGCAGCCTTACTTATTGCCTCCTCCGCACGCAAATAATTGTTTTTTTTATCCTCCCATGCAATATTCATTTGATATAATGCTATTCTCATCCAATTTTTTTCCTTTCAGTTCACATTTCCATTATAAACCAAATCTGAATTTTCGGAAAATACCAAAAATTCAGATTCTGTTTACTGAAATTTATTTTTTATTTAATACTATCTGTTAAATCCACCATCTGAATTTTCAAGCTTCTCCAACAATTTCAAAACCTTAATGTCTTTCTCAATTGTATTTACATACAGAGACGGATTTTCAATTCCTCTCAGAAAAGAATCTATTTCCTCAATATACATATTTTCGCCAATATTTTCGTTATACCCTTTTACATGTTGTTGCTCTGGCTGAGATATAAAGGTCCATTTTCCGCTTTCAGAATCAAAAACCTCCAATTGCGCTTTATCCCATCTCCACTGGATCTGCCCCCTCTCAAAATTGATAACAAGGTTACGGACCGCATATCTTCCAACCACATCAACAATCAATGTTCCCAACATGTCGCCATAATCAATTACGCTTACATAGCTATCCTCAATATCGCAATCCAATGCCGATGTTTTACGAAAATATCCTTTCATATCCACAGGGAACCCAAATACATCTGCCATCCAGGTCAGTTCATATGCAACAATTTCTCTTGCTCCACCAGTTAGCCTGTTGCTCACATAAAATTCCTTTATGCCTTCCCACGGATGCCAGTCTGGAAGATACTGTCCACTATGATAGGAAAAATTACAGACTTTTCCAAGCATCTGTGAAGATACAATTCTTTTAATTTCCTTAATCATCGGATGATAAACGAATGTACATGACGGCGCCACAAAAACATTCTTTGTATTGCTTTTACAAATCGCCTGTACATCCTCCAATACAACACTGGCCTCCACAAAAACCGGTTTTTCATGTTTCAATGCCAGCTCCACTCCTAAAATATGCTTGTCCGGCGGTAAGGATACGATAACAGCCTTGATCTGAGCAAAATCAATCTCAGCCTCATCCGCAACTATATTAATTCCATATTTTTCTTTAGCCTCTTCACATCGGTCTGACCGCTTATCCATACCATATATGCAATTTGCGCTGATTCCCAGTGAAAGTAAACAGTTAATTCTTCTTTTTCCCATTGAACCCAGACCTATCACCAGAAAATTATTCATAGCTTATCCGCCTCCATATTCATTATACTCTCTATACATACAAAATCATAAATATCATCAACCTCATAATTCTGCCAACGCTCAATAAAATAAGGTAATATATTATCCGTATATATAGAATGCTTCTCCATCAAAATATCTGTTTTAAGCATGTATCCTACCCCATATGGAAAATAAGCCTTGCCGAGCTGTTGGCGCTGATAAATTCCCGAAATATTTTCCAAATATGGGGCAATTTTTCCCTTTTGCGTTATTCTTTTTACAATTGACGGATGTTCCATGTGAACTTCTCCCACAGATATGACTCCATCACACTCCCGATTATCCCCCGCCAATTTAATAATGTTATCCAGGTCCTTCTGTTTCCGCAATGGAGAGGTCGGTTCCAGCAGTATGAAATAATCAAATTCCTTTCCGGCATTTTTCAAATATTGCAACGTATATTCCAGCACATCAATTGAAGAGGTACTATCCTCAGCAAGATAATCCGGTCTCAATTCGGGAACCGGTACTCCAAACCGTTCACATACATCAGCAATTTTCTGGCTGTCTGTAGAAACAAATACCTCATCAACTAATTCACTTGCCTTTATCTGCTCAAGCGTCCATCCAATTAGTGGCTTCCCATTCAAAATCTTTATGTTCTTTCCCGGAAGCCCCTTAGAACCTCCCCTTGCAGTTACAATCGCTACTGTTTTTAATCCAAGGTACATATAAATCCGTATCCGGGACCAATACCCTCCTTTCTCATCCCCAAACCCCTGTAGCCACATCGTTTCCATGCTTTAATTGTATTTTCTGAACACGGGCTTAATCACATTTCCGATAATAAACTCCTCAACCTTTCCGTTAAGCGCATCACTATACGTTTTCATAGCTTTCCTTGCTGCTTCAAGTGTCAGGTCAATTTCTTTTTCCGTATGCTCGTATGCAATCGCGATATAAGGCATCAAAATTCCGCTTTTGATCATTTCCTGACAAAATACAGTTCGGTATTCAAAAGACGGCTGTTTATCCTTTCCGCATACGACGAAATTAGGGGAACATTCCGCTCCCTGCATATAGAAATAGTCCTGCAAAGAATATTCTCTGGCAATATCCGTTAATCCCTTTACAATCCTTCTTCCCATATCCCACACATGTTCTGTAACATTTAATTCTTCGTACACCTTTAAGGTTTCCATGAGGGCACCTAACCCACTCATCTCTGCTCCGTGAGTCGTAGAGATCAGAAAAACCCGTTCTTTACCGGGTGTCAATCCACCCAAATCCATAATTTCTCTTTTTCCACCCAGTGCCGCCACGGAAAATCCGTTCGCCATTCCTTTACCGTACGTTACCAGATCAGGCTCTACGCCATAATATTTACAGGCACCCTGTATATCCCATCTGAATCCCGTTATCATCTCATCAAGAATATACACCACCCCATACTCCGTGCACAATTTTCTTACTTCCTGCAGGAAATTATCCCTTGGTTCCTCCGAATCGCTTGGCTCCATAATAAGCGCCGCAATTTCCCCCTTATACCGCTCAAATAAATCCTTCACCGATTGTATGTCATTAAAACTGAATTGTAAAGTCAGCCTTTTGGTTTCCTCGGGTATTCCGGCATCCATCACCGTGTCTCCAATAAACCAGTCATCATAAGAGAAGAACGAATGCTCCCGGCACCGGGCAACATATTTTCTTCCGGTATATGCCCTTGCCAGTTTCACCGCCGCTGAGGTTACAGTAGAACCATTTTTTGCAAACTTAACCATGTCTACCCACGGAATCAAATTGCACACTGCTTCTGCCGCATCGACTTCAATTTTGGACGCCTTTGAAGCCGTATTTCCATTATAAATCTGTTCAATAGCAGCCTTAGATATCCTTTCAAAATTATAACCAACAGTCACAGACCGGCAAGCCATGGCAAAATCAATGTACTCATTACCATCTACATCCCAGGTATGTACTCCTTTACTTCTTTCAATCACTTTGGGCGCATTTCCCGGAAAAACCTCGTCTGTTCTACTATACGTATGTGCTCCTGCCGGAACATAAAAATGCGCCTTTT
Source organism: uncultured Eisenbergiella sp. (assembly GCA_910585455.1). GTDB lineage: Bacteria > Bacillota > Clostridia > Lachnospirales > Lachnospiraceae > Gallintestinimicrobium. The sequence continues at coordinate 87,758 of CAJUEL010000005.1, read as the reverse complement.
TCCCATATTCTTCATTTTTGCTCATTTAAACATCCTCCTTTAAAATTTTGTATGCTTATGGAATACAATATTTATTTTGATGCTACAATAAAATACCAAGGCATCATCAGCGCCGCAGAAATTTGTAATCTTTTATCCTCTTGTGTCCTTACTGTATACGTTCCAATATCCAAATTATCAGGCTTTGGTAAGTCTATGTCTATTTCAAAAGGAAGAAAATTGAACTTTTTATACCCCAGCGACTCAAAATGTTTCTTAACGCGCACCAGAGAATATATATTATAATACGCCTCCCCATATTCCTGCATATCTGTTGGTCGATAATAATTTTTTAATTTAATATTATATTCTATATCGCCTTCATAAAACAGGGATGATATTGCAATCCACCTTGGATTCAGCTCTGCCAATTTCTTTATTGCGATCTCATATTCAGGTAACCATGACAATGTCTGGAAGGAGACAATTCCATCAAACTTTCCTATCCAGTTCTCATCCAGTCTATACCAATCTCCCTGATATAGCCGACAATTATTCTGTTCTTTTATATGTTCATTCCCATACCTGACCAGTTCCTCCGATAAATCTATACCGGTAAAACTACTTTTTTCGAATATATTGCTTAAATAAAGAGTATTAGCTCCTCCTCCACAGGCCATATCACATATGTTCTGTCCCACGTCCTTTTGCAAATATCTCATGCCTTCAAGCCAATTTACAAAAGATTCCGTACTCTTATTCACTCTTTCATACTGTCTGCAATGATAAATATCAATCATCTTTTCCTCCCTTTTTTGACAAATCAATACATAATCATACAATTAGAGCATCATTCATCTCAAATCATAAAACTTCTTTTCAAGGCTCACATTTTTATCCTTCCATCTACTTTCCAGAATCTGTACAATTCTTTCCGATGCGTTTCCATCTCCGTATGGATTGTTCGCGTTTTTTGCTTTATTCCGTACTTCTGGTAGTAATGCTGTCTCTATCGATTTTATAATATCATCCGCCGCATTACTGCAATTTATCACCGTTTCCGCCTGCATTCTCCCTTTTTGCCTGTTGCCGATATTAATTGTTGGTATACCAAAGGACGGTGCCTCAATTATACCACTTGATGAATTTCCCATCACAAAAGAAGCATATTGTAAAGCGCTGAGATATTTTTTCATCCCAAGGGAATACGTAAAATAAATATTCTCATTTTCTTCTGCACACTGCTGAAACATTCTATTAATCTTATCGCCCCCGCAATCCGCATTCGCCCCTGTCACAATAAAATCTATATTTTTATAATGCTCCATGCAATCAATCAACGTCTGGCACTGTGCAACTACCTCTCCCTCTAACGTAACCGGATGAAATGTGACCACACCATAAGGACGTTCCAGCTTCATTCCGAGCATATTCCCCAACTCTTCTTTACTATATTTAGGCTCACTTAACGCATTTTCCACCCCTGTCGCGCCTACATTGAAAACCCGTTCCGGCGATTCCCCAAGCTGTATGACTCTTCTCCGGTATTCCTCCGTGCTGGTAAAATGATATAAACTCATTTTAGTTATGGCATGCCGAATTGCTTCATCTATCGCACCTTCGGTCGTTTCCCCGCCATGTAAATGAATGATCGGGATCCGTGCATTCATTGCCGCGCAGCATACTGCCAACGTTTCATAACGATCGCCCAGAACCATCAAATAATCCGGACGTCTTTCCTCAAAGTATTCCCCAAAGCTGATCATTGCCAGACCCATACTTTTGGAAATGCAAGCACCGCCATTCCCCTGCAGCAGAATGTCCACCCTTTTGTCAATTACATAACCATCGCTTTCAATTTCCTGCACTGTCTGCCCAAAAGTGCCTGACAAATGAGCGCCCGTTACCAGTATCCTCAAATCCAGATTTTCATTTTGGAACAATCGCCGGATAACCGGACGTAGCAGACCATATTCCGCCCGGGTAGCCGTTAATACTGCAATGCTTTGCCTCATAATTCGATCAACTCATCCTCCTCAAAGTTCCTTTTTGCCTTCTTCCCGACCACATGTCTCCAACGCATCGGCGATATACCGTTTCCAGGGCGTTTTGTGGTTAAATTATCTTCGCCCAAAATCTCTCCCGCCTGAATTCTTCGCGACGCAACAATGCTTTTTCTTGCCACATATATGTTTTTTTTCTCTGATTCGGATGGACGCTTTTCCCCGTTTCCCAAAGCTGCTTCCACATTCCGGATAGACGCCACCATCTGCCTCAATTCATCCGGTTCAAGACTTGCTCTATGATCCGGTCCCTCCATATTACGGTTTAACGTAAAATGCTTCTCGATCACAACAGCGCCCATGGCGACCGCAGCGATGGGAATCTCAATTCCCCTCGTATGGTCAGAATACCCAATCGGTACTTTTAGTATTTTTGCCATCTGATGCATTGCGGAAAGATTGACGTCCACAAAAGGGGTAGGATATTCCGTATTACAGTGCAATGCCACAATTTCCTTTGTGCCATTTTTCATCAAAACATCTACCGCTTCCTGAATCTCTCCCATCTCACTCATACCGGTAGATAGCAACACCTTCTTTCCTGTCTTCGCAATTTTAACCAGAAGCGGTAAATTGGTAATTTCTCCGGATGGAATTTTCATGATTGGCAGATCCAATCCATTCAGGAAATTCACGCTTTCCTCATCAAACGGTGTAGACAGAAACTGTATTCCCTTCTTATCACAATAATTCTTCAGGCTTCTGTATTCGCCTTCCGTCAGCTCAAGCCTTTTTAGCATATCTGCCTGGCTCTCGTTCGAATCCGTCGCCTCTTTTTGATATTCCGCCTTAGGCGCTGCTTTCGCCACCAGTCTGTCCGCTTTAAAGGTCTGAAATTTAACGGCATCGACTCCTGCGTCCCTGGCCGCATCTACCAGCTGATATGCTATATCAATATCCCCATTATGGTTTACGCCAGCCTCTGCTATAATATAGACCTTACTCATTTTCTCATTCCACTCCGCTTCTCTTCAATTTCTCACATACAGGCACTACTCTATTTCTAATTTTCATATTTTCTTCTACATTTCTACTCACTATGCTGCCAGCCCCGATTATAGCTCCGTCTCCAATTGTGATTCCCTGAAGGATTGTGGCATTTGCCCCAATCAAAACTTCCTTTCCTATATAAACGGAACCGCACACAATTCCTCCTACCGCTATGTGAGAAAATTCTCCAATCACACAATCATGCTCCACAGCTGCTGCCGTGTTTATAATTGCCATTTTTCCAACCACCGCATTTGCATTCACCACCGCATACTTACCGATAAATGTCCCTTCGCCGATTTCTGCATCCAGTGCCAAGGCGGCATTGGGATCTATGATGGCAGGTAGCTTGTACCCCGTGTTTTTCAATTGCTCATAAAGCTTATTCCGCACCTGTCCCTGTCCCTGTCCCAAAAAACCCACGCACACACAGGCCGCCTGAATTCCAGAACGGTAAATATCCTTCAAATCACGATCACAGCCTATCACCTTATATCCGCGGTATCCCATGCCTTCCTGCCCGGCATTATCCACAAACCCTTCTATCGCATATTGACCGGCAGCTTCTATGGCATCTGCCACCGATTTTGCATGACCGCCGCATCCTAATAAAATAATTTTTTCTTTCATTATCTAATTTTCATCTGACAAAGTCAGCTCCATCTTCCCCCATTCATCAACCTGTCCCATATCCAGCCACGCATTCTCACTGATTGGATACACGCCAACCCGTCTCCTCTGCAACTTATATTTCTCAATAATGTCAGGGAAACCAATGGGCACATTCTCCTCCAGATCACGGATCACCTCCGGTTCCACAATATAACACCCCGTGTTTGTCAGAAAAGACATGGAAGGCTTCTCCTGCATGGTATCTATTTCGCCATTTTGATCTATCTCCACAATTCCATATGGAATCGTAAACTTCTTTGCAGAGCAAACCATGGTTATCACATTTTTATGTTCCATATGCCAATTATAAGCTTTTGCAATATCATCTTTAATCAGAATATCACAGTTGGACAGTATGAAAGTGGATTCTACCATTTCCTTCAACAACGCCAATCCCCCACCTGTGCCCAATGGAATTTCCTCGTCCACATAGTTCACATGGTATTTTACATCACTCTCTTTAAAATACGCTTTAATCATATTTTTTTTATAGTTTACGATCAAATAGAAATCCTGGCATCCGTAATTGTGAAACTCATTCATAATATGCTCCACAATCGGTATATCTTTTACCGGTATCAGCGGCTTTGGAAGAATTTTAGTATACGGATACAGCCTTGTTCCAAGACCGCCTGCCATTATTACTACCGGCACCCCGCACAATTCCTGTGATTGGAACTGTTGAGTTTCTTCCTTTCCAAAAATAATCCTGACAATTTCATGTTGCTCATTCAAAATTGGCACTGCATCAATCTCATGCTTTTTCATGTATTGTGCCACTCTTTTTGTCTCTGTTTCCAATAAATATATGGGCTGATAATTCACTGCCTTTTCAATCGATGCATCCAGACTTCCATTAGCCAATATCCATCTTCGCACATCTCCATCCGTTATGGTTCCAACCAGCCTTTTTCCCTGTACTACGAACAATATTTTCTTAGCGGTTACATTCAGCTTTTGCATCGCCTGAAATACTGTAATATCCTCACTGACTAAAAAATCTTCTGTCATGATCCTTTCCCTTCAACCGTTTCTTCCAAAATCAGCTGGCTCACTCTTCGCACATCCGCTTCCGTGAGATTCGTGCTACATGGAATATTCACAATGTATTTCCAAAAGTGCAACGCTTTCTCAATTCGGTATGCTCTGTCCTGCTTGTAAGGAACCTGTTCGTGGATTAATCCCCATACTGGTCTGGATTGTACATCATTTTCAGAAAGATATCGGATTAATTCATCACGGCTCCGAAAATACCCGTCACACATCAACGCATAAAACCACCGGTTACACCGAATGTTTTCTCTGACATCCAGCAACATTAGCCCCTTTTTCCCATTCAAGGCATCCCGATACTTTCTGTAATTCTCTTCCTTAATCCGGATAAAATCCTCCAGCTGCTCCAGCTGCGCCAATCCCAAAGCTGCCTGCAGATTCGTCATCCGGTAATTATATCCTACTTCATCATGTATAAAGTACAATTCATCGCTCTTGGCCTGTGTGGTAAGATGCTTCGCCCTTTGCAGGTAATCCTTGCGGTCAGAAACGATCATCCCACCGCCGCCTGTGGTAATGATTTTATTTCCATTGAAAGAATATACCCCAACATCCCCGATCGTCCCTGCATATTTACCGGCATACTTTCCGGCTGTATAGTATGTTCCGATCGCTTCTGTCGCATCCTCTACTACCTTCAAATTGTATTTTTCCGCAATCCGCATGAGTGCTTCCATGTCCGCCATATTACCAAACACATGCACCACCAACAATGCCTTCACATGCCTGCCAGATTCCTTTTCAACCAGTCTTCCATCCTCAAATACACATTCTTCCCGACAGAAGCTCTCCACCTTTTCCGGATCCATGCACAGGGATTCATCACAATCTATGAAAATCGGTCTGGCTCCTATATATTTTACCGGGTTCACTGCAGCTATGAACGTAAGCGTCGGCACAAAGACTGCATCCTCTCCGGTTACCCCCGTGAGCATGAGCGATACATGTAGTCCGGAGGTGCCATTCTGGCATGAAACAGCCCCCGCCGTATGAACATATTCCGCAACCTTTTCTTCAAAGGTGTTCACATACGGTCCGGCTGTTGAAACCCATTCGCTTTCAATTGCATCTGCCACATATTTCAATTCATTTCCCTTTAAATTGGGTACCGACAACGGTATAAATTTATGATTCATCTTCTGCCTCGGTATATTCTACATGTTATAGATATCAGTCTTATATTTATCCAGGTGGTCCTTTAAAAAGGCTATTGTCTCTGCAATCCCTTCTTCAAAGGAATACTGCGGTCTCCATGCAGTCAGCTCCAATATCTTCTTATTGCATCCCAGCAGGCGGTTAACCTCACTTTTTTCCGGCCGTAATCTCTGCTCATCACAAATAATCCTTGCCTCCGGATTAATCTGGCGAATCAGCTCTTTTGCAAGCTGCCCGATCGATATTTCCCTCTGGGTGGCAATGTTGATTTCTTCCCCGATCGTCCGCTCTGACTCATAGATTGAAATAAATCCATTTGCAGTATCTTTTACAAAATTAAAATCCCTTGTAGGCGTTAACGATCCCAGCTTAATCTCCGTCTTCCCGCTCAGCAGCTGCGTGATAATCGTCGGAATGACTGCCCTCGCAGATTGCCGCGGTCCATATGTATTAAACGGTCTGACTATAGTCACCGGAAGCTCAAACGAACGATAAAAGGATTCTGCCAGACGGTCTGCACCAATTTTCGTAGCAGAATAAGGTGACTGTCCCTGATAAGGATGCTTCTCATCTATCGGTACATATTGTGCCGTTCCATATACCTCCGACGTCGATGTCACCAGGGTTCTTATGTCCTTCTTCCTTGCTGCCTGCAATACATTCAATGTTCCTTTTATGTTGGTGTCTACGTACGTATCAGGAGAATGATAGCTAAATGGAATTGCAATCAATGCAGCCAGGTGAAAAACCGCATCACATCCCTGCAATGCTTCACTCACTCCATTGGGATCCCGGATATCTCCCTGAAAGATATCCACATGCTTCATGATATCATCGGGAAGCAAATCGAGCCATCCCCATGTATTGAAAGAATTATAATAGACAAATGCTTTGACATCATACCCTTTCTTTATCAATTCTTCCGTCAAATGGCTTCCTATGAATCCGTCGGCTCCAGTTACTAAGATTTTACCCATGGCTTGCCTTCCTCCTATGCATTTAGCTTCTTTTGTATAATTTTGCAAAACTTCTCTGTATGAAAGAAAAAATGACTATATCCCAACTCATTAAACTCCGGTTCCTCTATCGCAAAACGCCTCCACTCCTGTACCGGTTCAAAAAGCGTATCCTGCTCACAGTAAAACACTGTCAGACTAGCCGGAAATATATGTTCTATAAATTATTCCACTATTGCCACAGCCCTATATCAATCATACCATTTTCAACAACAAAACAAGCCATTTTATAATTAAACAAAGAATCAATCTCTATAGAACTTTCTTCTGGCATAATATATGGTACCGAATTTACCGAATGAAATAACCTAAACTTTTCAAAATAATCCCACCTCGCAATATACATGCATCCATTCATTGTATACTCTTTTTCCTGTGCCTGCCTTCTGACGCTCTTTAATTTTTCAATAGCATCATAAAAATGCGAAAGCCTGCCATTTGAATCAATTGCATGAATAAATACTTTGTTTACTTCAACTTCTTTCATACCAAGCAAAGTATCTGCCTTGCTTTCTTCAATCAGCCTAAAAGCATTGTTCAGATCTTTATAACTCGCAAAAGGGGAGGATGGTTCAAGCAAACATATATAATCATATTTTTTTTCATCATTTTCTGTAACCCATTGCATTGCATGCCACACAACATCCATACTGTCCGCTGTATCTGTAGCCAGGTCTTTCGGGCGAATAAAAGGCACCTCCGCACCATATGCAGAACTAATAGCGGCAATTTTCTCGTCATCAGTTGAAACAATTACTCGTTTATCAACATCACATTTTTTTGCTGCAATAATTTTATATGCAATAAGCGGCAAGGAACCGACCATTTTTATATTTTTTTGTGGAACCCCTTTGGAACCGCCTCTCGCAGTAATGACAAAAAGTACTTTCATTTCTATATTCTCCTCATAAATCCGTCGGCTCCGGTCACTAAGATTTTACCCATGCCCTGCCTTCCTCCTATGCATTCAGCTTCTTTCGTATAATTTTGCAAAATTTCTCAGTCTCCGTACGAAAGAAAAAATGACTATGTCCTAACTCATAAAACTCCGGTTCCTCTATCGCAAAACGCCTCCACCCCTGTACCAGTTCAAAAGGCGTATCCCGCTCACAGTAAAATACTGCCAACCCAGCCGGGAATACTTTATATTTTCCATCAAAACAATATTCCTGCAACAATTTAAAATCCGCTTTCATACGCATCGTATAAATTTCTGCAAAACGTTTATCTGACAAAAGGCGTTCATCCAACCCCCCATAAAATTTCACATGATTTATGAATTCCCTATCATCATCCAGGCAAAACCTTTTTGCCATACAATCTATATCCGGAGGTTCATGAGCCGCAACAAAAATATATGCCGGCTTTTCTGTCAATAAATTCTGCGCAAATAGCTCATATACATTCTGTGCACCCATGCTATACCCCAAAATTGCATAAGGATATTCCGGTTTGCGTATCTTTATAATTTGTTCAAAAATATCCCGAACCATTTCCCCACAGCATTGATAAAATCCCTCTTTTCTTCTACTCCCTCTTCCCTTATATTCAATTATAGAAAGAAATATATTCTCTCCCAAAAACGGAAGTAAATTATAAAAGCCAGCAGCCTCTCCCCCGGCATATCCCAATACAATCAGTTGAATTTTATTCATTATTCTTTCTCATCTTTTTAACAAGCATTAATAACATAAAAGCTATCACTATAGTCAGAAAATAATACAAAAGATACTTCTGTAATCTTGTTACTGCCGTTCCCCAAAATCTCTGTATAAATCCTCCAACAGAAACATGTACAATATATATGCCCATACTTAAATCAGATAAAAAGTCCATTCTGTCATTATTTATCTGGATATCTTTTGAAGCCTTTGATGTTATAAAGACTAGTGCAACCACAAAATAGAATATACAATATATATCATATTCCGTCCAATAGTGATCATATGTATACAACACCGTCATACCAAAGCTTCCCCATGCAATGATTGTTCCCGCCCACTTATGCTTCACAAGAAATTCGCATTTGGATATTATATTTGATATATAAAAAATACCCCCCCCTAAAAGCAATCCGGTTAAGGCTCTGATCAAGTCAATAAAAAGTCCTCTATGCCCCAAATGCCCCCAAGTCACATAACAATAACCATACCATAATAATGGAAACATCCAAATAATAATTTTAAAAATTTCCTTATCTTTTAAGAAAACCCAACATACAATCGGCATGGTAAAAAGCATTGCTGCAATATACCATAAATGACCTAACTGTGCTACTCCGATATGAAGATCAGTTAAATAAAAAATTTCAAGTGGCCATACAATCCAAGTCTTCAAACATTGCTTCCAAGAACCTGATAATAATCCAGTTAAAATATACTGTACTGAAATGGCAACTGCTGTATAAGGGAATAATCTATATAATGTTTTTTTAACATAGCTCGAAGAATTTTTTACTTTACCCGCTTCCAGCGATCTTACAAGAAAAAAGCCTGATACCATAAAGAAAAATTCAGTATAAATATAGGCACCATGAAAAATATAGTTATCACTTTCTCCTATTAAAACAGCATGATGCCCCATTATCAATAAAGCTGCCAATAGCTTCCAGCAATCTAATGTTTGATTATGTCTTTTTTGTGGCAATGTTTTTTTCATCACATCTCCCAATGATCCTACTAATCATAATACGCATTATCTGTAAAAATTCTTAATAGCTATGCCTCAGCAATCCATATAACACATGATCATAATACGCTCCCCCTAACATGAGCGCCTCCCTTTTAACGCCTTCTTTCACAAAGCCGCTGCTTTCAAAGCATTTGCACATTGAAATATTTGAAGAAAAACATCCGCCTTCCAACCTTCTTAAGCCCAATATCTCAAATGCGTACTCTATCCCTGTTTTCATTATATATTTTGCCAGCCCTTTTCCTCTATACTCCGGATTCCCAATCATTATTCCAACATCCGCTATTCCCAGCCGCCAATTAATATGTCCAATTTTAAATGTTCCAATAAAAGTATCTTCCTTATATACTTTAAAAAAACTATCAGACTCACTGGCGTTTAATCTTTCCACATATGCCCTTATATCATTTACATTCATTGACAGTAAGTACTCTTGTCTACCTATCATTTTAATATTGTCATACTCTCTTAGCCACATTGCATACTGGATAAACTCTTTATCATTTTCCTCAAATTCCTTTAGGCAAATCATCCCATCTTTACTCTTAAACGCAAGCATTTTTCCTCCTTACCTCCGATCCGATATAAAATATAATTTTAAAATATTAAGCAAGTACCTCAACTGGGACGATCCTGATCTCCATCGCCCTTAAAAATTCTACAATTTTCATATGGCGTATGAAACCATATGTCAATATTTTTTTTCACAAATGGTTCAAAATAATTCGGAATAATATTAATATCATTTTCTCTGAGACTAAATCCCGCATTTATCAGCGCTCTGTCCTCCAAACCATACTCATAAAAGTCTAAATATTCTAAATCTTCTTCCTCCAATAAGTTCTGAAATAAGAAACCACATTCATTTAATACTTGATCATTTCCCAGAAAATCTACAATCCGCATGATTTTTGCGCCATTACACTCCACTTTACGAAGTATTAATATTCCTTCTATCTTCCCCTCCAACTCTATACCAGCCACGATATACTTATATATCGGATGATCAAAATATCTTCTTTTTATATAATTACCATCTTTAAAATAAGGAAACTCTTTATAATCACCAAAACTGAACGATCTGTTCAAATCTGCTATATCTTTGAATTTTATTAACTTTGCCCTTCCATCTTTTACTTCTGGAATTTCTTTATTCTTTATCGAAGCAACTTTATACTCATCTCTATCCCCTAAGCGATAATAATGCTTTAATTTTCCAACTCTTTGCCCCCCTATCCGTTTAAAAATCCTGGCAGTAGTTTCTGGGTTAATTCCCACCCCACTATGGCTTCTGGCCCCTGTGAGCTTTAAAACATTTTCCACAAGCTTTATTCCCATAAAAGGTATTCTGCACTCTTTTGAAACACTCCAAATCCCCCCAAAAAAGTCTGTATCTGCCATCTTACTACCAACGGGATACATTAATAGAATTCCATCTATTTTTTTATTTTTCAGGTTTTCTGTTAAAATGCCATTTACACATTCACCCACACAATGCTCATATTCAAAAAAAGCAGGATTCCTGACAAAAATATGATTAAGATTCCACTCCTTCGCTATATAATCAATAATTTGTGGAATGTCTTCTTTCTCCATAACTCGGATTTTATGAGATTGAAAAACAATACTATCCATATCTATCTATAAGCCTCCGTCAACTCTCCATACCTGTCCTGTTACAAAAGATGCCTTTTCTGATGCCAAAAAAGAAACGATATCCGCTATTTCTTCTGGTTTTCCTTTTCTTTTCATACTGGCACCTTCAATCATTTTTTTTTGATATGTCTCGTCCATCATCATTCCCATACTCGTTTCGATCAAGCCCGGTGCCACTGCATTCACTCTGATACCAAATGCTGCTAATTCTTTTGATGCCACTTTAGAAGCCAAAATCAATGCTGCTTTACTGGAACCATATGCCGTATATCCAATATCACCATCTATTCCCATAACAGATGCTATATTTATAATATTCCCCTCTTTTTGCCTCATCATTGTTCTTGCAACAATTTGCATAATTAAAATTTGGGAAAAGTAATTAACCTGAAAAACTTTTTTCAAGTCCTGGGCAGACGTCATTTGTAATAATGCCCCATAAGGCATTCCTGCATTATTCACTAAAATATTTATTGGCAATTTTTCTTTAACTATGTTTCTAAGTTGTTCCTTAATTTCATCTTCGGATTCCAAATCAAAATATACAGGTTGAATCCAAACATGATACTTTTCGGACAATTTCTCCATATCCTTTTCATAAACAGAATCTTTTTTATGCGCACATGCCCAAATATTAACCCCTTCTGCTGCCATTTTCTCAACAACAGCACGACCAATCCCTGTCCGAGCCCCTGTTATAATTGCATTTTTCGTTAAACACCCCATTCGTTTTCTCCCTCTATATGCAATATAAAGAATAAAACCCTCATTTATGCCCTGTTCTAAATAATAAACCTTAACAAACTTAAATTTTTCCACTAAAATAAACCAAGTAAATATTATATCTTATTCTTTTCCTTTTTCTCTGCCAATTTATTTTTAACCTCCATCAAATTCATTCGAAATTCCAATATACTATTGGGAACATATATCTTTTCTGGCTTACTATATAAATTTCGCAACGATTCAACAAATCTATCACCCACATTATCTCCAAAATTTTTATACCATGGATATAATTTGTACAGAACAAATATATATGGCTCCTTTCCAAACATTGCTACCGGATGGTTAAGTGCTGACGAATGACTTGCAATTAAAATTTTATTTTCTATATCAGGAGCACAAAATAAAGCTTCAAAAATATATACATCTCTATCCACGTACACGTTACTGCTCTCTTCATAATTTTGAGCAAAATTCAGCCTATGCTCTGTGCTAGAAGTATGTGCTTTAATAATGACTCTTTTATCGCTCATACATTCCAGTATAGTATCAATCATATTGTAAGCGTAAGCATAAGAATCTTCCAAGCGTTGCGGCGCTAAATAGCTGCCTAAAAATATTGTATTCCGCTTTTCATAAAACAATTTTTTCCACTCAGGAAGTTCTTTATATAGATTGTTATAAATCTTATAAACTGGATTAGCTAACTCCATTTGGGGCATTACCAAGGGTTTCAGCCTTTTATCTTTTTGCCTATTTGGCGTAAACAAAAAAATATTTCTTGTTAACACTCTGTTAAATCTGCATTTCATAATGTATGTATTAAGATTATGAAATATTTTTGCCCTTATTGATTCTCCTATATATGGTCTAAAAATCTTCCAAGGCTCTTCATAATTTATCTCCCCTTCTTCCACTAAATCAATCTTAAATCTATCCCCCCTCTTCCAAAGTGCATTTAGCATGTAAAGTACATCATTCCAGTATCCTGCAACTAATACTTTACTATATACATGCGCTTTATCTAAAGAATTAACAAATCTATCATAATGTCCCCGATATTTTTTCCGTAAAGTAAATATTCCGTTTACCCTTGTACGCTTAAATGAAACATAATCGTCAAAATATATATTTTCAAATATATTCATGGACTTTATCATTTCAACTATATGTGAATCAATAGTCGGCGACGATTTAATTATTAAATCTGCTTTCTCTTCAGCGTAAATGTTTACTTTCACATTCACCATATTTATAAGCAAATAGTTTGTCCATGCATAGCAAAAAATCATTTTCTGTTCTCCCGTTTTTTATAGTATCCTTTTCACTGTTCAATCTGAAACATCTTTCAAAATAAAAGCCTTTACCCCTTCTGCATCCAATCCGTTTTGCCTGATTATATAATCATAATCACCTAATGCAGAATATGCATCTTGAAATCCCAGTCTGGCCAATCTTGTCCCTGTGCCTAACCCTGCCAGGGATTCTGCAACTGCCCCACCCAATCCGCCTATAATGGAATGCTCTTCCAGGGTATAAATAACTCGATGTTCCTCTGTCAGCTTTCTAATCAGCTCTACATCCAATGGTTTAATCGTATGCATGTCCACTACAGTTAAATCCATCCCATGGTCCTTCAGCATTTCCGCTGCTTTTAATGCTTCTGCTACAAGCGTCCCTACCGCTATTATCGCTATGTCCTTTCCTTTCCTCAGCAAATTTCCCTTTCCTATACAGAGCTCATAATCTTCTTTATATACAACCGGACAATTCAGGTTTCCTGTCAAACGAACATATGCAGGTTTATCCGTTATACTCAAAGCCTGTATTACCTTCACAGTCTCCAAACCATCTGCAGGAGCAATTACCTGCAAACCCGGAATAGCACGCATCAACGCAATATCTTCTATCGAATGATGACAATTCCCCGATGTTCCCATCGCCACCCCCGCAGAAGAACCAATAACCTTCACATTCAGCCCCATAACACCCAAATTATTCCGGATCTGCTCGTAACTGCGCATGGATACAAATGTTGCATAGGTAGTTGCAAACACACAATTCCCTTCCCGTGCAAGTCCTGCCGCAATACCAATCATATTTTGCTCTGCAATCCCCACATCCAAAAACTGATCAGGATATGTCTGCCTGAACTTTTCAAGCCCTGATAACAGACTCAAATCCGCCGTCAAAACCATCAAATTCTTTTGTTCTGCAGCAATATCTGGAAGTGCCATTGCAAATGCGGTTCCTCTTTGACCAAGCATTGACCAGGTACGTATATTTCTCGATGTTACTTCCATCATAATTCCTCTCATTCTACCGCATAAACGGTACAGCATCTAATCAGGGTTGATAGTCCTATATTCCAGTCACTTCTTCTACTGCCTGTTCATACTGTTTTTGGGACAGTGCAGAATGATGCCACTCTCTCACATTCTCCATAAAGGAAACCCCTTTCCCTTTTACGGTTTCTGCGATCACTACATATGGACATTCCTTTGCCGAATCGCCAAATACTTTCAAAAGTGCTGCAACATCATGACCATTTACAACTACTGTTTTGCAATTAAATGCTTCAAATTTACTTTGTAAATTATCAATATTCATAATTTCAGAAGTCGGTCCATCATATTGCAACCCATTTTTGTCAACAATTACAACAAGATTATCCAGCTTAAATTGAGCTGCCGACATAATCGCTTCCCAGTTAGAGCCCTCATTCAATTCACCATCCCCAACCAATATATAAACCTTATTGGGACGTCTCTTTCTTTTCGCATCCAATGCCATGCCAACACCAACCGATAAAGCCATACCAAGGCTTCCCCCGGTATATTCCAATCCTCTCTGCAAGTTCATAATCGGATGGCCGCCAAAACTTGTCCCATTTTCCTGGAATGTGTTCAATTCCTCCTCTGTTACAAAACCAATTTCATGCAATGCAGTATACTGTGCCAAAACGCTGTGCGCCTTGCTGGAAATAAAACGGTCACGGTTAATATCTTCTGGCATATCCGGATCAATATTCATAATACTGCCATACAAAACCGCCATAATTTCCATACAGGAAAATGCCGGTCCAAGATGCGCGCCTTTTTTCCCAGACCCCAGTGCCATATCCAATGCCTTTAGCCGCATTCTTTTTGCCATTGCCTTAAGCTCTGCCAATCCTCTCTTTTCCCTCATGATCTTCTCCCTTATACTGCTGTATCAATAATTCTGGACAGTATCCCAACAATATCATAACCATCCCATACCGTATCTATATTTAGCGCCTTCCCTATGGGAACAATTCGATCAATGCCCCTCACACCATTCTGAACTACCCAGGTTTTCAAGTCAGACGCTTCCACTCCAAAATAAGTCAGCGTCTGAAATTTTTCCGTAATAACATTTAGCAGATCATTTCGATTTAATAAGTCAAACTCATAAAAATATCCACAACTTCCTCGCAGATCAATGATATCTTCCGGTAATTCTTTCAGCTCAACCCGGTAAATCAAATTTTCTATTCTGCTTCCACTTTCTAACGCTGAATTATCCACTGCCTCCTGGCAAAATCTGGTGTATTTATCTACGCAGGAAGCTGCCTGCAAATGATACCTCGGCTTCGTATAGTTATATACTGCCTGCCAAAAAAGATTTTTTGATTCATCTGTTGCATTTTCCCAAAAAATCATCTGTGGCGATGAACAAGCATTTTGATCCATCAACAAAGTATCATTATAAAAGTTTTCGGCTAATTTACTCAGTGCCTTTTCTCCTGCCTGTTCCACTGCCCTGCCATCTATAATGCAAATAGAATACCGATCTGCAAATGCCAGCTCTATGCATCTGGGACGCATCTTACTCTGCCTTATTTTTTCAACTGTAGCATCTCCTCCCCATATTACGCGTGCATCTGCTTTCAGACTAATCTGTTCCGTAATATCGCTTTCCGAAGGATATTGAATAATCGCGGTCCTTTTTTGTATTTCCGGAAAATCTCCTATAATCTCTTTAATTTTCTTACATATCAACATGATTTGCGGAAACTCCTTCGTAGGCACACGCACAATTGTAGCATTTCCCGCTAGTAAAGCAAATATATAAGTAAATGCAAAATTCACCGGCACATTTGAAGGAGCGACCTGAAATACCAGTCCTCTTCCGAGCCGTATCTCTTCCCTTTTCAGCCATCTTTCCTTTTTAGCCTTTATATTTCCTTTTCTGCACCAGAAAGCAAATGTCATGATATCCGGATATTGCCTTGCTTTGGCATCCTTTAAAAGAACATCTGAAAGAGCAGCTACAAATGAACACGCTTCCTTTGAATATGGCTCCATTGGCTGATTCGATATTCCATCTCCTCCAACCAGATATTTTATACTATCCATAAACTTATCGCTTCCTCCGACAGTTCACTCTGCTTTCGACTAAATAAAATATGTATCCAAACAGCACACATAGAAATATATCTATAACCGTTACATAACGTATACGAAAATTGCTCCTGTATTTCCAATCAATGCTAAACCATAGCTGTTGTAACAAAAAAATATGATACGATGCCTTTCCCATATTTTTTAATAAACAGCCAATGCTTTTTACTAACCGTAAATTCAAACCTTTTCCGTTTTCTTCACAAATCACAAAATATGAAATTATTCCACCCATATATGGAACCGCTGCTATTGAAGACACTTGCCATGATTTTATAATCTGAGTATCATATCCACCATATGCAATCCATAAAAGGAATACACCCCCTACACCAAATAAAATCCATGGTATCGCACTATGCTGCAATTTTTTTCTGCCTTTATAAATAAGTATTCCTAATGCAATTCCCCCCAGCAACCTTACACAACACAGGCGTTGGAACGACTCCCTGAAAAAACCAAGACATGCCAAAAGCTCATATGCAAAATCAACGCCTGCCAAAAGTATGGAACCATATACCGGATTTCTGTCAATACAATAATATATAATTGGAAATATTATTAATATCTGCACCATTACAGCCGTATAATACCCGCCTGGTCCTACGCCCCCCTGCAAATAAAAAAATAATACATTCCAATTCCAGGTTATTTGTCCACTCAGCAACGCATAGGCTACCCATGTCAGATACATCACTGTATAGGGAATTATCAACCTGAGAATTTTGGGAATAAATATCTCTCTATCGTACCACTTCGTTACCCCCCCCCCCCAATTCTTTCCGCTGATGCTGCATAATGAAATCCTGTAATGATAACAAACGCAGAAACTGCCTGATACATCCACAAATAAAAGGTACTACTTTGTGGAAGCGCACCAAATATAACCCTTTCATTCATTTGCAGGCTATGCTGCAGAATTATTACTAATATTCCAATTCCCTTCAAATAGTCAGAAAATAAATACTTTTGCTTCATACCTTTTTCCCCATATGCCATAACGCAAAAACTAACGTCTTTCAAAAGTATCACTGCATCCTCTTATTTCTGCACCTTTTATTCTTCCATATATCTTAAAATATTTTCCGTTTCTCCCACACGGGCAATCATCTTCTCCAAGAATCTCACCTTCGTCCTCTGTCAAAAGCACATGTCCCGGATAACTGGTAGGCAATAGCGATATCAGCTCAATCAAGCCCTTTTCTTTTATCCTTGCAACAGAGAAATCCTCAGGTCTGCGAATAATGACATCCGAATAATTGGAACAATGCATATGTCCATATTCACATTCCACAAAAACAGAACCTAACTGTTCTGCCATTCCATAGTAATTATACACCCGAATATTACCAAGCACTTCCTGGATTGCCCTGTTATATTGCATGGCATCCACTGCCTGGTCTTTTAATTTTTTCCACCCACCGATATGGAATAATATTCCATTATCTATAGCAATAGTATCACCGGCTTTTCTCAATGCGCATACAACATACTGCCATATCATATACGTATAGCCAAACAGTAGCACTGGCGTTCCATGGTATTTTTCTGCAAAAGCTCTTATCGCCTGTACGTCAATTTCCATATTCTCATTCAGCGCATAGGTTATATCTTTCCCGAACGTTGAAAAACCTATAATCCCAGCTCCTCTGGCAGAAAACATGCTTCTGTCACGCAATGCGAGCTTTGTATCCAGAATAAGCAAAGGCAGACGCTGTTTTCCAATATATGAAGCAATAATTTCCGTCAAAACCTTCGTTTGATTCTTTGTATTTTCTTTGTCCAGAAAAACTTTGGAAACCCTTTGCCCCGATGTCCCCGAAGAAGTCATTGTTTTGGTTATGCTTTCCCTCGGTACACTCAACAGTTCATATTCCTTAAACAAACGCACCGGTATCATAGGCTGGTCTTCAACCTTGTGCGCACAACCCATATCATACCCCAACGCATCCAAGATCCTGTGGTATTCAGGACATGCTTCGTAATGATGTTTTGTCAGATAGTCCAACGCTTCTATATAAAATTTTTCCTTTTCTTCTTTGGACAATGCATATGGGGAAATCCGATATAACGATTCTAATATTGCACTCATACGTTCCTCTTATTTTCTCAAAAAAATGTCTGCAGGATCGGAAAACGTTCCTCCCAGGTATGCATACAGATTCATAACTGCTATATTGCTACTCGAAATACAGCCTGTAACAGTATGGTACCCTTTTTCCTCTCCAACCTTTACAGCATTTGCATAGAGCGATAACGCAGCTCCTGAGGAACGATATTTTTTATCCACCGCCGCCAAATATATTTCTGCACTTTTTGCATCTTCGCTCTCCTTTAATGCCAGAAACCCTACTACTTTATCTTTATATAAGCATACATAAAATTCCGGTATCTCTTCTATCCATCCATGAATGATTTCTTCGGAAATATCCCTGTTATATGGAACCTCCACATGAAAACGCCGGTCAGTTTCAAAATTTATAACTGCAAGCTCTTGAATCTCTTCCCTATATGCTGCTGTCAATACCGGCTTCATTCTAATGCATTTATCAGGCTCGATATGATTACGTTTCAAATTTATAGTCACGTTCAGCATTCTATCGACAAATTGATATCCGAAGTCCTGCATGGCTAAAATATGCGCCACATCAGTCGGAAGTCTCACCCTTACATGGGTAGCATCTCCCACATCCCACCTCTGAGGAGAGTCGTCTATAATATTGCAAAGTAAAATGGAACCGTATCGCTTTCTGGTTATCGCTTTCATCTTTCTGACACCGTTCTCTTCCTATTCAACCACCAAAGATGAATACAGAATCTTGCCCGATTCACTACGGGGAATACTGGCTATATAACGTACCGCAAAACCGCCTCTCGAAATCCCGGTATGATTTGTAATGAAATCTACAGCCTGCTTTTCCTGCCCCTGATCTGTGATAAAAATGATCAAATGATCATCCTTTCCGGTACATACGTTTTCAATTCCTTGCTGTTTTAATAAATTCTCAACCTCATCCAGATTAACCCGGTTCCCAAATATTTTCAAAAATCTCTTTTTTCTTCCGACAACATAATAGAAACCGTCCTCGTCCCTTTTGGCCATATCTCCCGTATGAAGGATCCCCTTATTTTCATCCGGCTTATCAAGATCCTTTCTGCTTTCGGCATAGCCAAATGTAACATTTTCCCCACGATAAACCAGCTCACCCACCACATCCGGCTTTTCAATTTCATCTCCATTCACATCTATCAGGGAAAAACGTCCTCCAGGTATAGCAATTCCAATGCTTCCGGCTTTTCTTGCCGCATCTTTCCATGGCAGATAGGACATCCTTGCCGTCGCCTCAGTTTGTCCGTACATAATGATTAGCTGATAGCCCTTCTCTTCACAAATTGCATTGAATTCTTCTGCCATTTCTTTAACAAGCTTCCCTCCAGCTTGCGTAATATACCGTAAGCTGGGTAAATCCATCCTTCCAAAACGAAGCTTTTTCAATATTTCATACGTATACGGAACTCCTCCAAACGTAGTGGCCTGCTCTGCCCTGAATAAATTCCAGAATCTTTTATCAAGCAGTGTCGCTTCTGTCAAAATTACTCTTGCCCCGACATTGAGATGGGTATTTAAAATAGACAATCCATATGTGTAATGCATCGGCAATGTCGTAATAGCTCTGTCCGTTTGCATGATATCCAAATATTCCACTATGGAGTGTGTGTTTGCCGCGATATTCTTTCTGGTCTGCCGTACCAGCTTGGGACTTCCTGTACTTCCGGACGTTGTCAGAAGCAATGCCAGCTCCTCGCCCAGCTTATAATCTTGCACATAAGCAGTCCGATAAAGAGAATATCTGTTGTCACGATATACTTCCGTTTCAGTAAAAGCCATGGATTTGGATGAAGTCCAGATATATGCCGGATGATAATTATCCAATAAATCGCCCAGCAATTCTGCATCTATATCTGCCCCTATCATAACTGGTACAATTCCATTTCTCAGGCACCCGACATATCCCACAACAGATTCTACTACATTCCTGCATGCTAAAAAGACCAGACAACGTCGTCCAATATGTTCCGCCATCCGATCTGCCCTTTGAGCCAGCTCCTGATACGTAACATATTGGCTGCCATCTTCCACCAACGCGACATTAGCGCCATATTTTCCTATTTCATTGAATAAAAAATTTTTAATTTCCATTGTGTTCCTCTAAAATTTATAATGTTACTTCATACTTTTTTAAAATATCTATGCCAGCAGCATATGAATTAAATTCAATAATGTCATCCGTTTCGAACATAATATCAAATGTATCCTCCAGCGCCGCAATCAGCTGCATATGCCCCACACTATCCCATTCTGCGATTCCCATATACTCCAAACTTTCCAACGTACCTTCCTCTACTCCTAGTACACTTTTAAAAGCCTCATTGTATTTTTCTCTGTTTGTCATCTTCTGACTCCTCCTAATTAAATTATATTTTTTATCGTAACCAAAGCACTTTTTAACTCACTCACCGAATTCGGTATTATTATTTTATCAGGATTTGAATAAACATTTTTCATTTTTTCCACAAAGTACATAAATCGCTTAATGCGCTCTTTTCCCCTGAGAGATGGTATCCTGTAGGTCAGGATGACCCATGGTTCTTTGTTAAGCATACACTTCAAATACAACAACACAGACGAGCGATTAATAACTAATACTTTTTGATCAATGTCACACCGAAACAAAATATTTTCTATTGGCAGTTTTCTGTTATCTACCCAGGCACCGACATTATTTAAAGTAACTCCCCCTGAGCTTTCTTCACTGTCCAAAGGATGCTTTTTGAGAATTGATACCTTCCTTATCTCTCCCGGCACATCGGATAATACACTCAACAATGATTCATACAAATCAGGATTGCAGGCGGGGTCATCTACGATATATATATACTTGCTTTTTATATAATGCACACTCACCACTTCCCGCTGCCACGCCTGGAATATGTCATATGGCACCGGATTTTTCTCATCTATCGTAGGGAGCCTGTGCACTGTTGCATTGCGATGTGTCCATGACACTTCCGGTTGATATAAATATACACAACGCACTCGCCTTCTGGCGACTATTCCCAAATTCCTGCAATAGAAAATTCCTCTAATCAATGATTTTATGGTAAAAGCAGGTACTGTCCGATATATCCATGACTTTGGAGCATCATAGTTCGCCATACCCTCTTCAACAATTTCAATATGAATATCTCTGTTATATTTTTTTATATATCTGTATAGATTCAGCGTTTCTCCCCAAAAAGCAGCTACCAGGAATACATCATATCTTCCGCCTTTGAGCATGATGCATATCTGATCATAAAAATATTTTTTATACTGCATATGCCAGGCAATACGCGCCCACATTTTACTTGCCTTGTTCCTGTGAACGTATTTGGGCAACTCTATAAAATATATATGATCAAAAATCTTATTTCTCTCAGCAAGTGATAACAGTTCCTCCGATATCCGTTCTCGCTTATCAATAACCAAATCTGCAATGTCACATGAATAATAATTACATTTTGTATTGATGCAATTAATCAACTGAATATCCGTCCATGCAAAAAAAAGTACCATCCTGCCACCAACTCTGCCTATCTTGTCATAAATGCCGCATAATGACTTAAAACTTCAACCGGCTCTCCTATTTCTTTTATTTCACCATCATGCAGCCACAACACCTCATCACACATTTCACGCAACATATCAATGCTATGGGAAACAATAATTACTGTCCTGTTTTTATCCTCAATCAACTCTTTCATCTTCGCCAAGCTTTTTAACCGAAAATGTTCATCCCCTACACTGAGTACTTCATCCACCAGCATTATGTCCGTCTCCAGCATTGCAGTAATGGAAAATGCCAATTTGGAATGCATACCGCTCGAATACGTGGATACTGGCTTGTCAATAAAACTCCCGATTTCTGCAAAGTCGATAATGTTTTGCAATCTATCCATCATCTCCTTTTCAGTAAACCCCAATAGCATACCGGACAATATAATATTTTCACGCCCAGTCAGGGTATTCTTAAATCCAATTCCCAATGCCATCAGAGCAACCGAATGCCCTTTTAAATCTATTGTACCTGAATTAGGTGAAAATACTCCTGCAATAGATCTGAGCAATGTAGACTTCCCACTGCCATTTTTTCCAATGATTCCTAAAATCCCCCCTTCTTTAACTGAAAAAGACACATGCTTAACAGCCTCAAATACATCTTCTTTTTTATGCTTTCTAAAAAGTGAATGTCTAATCGTTATATTGTCAAACAGTTTGTAATGGATGCTTACATCTCTTACCTCTATAGCATTCCCCTGTTTCCCTTCTCTTTTTTTTCTGCCCATTAAACCACCTTCACATATGAATTTTCATTGCGGTAGATCTTGGAAATTCCCAACATCAAAACTATTATAGATATTCCTGCCCAGACCAGTAACATTAACCAGGATGCGCCCTTTCCATACAACAAAACATCCCGCATCGCCGCAATTAAATAAGCAACTGGGTTCACTTTCTCAAGTATCTCCCCGTAAGGAGCTGGAACCCGATTAGATAAAGAATAGAAAGTTCCCGTCATAAACATCAGCATCTGCAAAACAATGTCTATAATATAAGACAGATCCCTCACAAAAACACCATAGTGCATGAAAACCACACCAACAGCAAAACTCACTAAAAACAAATCTATTAAAATAGGTACTATATACAAAATATTAATTGTAATATCTACCCGATATGCAATCATCATGATGCCAACTATTCCGAATGAGATTAACGTTTTAAAACCATTTACCAACATCTTGGAAAATAACAAAATATACTTGGGAATATATATCCGTGATATAACATCCTTACTATACCTTACCATATTCACACTCGACGACACATTCCTTTGAAAAAAAGACCATGCTGTCAAACCAATAAAAATAAATGCTGTAAAATACTGCTCTGACGTGCGAAATACAACGCCATATACAAATGAATATATAAGCATCATACAAAACGGTTCTATCAACCACCATAGCCAATCCAGATATGAATTCGCCACCTCCGTTTTTAAATCAGCCTTTGCCAGCCGCACAGAATATTTAAAATATTTGCGCATATCTATAGCAAAACGATGCACATCCTCTACAAGCCTTTTAACCCCCAAAATAACTCTATCTTTCACCAGAATCACAAAAGAAATCAGTAATGCCAGTATACACCCAACCGTAAAATACTTCACTCTGTAGGACAAAGTCATGTCGCGGAAAGAGAAACCTTTTACACCTCTTGCATAAGATACCGCATAGGAACCACCGTTCACTACTAAGAACCAAATTGCGTACCACACAATCCTTTTTCTAGCAGACCTTTCATCTTTCTGCCTATGTCCATGAATATACCATATGATAATTGGTGGCACCATTAACATCCCTAAATTCAATAAAATCATTTTCTATTTCATTCCCCTTGTATTTCCTTTTCTTTTATCCTGCCCTTCTGCGTCCAACAATCCAAGCTCCAATTTTTTCACCCTGAACTGAACGTCTTCCAGTAGCTTTCTGTTTGCCGAAATCACATCTGCCAGGAAGCCAAGCATCAGCGACTGAACGCCAATCACAATCAAGAGAATGGCAAATATCAAAGATTGAACGTGACCACTTCCACCATCCTCGAAATAACAAACTACAAATCTAACCCCCACTCCCCCACCAAGCAACAGAAAAACGGCACTGATTGACGTGAACACCATCAAAGGCCTGTACATCAAAAGAGCTCTGAGAATCGTTAAAAATGACTTCTTAATATATCCCCAGACACTTTTCATCAACCTGGAATCCCTCATTTCCGGATTCGTCCTGATCGGGACCGAGGTGATCGCCATTTTATTCCTTCCGGCCTGCACGATCGTCTCCAGCGTATACGTATATTCATTATTCACGTTCATGCGCATGGCCGCCTTACGGCTGAACGCACGAAAACCACTGGGGGCATCCGGTATATCCGTCTTGGATGCAATTCTGACCACCCAGCTTCCAAATTTCTGTAGTTTCTTTTTCAACCAACTAAATTCTTCTATTTCATCAATTGGCCGTTCCCCTATAACAATATCCGCTTTCTTCTCAAGGATCGGCCTTACCAATTTTTCAATATCGGCGCCGCAGTACTGGTTATCCGCATCTGTATTGACAATAATATCCGCTCCCTGCCTCAAAGCCAGATCGATTCCGGCCAGAAAGCCTTTCGCCAGCCCCAGGTTTCTCTTATGGTGAACAATATAATCGACTCCCCACTCCCTGGCAATCCGTTCTGTGTTATCCTCACTGCCATCATTAATGATCAGATACTCGATGACATCAATTCCTTCAATGCTTTTCGGTAAATCGTCTAACGTTGCTTGCAGTGTCGCGGCCTCATTGTAACAGGGTATCTGTATGATCAATTTCATTCCTTCACCCTCCTCCGTCACACATGATGTCCTTTCACTTTTGTATATCGTATAAATACATTCAAAATTGTACACGAATCTACGTATAACTTTATTTATTATACACTACAATATACGAAATTACAACCCGTTTTTCCCATCAGGTTTTCCAGAGTGTAATTTTCAGAAAATTCGGAAAATTTCAAATATACTCACTGCTGCTTTATATACGTATATTCAAACAGCAGGTGCAGATTCCCTGCATGCCGCCTTTCACATATTTCACTTCTATAGCATTGCCGTTTCCATTTCCCGCAGAAGCACAATCATTCCGATTTATCCCCATCGCACGTCCTGAACACAAACTTCCTCTGAATCTGATAGCTCAAGAAAAAGAGCACCGTATCCACCACAACCTTGCACCATGTTTCCGATATAGGCGCCATTCCTGCCAGCCAGGATACCAGAGCGGCCGAGCATGCTCCCTGCACCACGCACAGGGCATAATAGCGCCAGAGGGATTGCACCATTCCTCCGCCTCCCCGGAAAACCACCTTCCTGTTCATGCTGTAATTATAAAAAGAAGACACCGCGCGCGCGAATAGGGTGGCAGCCCAGATTCCCCCTGTCCCTGGCATCCACAGAACAAGAAAATGAAACAGCGTGATATCGATCAGAGAAGCGCTGAGGGAGGATATGGTGTATTTCAAAAATCCCCCGAGAATCATGCTATAAATAATCACAGAATCCTGCACCGGCCTGAAATGCGTTCCGCCGTTCCCGTCCACATACACCGTCTCAATAGGCAGCTCCTCCATCGCAATCCTTTTCCGCACCACCTCAATCAGCATGGCGGTTTCATATTCAAACCGTTCTCCTTTCAATGCGAGGAAATTTTTCACGCACCCTGTCGTGATTCCCCGCAGCCCCGTCTGGGTGTCGCTGATGGAAAAGCCATACAGCAGCCTGAAAAAGAAGCAGGTGGTCTTATTTCCGAAGCGGCTTTTGAAGGGCACGTCCGCCTGATCAAAATTCCGGACGCCCAAAATGAGCTTCTCCTGCTCCCGCCCGGCTTCCCACAGGCTTTCATCCATCCGGACAACATCCTTTACCAGATGCTGCCCGTCCGAATCTGCCGTGATAACACCACAGATTTCTTCTACATTTCCAAAGCGGTTTAAAAATTCATTCAGGCCGTTTTTTAATGCCCTGCCCTTTCCATAGTTGACCGCATGCCTTAAAACGATACATCCCATCCCGCGCAGGCTTTCAAATATCGGGCTATATTCCTGACCGCTTCCGTCATTTACGACAATAATATGCATAAATCCCTGTCCGGTCAGCTCCTTTACGTAGGAGATAAGCTCATTGCCGGGATTTAAGGATGGAATCAAAATCACGCTGTGTCTCACAATATCTCCTCCAGGACAATCACGTCAGATAACTTTTTATATTTTCTGAATATTCTGATAATTTAATAAATTCACGAAATATTCAGAATTTTCTTTCGATTTAAAGACTTTGCTGCGAATAACAGGGCTCCAGATTTCTTTCATTTCGCGCAGATGCAAATGGGCTATGCTATCAATTTCCCTTCACCCTGTTTTCTCCGCCCGCATCCCTTTTCCGATCAATACCTTTTTCCCGCAGAAAGCAAAGCCATATTTCCGAATACGTTCCCTGGAAATTCCCTTCGCTGCAAGCACAGCCTCATACTGCTTGTCTTCTATCTGCCGCAGCGCATCCTGCACCGTATCGGCGAGCTCCTTTTCCTCATCCTCCTGTACCTTAAACTCGATGATAATTGCGGGTCCCTGTGCGTCCCGCGGCTCCAGCATCACGTCATATCTGCCGAACCCGCTTTCCCGGTTGGAGGTCAACGTATACCGGTCCGCCAGCTCTACCATCAGCCCCAGCACAAAGCCGTGGTAAAAGCGTTCCGGCTCTTCTTCCGATGGGCCATTCCCTGTGTCAAAGTAGCTGAAAGTCTGCAGCGCAATCCTGTTCATATAGGCGTTCATCCCTTTGATATCATCCGAAAGCAACGCCTGTAAGAATGCATTGCGAACCTGACGGCAGCGGCCCCCAAACCAGCCTTCAATCAACCGTTCAAACATCACCTGCACTTCCAGATTCGTCAGCTGCAGGTCATATTCCTCTTTCCGACGCACCAGGTTGAATTCATGGCGCACCGCCTTTAAGTAACCGCTGGCAAGCAGCAGGCTCCACACCGCCTCATCCCCCCAGTCCAACTGACTGAATACGATCTGCTCATCCAATATGGTATGAAGTGTTTCTCCCCGCAACAGCCCCTCCATTGTCTGCTTCATTTCCGGGCTTCCCTCCCGGATCAGCTTGTCCACAAGGCTGTTTGAGCTGGTATTGACCCAGTATAATCCCACTTTTCCTTTATTCAGATAATTCAGGATCGACCATGGATTATAAATATCCCTGCATCTCCCAAAAGTAAATCCATCATACCATCGCTTTACTTCCTCTGTCAGCTCAGACAGTCCTCTCTCTTCCAGCGCTGCGTACACTTCCTTTTCCGTAAACCCAAAGCAATCCGCATATTTTTCCGAAGTGACCGTCACTACCCTCAAATTGTTCAAATCCGAAAAAAATGATTCCTTGCCCACTCTCGTGATGCCGGTCATAATGGCGCGGTCCAGATACGGATTGGTCTTAAAGGTGGAGTTAAACAGGCTTCTGGTAAAGGAGACGATTTCTTCCCAATATCCATACACATATGCCTCCTGCATGGGCGTATCATACTCGTCTAAAAGGATGATCACCTTTTTACCATAGTACCGCGACAAATAGTCCGACAGCGCCCTTATAGAGCCGGAAGCCCGGTATGCCTCCATATCGTCTGAAACAGTCAGAAAATCCTCCTTCTCATTTTCGCTCAGCAGATTTCCTTCCAGAAGAAAACGATAGCGGTTATACTGCTCCCTGATGATGCTGCACATTTTCTTACGTGCCTGCTCAAAGGAAGTCTCCTTGACATTCGCAAAGCTTAAGAACAGAACGGGATATGTTCCCTGCAGCTGCCGGTATTTTTCCTCCTGCCACACAGAAAGCCCCTCAAAAAGCTCTCCCCTGCCCGCATACTCCACAGAAAAAAACTTTTCCAGCATGCTCATGTTCAGCGTTTTTCCGAACCTTCTGGGGCGCGTGATCAATGTCACGGCATCATTCGATTCCCACCATTCCCTGATGAAGTGCGTTTTGTCCACATAAAAAATATTTTTTTCCCTGACGACCTCAAAATCCTGGTGTCCGATTCCCACATTTCCCGCCATACTGTTCTCCCTGCACAATTACATCCCGATTTCCTTCAAATACCTCCCCAGCGCGTCCTTCCAGTCCGGCAGCGGCGTAAATCCGTTTTGGACAAGCTTGCTCTTATCCAGACGGGAGTTAAAGGGTCTTTTTGCCTTGGACGCGCCATACTCCGCTGTTGTCACGGGAATCACGCTGACCTTTTCCGGCGCGTATTCCGCATGCCCCAGCGCCACGGCCTGCGCAAAAATCTCCTTCGTGATCTCATACCAGCTCACATAGCCGCCCTCGTTGGTCGCATGATAGTAGCCGTATTTGTCCGTTTCGATCATGTCCACCAAAAGCCGCGCCAGATCGTAGGTGTAGGTCAGCGTGCCGATCTGGTCGTTCACCACCCGGATGGTATCATGGGTTTTTCCCAGATTCAGCATCGTCTTGATGAAGTTTTTCCCGTTCAGCCCGAATACCCAGGCGATGCGGACGATGAAATATTTTTCCAGATTGTCCGCCACCGCAAGCTCTCCCTCCAGCTTCGTTTTTCCATAGACGCTAAGCGGCCTATAGTCCTTACAGTCCGGCTGCCAGGGCTTTGTTCCCTGTCCGTCAAACACATAGTCCGTGGAAAGATAGACCATTTTGCAGTCCAGCCTCTTACAGGCGAGGGCGATGTTCTGCGTGCCGACCGCATTCACAAGCCGCACCTTTTCTGTCTTATCCTCATCCTCCGCCAGGTCCACCGCAGTCCACGCCGCGCAGTGCACCACCACGTCCGGCGCCGTTTCTACAAGCACCCTGTCCACACAGACCTTGTCGGTGATGTCCATCGGAATATAGGGCATTCCCGTCACCGCGCTGCCATCGGCTATGCCGCTATAGGCAGGCGCCAGATCGGAACCGATGCCCTCATATCCTCTTTTTGCCAGCTCGTTCATCACATCGTGGCCGAGCTGTCCCGCCACACCTGTCACCAATACTTTCATGTCAATCCCTCTTTCTGTTCATTTTTTTATCCGCTCTGCCACCATGCGGTACAAATACCGAAACTCCTCCGACCGCCCAAACGCCGCCAGAAAAATCCCGTTGAACACCACAGTGATGATCACCACCATCGCCGCAAAGCCTGCGATCGTCACCTTTGGCATCAACGCGTTTTGCAGCGGCCAAAGAATTGCCAGCGCGATTGCGATGACCGCCAGATACTTAAAAGAATCCTTAAAATAGCTTTCCGCCGATCTGTGAAAGCATACCTGATAGATGATCACCGGCTTCGTGATATTGGCGATCAGCCCGGAGATCACCGTGCCGATATAAACGCCCGCCATGCCGATTTTCCCCACCAGCGCCAGCGAAATCACAAGATTGACGATCCCCTGCACCAGCGTCAGATATTTATCCTGCTCGAATACGCCTGCCGCCGTCTTGAAGTTGGAAAGCACGATCCTTTCCCCCTTGAAAAAATAGTCGATCAGATACCAGGTCACAATCGACGCCGGAAGCACCCAGTCCTGTCCGGCATACAGCACGATAAGCGGCGTCAGAAGCAGAAAAAAGCCCACCGCGGAAAACCCGTAAATCCAGATGGCAAAAAAGCGGTATACCTTGAAAAGCTGAAACTGCCGTTCCTCCCCTTCCGTGGCGATCAGGTTGCCGAAGCTGGATATGACGGCGTTGAGCACCACATTCACATAATTGGTCACTGAGCTGATAAACAGCTTATAATTGCTCATCATGCCCGCCTGCAGAGTTCCCACAAAAGCGCCGATGATGATGCTGTCCGTCTGCAGCCGCGCCATGTCGCCGATCCGGTGCAACATCAACGCCTTCACCTTTTTCACCACATCGTCATTTTCCGCCCTGGAAAGTGGCTCCACATCCTTTTCCCGCAAAATCGGATACCGCCGGTTCAAATACCAGCTCACGAAGATTTTCTGCAAAAGCTCTACGCCCGCCTGAATCAGCAGATACAGCAAAAAATTGGGAAGCACCAGAAGCGCTGCCGTCTGGCAGGCATAGGAAATCAGCTTCGTGACCGTATTCACATTCGTCTGAATGTAGTTTTTCTGCTCCGCGTTGGTCAGACTGTATTTATAGGCGACAAAATAGGTGCTCACCGTATTGAACAGAAAAATCAGGTAATACAGCCGCAGCTGCCCTACTGTGATGTTTCCCGGATTCTTCAAAATCATCGGCAAAAAGGGCACCAGCAGCACGCCTGCCACCCCGATCGCGATGGCGATCGCCCGGTACGCTTTTTTGTACAGCAGCATGTAGGACTTGATCTTCTCCCGCTCGCCCCGCGCCACCGGTCCGTACAGGCTGTAGTTGACCGCAGTTCCCACGCCCAGCTCCGCTAAAGAAAGCACGGTCAGAATGTCCGTGTACATGGTTTCCACGCCCAGAAGCACTTTGTCCAGCTCATTGATGAACACCTTGCGCAGCACGAAATGGGCGAGCATCGTGATCACGCTGCCGCCCAGGCCGAATATGATATTTCTCGTTGCATACCTGACTCTTCCCATCGTACCGCCCCATCTGCTAATAAGAAAAAGAATTTACAAATTTTCTTTCAAAAAAATCCTCTGTATACACATACGCATCCTGAAAAATATAATCCTTCAGCCGCCGCATGAACAAAGGCGTATAATGCGTTCCGATCAGATCATGATTTTTGATCTGTTGGTAAAAAAGCGGATTTTTATCGGCGCTGCACACCACAATATAGCTGACATGCTCTTTGGCAAATCTGACAGGATTTCCAAACTGAAACTGCTCCCACTCCATCCCGGATTCCCGCATCGCGTACAGAATATCCAGAATCATATACCAGTTCGCATACGCCTTTTTCAAAATATTATTTTTCAGGGAATCCTTTTTGGCATCCAGTTTGCTGTCCTTAAATTCCACAAAAAACCACCGGTTTTTGTCATCGATCAAAAAGGCGTCCGCCGTATTCACAGGATTATCCTTCCAATCCGCCGCCTTGATTCTGCGGTATCCCTCTTTCGCGATCCGATCCATATCGATTACCTGCAGATTTTTCTTTCCCTGATACACAGCCCTGTTCCCCTCCGTATTCCTGGACGCTGCATACAGATCCGAAACGCAGGTCAAATCCGCCACATCATTTTGCGCAAAATAGTCCTCCAGCAATTTCCGGAATTCACTAAAATTATTCTTCATCCCCACATTCCATTTCGTATTTCAGCTTATCCAGCAGCATGCCCGGCGTCACAAGCTGCGCGTATATTTTTTCCTGTTCATGCGTCACATTTTCAAAGGATGCGAGCCCCGCCTCCACGGAGGACAGGTAATAATTGCATTTACGCTCCACCCCATGCTTTTTGGAGAAATAATCCACCGCCTCCAGAAAATGCGCGCTGTGGGTCGTCACGATGATGCTTAAGTCAAAGCTCTTCTGGAGAAGCACAATGATTTCCGCATATGTCATCTGCCATTCCGGATGCAGATGGATTTCCGGCTCATCCAACACCAATACGTCCCGCTCCTTCAAAATTCCCCGCTCCAGAAGGAATTTGATCACGGCAAAAGATTTTAACCCCGCTGACAGATTTTCCAGATTGACCGGCTTCTCATACTGCTCCGTGGCAAATACCCAGTCCCCGTTCTGCCGCAAAATCTCTCCCTTTATCACCTGATTCAAAACCGCGTACACCTCCGCCAGCTTTTCCCTGGCGGATACGGCGTCAAAAAGCCCGTTCATGATATTCCGGTCGCTTTCCTCAATTCTGGCTGCCAGCTGGTCCCGGATCCCCAGCATAAAATCCTCATCAGAGGAATAATATCCTCCCATTCCGTCGATCACAAAGGGATCGTCCAGAAAAAACGCCTCATGCAGCAATCCCAGATCCGCCTTCCAGTCCACACATGCGTTTTCAAAAAAATGCATGGAAATCTCCTTTTCCCTGACGGTCAACCTGATGGCGGCATCCGCCCCCAGCCTTTTCAGGCACTGTATCTGACCGGAAAAAATCACTTGAAAATAGCGCCCGATCAACTCCTTTGCGATTTTATGATTGTCATATTTTTTGCGGGATAAAATCTTTTCATAGGTATCCTCAATGAAATCCTCCCTGATATCCGGCAGGTACTTTATCTGGAATCTTTCGCAGACCTGTTCAAAAATCTCCCTGTAAAGCTGTCTGGTAAACACCCCCGCATCATATTTTCCGAGCTCCGCCGCAATTTCCCCCCACAACTTCATATAGGAACGTCTAAGCTGCGTCCTCTCCGGTGAAGCCGGCATGCCGCTGTCTGCGCCATTCCACAAATTTCTGCCGGCGGTGCTGCATATGATGCGGATTTCCTCCCTGCGCCGGTTTTCGATTTTCTCATCTATGCCGTATAAGGCGTTAAATACCGCGTACAGCGCTTTTCCCACCGTCGATTTTCCCGTATTGTTTTTTCCCGCCAAAACCGTAATTCCGTCCACAACGATGTCCGCATGTCCGATTTTTGCAAAATTTTCGATTTCCAGCCGCACCCTTTCACCTTCTTTCCCTGCCCTGACAGGCTCATATTCAGATCTGCATAACAGTTCAGACAGATCCTGACTGTTACCAATTTACTTCCTATTATAGCAGACCCCGGCAAAAAAAGCCAGCGCGCTCCCCGTTCCCCAGGGATAGCTGCCATATACCTGAGGATACTCCGCAAAGCCCCTGCATTCCCCGGAGCAATCCCGCACCCTGGCACCTTCGATCGAGGAATCCAGCGCCCGGCACAGCCCGTCGCACCATCCGCGCACATGCTCCGGCAGTTTTATTTTCGGAAAAATGAGCTCTGGTACACCTGCTTCCATCGAAACCGCCCCTGTCAAAGCTCGCTCTGCAAAGGTCCTCCCCGCTGCTGCCGCTTCCGGTAACTTTACCCGCTGCCCTCCAAAAACTCCGGCCCGGCACGCCGTCAGCACCGCTGTGCCGATCATTCCCTCAGCCGAGCTGTCCCTGTGTCCCTCCTGCGCCTGCAGCTGCCAAGAAAAACCGCCGTCCTCCCTCTGCCAGGCAAAAACCGCCTCCAAAAGCTCCCTGCAGGCCGTACACAGAACATCATATTTTTCATGCGTTTTGGGGATCCACAGCAGGCTTTCCGAAAGCCCCATGAGCATCCAGCCGCATGCCCTGCCCCAGCCGATGATGCCGTATTTCATGCCGCTTTTCTCATCGTATCCATGATAAGGAAGCCCCGTCCTTGCATCCATCCCCCGCTCCAGAAACTGCGCAAGCTGCCGGACGCCGTCCTCCAATAGGCCTGGGTCTTTCTTTTGTGCCCCGTATCCGCACAGGAAAGGGCTGACCATGCCCAGCGCGTCCGCAAACAGCCAGTCCGGATGATGATGCCGGTAAGGGAAAATCCCTGCCCCGGTCCGGTCCGCCGCTTTCAGCCACGCGGCGCAGGCATTTTGTGCCTCCCGGCACAATTCCAGCAGGATTTCCTGCCCTTCCCACACCGTTTCCTGCAAAAGAAAACGCTCCGTCCACAGCGCAAGGCTTCCGTTCATGATGTTATCCACATAGTGGATGGGAAATCCGGCGGTTTTCCACTGCCGCAGATAGGCCAGCACAGAAAGCAGATATTCCTTTTCCCCCGTCGCCTTGTAAGCGGCGAGCAATCCCTGCCCCAGTATAGCGTTTGGCCAGAAATAGTGATCCACGGGCGCAGGTCTGTGCCCGTGTGCCGCGCTTTTGAGCATACGCTTCCACCGTTCCGGTTTTGATATGGACGGATACGAAGCGATCTGCTCTACCGCCGTTTTTGCCACTTTCCCGATATCCATAAAATTCCCCCCATGTTCTCACAATCGGGCAAGCAGCTCCCCCGCCTGCGCCGCCCGCCTCTGATAATCTGGCATGACCGCCTGCAGATGCCGGCGCTGCTCCTCCTGATTTTCCCAAAGCCAGGCAAAGGCATGAATCAGATCCTCCTTTTTCGAAAGGCTCTGCACCGGCAGCACATAGCCTTGCGCCGTTCCGAACAGATCCTTCGCGATGCCCTGCGCCTTTACCGAATATCCGACCACCAGTGTGGGCACACAGGAGGAATAGGCGGCGATGGTGGCGTGGGTCCTGGCACCGATAAACATGCGGCACCGGCTGATATAGCCCTTCAGCTGTGGAGCGGAGGCATCCTCCAGCAAAATCACCCGCCCGGTCCGTTGAAAGGCCGCATAGAGCTTCTTAAGCGGCTCTCTGTCGTCGTTATTTTCCCAGACCACATGGGGAATGAGCGCGACCTTTAAATCGGTCGTATCCAGAATATGGGCGATCAGCGCCTTATAATTCTCCAGCGTGATGCCTGGCTCGGATTCCTTTTCCATGATCATGGGGCTCACATTCAGGCCCAGCATATTTCCCTCCTGCCATCCTTCCGGAAGGGGCAGCCTTTCCTCCTCCAGCAAAAAAGCGGGATCCGGGTACAAAAACACCTTGTCCCTGTCACAGATGCGCAAAAGCGCCTCATATGTGATGCTCTCCCGCGCCACAATGGCATCGTAAAGCCGCATATCATCGATGATTTCCCGTTTTTCCAAAAGCGCAGGCTCTATGGAACAGCCAAAGAGCACTGTTTTGGCTCCCTGCCTGTGAAACATCCGGTTAGCCAGAATCAGAAATTCCAGCATATTGTCGTAGCAGTAATTGTCGCCGCCGATGGATATGTTCAGCCGCCTCGCATGTTTCCCGGTCACGCTGCGGTACCGGTAGCGCATGAAGCTTTCCGGATCATGAAACAGCCTTCTCCACAGATAATACCAGGCATGTACAAGGAAATGCCGGTCAATATGCCGTTCCTGCACGATTTCATCACACAGCCCCCCCAGAGAATAGCGTTCATCCTCCGCCGCCCGGTTTGAAAGCAAAAGCGCCGGTTTGGGCAGCATCCTGGACAGGCTGTTCACGATCGCCTCACAGCCGTGATTGCCGCTTCCGGCATGCATATACAGAACAATTTTATCATTTTGCATCATTATAATCCCCTTGATTTCGCTTCGCGGAATCTCAAATCAGGATGAATCTTCACACTGTCTTCAATTGCAGGTTCCCTTTGGGATCCACAAAGCTCCAGCCCTTCCACAGCGTCTCCATCTCTTCCTTCACAAAGATCTGGCTGTTTTTATGAATGGTCGGGCGGACCATCACTTTATCCGTATGGGGATTGAGCCGCGCTCCCCAGAAGCTGAAGGTGGAGTTGGCGCAGATATTGTGCCTGCACTGGCTCATCAGCCACATATCATAAAAGCTGTCCGCACCGTGGTTGATATCCACCACCGTATATTTTTCTCCCGTAAAATGCTCCCTGACATACGCGATATCGTCGGAAAACAGATAAAAATGCGCATTCCTTACCTGCTTTTCCAGAAAGGCGACCGCCCCTTCATAATATGCCTCCGTGCAGATATTTCCAAACATGGCGGCGTTTTCCGGATTTTTATAGTCTCCCCGGCGAATATGCACGCTAACGGAAGGGCACTGCCTCATTTCCTGCGCCAGCCTTTCGTTTTCCGGATTGCCGCTTTTAGGGAAACGGATCTCCATGCGCAGCGTCCCCAGTATGTCCGCATAATATTTTTCACAGGCAAAATACCCTTCCAGATAGCAATTCTCCAGCCCAAATATGTCCGGATGATATATGGCGCTTTCCGTAAAGCGGCGTACTGTAAAGGGCGCCAGCCTGCGCCTGAGCTTTCCGCCGATTCCTGCGCCGCCCACAAGCGCCCGCTTTTCCTGCGCGGTGCACGCCGTATAGGAAATCCCCTCCAGATCGGCAAGCTCCAGCCTGCGCCCCGTGATCGCTGTGTTCTCCCTTGTGGACTGGCTTTCATACCAGGAAAGGTCCAGCCTCGCCTCTTTTCCCAGGCTTGCAAATTTTCTGTACAGCGCATATTGCTGGAGCTGATTTCCGAGCCCGCCTGCCACCTGTATGATGATCATGCCCCTTCCTCCCCTGCAAATGCTACGCCTGCGCCGCCATTCCTTCCACGCCCTTTCAGCCGTTTCCCGTTTCCATATAACCACACATAAAGACCCGGCATTTTGGAAAACAGCCTCACCTTGTACCGGTAACCGGTTTCCAGATATGCCATGCCCTTTCCTGTCCGCAGGCAGCTTCGCAGCTTTTCCTGACAGCTTTTCACGTAATTTCTGTTTTCCCGCCGCCCTTTTTTGTCCAGCATGGCGAGCTTTCCGACAGTCAGCATAATCCCCGTCATCCGCCGCGCCGCAAGCGTTTCCGCCATCCATGCTGCCTCCTGGGCATTGAGCATCTGTCCTGCCGCCCAGCCGGAAAGCTTTTCCTCCGCCAGCTCCCAGCAGGCGATCTGATCCATATAGCTGGGGCAAAATTGTCTGTTCATCGCGCCCTGCGGATTATAAAAATAGCCATAGCCCGCAAAATCTATAGAGACTGCCCTCCCGATATACGGCAGCGCATCCACCAGAAACAGCATATCCTCTCCGATCGTAAGCCCCTCCCGGAACCGGACTTTCTGCAGACATTCCCGTTTAAAAAGCTTGCTCCAGCAGCGGGTATCGTGGCTTAAAATCCCTTTTAAGGCAAATTCCTTCTGACTGAAAATGCGCCGCCCCTCTTCATCGCCCTCTGCTGGTCTGGGATTCTGTTTTCCCGTCGCTGCCTTTTCTTCCCTGTGGGCACATTCTTCTTCCTCCCGGGCACTCCTTTCTCCTTCCAGGGTGCTCCCCTGTATGCCACGCTCCCATTCCTGCTGCGTCTGCCAGGAGAAGAAGCGGCAGCCGGACACATCGCTTCCGGTTTCGATCAGGCTTTGGCAGAGCCGCTCTATCATCTGCGGGTGGAGGCGGTCATCCGCATCCACGAAGGTCACATATTCCCCCCGCGCCCGCAAAAGCCCTGCATTCCTTCCCGCCGAAACGCCGCGGTCATCCATATGGACCACGATGATGTTTTCATAGCTTTTTTCCAGCTCCAGACAGATCTGCGCCGTCCGGTCCACAGAGCCGTCCTCTACGATGATCACCTCCAGCGGTTCCCATGTCTGATTTTCGATGCTTTCGATACAGTTTTTCAGATATGCCTCTCCGTTATGGACGGGCACGATCACGCTGATCAGGGATTGGTTATCCGACAGCTTTCCGTATTTATTTTCCATGATGATACCCCTGCATACTGCGGCATTCCTTTGCCTGACACTTCCTATCACATTTGCTTTCCGAAACCAACTACGCCATTTTCCGATACATCACCATCGCCAGCCGCAGCAGCCGGATCATAAACCCGGCAGGGCGCCGAAGCACCGCATAGAGCAGCCGGTTTGACAGCTGCTCCACCTGC
Organism: uncultured Eisenbergiella sp.; assembly: GCA_910585455.1. Classification (GTDB taxonomy): domain Bacteria; phylum Bacillota; class Clostridia; order Lachnospirales; family Lachnospiraceae; genus Gallintestinimicrobium. Next base: position 50,268 of record CAJUEL010000005.1, on the reverse strand, counting down.
ACGGGATTTTCCCCTACAAGCCTTTTTACCTCCGGATCCCGGCAGATAGCGGCGATGTTTTTCCGATATCCCGCCGGATTGCCCCTGGCCTCGTTTTTCAACGCCAAAAGCAGCAGATACACATACTCCTTTTGCGCCTGCCCGTGCATATACGCCTCTTCTTCCCCGGAAAGCTTATCCTCAATCACCCGCCGCATGATTTCTCTCACCTGCTGGATATTTTCATACAGCCCTTTGTCATATTTATGCACCATGGAGGCTTCCACATACAGATAATGATAGTAGGCCCTGTGGTCCATGATCACCAGCCGCTGACAATCCATCAAAGCCGGAAGCATGACCGTCATATCCTCACTGAACCGGATGGAAGGGTCCGAATAATGCATATTTTCCAGGATCAAATCCCGGGAAATCAGCTTCATACACCGGGAAGTGCATACATACCTGTTTTCATTGCCCAAAAGCTGTGGGATCACTTCCTTTTTCATCCGCGCCTGCGCATATTCCCCTGGGGCGAGCTGCTGCCAGACATATTGCGGCTCCCCCTTTTCCCGTTCGATCACATAATCGCTGGCGATGATCTCCTTCGGGCTTCCGGTCAGAAAGGCTCCCATTTCCGAAAGCATCTCATGGTCCACCCAGTCGTCGCTGTCCACAAAGCTCACATATTCCCCCGATGCTTCCTCCATGCCCCGTTTCCATGCGGAAACGAGCCCGCCGTTTTCCTTGTGGATCGTCCGGATGCGCCCGTCCCTTTTTGCCAGACTGTCGCACAGCTGCCCGCTGCCATCCGTCGAGCCGTCGTCCACCAGTAGAATCTCCAGCCTGTTCCACCGCTGCCTAAGAAGGCTTTCCACACAGCGCTCCAGATATTGCTTTGCATTATAAACGGGCACGATCACGCTGATTTTATATCCGTCCATATCCTGTCACCCCACTTTTGCATAGTGTGTAGATTCTCCACCACCAGACCTCCCGTTCTCCTTCCTTTCTGCCCCAAAGCATGTACGGCCAGTACGCGCCCATCAAAAGCAGCACATAATTGCGCGCAATATAGACCGAAACGGCATGTGCCTCCACAAGCGTGTAGGCGGCAAAGGAAATCGTCAGCACAAATCCCATATAATCCCGCTGCTTTCGGCACTGCCACAAAAGCAGGCAAAGCAGCGCGACGCAGCAGCAGCCCGGAATGATCCCATACCAGAAAAAGAGCCTCACATATCCCATGTCAAAGTATTCCACATAATCCGGATCCCCAAACAGCTTCCAGTTTTCCAGCACGCCGCCGCCGTTTTCAAAAGCATAGATGCTGGAAATCCTTCCGGTCAGCATCCGGTCGATCTTCACCGTCCGCTCCGGCATGAACTCATACCAGTCCGAAACCTTCGCCGCATAGACGGAAAATCCGATCTCAAAAAGCACAAACAGAATGGAAGAAAGATACAGCAGCTTCGCCTGCCCGACCCTGGGAAAATACTGTACGAGCATCGCCAGAAAAACAGTCGCCACCATCACCAGGAGCGCCGTCCTCGTCATCGTCATGAGATAAACCACGACAGAAAAAACGAGAAGACAGACATAATGCCAGAGCCGCAGCCTTTTATGATATAAATAAATGCCCAGCGTCATCAGCGCCCAGAGCATGCATGCCAGCGCATTGCTGTTGCCCACGCCCAGACAGAGCCGTGGAAGCGCCGTCTTAAAGCCGAAGGCGCTGCCCGCGTCATAGACCTCACCCAGCACGCCCGCAAAGGCGAGGAGGGCCAGCACCGCCATCCCGGCAAGGGTGCCCCACAGCACCACCTTCATCGCCCTTTTATAATCCACCTGCTTCATGGATACGCAAAAGACCACCACCCGTACGGCCTCATCCCGGGTGGAAACCAGATAGCAGATTCCCGCAATCACGCCCGCGAGGAAAATGGCGCTCCACTCCCTTGCGGTATATTTCGTACAGCATACCTTCATCGCAAAAAACAGGAACGAAACGCGGAAAAACTGTCCCTCCACCGGATTGATCCAGGAGCTTTTATCCAGAATGACGATCAGAATTTCCAGACAGAGCCCGATGTAGAAGCAGATTTGCCCTATGTGCGCGATCCGTTCCGAAGCACTTTTTGCCCCGGCAGGCGCTGTTTTCCGTTTTCTCTCCTCTGCCATATCCGCTCTTCCTCCTCTATCCCATCCGCCGTCACTCTGCCGAAATGCTTTCATAAATCTCCAGCAGGCGCTTCATATTTTCCTCCAGCGAAAAATCCTGTTCTGCCCGCTTACGCGCTTCCCTTCCCAGGCGCTCACACAGCGCAGCGTCCGACAGCGCCCGGTCCAGGGCGTCCAGCAGTGATTTTGCATCCCGGGGCTTTACCAGAATGCCGTTTTCCCCATCTGTAACCATCATGGGAATTCCGCCCGTATCCGAAGCTACCACCGCGCAGGACGCCGCCATCGCCTCCAGCACGGCTACCGACTGCCCCTCAAAATAGGTGGGCAGAACAAAAATATCGCAGTCCTCCAGATATTTCTTCTTATCTTCGCCGGAAATCCACCCGGTCCACACCACCTGCTCCGGATAGCGCTCTGCTTCTTCCTTTAACGACGCATCCTCCCAGATTCCGCCCAGATACAGCCGGATATCCGGATATTTCTCCCCCAATGCCGGCATGCAAAAAAGCAGCTCCCGGATTCCCTTTTCCCTGCACAGTCTGCCCAGAAACAAAAGCTTATGCTGCCCGTAGCGCTTATGCCCTGCAGGAGCGAGTGGGATCGCGTCCGGCAGCACCGTGATCTCCTCCTCACCGATCAGACCGCCAAAAAATTCCTTCCACATGGGCGCCAGCACCAGAAAGGCGTCCGCCATGCCGAATACCTGCCGTACCCGCCTGCGCCCCTTTTCGTTCAGTTCCTTTTCATAAAAATTCGTAAAATCGCCGCCGTGCTGATGGATGACGATTTTTTTCCGGAAAAAATGTGCGGTCCGGATGAATACGGATTTCCGGAAATAGCTGGAATCCGACGCCACATTCACATGCACGATCTCATAGCCGCTCAGAACCAGCAAAAACAACAGATATGCCTTGACAGCCTGCCAAAGCTTTCTTATTTTGCTGCCCTCCACCATCGTGCCGATATAACGAAGCTTCACTTTTTCGTCCAGACCGCCCTCGTAGTAATTGTTTACCACGCCGGAAATTCCGCCGTGCACGCTCCGGTCCGGTCCCAGCATCAGTACCCTTCTCATGTTCCACCCCGCAGCAGCTTACGTTTCACCACGCCAAGCAGAAAAACCGTATCCGCTTTTTTCTTTTTCCAATATGCCGTTTTATATTCCCGCCTGGGAATCTGATAAGGCTCCAGCGCCTTCCATGGCAGTTGAAATTCCAGCGCCACCTCCACCAGCCTGTCCCGGTATCTTTTCTGATCTGCCAGACCAAATTCCCGGAATAAAAATCCATATTCAAACAGATTCAGCGCCCCGTCTGCACGGCACTGCTCCGTAAGCTGCGTCCCGCTCACGCCGATGCAGACCAGCGGCTCGCAGGTGCAGGAAAAAACCGGCTTTTCCTGCAGCAGACGCATATAGTATTCCATATCCATCACCCAGGTGAGCTTTTCCTCAAATTCCAACGCATTTTTCCGGTAAATCGTTGCGCTGGGCGCGCCGATATAATTTCCCAGAAACAGGTTGCGCCAGTCGCTGCGCAAAAGCGCCTCCTGCTCCCGGCTGATCCCCCGGGCGAAACGCTCCTCACTACCGGCAGCATTGCCTTCCTGCAGCGTCACCTGATAACTGCCGCTAAAGGCCAAAGCCGCCTGCGGCGCATCATCCAAAAGCGCTGCGAAACGGGCCAGACTGTCCTTTTGGGCAAACCAGTCGTCGTGATGCATCATTTTGATGTACGCTCCCGTTGAGCGCCGCACCGCTTCATTCCAGTTTCCTGTGGCGCCCAGCCGCTTTTCGTTCCTGTAATAACGCAGATTCCCGATTCCGGCTTCCCGCACCGCTCTTTCCACACTGTCATCCGCAGAATCATCCGTCACCACCACTTCATAATCCGTAAAGCTCTGTGCCGACACCGACGTAAGCAACCTTCTGATTCCTTCCGGATTCCCATATGCAGGGACACAGACCGATACCTTCGGCATGTTCCTCCCACTCCTTTCACAACCGAAACAGCTCCAGCAGGGATTTTTTCTCCGGGTACATCAGGTAACGGTATTCCTCCAGATGCTCCCGCAGATAGACCGGATAGCTTTCGTCAATCGGAACGATTTCAAAGCAGCTCTCCCGCCCCAGAATATCCTGGTGATTTCGAATGTTCTTCTTCACCTTCGACAGCGTGGAACGATTGTTATACTCCTGATGCGCCGCGCTCTTGATCTTATATTTCACCCGCTTTTCCGCAGACTCGCCCTTCTGTCCGCCCATATAGGAAAAATGCCAGCCGCCCTCCGGCACCCGCACCATCAGGGGCTTCTGCTCCTTATCACGCAGCTGCTCCGTCGTAAAGCGCTTAAGCATGCTGTATTTGCAGATCTTGGTTCCCAGCCACCTGCGGTCCTTCCCGGTAAAGCCCTCAAACTCGCCGGTGATGGACAGCAGATTTCCGGAGGTTTCCTCCATATCCAGATAGCAATAGAAATTGCGCTGCGCCAGCGCGTAAATTTTGCTGTCGTCAAAATGCTCCAGCACCCATTTCACCGCTTCCGGATTGGGAATCTCATCCACATCGGAAAAGATGACCACATCGTCCGGCTGCGCGCCCGCAAGCCCTCTCGCCACCGCGCATTTCTGGTGGCTGTCCCGCATAAAGGCGTTGGTGTCCATAGGCGTGTCCTCCACGACCCTGTGGATGATCCTGTCTGAAAATTCCGCGAACATCTCCTGATTTTCCTGAAAATACAGGGGCTTTTTGTCGCCGGAAAAGGTCACTGTGGATTCGCTGACGACAAACCTGTCCACAATGTCTGAAAGGACATGCATCCGCAGCTTTAAAATATCCAGCTCGTTAAAAAATTGAAAACAATCGTATACCATATCGGTCTCCCTTCGCTGTAAAACAGCACATTATACTACATTATCTGTTTATGATCCAATACCCCTTCCTGTCAGAACCCATGCGCATAATTTCCCCTTTTTCTTTCATCTTTTTCATAATACGACTGATTTTTCTGGTACTGAACCCTGTTTTTTCACTGATCTTTTTTGCTGTAATATCCGGTTTCTCTGTCAATACATTCAAAATGATTATTTCATCGCCATTTTCATCGCCATTTTCATCGCCATTGGCAATCATTCCTTCCATATCCGATATTGCAAACGGAAAAATCACCTTTATAAAATGATCTGATATTTCAAAAATGTCTTTATCATAAGCTTTCAAAATCCGGCTCATCCCGGAACCAAGCTGTTCCACCAGCCCCACATCCTTAAACACCCGCATCAGCTCTTCTCATCACAAGCTGCCTTTGCTAAATTGCTGATCTCTTTGACTATTTCCCCAGCATCCGCCCAATCTTTTTCTCGATCCGCAAAAGAAACTGCGGCTTCCCACGAAACTGCGGATATCCGGCGTTTGTTCCCGCCCATTTGTGGAAAGCAAAGGGCGTGATTCCCTCGATCTCCGGTATCATGGATTCATGGGAATAATACTTCGCCACCTCCAGCGGCGCGATGCGCATGCCCGCTTCCTCAAACAGATGACGGTTTTTACAGCAGATAAACCCGTCCTCGTGAAAATAGCCGTGATCCTCCTCAAAGGGAATCTGCGCCTGCTTCGGGAAATCCAACAGCTGCTTGCTGCGGATTCCCACGCTGTTCCCCACCCGGCTTAAGTTTCCGTGGATATCCCGATAGGTGAAATCATCCTGCGGCACCGGCCAGGGCGCGCCGATATAATCATAGTCCAGAAATTCGTCCCGCCACAGCTCGGGATGCACCACAAAGCCGTCATAGTGCACGATCATGACAAAATCCGTGTGAATGTAATCTCCCAGCTCATAGAGCATCTTATAGTTAAAGCAATCAATGTTCGTCAGCTTCGAGGTCTTTGCAAAGCGGATGGATTTCGGCAGATATACGGGCTTTTTGTGGGAAATGAGCACAGCATCCCCGAAATCGATGCCCCGCATGCTATAGCGCATCGCCTTGACCGTCTCCATCACCTTGACGCTGGTCATCGCCATCAGCGTCACATTGGGAAGCTGCAGCTTTCCGTCCTTCCATTCCATAGTCAGCATCCTCCCTTTGCCATTTTGCGCAGCCGACGCCAGACGCCCCTGGAAAGCCTCGCCGCCCGGTACCGCAAAAACAAAAGCTCGCTTTCCGCCTGCCAGAGCTTCCTCTTCATCCCCTCAGGCGGACAGTTCAGCGCCGCCCAGGCCCTGGAGGTCCGTTTATATTCCTCCAGCTCCCGTTTACATTCTTCCGCGGAAAATACGCTGCCGCGCCGGTCCATATAGTGCCAGCCGGCATAAATATTCTGCTCCGAAGCCCAGTAACCGTCGGACACATTGTGGCGCGCCCAGTATTTGGGGGCGAGAATATACTGCACGGTTTTACTGGTCAGCGCCGGGAAGTAGGAAAAGGAGGAATTTGCCAGCAACAGATACCTCGCATTTTTCAAAATGGAATAGTCCTTTGCCAGATCAAAATTGTAGGCCGGAATGCCGGGCAGCATCTTATTCGCCTCCCGCACATCGTTGGTGATGATCATAAATTCCATGTCCGGATCGATCTTTTTCATGTGCGCCATGCCGTCGATCCAGTATTTTTTCCGCAGAAAAAGCTCCGGAAAATCCAGATAATCGGAGCAGCGCAGATGAAGCACGCACAAATGCTCCTTTGAAAATTCATGGCAGTCGTATTCCGGCTTCACCCGCAGCCACTCCCGGATTTCCTCTTTATATGCGTAAAAATAGTCCTCCGCCTGCATATTGCCCAAAAGCAGCGTATTGTCCGACACCTCAAACATCTGCCCGTCCGTGCCGGTCACATAGCAGCCATGCTTCATATCATGACGGGAATTGCCCCGATAGAGGCGATCCTCCCGTTCCTCATATACGCCGGTAAAATCCGCTTCCTTCGCCTCTTTTCCCAGATCCAGCTCCATGAAATACAGACCGCACTGGCTGTGAATGTTATTGGCAAAGGTCTCACCGCCCAGAATGGCAAAATCCAGCCCCCGCTTCTTCGCAAGACAGCGGGTCGTCACATAGCAGAACAGCTGATTGCCCAGTCCTTGTCCCTTTGATAATTTTGTTCCCAGCATATTCTTCCCCTACTCTATGATTGTCAGGCTGTTTTTTCCATAATAATCCACAATGGAAATGTTGATCCAGTAATCCTGGCTGCCCTCGTTCCCCACGTCCGCCTTGAAAAGCAGATAAGGCTTTGCCTGCAGATAATGAATGGTCACATCCGGTATCGTCTCGTCATTGTAAAGGGAAAGACGCAGGGCGTTTTCTTCATAATACTGCTTCGCTTCGCCGTTTGCAAGAGAGCGGACGGCAGAAACGGAGGTATATGTGTTTTTATTGGCGGGCAAAACGAAAAGCATTCCCATCCAGAGCATGCCTCCGATCAGGCAGAACAGATACTTTTGATCCGCCGCTTCGGCAAGACGCACGGGAAGGCTATCCGGCTTTTTCTGTGCCGCCCAGCCCAGACCGTTTACGAGATTGAAAAAAACAATCAAATACAGCGCCACCCGCATCACGTTTTTACAACGGTCGGGACCTTCGCTGGAGGTGGCATACAGCGTGGGGGTGAACATCGCCGCAAACACGCAATAGCTCAATAGAAGCGATACCGCCGGATGGAAAAAATCAGCCCCAGACTTCTTCACAAGCCGCCAGATTACCGGAAGGAGCAGGACAAAGCCTGCCAGCGCGATCGGCGTCATCCATTCCGTCAAAAAAACCGCCGCCCAGTAAAAGGACATAACAATCGCCTTGATCGCGCCCATGCCCTCCGCCGTGGTTTCCCGGATCGTATTGCCCGGTGCCAGCACGTTGAAGCCAAAACCGATCAGGTTGACCAAAAGGGGGAACGCCACCCAGAGCTGCTTTTTCTCTGCCGCCCCGCTTCTGCGCGCCCGTTCCAGCACGTCCTGCCAAAGCCCTCCCGCCGCCGTTTTTTGCCGGGATGCGGACGCTTCTTTGACCGCCTTTCCCCGCAAAGCGGAGGCGGGCACTTCCCCGGCTGTCTCTCCCTGCGAAGCGGGCGTAGACGCTCCCCCGGATACCTTTCCGGAAAGTGCGAAGAAAAACAGGCTGTAGCCAAAGAGCAGTCCGGTCAGGATGCAGGACTGCAGTCCGGATATCAGGTTTGCGCCGCCCAGCACAAAGGCGAGCAGACAGGTCAGCACAAGAAGACCGCCCCGCACGCCCTTCGTCCTCGCTTTGCGGCAGGACAAAAGCGCCGCCATCTGAAAAAACAGCACCGATTCCATGAACACATAGTGCAGCGCGCCGTTATACCAGTACAGCCCGTCCGCAGGCGCGACCATGGTCTGGAAGGAAAGAAACAACAGCACGATCACACAGATACCGATGGAAAAACCTGCGCCCGCCGGACGCTGTACCGGCATGCCGGATGTCTTTTTCCCAACGCGCAGTGTGTCCTCCCTTAAAGCCCCGCAGACATATTTTTTCAGCACCACCCACACCAGCGTACAGATGCTTACGCCCAGCATTCCCGTCATAAGAAAGGTCGTCAGAAAATACCACTTTTCATGCCCGATGCCGGGGGAAAGGGTCATCAGGAAAATGGAGGCGTAGGTTCCCTGCCACTGATGCCAGTATTCTACGGTAGTCGCCGCCGCCGCTTTTATCACCTCCCAGAGGGAATGGGTATCAAGCCACGCGGCATGGGTCCGCACTCCATAGGTATAGTCATCACAGCCCGGCACGATATAGCGGGACAAATACCAGACCGGCAGCATGCTGCCCAGAAAGGCGATCAACAATATCCAAAAAATCCATTTATCCGGCTGTTCCTTCATTTTATTCCACAGTTTTTTCATATCCATCCGTCTTTCTGTTCCAATCAGCTTTTCCTGCGCTGCGGTTTGGACAAATCCAAATCACAGCTCTCCTGCACTATCCACGGCCCGAAGCCGCCTCTTAGCGCCTTGGCGGCCCAGCCAGGTCTGCACTGTTATGCGGCGCTTTCTACCGGGCTTCCGCCTCCAGCGTCGTCCGCGTAATTTTTCCTTTATCCACCTTATAGATCATATCACAATTCTCAATCGTGCGCAGCCTGTGAGCGATAATGATCAGGGTTTTTCGCCCATGGAAGCTGTCGATCGCCTCCATGATCGCCGTCTCCGTATCCGTATCCAGCGCGCTTGTGGCCTCGTCGAACACCAGGATTTCCGGATTGTGGTACAGCGCTCTGGCGATGCCCAGACGCTGGCGTTGTCCGCCGGAAAGGCGCACGCCCCTCTCGCCCACCGCCATGGAAAGCCCTTCCTCCTGCGCCTCCACGAAGGTTTTCATCTGCGCCTCCTCCAATACCTCCCAGACCCGCTCATCGTCGATATCCTCCTTCGCCACGCCGAAGGCGATGTTTTCCCGGATGGAATCGTCCGTTAAGTAAATCGACTGGGGAATATAGCCGATATGGGACAGCCAGGACTCATAATTTTCAAATATATCCCTGCCGTCGCACAAAATCCTGCCCTCTCTCACCCGCAAAAGTCCCAAAAGCACATCCACCGCCGTGCTTTTTCCCGCGCCGGAGGGTCCCATGATGCCCACGGATTTTCCCACGGGCACCACCATTTTGGCGTGCTCTAAAATCACCTTATCGCTTTCCGGATACAGATAGGTCACGTTCTCCATCCGGATTTCCTTTTCCAGAACCATCGGCGTTGTCTCAGGCTTTTTCTCCCGCTCATATCTGCCATGCAGACGGTAGGAGGTGAAATCCACGTTTTCGTAAACATAATTTACGCTGGGCTCATAGAATGAAATATTGTTGATGTGAGTGTTGATCCGGTTGACGGAAGGCAAAAGCCGCATCGCAGCCACCGCAAAGGCGCCCAGCTGGGGCACAATCCCCGCCAGATTCTGGCTCGCCACGATACAGATCGCCAGATAGCCCAGAATGCCGCCGATGCTGAAGGTCTCCAAAAGCAGCCGGGGCATATTGTTCACCGCCATATAATCGGTCATCAGCTTCGCGTTTTTCTCGGAATATTTTCCGAAGCTGGAAGCAAAATAATGCTCCTTGCTCAGAATTTTCACATCCTTGATGCCGTAAATGGACTGGAGCCGCCATTTTCCCATCTGGCTCTGGAGCCGCTGGGTCTCGCTCCCCCAGCGGTTTAACGTGGGCTTTAACACCTTCATGATGACAACGGTCATTCCCACCATGATCACCAGCATCAGAAGCGTCATGGCAGGACTCTTGATCAGCAAAAATGCGCCCAATACGGCGGAAACCATCAGCTCCGTCGCCAGCTGTATGAACTCCATCAGCACCGTGAACACCTTGGGCACATCGCCGTCGATCACCCGGAATATCGTGGGAATATCCGCATTCAGATAATATTCATAGGGCCGGTTTAAATACTCCTCCAGCATATAGCTGATCGTTTTGGACTGGTTCTGGTTGACAAAACGCGACTGCACCCAGACCTGAAAGAGCAGATAGGCGTTTTTTAAAAAAAACGCGCCGATGATCGCGATGATCAGAAACAGCATCCATTCGTTCGCCGTCCGGAAAGGAAGGAATTTTTCCAGAAAAAGAATATACCATTTATCCAAAAGCGCCTCCGGGTTCATCGCGCCCTCCACCACGGGCATGATCAGGCCAACGCTCAGCATTTCCAGCAGGGCGCTGATAAAAATCAGAATGCCCAGCCCGACCACCTTTCTTTTCTGCTCCTTGCTCAGGATGTGCAGCATTTTTTTCAAAATCGCAATCATGTATACTCCTTTCGGATTTTCCCCGCGCGGCCGCACGGAAATCCCTTTCGTTACAGGAACCGCAAAGCCGTACGAAATCCCCTTCGCCCCGGGAACCGCCAGCCGGCTTCACAGCACCAGCATGTCCTCCGTATAAATATCCCGGCATTCCTCTCTCGCATAGGCTTCGTCCGCCTCTACCCGGTTCAGCCACCGCTTCGGCGCGATCACCTGCTTTTGGGGATTGTCATTCAGCCACGCCCCCCACCAGGAAAAGGAGCTGTTGGCGATGATGTTATGGCGGCATTTGCTCATCAGGTACATATCCGTAAAGCCGCTGTCCTCCCCGTTTCCTTCCACCGTCACAAAATCCGGTCCGGCATAGTGCGCCTTCACCCATTCTGCATCATTGGAAAAAAAGAAAAATCTCGCCCCGGGCACGAGGGCGCGCATCCGCCCGATCGCCCTTTCATAATAGGAATCGTCACAGATGCCTGTATAAAGGGCGCTGTATTTCGGGTCCAGATAATCGCCCCGGCGAATGTGCACGCTCACCGACTGACAGTCCCCGATCTGCCTTTCATATGCCCGCATTTGCTCTGAAAGCGCCAGATTGCGGAAGCGGTATGTCTCCCGCACCTGCTCTTTGATATCCGCAAAATACCGCTCCGTCTGAAAGCATCCCAGCAGCAGGGCGGGCTCCTGCCGCAGCACCTTCGCATCGAAATTCACACTGTATTCCCGATAGGAAAGATTCTTCCTGCCGGTCAGCTTCCTGCGGATTTTGTGGTGCAGACGCAGGTCTGAATCGGTCAGAGCGATGTATTCCTTCCTGGTCAAACGGTCGTAAAGGAGCATTTCTTTGGCGGCAGCATCCGCCCCCGGCGGCACATTCCCGCCCAAAGCATCCCCCGTTGCCGTTCTCAAAGCCCTCCCGGCAGCATCAACCTCTGCCGGCGCGGCTTCACCGGAAGCATTTTCCATTGCCGGCATTGAGAAAGCGCTCTGGATATCCTCCCTGCTTTGGACGCCGAAAACGGAGAGCTGCAGCGCCCGTTTTCCTTCCCCGTAGCAGGTGAAATCATCGATTTTTACTTCCTTCCCCAGAGACTTAAGCTTCAGATACAGCGCATATTCAAACATCTGATTGCCCAGCCCTCCGGAAAGCTGTACCGCCACCATATCCGTCACCCCTTCCGCGCATCGCTTCTTCCCGCAAGCCTGACCTTGACGGGTATCAAAAAAGTATCGTTCAGCCGCATCGCAACGCGATAAAGCAGCGGCGATGCCAGAAACAGCTTCATCTTCCGGTATTCATTCGGATTGGCAAAGGGAATGGAAAATACCTCCCCCGCCTTTTTGCTGCCACCTACTATTTTTTCCTGTAAAAAAGCCTTGTGCGCCCTCTTATCCGGATCGTCGCTTCTGACCACCTGGGTATAAAAAAGCAGCAGCCTTTTATATAAAAAATAATCCTGCAAAAGCGCCAGATCCTCCCTGCCGATCGCGCGCAGATAAGCGCTCCTGTCGTACAGATTGGGAATCAGGTCCGTAAAAATCCGCCCGTTGACTCCCTTATTCATGATGCTGCTGCTCCTGTCACAAATGTAATTGTGATATGCCGTATCCATGTAAACGCTTCTTTTACAGCGGTTGAGCAGCTGGGGCGTATAAAGCATGTCCTCGTACCAGCGCGGGGGAAATTTCAGATCGCCCAGAATGGATCGCTTATACAGCTTGTTCCACGCCGCGTTTTGAATCTGAAAGGCTTCATCCTCCTCCAGATATTTCGCCAGCATTTCCTGCCCCTCCATGACCGCCGCCAGCCCGGTGGAAATATCCACAGTTTCATCCTGATATACCCATTTATAACGGCAGACAACCAGGTCCGCGTCCTGTTCTTTTAAGCAGGAGAGCATTTCCTCATACATGTTTTCGTCCAGCCAGTCATCCCCGTCCAGAAAAGCCAGATACGTGCCGGTCGCCGCCTCCATTCCCACATTCCGGGATGTATACAGACCGCCGTTTTTTTTGTGAATGACCTTCACACGCGCATCCTGCAGCGCATATTTGTCACAAATGGCAGGACAGTTATCCGTGGAACCGTCGTCCACCAGAATCACCTCCAGATTCCGGTAGGTCTGGTTTAAGACGGACTGGATCGACCGGTCCAGATACGCGTCGCTGTTATAAACAGCCACCGCCACGGAAATTTTCTCCGTCTGTTCCTCAGGCGGAATCGGCCTGGGCCGATAGTGTTCTATGATTTTCAAATTCTGTTCCCTCCCTGTCTGCCATATCCGACAAAAGCTCTGCCTCCGGATGGACGACCGCAGGCGGCAGCCGGCAAGCATTCATGCAAGACCGCTATCCGGCTCTTTGCCTGCGGGCATCAGCCCTGCCGATTCTGATAGAACGCTGCCAGCTTCCCGATGCCCTCCCGCAAAGATACGCGGGCGGGCGCGCCGAAATCCGCCGTAAACCGGCTCACATCCAGCACGTTCACCGGCACATCCACCTTCCTGCCCGGCTTGAAGATCACTTCCGGCTTCCTGCCCAGCACCTGCGCGATTCCGTCAATCACGTCCAATACCGTGCTGCCCTGTCCGCAGCCCAGGTTATAAAGCTTTTGAGCGCCTCCGCTTTGGGCAATCCTCAAAATGCCCTCCACCGCGTCCTCGATATAAATGTAGTCCCGCACCACTGTGCCGTCCCCGTACACGGTGATCGGCTCCCCGTGCATGGCGCGGTATGTAAAGGTACTCACCACCCCCTGCACGCCGTCCGGTCTCTGATAAGGACCGTAGGGATTGGAAAGCCGGACAATCCGGTAATCCAGCCCGTGCATTTCATGATATAAATAAAGCATTTTTTCGATCGCCAGCTTCTGTACGCCATAGGAGGTGATGGGAAAGGCCTCCTCCTCTTCCCGGCAAATTCCCGTGTGGAGTTTTCCGTACACCGTGCCGCCGGAGGATAAAAACACGACCTTTTTTACTCCCGCCGCCACACAGGCGTCCAGAAAACGGATGGTGCCGATCAGGTTGTCCTCCATTTCCTCTGCCACATTCCGGTTGGAATTGGTGGGACAGGTGGTGCTGATCAGGTGGTAGACCGTGTCCACCGTATCCAGCATCGGCAGCGCCTTTTCCCAGCCGCCTCTCCCGATACTGCCGTCATGCCTGCTGCCCGGTTTTGCTTCCTGCGCGCATCCGGACGCAGCCGCAGGTTCCGTCTCCTGGGCATCCGCCGCGCCCGCCGCCACAAAGGAACCGGACACAATCCGCGCCCGTCCCTCTGCCGCCGCCCGGCTCACCTTTTCCGGATACGAAGCGCCCTCCCGGTCAAACAAAACCAGAGGCGCATCTTCCCGCAAAAGCCGCAGCGTCAGGTTCGTTCCGATGAATCCCGCCGCCCCCAGAATCAGGATGCAGTTTTTTTTCCTATCAACCGACTGCATGTTATATCCCTCCCATCCGCACACAGCGGACATCTATCCTTTTTACGCGTACGCCTGTCGGTTTCCCGGTAACGCTTCCGCACACAGCGCACAACGCCTCTACGCTTCTCCCTCCAGCCACTGCTCAAACTGCAGCAAATGCCAGATCTGCTTCCGCCAGATCCCCCGCTGGGTAAAGTCCTCCCACAGCCGTCTCACGGCTGCCGGTTCAAAATATCCCTCCCGGCGGATTTTCTCCTCCGCCAAAAGTCCCTGCGCCCATTCCCGAAGCCCTGTCCCGGCAAGCCACCCTTCGATCGGGACCGCGAAGCCCTTTTTGGGCCTGTCCATCAGCTCCTTTGGCACATAACGATACAACACATCCTTTAGCACCAGCTTGCCCTCCCCGTTTTCCCGCTTCATATAATCGGGCAGCGTCCAGGCAAACTCCACCACATCCCGGTCCAGCATCGGCACCCGGCTCTCCAGCGACACCGCCATGGAGGTCCGGTCCACCTTCACCAAAATATCATCGGGATGATACATCAGCAGATCCATCAGCATCAGATTGTTCATCGCGCCCGGCAGAAATCCGCTTTCATAATCGGAAAACACGCACGCCGCACGCCCCCGCTCTGCCGCCAGCTCTCCCAAAAAGGGCTCCGCCAGATCGGACAGGGCATACAGCTCCTCCGGCGTTTTGGCGGACAACAAAAGTCCCCGCGTCACATTGCTCTTTTTCCCGGAAAGAAATCCCTGTGTCAGCGCGCGGCTTATCTGCCTGCGCAGGCCAAAAGGAATTTTCTTCATCCGCTCCCATGCGCCGGGCACCGTCTGATAGGTCGTATAGCCGCCAAACAGCTCGTCCCCGCCGTCTCCGCTTAAGGATACCGTTACATGCTCCCGGGTCATCCGGCTCACCAGATAAGTCGGAATCTGGGAAGAATCCGCAAAAGGCTCTCCGAACATGCCTGCCAGCTTCGGAATGACCTCCATGGCGTCCCTTTCGGAAATATACAGCTCCGTATGCTCCGTTCCCAGATGGGCGGCGATCTGCCGGGCGACTTTGGCCTCGTCGAATTGCTCCTCCTCCATGCCGATGGTGAAGGTTTTTACCTTTTTGGCAGACAAAGACTGCATCAGGGAAACGACCGTGGTGCTGTCGATGCCCGCCGATAAAAAAGCGCCCAGCGCCACATCCGCCACCATCTGCCCGGCTACCGCATTTTTCAAAAGCCGTTCCAGCTCCTCAGAAGCCTCCTGCCGCGACCCCTTAAAAGGATGGGTCTGCCCATCCCGCGCCGTCTGCGCCATAGACCACCAGGTTTCCAGCGTAAACTCCCGAAAGGGAGCCCGGGTGCGCAAAAGCTTCCCCGGCTCCAGCTTGAAAATCCCCTCATAGATGGTATGGGATGCGGGAATATAGCCGTGCACCATATAAAGATCCAGCACATCCCGATTGACGGGACAACGAAAATCCGGCAGCGCCGTGATGCATCCCAGCTCGGACGCAAACACAAAGCTGCCGCCCACAAAGCCATAGTACAGCGGCTTTTCTCCGACCCGGTCCCGCAAAAGCCACAGCTCCCGTTCCTTCCTGTCATAAAGCGCGATCGCGAACATCCCCTTACACAGGGAAATGCCCGTCTTCACCCCATAGGCCTCCAGCGCCTCCAAAAGCACCTCTGTATCCGAGCCGCCGTTTAACCGCTGCAGCCTGTTTTCCCGGCGGAGCCTTTGTTCCACCTCTTTATAGTTATAAATTTCCCCGTTATAAGCGATCACATACCTGCCGCTGTGAGAAACCATGGGCTGCGCGCCGGACGCTGACAAATCCAGAATGGAAAGACGCCGGTGCCCCAGCACCACATCCTCTTTCCCGCTCGCCCAGCTTCCCTGCCCGTCCGGTCCCCGGTGCGCCATGCGGCTTTTCATGATCTCAATATCCCGCTTCCAGCTGCCCTGCCGGTTGCAAAATCCCGCTATTCCGCACATGCCCTACTCCACCTCCGGCGCCCAGTTTTCTTCTGCGATATCCTTAAGGCAGCTTTCCGCCGCCTGCGCCTGTTTCTCCTGATACATTACCCAGGCGCTGTCAAAGCTTTCATAGCCTGCCTGCCCCCTGCGGTCCGGCAGCGAATAGTGCTCTGCCAGGTAGCCTCCCAGAAAGGCGGTGCATTTTTCCTCCCCCAGGGCGTTCACATGACTGCCGTAATCATAAAAATCCGTGGAAAAATCCAGACCGATTTCCCCGATATGACGATTCATATCCAGCACCCGGTATCCCGCCTGTTCAATGACCCCAATGAGATAATTGAATTTCTCCCGGTCCGCCTCCTCCATCACATAAGGTGAAATGAGAAACAGCGCGTCCGCGCCGGAATCCCCGATCCAGTCCAACAGATCATAGAGCACCTCCAGCTGCTCTGCCGCAGGCTCCTGCGCTGTCGTGACGCCTGACAGATCCGTCCATTTAGCCGGTCCCACGCCGGTTTTGATTTCCAGCCCCTTTAAAGGATGGGGCTTTTCATAACGCCAACAAGCGATCTGGTCCGGCAGCACCATCGTTTTCCAGTTGGAATGGTATTTGAAAATGTCAAAATAATAGGTGTAACGTTCCTTTTTATCGCTGACCAGCGCGTTGATCGCCTCTATCCGGTTCCAGGAATATTTCATATTGTCGGTCACGCCCCGGGTGAACACCATCGTATCCTCCCATTCCTCGTCGGGCATCGTAAACATCCGCAGCTCAATGACAAACAAAGACGGCTTCTGCGTTTTCTGCGCTTCCTTCAACAGATATTTGATCGCCTTTGGACGCTGATTGTTTGTGGAAAGCGGATAGGAGGCGATGCCCTGCTCCCCGTACAGCTTCGGCGCGGCATAAAAGGGATAGACCGGGCTCGAGCCCACCATGATCATGTCGATCGTATCGTTCTTTTCCGCATAAAAGCCCACCATCCGGTCCTTGACGTCCCCGTTGGTGCGGATGATGTAGGTCAGCGTCATCAATATGAAAAGAAATCCGGCACAGAAAACGACCGCGCCCAATGCCTGTTTTTTCGTCATATGCCCTCTTTACCAAACGTCATTGTCCGCTCTGCGGACAGCGACGCTTAAACCTTGAAATTCTGATAAATAAACTCCGATGCCGAATACCCCGGACCGTACTGTCCCAGCAAAATCACGTAGAACAAAAGCGCATAGAGCACGATCCAGCGAAGCACGATATGCTTCCCGGCCAGCCTTTCCCGTAGCCACCCTTTTTGCTGCTGCACATTCACCCATGCAAACAGCAGCATGGACACGACAAGAATCGTGCATTCGATCCAGTCAAGCCCGAAAGAAAACAGCGTGCCGTCCACAAAAATCTGCGGATTGAAGGCCGAAAAGCCCCTGCCGATCATGGCAAGCGCGTCCGGCACCCGCGCGTTTCTGAAAAACATCAGCCCCAGCACCACCAAAAAGAAGGTCCGCAGACGCTGAAACAAAACGAATCCCCTGCTCTCTGTCCGGATGTGGAAAAACGCCCGCCATTTGCAAAACAGCGGCTCCATAAGCTCTCCCGATACAATATAAAACCAGTGCAGCAGCCCCGATCCGATGATATAATTCCAGGTTCCGCCGTGCCAGTAACCGATGGTAAACCACAAAATGAACATGGCGAGGAACGTGGTCAGCTGCTTCGCCCGCTTTTTCCCCAGCCTGTCCCTGAGCTTTTTGGGCAGCCGCATGAAAAACCCCGTGCGCAAAAGCGGATAAAACAAATATTCCCGCAGCCACACGCCCAGCGTGATATGCCATCTGCGCCAGTATTCCGATATATTTTTCGCAAGAAAGGGGGCGTTGAAATTTTCCGGCAGCACAATGCCGAAGCACTCGGATATGCCCAGCACGATATCCATGCATCCCGCAAAATCCGCATAGAGCTGGAAGGTGAAGGCAATCGCCCCGATCCAGATGGGAAAGCCCGCGTAATTTTCATAATTGTCAAAAATCTCATTGGCGATGACCGCCATCCGCTCTGCAATGACCAGCTTCTTAAAAAAGCCCCAGAGCATCCGCTGCATGCCGAAGGTCACCTGCCGAAAATCCAGCTTATGCCCCCCGAAAAGCTGCGGCTCCATCTCCTGATACCTGACTACCGGACCGGAAATCATCGTGGGAAAATAGCAGGCAAACAGCAGAAGCTTCCCATAATTTTTCTGCACCCCGCCGATCTCATAATAGACGTCGAACAAATATCCCAGAAGCGTCAGCGTATAGAAGGAAATGCCCATGGGCGCCAGCAGGGGCAGCCGGAAAAATTTCAGCGTGCATAAAAGCCCAATACAGAAAATGACAGCACAAACAAGAGCAGCTCTTCTTTTCCTCTGCTCCGTTGTCCTGTCCATCAGGCGCGCCGCCGCATATACGGCGAGCACTGCCGCCATCGGATATCCGATTACATACCAGCCGCCGCTGTCAGCCACCTCTGTGGAGGTCATAAAATAAATCCCGCCAACGGCCAGCAAATACCCCCACTGCGCCTTTTTCGGAATGCAGTAATACCCAAACAGCACCACCGCGAAAAAGCACAAAAAGGAAAAGGAAGTAATGCTCATCCAACTTTCTCCCGATTTCAGATTTTCTGCAGGATGATGTCAACCATTTCTCCCACATTCTTCATGGTCATGATCTGTCCCATGGAGAATTTGATGCCGAATTCGGATTCCACAGCCGCCATCAGATTGATGTGCTCCAGGGAATCCCAGTCCTCTATGTCGTCCGCCGTTGTCTTGTCGTTCACGGTGATGGTTTCATCATCGAAAACGTCGCGGAATACGCCGTTTAAGGTTTCAAATACTTCTTCTCTGCCCATTGTGATCAAGTCCTTTCCATATATCCTTAAAAGCCTGTTTCATCAGTATAGCACGGATTGGGCGAATGCGCTACCATATTTTTCTATGGGTACGCTTCCACGATAACGGTTCAGGCAGGTCTGGACTGTTACATTCCACAGGTGCTGTTCACGCCGTCGCCGGGTGTAGCGTGCCCGTCGCCGGTTTCCTTCCTGACATCCGCCGCCAAACGAAATGACATTGCCCGTAGAAGGCAGTCCGTAAGCCCAAAAGCAGTCAGTCAACAGATAAGCTCTCCGCGTATCGAAAATCAATGATGTCTCTGGGTGCTGTTTCTACATATGCACATTCTCTGTGCATTGTTTCTACGATTTCATCCCGGGTATATTTGCCAAATATTCTGACAATTTCCTCCAGGATCGAAATATCTTCTTTCGAAAGATACGGATATTCTTTATCCGCCGTTTCTTTAAAATGATATCCCGTGCCTTCTCCCATGACAATTTCCTCATATTCAATTCCATGAAGATCAATGATAGAATCATGCCCGATCGGAACAGCCCCCATTGGCAGCGCCTGATACACCAGGCCGGTTATGGCATGCCCCCTGCGCTTATAGGACAACGCGTCCGAATACCATAGCAGCTTCATGAGTTTCACTTTATAAAGATCAGTGACTTGCACGGCGTTAGAAAAATAACGGATAACATCCACGACAGCATTGAGAGATAATTTCACATTTCCACTGCAGGATGGCTTTTCACAAAATCTTGCATATTTTGCACGAATCGCCTTTCGCAGGTAAGAATCCTGATTTTCTTCAAAAAGAGCAATCGCCTTTTCCCGATATCTGGAATGAGCCGCCGGTGAAACCGTTTCTTTTGCCATATTCAACAGAGAAAGAAACCATTCCGGATCACCTGCGAGCTTTCGCAAAATTGTATCATGCGCAATATCCTGCACCTGATGCCCCTCGTATCTGGTAATGGTCTTGGCTCCCCATCCCAGCAAATGGCATAGATCGCTCTGGCTAATCCCATATTTCTCCCGGATTCCCACGATCTCCTCCGATGTCAAAAGCCCCACAGCCTTTCGGTATTCATTTTTCATGCGGATGTCATTCGCTGTTGTCATATTCTCGTCCGCATAATATTCCTCCGCTCGGTCGCAATAAAAATATTCCGCCGGATACGCTACCCAAACGCCCTTAAAGGACGTTGTATTTGTAACTATCACCGTCTGCACCTCATGCGTTTCCATACAACAGAGGCAAAACATATTTTCTCTTTTTCGTATCTTTTTATCCATACCAACGCCTCACTTCCTATACGGAAACATCTCCGGAGCAAATTTTTTTGTTGAAAAATGAAAGGACATTACAAAAGTCGCATGACTTCCGAATGCCGCAAAGAGCTCCACTCTTATTTTGATATATACATCATCACCGCCGTGATATATCTTCCCAAATTCCCTCATTTCGCTTCTGTTTGGGAAACGGAGATCCTTTACGGTACGCATATATTCTTCCACTGTCAGCGTCTTCAGTTCTCTCCGCAGCACATCGACCGGATTTTCATCCGGGAACAGGGCAGCGACCGTATAAGCATTTGTATACCGCTCATCTCTATCCTGATCAACCTGCCGAACCTCCTGAAACACGATCTGCGCCCCATGCTCTAATGCATATTTCAGGTTTTGCAAATACGCGCGTACCTCCTGTGCACTTTCAATTCTCTCTTTTGAATCTGGCACTCTTTGATGTCCTCCACCCTTCTTTGGTATCAATCGATACCATTATATAATATCCCAAATCCTCTGTCAATACGGTCTAATGCCATCCAGCCCGAAACAGGGCGCATCGGGCTGAAAATTGTTTTCCCTGGCGCCGTCACTTCCCAATAATCCCCGCAAAATACGCCTCCCAGGAGGCGTTCACCTTCTCCGGCAGATATTCCTGCTGCAGCGCTGCCGCCCGCCTCCCCATTTCATCCGCCAGCCTCGCATCGCCAAGCAGCGCCGCCAGCCTTTCGGCCAGCGCTGCCGCATCGTCCACCGGCGTCAGAAAGCCGTTTGCGCCATCCTCGATCAGATCCCGGGGACCGCCGCAGGGGCAGTCGGTGGAAATACAGGGCAGGCCGAGGGACATCGCCTCCAGCAGCGTATTGGGCATTCCCTCCGAAAAGGAGGTCAACACGAAAGCGTACGCCTTTTCAATGCGGTCCGCCACATCAGTCACCGCGCCCGGCATAGAAATCCGGTCCGCCATGCCGAGCTGCCGGATTTCCTCTAAAAGCTGCTGCCGAAGCTCCCCTTCCCCGTAGATGGTCAGGCAGCTTTGGGGAAACCGGCCGGCGATGGACGCAAAGGCACGGATCGCCATGCGGTGGTTTTTGTTGGCGTCCACGCGCCCCACCGCCACAATTTCCTGCTGCCGTTCTCCCACAAAGCGCGGGCGCACAAAGGCCGGATTGACGGAATTTTTTAAGATGACGCATTTTTTCTGCAGGCTTTTGGGAAAAAAGCGCACCGCCTCCTTCGTCTGCATCACGATGCCGTCCGCAAAATAAAAAAGCGTCTTCGCAAGGAACCGCATCAGACGCCCCGCATATTCCTCCTTTGGCTCCGCCACCACGGACACCACCACCTTCGTGGGAAGAAACGCATTGGTACAGATCGCCATGAGATTATTTTTCCCGAAGGTGGAAAGCACCAGGTCTGCGCCGGTTTCCTTGAAAATCCGGCGCAGCTTCCCAAATCGCCTGAAAAAATTGCCGATCCTGCCCCCCTCTTCCTCCGGCGTGATGTCCGAAATCACCCGCGTTGCGCCGGCGGGGAGGGCATATTCATTTTCCCTTTGGTACTGGGTCACCATCGTCACCCGGTAACCCTTTTCCAGAAAATACTGCGCCAGATTGACGAAAACCCGCTCCGCGCCGCCCTTGCTGAGCGAACCGATATAAAAAGCAATGTGTCTGCTGCTGTTTTTCATCACAAACTCTCCATCCGGCTGCCCTGTCAGCCCATATAATAAGAATACCATTGCTGGAACACGAAAAAGGACCATGCCAGCTTGGAATAGTTTTCCCCCGTAGCGGGACCGCCGTCTCCCCTGACCAGATAGCTCTGTATCATCCCGGGCACATATTCAGCGTCAAATATCCCCTGCTTTTTCAGATAATCCCTGTCGCTGTAAGAGAGCAGCTTTTCCTTTAAAGGACCCCGCAGCCACTTATCCAGCGGCACGCCAAAACCCACCTTGGGGCGGTCCAGCAGCTGTCTGGGAATATAGTCATAGGCAATTTCCTTTAAAATATGCTTTTTGTCCCCCTTATGATATTTAAAGCTGTGGGGAATCCGGAAGGAATATTCCATCACATCCTGATCCAGAATCGGACAACGCGCCTCCAGGGAATATTTCATGGTCGCCCGGTCCACCTTGCACAAAATATCCCCGGGCAGATAGGTATCCATGTCCAAAAGCATTCTCCGGATCTGCCAGTCCTTCACCTGATAGCCGCTTTCGATTTCATAACGGCAGGGCAGGCTGCCCTCCTGTTTTGCCACCATCCGCTGTGCGCGCAGAATATAATTTTCCGCGCCGAACTGAGTCTTCGTCTCCCGGCCGCGGTTTTGCGCTACCACTCTGACCTTAAAGGGCAGCCGTTCCCGGACATGCAGCTGGGCAAAGCCCGGCAGGGCACAAATGCCGTTCACCACCGCACCGGGCACATCCAGAAGCTGTGCCTGCGCCATATTTTTATAAATATTATAGCCGCAGAAAAATTCGTCGCCGCCGTCCCCGGACAGTACCACCGTCACGTCCTTTCTGGCCAGCGCCGCGACCAGCATGGAGGGAATCTGAGAGCTGTCCGCAAAGGGCTCGTCATAATAATGGGGAATGCTCTCCACCAGCTCAAACATTTCCGCCTCGCTGATATAGCGCTCCGTATGATCGGCGCCCAGATACTCCGCCACCTGCTTCGCGTATTTCGCCTCGTTATAGCGTTCCTCATGAAAGCCGATGGAAAAGGTTTTTACCGGTTCCCTGGAATGCTCCTGGGCCAGCGCCGTCATCAGAGAAGAGTCATAGCCGCCGCTTAAGAAAGCCCCCAGCGGCACATCCGCGATCATCCGCCTTGCAACCGCCTTTTGCAAAAGCGCTTTCAGTTCCTCTTTCGCCTGCCCGTAGTCCTTCACCGGATTTTTTTGCTGCCCGTGATAAACCTTTTTGACATCCCAGTATTTCCGTGTGGAAATCTGCCCGTCCTTCCAGCAAAGCAGCGCCCCCGACTCCAGCTTGTAAACCCGTTCAAAAATCGTGTCCGGCGCGGTGATATACTGCTGATATAAATACCGGGACAGCACATCCGTCCGGATCCTTTTTAAAAAGCCGGGACAGGTCATGATGGGCTTCAGCTCAGAGGCAAAAACAAGATGCCCCTCCTCAGCCCAGTAATACAGGGGCTTTTTGCCGATGCAGTCCCGGATCAGGTAAAGGCTGTGGTCCCGCCGGTCCGCCAGCGCGATGGCAAACATCCCCCGGAAACGCTCCACGCAGGAAATACCCCACTTCAAATATGCTGCCAGAATCACCTCCGTATCGCAGTTGGAGCGAAACGGATATTCCGACAGCTCTTTTTTCAGCTCTAAAAAATTATAGATTTCCCCGTTAAAAACCACGCTCACGCTTCCGTCGGGCGTGTGCATGGGCTGATGCCCCAGCATGGACAAATCCTGAATGGAAAGCCTGCGCTGGGCGAGCCCCAGAGAAAAACCGTCCGTCCAGGGATACACCTCTTCCCCATGGTCGTCAGGTCCCCTGTGATACATCGTATCATTCATCTGCCCAAGCTGTTCTTTTGTGATTTCCCTTTTGGATACAAAACCGCAGATTCCGCACATGCGCCTCACCCGTTCCTTTCCGGAACCAGCTCTGCTTTCATGAATTCCCGTCTGTATTCCCCGAAATCCTTGCACTCATTGTCGATGCTCTCGATCAGCTCTTTATACTTTTCCTGAATCAAAACCGCGTAATTGTCCCGGTTATCATAGCCCTTATCGCTCCATGCGAAGGGATGGGTGAGAATCTGTACCTTGTCATAGCCCGTGATATTGGCCTCGTCCGGATAGCCGTACCGCCAGATGTGATTGGCATCCGACATGTATTTCACCTGCAGGGACGTCTGCCCGTTCACATTTTCCGCAAAGGTAAAAAATTCGTCCTGATAGGCGTTTAAAATGCCCGGCAGCTTGATATTTTCCCGCAGCACGTCCCTGGAAGGGCGATGAATGGAAAAGGTATCGATGGTAAAGCCGAACATTTCCTGCAAAATGTGAATTTCCTTCCCGATCTGTCTGCGGATCTGTTCCATGTCCGTCATGCCGTTTAAGGCAAAATGCAGCCCGATGCAGTGTCCCCGCTCGTGCATGTCCTTGATGATGTCCATATTCCTTCTGGACAAAATATTATAGGAATTATTCGTCCACTGAAAAAAATAAGTGGAGGTAAAATCCATGCTCTGCTCCACTTTTGACAGGGCATAGGCCCGCTCCACGCTGTATTCCACATCATGGCGCATGAGAATGAAGCGGTCCTTCGTGAGCGCCTCATGATAGCCCGCCTGCCTGCCCGTGGACTGAATGATTCTGATGATTTCCCTGTAATCCTCAAATGAAAACATATATATCCTCCGCTTCTATTGTTGCTGCCGCACCGTCTCACCCGCCATTCACTTTTAAAAAGCTGCGCAAAAGCCTTTCCAGGCTACATGAAGCCGGATCATCATTCCTCGTCCTCATCGTCCTCTTCATCGTCTTCCTCCGGCTCCCTGACCTTCTTTGGCGGCTCCGGTTTCGGCGCGATGAGCTCATCGATATAGCTGCGCCACTGGGTGATGACCGCTTCCGGATTCACAAGCTCCCGGATACTGCGGGCGTTCTCTCCCAGCCGCGCCGCCAGCTCCCGGTCCTCGATCAGCCGGTTGATTCCCGCAGCCATCGCTCCCGCGTCCTTGATCGGCACCAGCAGCCCGTTTTCCTCATTGGTGATGACCGTCCGCGGTCCGCCGCAGGGACAATCCGTCGCCACGATGGGCAGTCCCATCGCCATCGCCTCCAGCAGAGCGTTGGGCAGCCCCTCCCAGTCCGAAGAAAAGGCGAACACGGAAGCATCCGGCAGCAGCTTCTCCAGCCTGTCGCTGCCGCCCATCAGCCTGATGAATTCTCCCGCCTGATACCGGGTGATGAGCGTCTCCAGCGTTTCCTTCGTTCCGTCGAAGGAATCAGGACCGTAAATTTCCAGCACGTAATCCGGATGGGCCTCGCGCACCTTCAAAAATGCCTCGATCAGCATCGGCTGATTTTTGAAGTCCACCAGCCTGCCTGACTGCACCACCGCTTTCCTGCGCCCGTCCTCTTCCCGGGGCTGTTCCTCCCCCGCCTCTTCCGTATTCTCCGCAGGCGCTGTATCCGCAAAAGCCTCTGCGCTTTCAGCCTGCTCTGCACTGGCTGCCGCTTCTGCGCCCGCCGCTGCAGACGCCGCTTCTTCGCCTTTGCTTTCCTGCTCTTCCTCATTCGCCCCTATCCCAAAATCCTGAAAATATTTTTCATGGACAGGATTTAAAATAATCCGGGATTTCCTCTGTAAAAAGCCCGGGAAAAACGCTTTCTGGCCTTCCGTCTGGAATACGCAGCCCGCCGCACGCCGGAACAAAACCGGGATCGCCAGCTTGTCCAGCGTCGAATCGTAATGCCCTGCCGGATCGGTCCGCACCGAAATCAGCACCGGCGTCTTTAAGCCGATGGTGGACAAAAGCGCTCTGTATATCGCATTGTGGGCAAAGGCGATCAGGATATCCGGCTTTTCCTCCTTGACCAGACGCCGCAGGTTGCCCTGACGCCGCAGGACCTTCGCCAGCCGTCCCTTTTTCTCGTCCGCCTCCTGCAGCCCGACATGGATTCTGCGCACCTTATCGTCCAGCCAGAACTCATCCTTGCCCTGCCACTCGGTGGCGACGATCACCTCGTATTTTTCTTTTACAAACTGGTTCGCAAGATTGGACACCACCCGCTCGGCGCCGCCCTGCTCCAGACAATTTAAATGAAACATGATTTTTGACATGGTATGCCTCCCCGCATGGGTTTTACGTTCCCATTATACGAAGAACTGCCTCAAAAGTCAACAATCGGCGGGGCAGCGGCGGGAAATCATGTAACAACAGTTCAGACAGGTCTTGTTACGAAATCAGCTTATTTGATAGATTGCTTCCAATTCTTCATCATTCTCAACAACCTGCCCTTCTCTCATATAAATTGTCCGGTCTGCCTTCACATTCGTATTGATTCGGTGTGAAATACATATGACGGTTTTGTCCTTTGACGAAAGCCATATTGCCTTATTGATCTCATATTCGGAAATGGGATCCAGGGCGCTGGCGGGCTCATCATATACGACGACAGAATAATCCCGCGCTATTGTGCGGGCAAGGGCAATCTTCTGCTGCTCGCCGCCCGAAAAATTGATTCCCTCCCTGTCAAACTCTCTGGAAACAGCGGATGTAACCCCTCTTTGGGTCCGTTCATATTTATCTCCGAAACCGACATACGCAAGCAGCTCCTTTATCCGCTCCTCCTCTGAGGGATCATAGCTGTCAAGCAGCACATTTTCGGCAATGCTGAACGCAAACAGCCTGAAATCCTGAAAAATAACACCGATATAATGATAATATTCATTTAAGCTGTAACAGTTGATATTCTTTCCTCCCAGCAGAATCTCCCCCGCGCTGACGGGATACAGCCGCAGCAACAATTTAATCAGCGTTGATTTTCCGGCTCCATTCAATCCATATATGGCTATTTTTTCGCCAGGACGGATGCACAAATTGACATTTTTCAGAATATAAGGCGATTCGTCCGAATACCGGAAGCTCACATTGCGAAAAACGATCTCCGCCGCCTGTCCGGGAAGCGGATCGTCGCCGCTGTTTTCCCGTATTGTGGATTTTTTCATCCGAAACGCCTTATATTTATCAATGTACAGGCTGTTATCCACCAGTCTGGGAACAATGTTGATGATTGCCTCAATGCTGTTTTTAAACTCCCATGACCCTTTAAAAAGCGCCATAAATGACCCGAAAGTGATTGTTTTCGAAATAACCAGCTTATAAACAATGATGATCAGATAGACCCCCCGCATCAGAAATGTTCTGAAAAAGCCATAATTGGAAAAATTGAGTATGGTCAGCTCTCTGGCGTATTTTTTAATGATGCTTCTGGTTTCTTCAATCGAGTCATCCAGATCCCGCAGCAACACTTTTTTTATGTTGCTCATTCTGATTTCCTTCGCGTATTCCGGCAGATAAAAAATCCGTCCCACATAGGTTTCCATTCTTCCCGGCGGGATCAGCTCCAGATTCTTTTTATAGTTCACTCTTGCCGTCCTGATATTCAGAAAATATGCCGCTACCACATTCACCAGCGCAAAAACCAGCCCCGTAATATCGATGGAGGCGATCAGCGTAACCATGGCAAAAATAGAAATGATATTGTATAGCAGATCATTGATGGTATCTATCACTTCAATCGCCTTTGTATCCGCGCTGGACATGGAGAGCACAAAATCATTATAAAAATCGGTTTTATCATAGTTTTCAATATCGAGCTCCTTTCCCTTTTCAAACAGTGATAATTGCATTTTATAGTTCAATCGCTGCTTCATCCGCGGAGCCCCTATGTTGTTGAATATGCTCTCGCATGCTTTCTGCAAAATAAACAATGTCATGGCAATAACCACATGGAAAAAAACCGTCTCATACGCTTCTCTTGATTGAATCGCATCCACAACATATTTAATCAGATACACATTGAGATAAGCGTTTATCAGCGCCCTTGCTACGGTCAGGGAAAGTAAAAATACAGCATACAGGGGAATGATATCCATTACCTCTTTCAGCATAAATAAATTGTTCGCAATGAAACCCGTTTTCTTTTTATTCATTGGCTGCCTCACCATTCTCAAATTTTTTATTCTGCCTGATATACATGTGATAGTATGTCCCCTTATTCTCCATTAACTGCTCATGGGTTCCATACTCTGCCACAGCTCCGTCCTGCATGACATAAATGCGGTCTGCCAGCGCCGCCGCGGTCAGCCGATGGGAAATGAAAATCACAATTTTATCCTCGCAGGCACTTAACAGATTGTGAAACATCTCCTGTTCCGCAAGCGGATCCAGCGCGCTGGACGGTTCATCCAGTATGGCGATTCCTCCGGATTTCATGAACGCCCTTGCGATCGCAATTTTCTGGAACTGCCCGCCCGAAAGGACCAATCCATTATCATCAAATTCCTTTGTCAGTATTCGCTCCCTTGCCGCGTTCCCGTAACGCTCATATAAATATGGATAAATACCGCTGTTTTGCAAAGCGCTGTCAATGCTGTCTTCCATGCCGGTTTCTGTATCCAGCACAACATTTTCAGCCACAGTGGCGGCATAAATCTTAAAATCCTGGAATACTGTAGAAAAAAGATTCCTGTATTCATCCAGCTGATATTCTTTGATATTGATTCCGTTCACTGATATTTTTCCTTCGGACACATCATAAAGGCGCAGCAACAGCTTTATCAGCGTCGTTTTTCCCGCTCCGTTCAAACCGATAATCGCTATTTTTTCACCGGCGTTTACATGCATGCTTACATTTCTTAAGGAGAGCCTCGTCTGCCCCGGATAGGAAAAGGAAACATTCTCAAATGCTATCCCGCTCACTTCCTTGTCTGCAACAGCCCTGACGCCCGTATCCAGGCTTGACGCCATATTTAAAAAGGATTGAATGTTGCCCACATGCTTCGCCGATTCATGGAGGCTTATCCCCCTGTCCACAAATTCCACAAGCATGCCCGAAAGCCGGGCAATCGCATTGATCAAAATGATATATTCTCCCACCGATAGCGTCTGCGTCACTAAAGCCCTGTAGGAAGCATACATGATCGCGATAAAATAAGTGAATACATTGACCGAAGCCGAATTCAAAAAATCCCACACAGCGATTCTCACACCGTATCTGCTGATATTTGCGATCAGTTCGTCTGAAGCGCATCTGAATTTATCGCTCATCAGCTGGAAAATATTGGAGGTATGAATTTCCTTGCTGTATTCTTTTAAATATACGGTTCTCTGTATGTAATCTTTCCGTCTGTTCGCATCCACGTTTTCTGTATACAGCCTGAATTTTTCCGCATTTAAATTTCTGCCCACCACATTTTTTATAAAGATTGGAAAAAAGCAGATGACAGCGGCGAATCTGTCCAGCTCAAATATCGTTATAAACAGGTACCCGTTTACCAGTATGCCTACAATCAATTCGCTCACATCGCTCAATACCTGATCGAACCTGACGGTAATTTCACTGGACGCCTTTGTATAGATATCATAAAATTCCGGATTTTCATAATATTCCAGATCTACGGCAGCTGCCTTTTTATAAATCATTTTCTTATATTTTTTCTTAACATTCTGATCAGCGTATGGCTTATAGGTATTGTAATACCAGGCCGCCAGCCCGTCATAGCTGACCATCGCAAAAATACTGATTCCTACAAGAAACCAGATATAGGTCGTATCAGCATTATTTTCTATCATATTCAGGACATAGCCCAGAAAAAAGACATTGTAAAACACAACGTATGCGCGGAAGAAAAATTTTACGCAAAAATCCAGGATCGCCCTTGTCGGATCCGCAGCCCAGGAATTTTTTAAAGCATACCCTATATTTCTGAACATTTACTTACCCTCCCTGCAATGATCCTTGAATCCGGTCAATACGGTATCCTCTTTTATTTTGCCATCACTTATTGTGATGATCCTTTCACATTGGCTCGCGACCTCCATATCATGTGTAACAATCATAACGGTCTTGCCCGCCCGGTGTACCTTATGCAATAGCTGCATGATCACAAACGTACTCTCCGAATCCAATGCGCCGGTCGGTTCATCCGCCAAAATAACATCCGGACTGTTTGCCAGCGCACGCGCTATTGCGATTCTTTGCTTTTCTCCACCAGACATTGTATGAACAATCTGTTCTGCCTTTTTTTCTAAATTCACGTATTTCAGCAGTTCCTTTCCAATTTTGGTCATCTTCGCCTTCGTATATCTGTGAGAAAATTCCAATGGCAGGATCACATTGTCAAAAGCTTTAAACTCCTCTATTAAAGAAAAATCCTGCAATACAATACCAACCCTTTCATTCCGGAACCGCGCCAACTGATCATCGGACATTTTTTTAATCAACTGCTTCCCAAAGTAATATTCTCCCTTATCATAATCTGTAATTCCTGCCAGCACCTGAAGCAATGTTGATTTTCCCGCGCCGGATTTTCCAATAACAGAGACCATCTCTCCTCTGCCAATTTCCAGATTAATATTTTCTAAAATCGCATGCTCGTTCGCCTGTCCCTTATTACATATTTTTACAAGATTTGAAAGCTTAATCATTTTGCTCAATCCTCCATAAAGCGGCATCTTTTAATACTGATTTTTGAAGCAGATAAGATAACAGGAACCATACAAGGCTCATCACAAGGCACTGACCAAATTGAATGATGCCAATTTCAGGCATGCTCTTCTTACCGAAATATTCCAGTCCTGCCCGAAAAACGCCTGCCGTCACTGCCACAAATAAAACGCCTCTTTCCAGAATCAGCAAATTGATGCACATCTGAATCATAGAGCATTCCTTTTGAGATAAACCAATCATATTATAAACACGATAATTTTCAAGCGCATACTTTGTTCCCAACACACCGACGCTGATCGTGCTGATCATTACAAACAGCATGGATGCCACCAATATCGGCAATACCTCCCATACCTGTTCCCACAGGTATTGAACGCTTTTTTGTCTGACCTCCGATAAAGACTCTTCAATCTGCGCATTGAAATAATTTTTAATGAAGCTGTCGTTCAGTATTCTTTCTTCATCGGCAATCCCCTCTCTATAAAAGAAAAACATCATTCCCGATGGCCAAAGCAGATTTTCTCCCAGCCCATTGCCATCATAAAGCTCTGAAAAATCGCTTTTCAAAAACAGCATCGTCGGCATCCCATTTTCATTATCACATGTATTCAAAAAATTCCGATATGACACCATATTATCACTTGCCTGAAATTTGATAATCTGTGCATCCTGATCCAGAATGCCTATTACGCGCACTTTGACCTCTTTTAGCTCTTCCTCATAAGGAACTACGGAAATATAATCTCCCACACCAATGCCATAAGCATTTGATGAGATAACAGCCCGGAGTTCTCCCCTTTGCGCATTCCCCTTCTGATACCATTCTCCCTCCTGTAATAACGGCACATGGCTTTGCGCCAGAAGGTCATCATATACGGTTATATTCCAATCCAGAGACAGTGTTTCCCTCATAAAATGTCCCAGCACATGATAACAGCTTATGATATCTGTCTTCTGCATATATTTCTCTAAAATTTTCGTACCAGAAATCCCTGTATTTACATCCGCTTCCGGAACCCGCACTCCCCCCATAGAGCTTATAAATTTTCCATCCCCTTCCATGAGCCAATGAAACTTTCGATACATGGCAAACTGATTTGAAAAAATCGTGCCGCATGTAATTCCAATCAATAATGTAATCGCTATTTGCATTGTAATGAATAAATACATGGCGCGATGTTTTCTGATTTCTTTTCGTGCGAGCTTTAAAATGATCTTCATTATCTTTTTTTCCTCAACATGCTGCTGATGTCCTGCTTTTTCATCATATGCTTTTGCAGTATTCCAAAAAAGACTTCAAAGGTAACTCCAAAAATGAATACAATCATGAGATATATTTTAAGTCCATATCCATCCACCAAATACGGCATCCATCTATATAAAGCCGGTCTGATGATAAAATGAAATACCCCCAGGCCAGTAATAATGCCAGGCAACAGCAGGACCGCACTCTCCATCATCAATAAAAGGACCGCCTTATTCTGATTCATCCCACAAATCATAAAAACTGCCAGCTCCCGTTTTCTTTTCCCTGCGATATATTGATACGTAATCACATAGTTCAGTGAAATAGCGATTCCTGTCAAAATCATCAGCGCAATTAAAGATTGATATAACCGTCTTTGGTATTGATCCAGCTTTGGCATTTCCGGCAAATATACCATATCCTTCATAACCACATCAACAGTGTCCTTTACCAGTACAAACTGCTCTGGCGTGATTCTCTTATGAAATGCCATGACCACACCATAATCGTCCAATTCTACGTCTTCCTTCAATGACAAAAACGGAACCATAATGAGGTCATTTCCCCAATCATGAGTTGCCACCACCCGATAAGAATCGCCGAATATTGATATCTCGTCCCCCGGGCTTCCATCCACACGGGAGATAATCGCCACCTTTTTTCCATCCGCTTCCTCATCATCTGTAAAATAGCCATCCAGTATATTGGATTGCAGAAGGTTATCACGCAAAACCCTGCATGCCCGGTATTCCTTCTCCTCCAATGTAAAACGGCATTCTACTATCTTCCCGTTTTCATCCCTGCACCTGACAAAAAACATATCGATCTGATCTGTCACCTTTTCCGGCAGACTTTGAAAAAAATCGTTTAAAATCTCCTTACGGACCCGCGTTTCTTCTTTTCCTTCCACAAAGCGAAGCTGCAAAAGGGTTAATTCATATAATTGCGCATTCAGCTTTTCTGCATAATTGCAATATATTCCGTATATGAAGGGCAGCATAATGCCTGAACAAAAGGAACATATAATCATCAGAAAAAGAAGAAACCGTTCTCTATGATATAGCATATGTAAATTATTTTTTAAGGCTTTTAATAATGGCCGCATTGTCATTTTAACCCCTTGATCGATATTTCAATACAGCATCCTGAAGGGATTATGCATAATAGCACAATCCCTCCGGATGCATGTACAGGATTCCTTCATAAATAATGCAAATACGCATTTGTCTTACAAAGTATTTTACCAGTATGACATAGACAGCGCCACCCCAAAACCGGAAAAATAATTTTTCAGGTTTTGGGGTGGTGCTGTCATTCCTGATATGATATTCTACTTCCAATCAATCATTTCCACTGGAGGATTTTTACTATGAAAAAAATAATTGCAAGAATCGCTGCTCTTTTATTAGTTGGTACGCTGCTCATTCAGCCGAAATATTCTGAACCTGTTCCAAACCCGGATATGGGAGGTATTAGCACTCTAAATCATGGTGATGAAGAACCGTCGTCCAAAAAACACTAATCTATATCCTCATGAAATATTTCCTTATAAGCTGTCTGCAGACTTATTCTAGATTGATTCATTTTCATTAACTTATGGAGTTGATAAGCCTGCCGACAACTTTTTTTCTCAGCCTCCTGATCATCTGACATTTTTGATAGTACGAACGCTTTTTGGTCTACCAAAAACCCTAATGAACACCCTTTCATACACCTTAACTCAAATCGAATTGCCGCATCACACATTGCAAGCGCCTTCTCATAATATCCACATCTTTCATAATCATCACTTAAATGCTCATACACCAGTGATAATCCGACATAATGATATTTTGTATCGACCTTACTGCTTTCATATCCGGTCCTGATTTTTTCCAATAGCGCAATTGCTTTTTCCCTTTCTCCCATTTCATCATAGCGCAATGCAATATAATTTACTATGGTAGCTTCCATCCGCCCCAGCACCACCTGATCAATCTGTTCCAGACTAATGTCATGCCTGGTAACCGCAAATGCTTCCTTACATCTTTCAATCGTTTCCTGTGCGGTAATCTGTCCCTTCATTCTGGCAAAATATGCGTCCTGAAATTTGATGTATTGCCTGTTTTCGTTGTAGTCCTGTGACAGCTTCGTTTTTAGTTCCAGATACAGCGCTTCTTCTTTTTCAATATTCCGCCGCTGCCCCAGCCCTGCAATCTGCCTCTCCATCTCCAGCAATTCCCAATCATCCACCACAAGCCGGGTGCTCACGATATCCCTGTCCAGTCCCAGATATTCCTTCATTTTTTGAAAGGTTCCCGGCTTCGGTTTATATTTCCCAAGCTCGAGTCTGGAAACGGTTTTGGGATTGATATCCAGCTCCTCCGCAAGCTGTTCCTGCGATTTCTGCCGCACTCTGCGCTCCTGTGCAAACTGCTCGGACACCAGATAGATTTCCTGCTGCCGGTAATTTTTCCAGAGCTCGATCTGCCCGGTCTCCCAGCTTTGCCCATATTCCTCATAAAGCTGCCGCAGGGCGTCCCGCTGTTTTTCCCATTCCCGCCTCTCATCCCCTTCCGTCAGCTCTGTAAGCCGCTCCAGAAGCTGGGGCATATGAAGCAGCCATCCGTTTTCCGCCAGTATCTCCTCCCCCTGTCCGGCATAATAAAGCGCCCCCGGCCTGTCCTGCCGCCGCAGCGCCAGATTGCCCAGCACCCATGCCGCCTTGCTGTAGACGTTTGCGTACATTTCCCTGTCCGCACAGACCCTGCCGGCATAGCTCAGAATCCGGGAGCTGTCCGCCTTCTCCGCGATTTCTCCCATTTCCGCCTTCGCCTGCAGCCACATCAGAATCAGCACCAGCTCGCTTTCTCCCAGCGCGTATTGCTCCAGCCTGTGCAGAGCAAAGCCGGAAACCGTCTGCTCTATCGCTTCCCAAAGCAGCTGCGCCGCCTTTTCCCAGTCCCCTTCTGCCTCCCCTGCGATCACCGCGCGCATTTTACAGATGTATTGCCAGTGGAGCGCCTCCTGGCCGGCGGTCTGGCTTTCATAATAGGCAAGCGCCTCCGCCGCCTCCCCATAATCCTTCTGCGAAAGAGCCGCTTCCACCAGCTCCCTGAGATAATAAATGTCATATGCCGCTTCGTCATGCAGAAATTCCAGCTTGTTCGCAGAGATTCCCAGCCGCTCCAGCATCCGTTCCAGCACGAAAAAATCCGGTATGCGCCCTCCCGTTTCCAGCCGCTGCAGCGTGGCGATCGAGCAGATGCCCGCTGTCAGCGCCTGCAGGCTGATTTTTTTCTGTTCCCTCCTTCGGGCGACGAGCCTTCCAAGCCGATCGGTTTCCATGCAGCGTCCTCCTGTGAATTGTCCTTTGCCTTTCCTTGCTTGCCAGCATCATTCATTGTGCGCACACTTTTACTTTCTATATTCTTCTATCGTACAGGTGTGCTTTTTGTCTTTCACATTATAACAGGAACCGGCGAAAATTGCCAGCCACTCTTCAGCCCGCGCGGTATACGCTGCATCTCACACCGCCAAAATCAACACAGCCAACGACAAAATGAAAAAATTTTTGTCGTTGGCCATAGCTTAACAGCAGTTACCACTACCTGAAAACAGTCTGCAATTTAATGACAGATTTTGCCTAAACATGGGCATTCGGTAAATATGCTCCCAATACCAACAGAGCTTTCTGCAATTTTTCAACATTTAATTCCGCAGGTTTCACCCCCGCCTCTGCACAAAGAGCCGCAGCCGTTCCGGCTGCCTGACCCGATATATAACAACCAGGCATAACGCGCATGGAGCCTTCCATCAGCCTGTCCGTCCCAATGCATCTACCGGCAACCAACAGGTTTTCAGTATCCACAGGTACGAGAGCCCCATACGGAATTCCGTAGCTTTGCCCTTTGGAAAGATGACGTGCTTTAAAATCACCATGCGTTTTTAAATGCTCTTCCAAAGAGGGATTGCTCGGATGAACATCCACACTGTAATTATAACGGCCAATTTCATTTTCAAATACAGAAAGGTTCTGGAAATCCCAATACGTGAGAGTTTCTATACATCTGATTCGCCGGGATTCCCGTATTCCTAACAGGGAAGCCGTGGAGATCAGCTCCATATTTTCATATCCGGTGAGATATTCTTTAAAATACTTTTCGTATTCACGTACATACTGGCGTCCACGAATCAGTCCCTTCGTCAGGGAATGCTCATCTGTGGCATCCACTCCAAATACATGACCGATGTTTCCGCCGCCTGTCAAATCGGATATTTTCCACATACCGGGAAGTGCATAATCCGGGATTTTAAAAATATTATCGTCCACTGCGCGTTCAATTTCTCTATCATCAGGTTTTTGCACACGTTTCCAGTCTATGCCGGCCCATAGAGAGCACAGGCTTCCTGCCATTACATTGCCGTCTTCATCTCCCATATCAAACGGAACCCCGGCCATCACACTGAGATCCCCGTCTCCCGTGCAATCAACAAACTGCTTTGCCCGCACCGCAAACAGTCCGCTTTTGGCTGCAAAAACTGCGGTATCAATACGACGTCCATCCTGCATCACACCAATGAGCTGGGAATGGAAATAAAATTCAACCCCCGCTTCTTCCAAAAGCTCATCATAAATGCGCTTTAAATCCTCCGCGCGTATGCTTAATCCGGTCTTTGCTTCCCCTGTTTGCATATCTATCTCTCCGGAATAGAGCCTTTGCAACAGCTTACCCGCAAATCCTGCACACAGAAAATGATATCCATCGCTGATACTCATAAATGCTGGCACCATTCCTGCCGTGCCCAAACCGCCCAGACAGGAATGACCTTCCAATAAAAGCACCTTTTGGCCGGATTGTGCAGCAGCCCATGCTGCCGCACAACCGGAAGGTCCTCCTCCGACTACTAACACATCCACCTCATGGCGTACGGGAATCGATCTTAGAAATGTAACGTTTTCCATAAATCTTCTCCTTCCGAAACATCATGATCATTCAAATAAACTCTTATAAGCGGGCACTGCCTCCAGCGCTTTTTGCGCAAGCTCAAGATGATTATCATACCAGTTCTGCGCTCCTGCTTCATATTCCAATCCGCCCGCCGCTTCCCAGCCTGCCAGGAAGTCATCATAAGTATCTATCGATTCTGTCCCCGCAATAACCTGCAGGAAATAGTCATTTACCTTCTGGGCCAATGCCGCATGATACTCATCGTATTCCGGGAACGATGCATAATAAAACGGGTCATAGGTATAATCATACTTTGATACCTTGCTGTTCATATCACGCCAGGCTTCATAAAGCAATTCATCCTTTCTCACACGGCTCAGCCATGTGATCGGGCTTTCAATATAGTTTACAGAGGTCTGGAAATAGTTACCATTCGTCATGTCCTCAGCATATTTAGGCTGAATCGGAATCGGAATTCCGTCCTCTAAGGTATAATGCACGCCTTCCGTTCCCGCATTAAACTTCCAGAAGGTGTCCTTCTCCAGGCGCTTTTCTACCATGTCAACTACATAGCCTGCATTTTCTTCGGCTTTTTTAGGAATGCAGATTATGCTCTGATATGCTGAGCCAGTATTGGGGTCAATATGCTTAACACCATTTGCATCCGATAACGGCATAATGCTTTCAAATGCCGCTTCCGGCACAGTTTCCGAAAGCGCGCGTGTCCAATTCGGGGTACTGCTCCATGACATATGCGTCATAATCGCCTCTCCGGTGGACATTTTCTGATCAATATTTTCGGTCTTGTTCACCGGCCAATCAGGATCAATCAGACCTTCCACATACAGCTGATTCATAAACTTCAGATATTCTTTTACACCGGCATTTCTCAAATAACTCTGCACTTTACCGTCATTGATTTCAAAATCATAAGTATCAAAACCAAATCCGGAAGCAATGGTAATTTGAACCGCCTGATTTCCGGTCAATGGAATTTTTCCCGTCTTCTCTTTAATATCCTTTAACAGCTGATAGAATTCATCCACCGTTTCCGGCAGGGTCCAGCCATATTCATCAAATATATCTTTGCGGAACCCCAGTGAAGCGGCTGTCTGGATCGTGGCTACCTCGGGAATTCCAAGAATATCGCCATTATCCTGCGTCACGCCATACCATCCCAGAGGGTTGGTCGTCTCGTAAATTCCAGGATTCTCTTCCAGAAAACTGTTCAATGGCAGCAAAGCGCCTTCTCCTGCCAGCATGGAATATTGACTGTAATTTAACTTCAGCACATCATAGCTATTCCCGGAACTGAGTTCCATGCTCAACCGCTGATCCGCATTCTCAGCCGGAAGCAGGTAGTATTCCACTTCATAGCCTGTCAATTCTTCCAATAATCCGGCCACATATTCGCTGTTAGGATCATACGCGACATAGTTTGACAGCCATTTCAGCGTCGGTCTATCACTGTCCTCTATCGGCTCTGCCGCCTGCTGCTCCCCTTTCGTTTCCGCAGGCGAAGACACCTGACTGTTTTTCCCGTCTCCTGCCGTCTCTCCTGTGGCGCTTCCTCCTGATGATTCTGCACCACATCCGGTCAATAGCAGCATACCTGCCATCATGACAGCCGTGAATCGTTTCCAATTACACATAACATACTCCTCCTTCTCATGAAAAAAATTTTACTATTATAAAGCTCAGCCTTTCACCGAGCCTACAACCAACCCCTTGACAAAATATTTCTGTAAAAACGGATATACTAACATAATGGGAACGCTTGACAGCATAATCGTTGCCGCGCGAATCGCATCAGGCACCATATTAATTGCATCACGGTCTAAATTCAAATCTCCGGTAATCATATCCTCCTGCAGCCTCTGCGTCTCCGTAACCAATTCGTACAAATATTGCTGAAGCGGCTTATATCCAGGATCTGTGATATACATTACACCTCCCATATAATTATTCCAAAATCCCACTGCATAAAACAAACCAATTGTTGCAATTGCCGGCAGCGACATAGGCAAGACAATGCGAAACAGAATATCCATATTTCCGGCTCCATCCAGCCGCGCCGATTCCTCTACGCTTTCCGGAAGCTCCTCAAAGAAATTTTTAAGCAGGATCATATTATAAACGGAAAACGCCGGCGGTAAAATCAGTGCCCAGTAGGTATTCAACATATGCAAGCCATTAATCAGCAAATAAGTCGGCACCATACCTCCGTTAAACAACATGACAAATACAAATATCAGTATGAAAAACTTTCGTCCTTTTAGCCAGCCCCTTGACAAAGGATAAGCGACCATACAGGTTAAAATCATCGCGATGGCTGACCCACAAATCGTTATCAGAACGGAATTGCAAAAGGATCGGATAAACTGCGGTTCTGTCAAAACATACCGGTAGGTACCTGTCTGAAACCCCACAGGCCATAGTCCTACTCTTCCTGCAAGTACAGCCGTTTCAGAAGATAAGGATTTTGCAAGTAAATTAATAAACGGTAATAACATTGTCAATCCCAGGATTGCAAATACCAGTCCATTTACAAATTGAAATATCTTTTCTCTCAAAGGCAGTTTTTTCTTCACACCTGTATCCTCCCTACCAGATACTGCGTCCAAAGGTTTTACGGCTAAATAAATTCGATGTGGTAACTAAAATCAGGCTCACGATAGAATTAAACAGTCCTACCGCTGTTCCAAGGCTGAAATTTAATTGGCCCAGCCCGATTCGATATACATAAGTATCAATGATATCGCCCGTTGCATACACTGTCGGATTGTACATTACCAATACCTGGTCAAATCCAGCCGCCATCAGATTTCCCAGCCTAAGAATCAGCAGCATCATGATCGTAGAGGCAATGGATGGCAGCGTAACATAATACATCTTTTGTAAACGGGAGGCTCCGTCTACAGTTGCGGCCTCATAAAGATCCGGAGATACTCCTGCTATTGCCGCCAAATAGACAATGGTATTCCAACCGGCCTCCTTCCACAAAGCGGATATTACCAGCACCCACGGGAAAACAGAGGAATCCATAAAAAATTTAACACCTCCAAATCCCAATGCATGCAAAACTGCGTTTACAGGCCCGGTAGTACCTAAAATGGACAATAGCAACGAACCGATCACCGCCCATGACATAAAGTGCGGAAGGTATAATACTGTCTGAACCGTTCGTTTATAAACAATGCCCCGTATCTCATTTATGAACAGTGCCAGAAGAATCGGTATGGGAAATCCAATTCCTATTTTCAATGCGCTGATGATAAGCGTATTGCGAAAAGCCTGCCGGAATCCGCTTTCTGCCCACAACTGCCTCCAATACTTAAAACCTACCCATTCACTTTTAAAGATCGCATCAATCGGATTATTTCCGGCGAAAATATTATAATCTTTAAATGCAATCAAAGCTCCATACATCGGGAGATAATTAAAAATGAGTATAAATATGATTCCCGGAATCAGGAGGGCATACATACTAAGTGATTTGTTTACGTTAAGACTTCTTTTTTTACGTGTAAAGTGCATATGGCTCACCTCGCTTTTCTTATGCTTTATTATATCATCACAAAATTGGGAACGTTATGAAAAAAAAGATGCGTTTATTGTAATAATAAACACACCTTTTGGCGATTCTTGAAAAAAAATATTCATTTTTTACAACTTCATCAAATTTTACAATTCAAAATTCCTGTCTCTTTTATAAAGAACCATATCCGGAGTTGATATGAACGGAAGATGGAATTCTACCAGAGTTCCTCCTTTTGGGGGAACGGAATACCATAAACCATATTTTTCCCCAAACAATAAGCGAATTCTGGAAATAACGTTATAAATGCCATAGCTATCCTTCTCATTCTGGCTGATTGTGCGCTCGGATAAAGCTTTGGAATCCAATTCATTCAGCTTATTGAGCTCATTCTTAATTTCCTCATGAATAGGCTGTCCATTATTCCATACTGTGATACGCAATTCTTCTTCCTCTTTCCACGCATGGATTTCAATCCGGCATTCCTGCTCCTGATCACTATACAGGATGGCATTCTCGATTATCGGCTGTAACAGGAATTTTAAAATAAAGCAATCTGAAGCTTCCGGCGTTAAATCAGATGAAAGCGTCAGCTGCCTGGAATATGCGTATAATTGGAGTTGTATATACTCAGACAAAGTGGACATTTCCAATCGCAATGTCACCATATCCCTGCCCCGGCTAAGTACCCCCCGATAAAAAGAGACAAGATGGTCCACCACATCAGCGGCTTCTTCCTTATCATCTGATAAAACACTCCATCGAATTGCAGATAAAGTGTTATACAAAAAATGCGGATTAATTTTGGACATCAGCATTTGATATTCCATGACATGATACGCATTTTCAAGCTGATAATAAGCATCTACATTTTCCTGATACTTCATGTACAGGTCTGTGAGCACCTGATCGAGCTTTGCAGCTTCATCCTTTCCATACAACACATCCGATATTTTAATATGCCCTTCCAGATCTGATGATGCAAACTTTCCTGTCACCTGCCTGAGACGGTCTAAAGATATATGCGATACAAAATAAACGGCAAAAAAAGCCAGTGATGTCATAAACAGCGATACTCCGATTAAAGCAATATGCTGACGCCGGGCCTGCTGCAGAATTAAATCCGTTGAATAAGCAATTTCCAAAACCGAATGATTGCTTTCCACAATTCCCTGCGCGACCCAGTAACTATCATCAAATTCACCGCTTTGTACGATAACCGTTCCATCAGGCATGCTCCAGAGATAGGCGCCTCCAACCCCCCTTTGTATCGCTCTGGAAATACTGGATTCCAAAGTGTCTATATCTATTTCAGTATTTAATAAGGCAACAGGCGTTCCGGAATAATTTGTAAGCACCCGGGTAAGGCATAACAAATTTCTATAGGGGCTGTCCGATGCGGATCCGCTTTTTTCACAGGCGAGGCTCCATACGTATCCCCCCCGGCTCTCCAATACATCCTGTGCAATAATTCCCTCCGGAAGCTGATCCAGATACCGGATAAAGCTTCTGTCTGCATGCAGATTTTCGTGAAACAGATAAATACGGTTAACGCATAACCAGGGATTATTCAGTGCAGCAAAGAGAGGATTCGCAACGTTATTATAAAAGTCCATCGTTTTTTGAATTGGAATGGACTCTCCCATCTCATCAATCTCCCAGAGCGCCGCCTTCAGGGACTGATTAGAATAAATATAATAGGATTGCCTCATCGCTTCAGACAAAAAACCGTTTAAATACATAGCCGAACTATCGGTTAATGACTGGAGCTCATTACGCACATACTCAGAAATCACGTTTTTATAAATCTGCACCCCCACTTCCCCAAATATCAGCATTGTTACTAGCAGGATCGGGAGTATCAGCCAGTTTAACGTAGCTGCTGTTGACCTTT
The DNA here is from genome assembly GCA_910585455.1 of uncultured Eisenbergiella sp. GTDB lineage: Bacteria > Bacillota > Clostridia > Lachnospirales > Lachnospiraceae > Gallintestinimicrobium. The sequence goes on along the minus strand of CAJUEL010000005.1, from coordinate 7,954 downwards.
TCCGTGCGAAATTATAAAACCACTTTTTCATTTTTGATACCAGCCCGATTTATTCATTATTCTTCTTGTTGCGATTACATCCGTATTGCGTTGGCGTGCATCCATAAATCTTTTTAAAAACATTGATAAAATATGCCACATCGGAATACCCTACCTGCGCTGCCACATCATATATTTTCATATTATTTTTTTCACGTAATAATTGAGCGGCCGCATTCATCCTCTCATTCACTATATATTGATGAATCGTCATCCCGGTTTCCTTTTTAAACAGAACGTTAGCATAGCCTGAGCTAAAATAAAAGTCTTTCAGCATTTCCTTAAGGGAGATATTTTCTGCCAAATGATTCCTGACATACTCTTTTATTTTATTGATAACCACTATATTGTCCTGTATTTCTTCCTCCATCTCCTCAAACAGCTTTGGGAAGCTCTTCAAAAAAAAGGTAATCGTCTGCTCTTTCAGATAAACATATTGAAGCTTTTGATACAGATCGTCATATTCGGAACGGCGTTCCCATTCTAACTCTTCAGACAGCAGCATCCATAAAAACAACGCGGTTCTGCGCAATTCCTCTATCGGTCCGGCAGGAAGATATTTCCGCAAAAATTCTTCCGCAATCCCTATATCACGCCTGTTTAATACTTCTTTTAAGTCCGACCGGATTTGAGACATATAATATGTTTGCGACGCTTTTTCATAATTTGAAAAAGCAGTTCCGATATGATCCTCATTCTGAGCCGCATACTGTAATGCCTGTTTCGCCTCTTCCACAGCTTTATCAAGCCAGGCGGCGCGACATCTTCTGCTTACCCCCAGCAAAACCGGAATTTGAAGGCTTTCCGATGCGGCAGACAATGCCTCTTTTAATATGAATTCTAATTTCTGCGCTTCCTCCTCCCATGGGAAAAGAACGATTACCGCATTTTCCACCTGTTCCAGGCAGGCGGCTCCTTCCGGTATATAAGCTGCAAATTCCTGCTGAGAAATAATATTTCCAAAATACGCCACAATGAATGAATCCTTCCATCCGGCGGCATTCAGAATCAATGTGATTTCTTTTGGAGACAATCCCCCATGGAGCAGGCGAAGCCCCAGCGCTTCCCTTAACAATCCTTCGTCAGATTGAAATCCCTGAAATTGCTGCAAAATTTTCTGCTGCTTTTTTTGGGCAAGAATATCATCCGCTACCCGGCTAACGACCTCCTCCAGCTCCCTCGCCAAAACAGGCTTTAATACATAGCCGCTTGCGCCGCTGTTAATCGCCGAACTGACAAATTTAAAATCATCAAAGCAGCTAAAGCAGATCACCTTCACGTCCGGAAAACGCTCATGAAGTTCCTTTACCAAAGAAAGCCCATCCATATTGGGCATGATTACATCGGACAGCACGATATCCGGTTTCAATTCCTCCACCAGCTTCAAACCATCCATACCATTTTTAGCCGTCCCGACAATGCGCATCCCCATGCTTTCCCATGGAAGTATTTTCGCTATTCCGTCCAATTCCCTTGGTTGATCATCTATCAAAATTACTTTTAACATGCTTTCCCCTCACCCAAAAACCTTGCCCCTTCCCGTTTGCCCGCTACCGCTTCCCACACCCGCCCGCCGCCTTAAGCGCCTGACATTGATTCAGATCCTTCTGGTCTGTAACCGGGAGCATGAATGCCAATTCCTTCGCCATCATCTATATACTATTATATAACAATCCAGCCTTCACCATTGCAAAATCCGCTCGTTTTAAGTCTCCTGCGGTGAGGGGAAAGACTCCCTCCTTGAAAAATATACACCTTCTCCCGGACTTTACAACAAGTGCAAAGTCCGGGACTGAATAGTTACACTATTATCATTCACTTTTGCACATATTATATGCCATTCGATATCACTTACGCAACCAGTTTCGGTTTTCCATGCTCCTTTTGACACAAAAAAAGCGCCTGGTTTACAATTTAATTCATCTGTTCTTCATTATGCAAACTTATCATGGTCGTCGCAGCTTCTTCTCCCTTTACGTTAAATATTATAAAAAGTGTGCGCAAAGCGCACACTCTATGGCAGGAACTGCTGCTCTTTTATTCGTTGGTACACTGCTCATTCAGCCAGAATATCCTGCGCCTGTTCCAAGCCCGGATACTGAGTACATAAGCATTCAAAATATAGGTGACGCCCCCGCCTCGTCATGCAGAAATCCCAGCTTGTTCGCAGACATTCCCATCCGTTCCAGCACAAAAAAATCCGGTATGCTCCCTCCCGTTTCCAGCCGCCGGATGTAGCCTTCACTCCTCCCCCATCCGCTTCACCGCCATATCCGCCTCAAGCGGCATCGTCGAAAACGTCACGACCTCGCCGTCCGCGTCAAAATTGCGCAGCGCTACATAATTTCCCACCCGGTACTCCACCTCCACCTGACAGGGGGTGACATAATACTCTTCCCCGTACATCCGCTCCCGCACGCCCAGCACATACACCCGACCGGAGCCCGTGTCCCCGTCCAAAAAGACCGCGCTTTGGGGCGCCACCCAGGCATAGCTCTCCGGACTGGTATAATTGCAGGTGACGGTCACGCTGTCGCCTTCCTCCATGCCCAGCGTCACATCCTCCCCGATCCATGCCCGAAAGCAAATATCCTGCCCTTCCCTCCAACTCTCCGCGATCCTTGCCTGAAAAGGAATTTCCTTTTCCACCTGCTTTTCGTCCACAATCTCCTTCACCGTAATTGTGGTGCTCACTTCATTTCCCACATGGAACAGCCGCCCTTCCTCTGCTGACATCCGCCAGTCAAAATACGCTCTCCCCGTGTTGCTGACGACCTCCCCGATTTCCTGTTCAAAATACAACGGCGCGCGATTTTGGACCGCCGCATAAAAAATGCCCTCCCGGATCGCGCTCACCACTCCTTCCTTTTCCGCAAGAGCCTCCAACGACGCGATCCTGCCCCGAAGCTCCTCCAGCTCCAGCCCGTTGATTTCCCTTTGCAGTCCGTCCTCCTGCGTATTTCCCAACGTCCGGTTCTGTTTTTCCAGCTGCAATGCGGCGAGCTCCAGCCTGATTTTTTCCTGTAAAACCTCTTTTGTGGAAAACCGGTAAAGCTTCTCCCCCGGCTTCACCCGCGCGCCAGTTTGGACCAGCAGCTCCACCGAATCGAAATTTGCGGGTGAAAGAAGCTTTGCCGTCTCCTTGCCAAAGCCGATGCTCCCGGGCGCATGACTGGTCGCCCGCAGCCGGTCCCGCCTCACCGCCGTCGTCACGACGGACGGCAGACCGGCATAATACACGTTTTCCGCCACGATTGAGGCGATGACCATGACCGCGAAAAATATGCCAAGACAGATCAGACTGCCCTTTTTTCCATTGCTCAAATCCGGATTTTTCACCTGGTTCTCCTCCTCATTTTTTTATAGGCACAGAATATGCAATTCCTTCCGATAAGGAATCCTGAAACAGCGTAAAGATCAGCAGCATCGGAATCGTAAAAACCACAATCGAAGCAAAAACCGTATCGGATTCCCCGATGCCGCTATAGCGCAGCAGAACGGACATGGGCTGCAGCGCCTGTCTGCGCAGCAGAAGCATCGGAAGCTCCACCACATTCCAGGCATCGATCAAAACCAGAATCACCAGGGATGCGATCCCCGCTTTCGCCTGCGGCAGGGCGATCCGTACAAAAACCGTCAGCTCGCCCGCTCCCTCTATCCGCGCCCCTTCCAGCGTGCTGTCCGGTATCGTCCGCATAAACTGATACATCAAAAACGCGCCGAAGGTGGAAAATGCCCCCGGCAAAACCACTCCCGCCAGGCTGTCCGTCAGATGAATCCGATCGAAGAAAATATAGGCGCCCACAACCCCCACCTGCACCGGCAAAAGCATCACCAGCACATAGCAAAAAAACAGCAGCCGCTTGCAGGGAAACTGAAATTTCGCCAGCGCATAGCCTCCCGGCAGGGACACCGCCGCCTGCAAAAGCAATACGGGCATCGCAATTTTTACACTATTCCAGAAATAACACAGCGTTTCCCGGTCCCCGATCAGCGCCCTGCCATACTGCTTTAGGCTGATCGGAAAGGGCAGATACAGGATTTTGTATAAGCTTCCCGTTCTTCCGCCGTTTTCCAGTGAATGCAGGAACACGGAAAGCAACGGGAGCAGCATCGCAGCGCCTGTCAGGATCAGAAAAACCAGAATCGCGGCATCGCACAGCTTTCTTTTACGCATCGGAAAAATCCCTCCTCTCCGACAAAAGGATCATGAAAAACACCAGCGCGGAAAACGCCGCCAGCAAAACCAGGCTGGCAGCCGCCGCGCGACCATACTGGGCGCTGTCCAGATTGTTTTTGATGAAATTCTGGAACATGTAAGCGGAAATATTCGGATAGTCCCCGAACAGAAGCCAGGATTCCCTGCTCATTTTAAACACATTCACAATGCTCATGATTATGACGAAGAAAAGAGAGGGAACAATCTGGGGAAGCATGATTTTCCAGGACAGCATAAAACCTCCTGCCCCATCGCAACGCGCCGCTTCATAAATTTCCTTCCGGATCCCCGCAAAGGCGAGCAGGAAAATCACGGTGAAATAACCCGTATTTTTGTAAATATAAATGAACACCAGCACCCAGAAGGTATAGGGCTGTGTCCGCAGAAAATCCACTTCCGCCATGCCCCACCGACCGATCAGGCCTCCCTTTGCAAAGAGCATGTGCGCAAACAGGACGCATACGCCGGATGGCGCCACCAGCGGCGTAAGATACAGACCTCTGACTGCCGCAACTGCCCGCGGAAAATGCTGCATGCTGCGAAAAAGCAGGAGGGCGAGGATCAGGGCACAGAGGATGGACAGCCCGCTCCCCGCCGCCAGATACAGAGCGGTGTTTTTCAGCGCGCACAAAAATGCCTCCGACCCAAACAGCCCTGCCACATTGGAAAAAAGAGCAAAGCCTCCGCTTCCATCCACCGCCGCATAAAAAACGGTGACGCCAACCGGTATCAATATGAATATAAGAAAACCCGCAAGTCCCGGCAGCAGAAATAAAAAACCATAGCGGGCAAGCTTCTTTTTCATCATGATGTACCACCTATTCCGTCGCGTACAGCCGCACCCTCTGTTCAAAATCTCCGAAGCAGCTTTCATAGGATGCGCTTCCATTCCAATAGGGCGCAAAGGTTTCCTTTAAAATCCCGCTCATCGGCCGGTTCATGATTACGACCGTATCAATGCTGTCAATCAGCCCGGTCAGCTCCTCTACCAGCTCTCCGCCAAATCCCGGATCCTCTACCCAGAAGTCCTGAATATAGTAGGAGGAAGTGGCTCCCTTCCAGGTCACGATCTGCTCCTTGATTTTCCATTTGTTGACCGTCAGATAATTCCCCATGATTTTGCCGGACTGGGGCTTTGCGTCCATGGCGGTTCTGAAAAACTCATAGGCGTAGGCCGCCTTCTCCCCGGCATTTTTATTCACAGCCCCATATACCCCGGCGATTGCGCTCACCGCGCTGCCGCCATAATCGGTCAATACCGAAAAACGCATGCGGCTGTCATGCAGCGTATACTGCAGCGCGTTCAGCCTCTTTGCTTCCATGATAAAGTCCTGAGAAATGCCGCAAAAATACCGGAAATTTTCCACCTGACTCCGGGCCGAATCCCCCTTCTTTGATAAAATGCCCTCCGCCTTCTCCTGATATTCCTCCATGGTAATCCTTGCAAACTCCATCAGCTCCCGCAGCTGCTCCGGATCGTACTCGATCCTTGTGCCCGTCTCATCCCACTTCCATATCTGCGGCGCCACATTCCCGATATACTGACTGCTGATGCCGGTCTCGCTGTCATTTTGATACTGCTCCAGATCGTCATATACCGCATCCCGAAACTCTGTAAATGGCAAAACCGGCTTCGGCGCAAAGGAATAGGACTGATGCCCGCCGTATGCCACATACGGAATGAGAACGGAAATCGGCAAAAGATACTGCTTTCCATCAACCCTTCCTGCATCCAGAACGCCTCCGATATAATTCTCCTCCCGAAGCGCATTTTTGCTCAGCTCCATGCAGCCATCCAGCGGGTAAAAGGCGCCGTTCCCCGCCATCTGGACAGTGTCCAGATTCGTAGCCGGCGAAAACAGAATCATGTCCGGTCCCTTCCCCGCGTTCAGCTCACCCGTCACTGCCTCGTCGAATGCATCCCCCGTTTCGAAAACCGTTTTTTCGATCGTCACATTTTTGTAGATCTTATTAAAATCCCGGATATAGGCATCCAAATTGCCGATTCCCGGCGGGCAATACAGGCGCAGCGTCAGCTGTGCGTCAACATCCGCCGGCTCTGCCTGCGCAACCGCATCCTGCGGATTTCCACATCCTGACAGCAGTAACACCGCGCAAAGCATTGCCATTACACATCCCTGTCTCCATTTTGCCTTCATAAGCTCCCCTCCGTTTTGTATAAATTAATTTTTACTGCTATTTTGCACAGTCCGCACGCTGCGAAAGCAGCGATATCTCCTTGTGCGGACGTGTGCATCAGGCTATAGGAAACGGCAGTCTTTTTGTCGTTTCCTATAGTAATATCATACGAAAAATACGCAACAAAAAAAGGGATATCCTGCAAAATATACAGATATCCCTCCCAATTGTCAGTTTCTATAAAATGTAACCGCTCAGCTCCAGAAATTTTTCCACATATGCCTCATAGGTAAAAATCTGCGCCCGCTCCACCGCCGCTCTTTGATAGCGGGCAAGCTGCTCCTGATCGGTCAAAAGCGCGGTCACGATGTCCGCCATATTCCGTTCCTCCTGTGAAATATGCGACGGATCCAGATTCCGCTCCTTTTCCATTTCCGGCACCAATATGCCATATTCCCCATAAATTACCGGCACTTCGCCCCGTTCCCTTTGCCGTTCAAACTCTGACGTATCCCCGTCCTTAAGCAAAATCTCCGCCGGTCCCGTCATGCAGTTGACGCTCACGGGCGCAAGTCCCAGCGCCATGCCCTCCACAAGGGCATTGGGAAAGCCCTCATTCTGGGAAGTGAGCAGATATACCTCTCCCTTTTTCAGATAATGATAGGGTTCCTTCTGCATGCCCGCAAAGCAGACGCTGTCTTCTATATGCAGTCCCTTCGCCAGCTCTTTATAATGGGCGAAGGTTCCCGCCCCCATCAGAATGAGCCTCGCTTCGGGAATGCGCGCATGCACCAGCGAAAATACCTTGAGCATGTGCCAGAAGCCCTTCATATCGTCATCCCTGCCCATGGACACCAGATACCGGAGCTTTTGCCCCGGCGCTTCCTTCCACAAAAGCTCCGGTTCTTTCTTATCCGCCGTTTTGCGGATCTGCTCCACGTCATACAGGTTATAGAGCGTCGCCGTTTTTGTGAAATGATAATTGTTTTTCAGGTCCTTTTCAATTTCCTTCGAGCAGCAAATGATCAGGTCCGCCAGACGCACAAAGAGGCTGATTTTGACCTTTTCCTCCATATCGGTATAATTGCGCAGTCCCAGCCACACCTTTTCTTGTCCTGTTTTGGAAAAGGCGTTCACCATATTGGCGCTGGGTCCGAAGCTATAGACGATATCGGGCTTCATCTCCTTTTTCAGCCGCTTGAGCTTCCGGCTTCTTTTTACAATATTCCAAAGCTTTAAAAGCTTCCCCTTTTTGACGCCCAGCTGCAGATCGATGATATGCAGCCCTTCCACATCATAGGCGATGTTCGCCGAATTGAACACCACGATTGTCACGTCAAAATATGGCTCCATCAACCGTGCGGTGGTGATGCATACCCGTTCAAATCCGCCCTGGTGCAGCATGGGGGACACCAATAAAAGCTTTCTTTTTTCACGCATATCCGTTTCATCCTCTCTAATTCCCCGTCAAGTCAATAACCCCGCTGCAAGCAGCGGGGTATTGACCCTCGCGGCATTCGCCAAATGCTCGTGCAAGCACGGCACTTGGCTCATTGC
>CAJUEL010000004.1 GCA_910585455.1 uncultured Eisenbergiella sp. | reverse complement strand
GAAATTTATGTGAAAGGAATAATACATGAACAATAAATCTAAAAACGAAATAATAGAAGTGTTATATGATGCTGCCGAGAAGAGTTTTCTATCCCTGTTTACTGACCATGGTGATGAGTGTTTTTATTATTGCACTATTGTTATGGCAGATGCGGCAACACCATGTATTTCAGCACAATCCTATGAATCACTTGATAAATATATCAAAGAGAATGGTATGAGTGATGAAGATAAGGAAGAATGTAAGTGGTCATGGGCAGATTCGTTGTATTGTGGATATGGTTATGATGAGTATTTTGACAAGGTTGAGGAGCTTTTTAAAAAACGGTTCGCTGATGCAGAAAATAATTGCCAATATGAAAATGAGTATAAAACATGGCTTGAAGCTATGGAAGCAGTTATGAAAATGCTTGACCAAAAAGGTATTTTTGGTCATGGAAAAACTCGTGATGAAATTTTTATTTTTTCAGAAGAATCCCCTCCAGATGATGAAAGTGAGGAGTTTTATAAATGCGGTGAAAGATTAAATCCTCTCACAACATATAAGAAATGGCTTGATGATGTGGAGTGTAACCTTTAAATTCCAGTTTGTATGTGAATGGAATGTTTATCAAAATTTCCTTTAGTGATATATAAGACATGGTGCTAGCACCATGTACTAAAGGTGAACAAGGAGAAAATCTGTATTTTTCTACTGGCTCTATTTTGGCTCTAAAATTTTTCGGAACAGTAAAAATATAGTGATAAATCAGATAATATGATGAAAATTAAGTAGCAAAAACAAGGAAAAACACTCAAATTTCATTTCCGAGAGCTCGTGAGGGTGGTAGAACTGTTGGTTCTGGCCGTGTTGCTACTATCATCGAGTAATTGAAATTTATGCAGTAAAATCAAGGCTTTCGGGGATTTCCTCGAAAGCCTTTTTATAGTGCGCCCGGCAGGCGCACTGTAAAAATGGGGCAGAGAAATCTGCCCTATAATCATTTGCACGAAAATATTTGCCTTTTAAATTATATTATTTGATTTTTCGAATTGTTGATTTTATAAAGTGATGATATACTTTACAATAAGTATTGGATACTGATTCGTGGAAAGTGAGAGGGATTATAATATGGCAATCAGTTATAATGGAATATGAAAGTTGTTGATTGATAAGGGCATGAAAAAGGGGATTTATGTAAAAGTACAGGCTTAAGTTCTAGCACTATGGCGAAAATGACTAATGGAGAATCAGTGAATTTGTCAGTTTTGGAGCGTATATGCGAAAGTCTTGATTGTGATGTTGCAGATTTGGTAAATTATAAAAAAACGCAGGAGAAAAACGAGGAGAATTGATAAAAATGAGCAATGATAAAATCAGTGATGTTGGAATCAATATAGCAGAAAAGGCTACCGTCATTTGGAATGTAGCGGATATACTTCGTGGACCGTTTAAACCGCATGAGTATGGGCTTGTCATTTTGCCGATGACGGTGGTTAAGAGATTTCACGACTGCTTACTGCCTACTCATGATAAAGTTCTTGAGCAGTACGAGAAAGTAAAACATTTGGCAGTAATTGACGGTTTCTTGACAAGGGCATCCGGCTATCAGTTTTATAACACAAGCAAATTTGCTTTTGAGACACTCTTGGCTGATCCAGAGAATATAGAAGCGAACTTTAAAGATTATTTGGCTGGTTTTTCAGCAAATGCGCAGGATGTATTATCTAAGTTTGAATTCGATAATATTATCAAAAGAATGGTGGAAAGCAACACACTGTATCTTATTATTAAAGAATTTAATTCTGAAAAAGGGTACTTGGGAGCCGATAAAATCAGTGCTGTAGATTGTGGATATATTTTTGAGGATTTGGTGCGACGTTTCTCGGAGTCCTTTGGAGAAGAAGCCGGAGCGCACTTTACCAGTAGGGATATTATTTATCTTATGACAGATTTACTTCTTGTGGATGCTGATTTAGATAGAGGCGGTATGACTGTTTATGACATGACGATGGGAACGTCACAAATGCTTTCCTGCATGGAAGAGAGAATTCATGACTTAAACAGTGATATAGAGGTTACTTGTTTCGGGCAGGAGTTTAATCCATCTACCTATGCGATTGCAAAAGCGGATATGATGATTCGTGGGGGAGATCCTGACAATATGCGTTTTGGGGACACCTTGTCTGATGATCAGTTTGAAGGATTTACATTTGATTATTGTATCTCTAATCCGCCGTTTGGGATTGATTGGAAACGCGAACAGAAAAAAGTGGAAGAGGAAGCGGCAAGAGGAGAATACGGCAGATTTGCGCCCGGACTTCCTAAAATCAGTGACGGGCAGCAGTTATTTGTGTTAAATGGACTTTCCAAACTTGCGCCAAATGGGAAAATGGCAATTATACAGAATGGTTCGCCGTTATTTTCAGGTGATGCAGGAAGCGGTCCGTCGGAGATTAGAAGATATATTTTGGAAAATGATTGGCTGGATGCAATAGTGCAGCTTTCTACAGATATGTTTATGAATACGGGTATCAGTACATATATTTGGATATGCTCAAAGAATAAACCGGCATATAGAGAAGGAAAAGTGCAGCTTATAGATGCTTCTCATTGTTATGAGGCGAGAAGAAAGAGTATTGGTACAAAACGAAATGATATTACGGATTTGTGTCGGGAATTGATTGTAAAAGCCTATGGTTCTTTTGAAAATTGTGCTGTGTATGGAGATAAGGACGGAATTTATTGTGAGAGTAAAATATTTGAGACAGTAGAGTTCGGGTATAACAAAATCGTGGTGGAAAGACCGCTTCGGGATGAAAACGGAGAAATCGTTTTGAAAAAGGGAAAACCTGTTGCGGATGCAGGTTTGCGTGATACGGAGAATGTACCGCTTACGCAGGATATTGACAGATATTTTGAGAGAGAAGTGTTACCCTATGCGGAAGATGCATGGATTGATAAGAAAAAGACGAAAGTTGGGTATGAAATCCCTATGACAAGATATTTTTATGAGTATAAGGCACCGGAGAAGGTGGAGGATATTGTGGCGCGGATTCATGCGTTGGAGGCTGATATTTCTGCATCTTTAGAAAAGTTGTTTGCTGAGGAGAAATAGTTATGGCTACAGAGATGAAAGATAGCGAGATTGAGTGGATTGGGGAGATACCTAAAGAATGGGAAATAAGGCGAATAAAATATGTTGCCGAATTTGAACCTAAATGTAATACGAATGAGTTGAATGCTAATAGTATAGTAACATATTTGCCTATGGAATGTTTAAAAAATGGATATTTTGTAAGACGTGAACAAAATTTAGGATATTTACCTAATTCTTTGACTCATTTTCAAGAAAATGATATTGTAATGGCTAAAGTAACCCCTTGCTTTGAAAATGGGAATATTGCCATAATGCAAAAATTACAATCTGGATTTGGATTGGGGAGTTCTGAACTGTTTGTATTGAGATGTAAAAAAGTTAATACACACTACTTATTTTGGTGGTTACAGAATAGGGCCTTTGTCTTGCAAGCATGCTCAACTATGACTGGAACAGGGGGATTAAAAAGAATATCACCATATTTTATTAAAAACTGTGTTATGCATATGCCGCCAAAAGTAGAACAAATCCGTATATCAAATTTTTTGTATACCCAATGCACAGAACTTGATAATGTGCTTGAAAAAACTCGTGAAAGTATAGAGGAATATAAAAAGTTAAAGCAAGCTGTTATTACTCAAGCTGTTACTAAGGGAATAAGAGGTGACAGAGAAATGAAAGACAGTGGGATTAAGTGGAACGATAAAATTCCGGTAGAATGGAGTGGCATAAATCCTAAAGCACTTTTTAAACAAAGGAAAGATAAGGCGTTTGAGGGTGAAAAACAATTAACGGCAAGTCAGCAACATGGCATAATGTATCAGAGTGATTATATGGGGTTGACGGGCACAAAAGTAGTGACAGTGGAGAAGGACTTCGACATTCTGAAGCATGTAGAAGCAGGGGATTTTGTTATTAGTATGAGAAGTTTCCAAGGTGGATTGGAGTATAGTGAATTGTCAGGTTCGATTAGTTCTGCTTATGTTATGCTTGTTCCTAACCTTGAGTTAGTATATCCAAGATTTTACAGGTGGTTGTTAAAGTCAGAAGTATATATAAGAGCATTGCAGAGTACATCAAATATGGTAAGGGATGGTCAGGCAATGAGATATTCAAACTTTTCGCAAGTGCGATTGTATATTGTTCCAATGAAGGAGCAAGAGGAAATTGCTCGATATTTGGATGAAAAATGTGCAGTAATAGATGCTCTTATTACCAAGAAAGAACATTATCTCTCCGAGATAGAAAATTATAAGAAATCCTTGATTTATGAGTATGTTACAGGCAAAAAGGAAGTACCGCAGCAATATCAAGTGTAAACGATAAGATATACAAATTGCCGAAACAGTGTTTAGGCAATTGCAGGAAGTGAAATTTTAGCAAAAGGGTGACTAAAATGGAAAATGAATTGATTTTACCGGAAAGTTATAAACAAACATACAACAATATTGTTAAGCTCATTGAAGCTGCAAAACGGAAAGTATTTGAAACCGCTAATTTTGAAACTGTATATTTGTTTTGGCATATAGGGCAGGAACTTAAAGATAATATTTTAAATGGACAGAAAGCGGAATATGGTAAATCAGTCGTAAAAAATATGAGTAAGGATTTGGAATTTCAGTATGGGCGTTCTTATGAGAAAAGTTCTATTTTTCGTATGATACAATTTTATGAAGAATTTCCAGATTTTGAAAAAGTTGCTACACTGTCGCAACAATTATCATGGTCTCATTTTAAAGAATTATTGCCGGTCAGTGATGAATTAAAAAGGGAGTTTTATGCGGTTCTATGTAAAAATGAGAGATGGAGCGTAAGAACATTAAGAGAACGAAAAAAGTCAATGCTATATGAAAGAACGGCTATTTCTAAACGACCGGAAGAAACAATTAGAAACGATATTCAGCTTTTAGAAGAAAAAGATATCATGACAGTGGATATGTTTTATAGAGATCCCTGTATCTTGGATTTTTTGGGATTGCAGGATACTTATAGCGAAAAGGATTTAGAGAACGCGATTTTGGCAGAATTAGAAAAATTTATTTTGGAAATGGGAACTGATTTTGCTTTTATGGCTCGACAGAAAAAGGTTACGATAGATGGCAGGGATTATAAAATAGATTTGCTGTTTTTCCATAGAAAACTAAGAAGGCTTGTAGTAGTTGAGTTGAAAATCGGAGGATTTGAGCCGGAGTATAAGTCACAAGTAGAATTATATCTACGATGGCTTAATAAGTATGAACGGATGGAAAACGAAGAATCTCCAATTGCCTTAATATTATGCGCTGAAAAGTCGGACGAAGTAATTGAACTGTTAGAATTAGATAAAGGTGATATCAGAGTGGCTCAATATCTGACCGCTATGCCGTCAAAAGAAGAGCTGGAAGAGAAACTGCGTCTGGCGATTCAGAGAGCAAAGATACAATTAGAACAACGCAAAGAGTAAAAGTTGCTACATGTAGCGATTTTTCATTAATATAAGAATGTTGTGTGAAGCGGGCATTGTTGTTTGGATATTTGAAATAATAACCGGATAAATGCAAGCAATGAACTCAGGAGGAAGAAGCATGGGTATAACAGTTACTACAGAAAAACAATTTGAATCCGACATAGAATCTTTCCTCATATCGGACAAGGGTGGATATACAAAAGGAAATGGAACTTACGATTCAAAGTCAGGTGTATATCCGGATAAATTGATTTCTTTTATCAAACGTACCCAGCCAAGAGAGTGGGCGGCATTTGAGAGGCAGAATGATATAGAGCCTGTTCGCAAATTCTGTGTTGCATTTAACAATGCCTGTGATATGGATGGAGTGCTTCACGTTTTACGGAACGGATTTAAACACAGAGGAACTACCTTTAAAGTCTGTTATTTCAAGCCTGAGTCTGCATTGAATGATACAGCACAGATTCAGTATGCGGAAAACGGAATAGAGTGTTACAGACAATGGTACTATGCCGCAGATACGAAAAAATCTGTTGATATGGTGCTTGTAATAAATGGCATTCCAGTGTTTGCGTTTGAACTAAAAAATCAGTACACAAGGCAAAATGTGGATAACGCAAAAGCACAATGGATGTATGACAGAGATCCGCGGGAGATATGTTTTCAATTTAATAAGCGGATTTTGGCATATTTTTGTGTTGATCATACAGAAGTCTGGATGACAACAAAACTGGCAGGAAAAGATACATACTTTCTCCCTTTTAACCAAGGTTCTAACGGAGCCGGTTCTGATGGCGGTGCAGGCAATCCGCCTAATCCGGACGGATATCCTACGGCATATCTTTGGGAAAATGTATTTCAGAAAGACAGTATGCTGGATATTATCCAGAAGTTCATTAATTTGCAGAAAAAGAAAACATTGATATTTCCTCGCTACCATCAGTTGGATGTTGTCAGAAAACTGATTGCGGATGTGCGGGCAAATGGCGCAGGTGAAAATTATTTAATTCAGCATAGTGCCGGTTCGGGTAAGTCAAATTCTATTGCGTGGACAGCATATCGTCTTGCATCGCTTTTTGATGCAAATAATAAACCTGTATTTTCCAGTGTGATTGTTGTGACAGACCGTACTGTATTGGATGCACAGCTTCAGGAGACGATTTCGGGATTTGACCATAAGTTAGGCGCAATAGAAACCATAGGAGAAGATAAAAATTCTCAGGACTTAAAAAATGCAATCAATGACGGAGTGCGTATTATTGTTACAACTTTGCAAAAATTCCCTGTGATTTATACAGAAGTTGATAAGGCGAATGGCAGATGCTTTGCAGTTATTGTGGACGAGGCACATTCTTCCCAGACTGGCAGTTCTGCATTGAAATTAAAAACTGCACTGGCAGATACAGAAGAAGCCTTGCGGGAGTATGCAGAGCGTGAAGGATTGGCAGAGGAAGAAGTTGATCCAGAGGACAGGATTGTAAAAGAAATGATTTCGCAGGGAAAGCATAAGAACTTATCTTTCTTTGCATTTACTGCAACGCCAAAGGCAACTACACTGGAAATGTTCGGACAGGAACAGGAGGACGGCTCTTTTCATCCGTTTCATGTATACAGCATGAGACAGGCGATTGAAGAGAAGTTTATTCTTGATGTCCTTCAAAATTATATGACTTATAATACCTGTTTCCGAATTGCCAAGACCATGACGGAAAATCCGGATGTTCCTTCAAGTAGGGCGGCAAAGGTCATCCGTAAATATCAGGAATTACATCCCTATAATATCAGTCAGAAATCGCAGATTATCGTGGAAACATTCAGGGATACTACAAGGCATAAGATTGATGGCAAAGGTAAGATGATGGTTATTACATCGTCCAGATTGGCGGCTGTCCGTTATTACCATGAAATCAAACGTTATATTGAAGAAAAGAAATATGATGATGTAGATATTTTAGTGGCTTTCTCCGGTGCGATTGATGATAAGGGCGAAGAATACACAGAGTCAAAATTGAATGTACGTAAAGATGGTTCTCATATTTCGGAGAACCAGACCAAAACAGAGTTTCACGATAATTTTAATGTACTGATTGTGGCGGAGAAATATCAGACTGGATTTGATGAACCGCTTTTGCATACCATGATTGTTGATAAAAAGTTAAAGAATGTGAAAGCGGTACAGACTTTATCCAGACTCAATAGGACTTGCGAAGGCAAGAACGATACTTTTGTGCTAGACTTTGTAAATAAGGCGGAGGATATAAAGGACGCATTTCAACCGTTCTATCAGGAAACCTTCCTGCAGGAAGAAGTAAATGCAGATTTATTGTACCAGACACAGAGGGAATTGCGGGGATATGGTATTTACTCGGATGAGGACATTGAAGCTTTTACAAAGGAGTATTACAAAAAGGGCAGACAGGACGAGAGAGCAATGGGGAGAATGAGCAGTATTTTACTTCCTGTTTCCAATCGTTATAATAAAAAGACACAGAACGAGAGATATCAGTTCCGCAGACAGGTGCGAAACTTGATTAAATGGTATAGCTATATATCGCAGATTCTTAGAATGTTTGATAAAGAGCTACAGAAGGAGTATGCATTCTGTTCGTATCTGATTGGATTGTTGCCAAAAGATGCCGAGGAGCCGATTGATTTAGACGGCAAGCTGAAATTGGAATATTATAAGCTGCAAAAGACATTCCAAGGGGAAATTGCTTTGGAGGAAGCAAAGACTGTATATGTTCCGGCAAAGCACAAAGGTGTTAAGGGCATGAATGAAAAAGCACCTTTGGATGAAGTGATTGCCAAAATCAATGAAAAGT
This sequence comes from uncultured Eisenbergiella sp., assembly GCA_910585455.1. Lineage (GTDB taxonomy): Bacteria > Bacillota > Clostridia > Lachnospirales > Lachnospiraceae > Gallintestinimicrobium. The sequence goes on along the minus strand of CAJUEL010000004.1, from coordinate 140,480 downwards.
TCAAGGGCAATTTCACAGAAGGGGACAAGGTGATTTTGTCAGCATTGAGGGATAAGCTGCTTTCCGATAAAAAATTGACAAAAATGGCACAATCCTCTGATCCACAGATTTTTGTGGAAAGTATCTTCCCCAAAGCATTTGGTGCAGCAGCTCAAGATGGGTATGTAGAAGCACAGGAGTCGTATCAGAGTTTGTTTGAGGATACAGCGAAGTATAATGCGATTATGAGTGCGTTAGCAGAAGTGGTATATCGGGAGATGAGGAAGAAAGAAATAAGGACTTTGGACGAGTCTGGCGTTTATACATATGAGATACCACAGAGCTTATCTATGGTGGCAGAAGATCCAGCACCATATGGAGATAGAAAAAGTAAATAGTGTAATTTTGGATGAGGAAAATGCTATGATAATGAAATACATTTTCATGCAAAAGTTGTGAAACTAAGGAGGAAGGGTAATGGACAGAACAGTTTATTTTAGTAAAGTGAGTTTGAACTCAGAAGATGTTTATAATCTTGTAGAAGATTATGAGCTGAGGTTTGAAATTACGCGAAATATTTTATCTATGATTCGGCATGAATATGAGTTTAGCGAAATAAACACATATTTCACGGAAGAAGGTGAAAAAAGAGAGGAAACGGTATCATATGCAATTTCTATAAAAGAAAAAAATGATGAAAGTATCCATGGGGTCCTGGATAGAAAAGCGATAGTTTTTATAAAAGAGCGCGATCAACTGACTGGAGAAATGAGAAATAAGCCAGTCGAGAATACAGAGGATATTGAGTTTTATTATGATGTTTTGCACGAGTATATTGCTTATATTTCGAGAAGGCGCTTTAAAAATAAAATGTTTAATGATGCCTTTTCCAAAATGCTCAATTTGTGTGCAAAGGAAAATAACTTTGAATATTCGTTTTATGTAGAGACATTCAATTCTGGCATGACAATAGAAGAAATGCAAAATTTAATTAAATCTGACAGCGAAATTAAAGAACTAACCATTACATATCGTCCAGCAAATCCTGATCAGGCAATTATCGATGCGGCACAGGAAGGCATGGAAAAAGAACGCTTGAAGGAATCTAATGCAACGGAGCGAAGCATAATATATAGAGCAAAAGGGAAAAGTAAAATTAATGGTGGAGCAAAAATTATTCAAGATGATTTGAACAATCTTGTTGAAATGAATAAGGGTATGCCCATATTGGATATGACGCAAAGAGGATACATTGTTGTTACAAGCATTAATGGGACAGGAGATGTCAAGACTACGGCGGATGCAAAACCCTTTGTAAAAAGAACAAATAATATGTATGGATTTGTCGAAACTGCTAAAAAAGGAATAACAGATATTTTGAAGAAGGTGAATAAATTTGATTAGAAAATTTATTTATTATAGAAAATTCAGAGAGTATTTCGGACAGGATTTCGAAAATGTATTTGCGTATATAGGTACTATGATTATAGTATTAGCAACACATTGTCTTAAAGTCTATGACAATTTGCAAAACTATGTTGAAGTTTTTAACACACTCTTTAGTACGCTTATCGGTGCGTTCCTGGGAGCATTAGCATTGATTTTTTCAGGAATTGTATTTTGGGGTTCTCTTTTTGATGAAAGGTTTTCTGCGGATATTATTCGTTATACTAAAGATGAGGAGAGCATAGATAAATTATACACAAGCTATTTGTTTCTGGCTTTCAATATTATAGAAAATATAATTGCATTGTTGCTGGTTATCTTGGCAATTAATAGTAATTTAGAAAAGGCAAGTTATATTATATATACAATAATAGAAGTGATACTGGTATACTGGTTTCTTTTTATTATTGGCTATGTAGTCGCTATTATGAGAAATTGTGTTAAACTTATAAAATTAAAGGGATATAATCAAAATGTAATCAACAAAAAAACAATATATGAAACGGCTAATGAGCTTCGTATAGATATTATTCTGGAATTTCTATATAGAAATGTCTCAGAAAAAGAGATGCATGATGATATTATGAAAATATTAAATAACAGAATTGATTTAATGGATAAAACGGATGAAGAAAAGCAAAATTTAAAGCATTATTTCGAAAAATTCTATAGTATTGATGATAGTGCGAAGTAATATCAAATTTGTTTTACAATGTGGACAATGAAATATTGTATAATTGCGTCTGGCTGCAAAATGGCTACAAAAATTCCACAACTCCAGAGAAATGGATAAAAATCCCATTTTTTGATGACAGAATTCCCTCTGCTGTCCGCGTTAAGTACAGTTATGCAGTCAACCGGTAACAGTGCAGACATGTCTGAATGCTATGCAAACTGCAGTGCATTCATTTTATATCAACCACAGCGCATCCATCTTTATGGTGGCAAAAAGCGGCGGAAAATGATATGATTAGGAGACGAATCGTTACTGCTCATACATTAGTCAGTAGTGAGGTGTTTTCGCGCTGAAAGCACGAAAATCCCGAGGTTTGTGGCACTAAAATGCGGTTTTATCGCATTTTGTGTGCATAGCAAAGCGCATTACTGGTCACGGAGTGAGCGGTAACGACGAATCGGTTTTTCTCATAGCCTCAAATATGAGCATAAAAAGGAAAAAAGTCCGGAAATAAATTTCCAGACTATTGATTGGTATGCGCGCCAAAGCGCACAAGGAGGTATAAGCATGAAGCTGACAGTGGATATCAGCCAACAAACAGAGCCATTGGGCGACTTGTATGGAATTTTCTTTGAGGATTTGAATCATGCGGCGGACGGCGGGCTGTATGCGGAAATGGTACAGAACCGTTCCTTTGAATTTGCGGCGATTGACAATCCGGATTATCATGGGCTGACGGCATGGGAGAGCGTGGAGCGTGACGGCCAGGTGCGTCTGGCGCTGGAGACCGGCAATGCCGTGAGCGGGAAAAATCCGCATTATCTGGGCATGGATATTTTGACGCCGGGAACGGATGTTGGCGTACAGAATGTGGGCTTTGGCAGCGGCATGTCCTTTACGGAAGGGGCAGGCTACCGGTTTTGCTGCTATGCGAAGCGGGAACAGGATTTTGAAGGACCGCTCACCGTTTCCCTGCGGGGGAAAAACGGGGAAATCTACGCGGCATCGGATTTTACGGTCAGCGATGTATGGGAAAAATATGAGCTGGAGCTGGTGGCAGAGAAAACGGATTCCAGCGGCAGGCTGGCGGTTACGGCAGCAGGCAGAGGAAAGGTATATCTGGACTTTGTGTCCCTTTTCCCGAAGGATACTTATAAAGGAAGGAAAAACGGCATGCGCCGTGACCTGGCGGAGCTTTTGGAGGCGATGCACCCGAAATTCATGCGTTTTCCGGGCGGCTGCCTGACCCATGACGGAGCGCTGGATCCGGATGCCCGGGATGCCATGTATCGTTGGAAAAATACGCTGGGACCTGTGGAGCATCGTCCGGCAAGACGGAGCAACTGGGGATATAATCAGACATTGGGGCTCGGCTTTTACGAGTATTTTCAGTTTTGTGAGGATATCGGGGCAAAGCCTCTGCCCGTGATTTCTCCGGGCTATGATCCGCATCACAAAAGGGCGGCGGATCTTACAAAAATGCAGCCCTGGATTGCGGAGGCTCTGGATTTGATCGAGTTCGCCAACGGCAGTCCTGATACCGGATGGGGTGCTGTGCGTGCACAGATGGGACATGAGGAGCCCTTCGGCATGGAATACCTGGGCATTGGTAACGAAGAGGTGGGAGAAGCCTTTTATGAACGCTTTGATATCGTCTACCGTGCCGTGCGGGAAAAGCATCCGGAGATCAAAGTGATCGGCACCAGCGGTCCTTTCTGCGCCGGAAGCGAATACGAGCGGGGCTGGGCCTCTGCCAGAAAAAATAAAGTGGATTTTGTGGATGAGCACTATTACATGTCGCCGGAGTGGTTTCTGGCAAACTGTCACCGCTATGATACATTTTCCAAAGAGGATCCGAAGGTATTTCTGGGCGAATATGCATCCTGGGGAAATACCTGGTATAATGCGCTGGCAGAATCCGCTTTCATGATTTGCCTGGAAAAAAATGCCCATGCGGTAGGGCTGGCGTGCTATGCGCCCATGCTTTGTCATGCCGATTATGTGAACTGGAAGCCGGATATGATCTGGTTTGATAATCACAGAAGCTATGGGACTGCCAATTACTATATACAGAAAATGTTTATGCACCACCAGGGAGAGACAGGGCTCTTTTCCGGACTTTCCTGTGAGTCCCATGCGGAAGACTGCACGGCAGAAATCCGCACGGCAGAGCCGGACCAGATCCCGGGCGTGCTGGTCCTGGAGAACAATGACTCTGCTGTGGAGTATAGGGATATCACGCTGACCGACGATGAGACAGGAGAGGTGACTCATTTTGCGGATTGCTGTGTTGACGGAGAACAGTCCGCAGTTGAGTTGGGGCAGTTTTCCCTTTCCTGTCATACGCTGCGCATGAAAGCGGCAGAGAGGGAGGGCTATAAGGGCTTCCGGATTTATTTTGGAAAAAAAGATGACCGGAACACCTTCTGCTGGGAAATTGGCGGATGGCAGAATCAGGATACTGTCATAAATGAGAGGATCGACGGCAGGGGCTCGGATCTGTGTCAGGCACTTTTTACGGTGGAAAAAAACCGGGTGTATGAGCTGGAGCTGAAAATCCGCGGGCGGCATCTGACGGCGCGTGTGGATGGCATCGTGTATCTGGAGACGAAGAGCAAGCCAGTGATAGTGGAACCGCTCTATACGACAGCCTCCCGGGATGGGAACGGGGATGTCATCATAAAGGTATCCAATGTGAGTATGCAGGCGCGAAAGCTGGAGGTCGTGCTGCAAAATCCGGAAGCGGATTTTGGCGATGGCAGCTGGGAGCTGTATGTAGAAACGCTGGGCGGATTTGCCATGGAGGATCAAAACAGCTTTGAGGAACCGGAAAAGGTGAAGCCTGTCGCGCAGGTGCTGCCTCTTGCCCAAATCCTTGAAGGGACAAAGGGGGAACCGCAAATTCCCTGGATGGTCCCGGCAGAGTCTTTTACTGTGCTGCGAATCCGCAGAAACGGGAAGGCATAATGGCGGCGGGCATGCGCGGTTGCTGGTTACGCGATTAGAACGAATGTTCTAAAAAAGACTATACAAATCCAAACAGATGTGCTATAATCATAACTGTTTCTGTAACAACCGGGGGATACCGGAGTTCAGTCTGATAGTCGGAACTTTTTGACAGATTATGGAGGATTATTTTCGTGCAGACTAAGCAAAACAGCCATTCGCAATCCGCTTCGCTCCCTGCGCATGAAAGCAGTCCACAGAACGGGCATGCTTTCAAATTGCACAGTGAATATCAGCCAACCGGTGACCAGCCGCAGGCAATTGCAGAGCTGGTAAAAGGATTTCGGGAGGGTAACCAGTTTCAGACCCTGCTGGGGGTTACCGGTTCCGGCAAGACCTTTACCATGGCGAATGTGATCGAGCAGCTGCAGAAGCCGACTTTGGTCATAGCGCACAACAAGACTCTGGCCGGACAGCTCTACGGTGAGTTTAAGGAATTTTTCCCGGAAAATGCGGTGGAGTATTTCGTGAGTTATTATGACTATTACCAACCGGAGGCATATGTGCCTTCCACCGATACCTATATTGCGAAGGATTCTGCCATCAATGACGAAATCGAGAAGCTGCGCCTTTCGGCGACAGCCTCTTTGTCAGAGCGCAGGGATGTGGTGGTGGTTGCCAGCGTATCCTGCATCTTCGGATTGGGTTCACCGGAGGAATTTTCCGGTATGAGTATTTCCCTGCGTCCTGGCATGACGAAGGACCGGGATGATGTGTTGCGGGAGCTGGTTGCGATCCAGTATGACCGGAATGACATGGACTTAAACCGTGGATGCTTCCGGGTGCGGGGCGATGTCATTGAGATTAATCCGGCGCAGGGCGGGGACAGTCTGATCCGGGTGGAGTTTTTTGGGGATGAGATTGACCGGATCGCGCAGGTGGATCCTTTAAACGGGCAGGTGCAGGCGACACTGGAGCATATCATCATTTTCCCGGCGTCCCATTATGTAGTGCCCCAGGCGCAGATCAATAAGGCATGTGACGAGATCGAAAAGGAGCTGGAGGAGCGGGTCCGTTACTTCAAAGGAGAGGATAAGCTGCTGGAGGCGCAGCGCATTGCGGAGCGGACGAACTTCGATATTGAGATGCTGCGGGAAACGGGTTTTTGCTCGGGCATTGAGAACTATTCCCGGCATTTAAACGGAATGCCTGAGGGCACGCCGCCCTACACGCTGCTGGACTTTTTTAAAGATGATTTTCTGATCATCATTGACGAGTCCCATATGACAGTGCCGCAGATCCGGGGCATGTTCGCGGGGGATCGCTCCAGGAAGCAGACTCTGGTGGACTATGGCTTTCGTCTGCCGTCGGCGCTGGACAACCGGCCGCTGAATTTTGAAGAGTTTGAAGGGCATATTGACCAGATGCTGTTTGTTTCGGCGACGCCCAATGTCTATGAGGCGGAGCATGAGCTTTTGCGCACGGAACAGATTATCCGGCCTACCGGGCTTTTAGATCCCGAGATCGATGTTCGCCCTGTGGACGGACAGATTGATGATCTGATAGCTGAGGTAAAAAGGGAGACGGCAAAGCAGAACAAGATTTTGATCACCACGCTGACCAAGCGTATGGCGGAGGATTTGACCGATTATATGCGGGAGGTCGGTATCCGGGTGAAGTATCTGCATTCCGATATCGATACGCTGGAGCGGGCGGAAATTATCCGGGATATGCGCCTGAATGTGTTTGATGTGCTGGTGGGGATCAATTTGCTGCGGGAAGGCCTGGATATACCGGAGATTTCTCTGGTGGCGGTACTGGATGCGGACAAGGAGGGCTTTTTGCGTTCCGAAACGTCCCTGATCCAGACGGTGGGACGTGCCGCGCGGAATGTGGAGGGGCGCGTGATCATGTATGCGGATACCATTACAGATTCCATGCGCCGCGCCATCGACGAGACGAACCGCCGCCGGGCGATCCAGCAGAAATATAATGAAGAAAACGGCATCACGCCGCAGTCGATTAAGAAAGCAGTGCGCGATCTGATCAGTATCACGAAGGAAGTTGCGGCAGAGGATACGAGGCTTGAAAAGGATCCGGAATCCATGGACCGTCAGGAACTGGAAAAGCTGATCGCGGACGTGCAGAAGAAAATGAAGAAGGCGGCGGCGGATCTGAACTTTGAGGCGGCGGCAGAGCTGCGTGACAGACTGATCGAATTAAAAAAGGTGTTGCAGGGTATGGACGATGAATGACATTATTTCTTGCGTTTTCATGTACAGGCCGTTTATGGCGGCAGAATGAGAGGAAATATGGAACAGACGAAGAAAATGCTTTCCCGGAAAAACAGCATCATCATCCGGGGGGCGAATGAACATAATCTGAAGAATGTGGATGTGGACATCCCGCGGGATGCGCTGGTGGTGCTGACCGGGCTCTCCGGCTCGGGCAAGTCATCGCTGGCCTTTGACACGATTTACGCGGAGGGGCAGCGCCGCTATATGGAATCGCTATCTTCCTATGCCCGTCAGTTTTTAGGGCAGATGGAAAAGCCGGATGTGGAGAAGATCGAAGGGCTCTCTCCGGCGATTTCCATTGACCAGAAATCCACAAACCGCAACCCTCGCTCCACGGTGGGCACCGTGACCGAAATTTATGACTATTTCCGTCTGCTGTACGCCAGAATCGGGATTCCACACTGTCCGGAGTGTGGAAAGGAGATCAAGAAGCAAAGCGTGGACCAGATGGTGGACCAGATCATGGAAATGCCGGAAGGAAGCAGGATTCAATTGCTGGCCCCGGTGGTACGGGGACGGAAAGGGCGGCATGAGAAGGTGCTGGACCGGGCATCCAAAAGCGGCTATGTGCGTGTGCGGATCGACGGTAATCTGTATGAGCTGTCCGAGGAGATCAAGCTGGATAAAAACATTAAGCATAATATCGAAATCGTGGTGGACCGTCTGGTCGTCAGAGCGGGAATCGAACGGCGTCTGACGGATTCCATTGAAAATGTGCTTGGGCTTTCAGAAGGGCTGTTATATGTGGAGCGGGTGGGAGCGGATGCGGAGCTTTTGACGTTTAGCCAGAGTTTTTCCTGTCCGGACTGCGGGACCAGCGTGGATGAGATCGAGCCGCGCAGCTTTTCCTTCAACAATCCTTTCGGGGCATGTCCGGATTGCTTTGGACTGGGATATAAAATGGAGTTTGATCCGGAGCTGATGATTCCGGACAGGCGGCTGAGCATTAACCAGGGAGCGATCGCGGTGATTGGATGGCAGAATTGCCATCAGCCCGGATCTTTTTCCAATGCGATCTTGCAGGCTCTGGAAAAAGAGTATCATTTCAGTCTGGATACGCCCTTTGAGGAATATCCGGAATCGATTCAGGATATGCTGCTGCACGGGACCGGCGGGCGGGAAGTGACGGTTTATTATGAAGGACAGCGGGGCAGGGGGGAATATCCGATCGCCTTTGAGGGATTGATTAAGAGTGTGCAGCGCAGATACCGGGAGACAGCGTCCGAAACGATGAAGCAGGAATACGAGACCTTCATGCGGATCACGCCCTGTAAGCTTTGTAAAGGACAGCGCCTGAAAAGGGAATCCCTTGCGGTGACCGTCTGTGATAAAAATATTTATGAAGTGACCTCCATGTTCATCCGGGAGCTGCAGGATTTTGTTTCCAATATGACGCTGACCCGGCAGCAGGAGCTGATCGGCGGACAGATTCTGAAGGAAATCCGCGCGCGGGTGGGATTTCTGATCGATGTGGGCCTGGAATATCTTTCCCTTTCCAGAGCGACGGCGAGCCTGTCCGGCGGGGAAGCGCAGCGCATCCGTCTGGCGACACAGATTGGCTCCGGACTGGTGGGCGTCTGCTATATTCTGGATGAGCCAAGCATCGGTCTGCATCAGCGGGATAACGATAAGCTTTTGAATACGTTAAAGAGCCTGCGGGATCTGGGCAATACGCTGATCGTGGTGGAGCACGATGAGGATACGATGCGCGCCGCGGACTATATCGTGGATGTGGGACCGGGCGCTGGTTCTCACGGCGGTGAAATCATCGCCTGTGGCACTGTGGAGGATATCATGAACACGCCGGAATCCATCACCGGGCAATATCTGAGCGGTGCGGTAAGGATTCCGGTGCCCGATTGCAGACGTAAGCCTGCCGGATGGCTGACCGTCCGTAAAGCGGCAGAAAATAACTTAAAGAATATCGATGTAAAATTCCCGATCGGGGTTTTCACCTGTGTGACCGGCGTTTCCGGTTCCGGGAAGTCCTCTTTGGTGAATGAAATCCTTTACAAACATCTGGCACGGGATTTGAACCGGGCACGCTGCATTCCCGGGAAGCACGCGGGCATCGACGGGATTGAGCAGCTGGACAAGGTGATTGACATTGACCAGTCCCCTATTGGGCGTACGCCCCGCTCCAATCCGGCGACCTATACGGGCGTTTTTGACATGATCCGTGATCTGTTCGCTTCGACGGCGGATGCGAAGGCGAAGGGCTATAAAAAAGGACGTTTCAGCTTCAATGTGAAGGGCGGGCGTTGTGAGGCCTGCGGCGGGGACGGTATTCTTAAGATCGAGATGCATTTTCTGCCGGATGTTTACGTGCCCTGTGAGGTTTGCGGCGGCAAGCGCTATAACCGGGAAACGCTGGACGTAAAATACAAAGGAAAGAGTATTTTCGATGTGCTGGATATGACAGTGGAGGATGCGGTGACTTTTTTTGAAAATGTGCCTTCGATTCAACGAAAGATTCAGACACTCTATGACGTGGGCCTTTCCTATGTGAAGCTGGGGCAGCCCTCCACGGAGCTTTCCGGCGGTGAGGCGCAGCGTGTCAAGCTGGCAACGGAGCTTTCCCGGCGCGGCACGGGGAAGACGATTTATATTCTGGATGAGCCCACTACGGGATTGCATTTTGCGGATGTGCATAAGCTGATCGAGATTTTACACCGGCTCACGGAGGGCGGTAACACGGTGGTGGTCATCGAGCATAACCTGGACGTCATCAAGACCGCCGATTATATCATAGATATCGGTCCTGAGGGCGGTTTAAACGGCGGCACTGTCATCGCACAGGGCACGCCCGAGGAGGTGGCGAAAAACCCCGGATCCTATACCGGTCATTATGTGGGCAGAATGTTGAAAAATATATAAACGTGCAGGACCCGCAGAAAAAATTTTTTTTGCATGTATAAAGTTCCGATTTTGTCAGATACTACTCCTGTAACAACAAATCAACAGGAGGATTTTAAAATGGCTAAGAACGATTACAACCAGAATCAGAACCAGAATCAGGAAAACAACTCCAAGAACAGCACGGAGAACGCGCAGAAGAATCAGAACCAGAGCAAGAACAGCAGCAAGGATTCTTCCAGCAACTGCAAGAACAACTAAACATGTGTTGACACAAAAGGCCGGGGTGTTTCGCCCCGGTTTTTTGATGTCCGGATTTCTACAACCACCGCGTTTTTACACGGTCTGCGCCGTAAACGCGCAGACCTGGCTGAACTGTTGCCTCTAATTGCAAAATTGACGGAATCATGGTTGACAGGAAATGCGCGAAAACGTAAAATGGGGGAAGGTGTAACGGTTTCGGACGGTAACGGTTCAGAGTTGTTCGAATTGTTACTTCGAATACGAAAGGAAGCGGAATGAGAAAATTTGAGTTGATTGCCCCCTGTCATTTTGGGCTGGAGGCGGTGCTGAAAAGAGAGATCACGGATCTGGGCTATGATGTGAGTGAGGTGGAAGACGGGCGGGTGACCTTTTCGGGCGATGAGGAGGCGGTCTGCCGCGCCAATATTTTTCTGCGGACAGCGGAGCGGATTCTGATCAAGGTGGGAGGCTTCCGCGCGGAAACCTTTGAGGAATTATTTCAGGGTACGAAGGCGCTGCCCTGGGAGGAATACATACCGGCGGACGGACGGTTCTGGGTGGCGAAGGCGGCGAGCGTAAAGAGCAGGCTGTTCAGCCCTTCCGATATCCAGTCGATCATGAAAAAGGCAATGGTGGAGCGGCTGAAGGATATTTATCATACGGAACGTTTTCCGGAAAGCGGACAGTCCTTTCCGCTCCGGGTTTTTATCAAAAAGGACGAGGTGACGGTGGGGCTGGATACCACCGGGGAATCCCTGCATAAGAGAGGCTACCGCAAGCTGACGGCAAAAGCGCCCATCGCGGAAAATCTGGCGGCAGGGCTGATTCTTTTGACGCCCTGGAGGGCGGACAGGATTTTGGTGGATCCTTTTTGTGGAAGCGGCACCTTTCTGATTGAGGCCGCCATGATGGCGGCGAACATGGCGCCAGGGATGAACAGGAAATTTCTGGCACAGGAGTGGGGGCATCTTGTGGACCAAAGGCAGTGGCGCGACTGCTTTGATGAGGCGAGGGAAATGGTCTGCACCGATGTTTCCACGGATATTCAGGGCTATGATATCGACGATGGCATGGTTTCCATCGCGCGGGAAAACGCGAGGCTGGCCGGCGTGGAGCATCTGATCCATTTTCAGAGAAGACCGGTAGCAGAGCTTTCCCATCCGAAAAAATATGGCTTTGTGATCACCAATCCCCCCTACGGGGAGCGCCTGGAGGAGAAGGCGGCTTTGCCGAAGCTGTATCAGACGCTGGGGGAGCGCTTCCGGAATCTGGACAGCTGGTCCCTGTATATGATCACTTCCTATGAAAATGCGGAGCAGGACATCGGGCGGAAGGCGGATAAGAACCGTAAGATTTATAACGGCATGATGAAAACTTATTTCTATCAGTTTCAGGGACCAAAGCCCCCAAAGAAAAACAGGGAAAGGGATGGGCAGGACGGATGAAGGAGATTATTTTCGCCACGGGAAACGCCGGTAAAATGAAGGAAATCCGGGAAATTCTGCAGGATCCGGAGCTTACAGTTTACTCGATGAAGGAAGCGGGCATCGAGGCTGAGGTGGAGGAGAACGGCGCTACCTTTGCGCAAAATGCCCTGATCAAGGCGGCGGGGATTGCGCAGTGGTGCAGGGAAAACGGCATCCCGGGTTTTCCGGAGAAAAGGATAGAGGATTTTATCGTGATGGCGGACGATTCGGGCCTGGAGATAGATTACCTGAATAAGGAGCCCGGCGTCTATTCCGCCCGGTACATGGGCTATGACACCTCTTACCGGGAAAAAAACGCAAATCTGATCGCCCGGCTTGCGGGCGTCCCCAAAGAAAAGCGTACGGCGCGCTTTGTCTGCGCGATCGCGGCGGTTTTCCCGGATGGCAGCACGCAGAGCGCAAACGGCACGGTAGAGGGCTATATCGGCTGGGAGGAGAGCGGAGAGAACGGCTTTGGTTACGATCCGATTTTTTATCTGTATGAAAATGACATTTCCACGGCGGCGCTTTCGCCGGAGGAAAAAAACAGAATCAGTCACCGGGGCAGAGCGCTTCGCCTGATGAAGGAAAAGCTGCAGGGAGGCGCATATGCGAATATTGATCGTCAGTGATACGCACAGACGGGATCTGAACCTGATGATTCTGCTCAAAAGAATGGGGGAGCTGGACATGCTGATCCACTGCGGAGACGTGGAGGGCAGCGAGGATGCCATCCGTCTTGCGGCAGGATGCCCGGTGCATATGGTGGCAGGCAATAATGATTTCTTTTGTGGACTGCCCAAGGAGGAGGAATTCATGATCGGGGGTTATAAGGTCTGGCTCACCCATGGTCATAACTATTATGTGTCTGTAGACCGGGAAACGATCCGGGAGCAGGCCCTTGCCAGGGGCGCCGACATCGTCATGTACGGGCATACGCACCGTCCTCTGATCGAGCTTGCCCGGGAGCCCGGAGACGTGACCGTGATCAATCCCGGAAGCATATCCTATCCCAGGCAGGAGGGGCGCAAGCCTTCCTACATTCTGATGGAGCTGGACAGGCAGGGAATTGCACATTTTCACCTGAATTTTTTGTAAAAAAACGATTGACACGCGCGGGCGCGTATAATATAATTACTCAATGTGACGATGTTTAAAAATATTTCACCAGCCCCGGAGAAATGTTTGAAATAAGCGGTTTGCAGGGCATGCCGCGTTTCGTTTAAGAATTGTTTTCCGTTCAATTCCCGGTTCGGAAGACACGGTAGAGACAAGAATTCCAATCTGTATGGAGGTACACTATGAAAACATTTATGGCTAACCCGGCTAAGATTGATAGAAAATGGTATGTGGTGGATGCGGAAGGACAGACTCTTGGCCGTCTGGCATCTGAGGTGGCCAAGGTTTTGAGAGGAAAGAACAAGCCTGTTTTTACCCCTCATGTCGATACGGGCGATTATGTGATCGTAATCAACGCAGAGAAGGTGAAAGTGACTGGCAAGAAGCTTGACCAGAAAATTTACCGTCATCATTCCGGCTTTGTGGGCGGTATGAAGGAGACAACCCTGAAAGAAAAGCTGAGCAAGAAGCCCGAGCAGGTCGTTGAGCTTGCAGTCAAGGGCATGCTTCCCAAGGGACCTTTAGGAAGAGAGATGTTCACCAAACTTCACGTATATGCCGGTCCTGAGCACAAGCACGCGGCTCAGAAGCCTGAAGTTCTGACATTTTAACTAAAGGATCGAGAAGGAGGAATCTAACAATGGCTAATACAGCAAGATATTATGGAACAGGAAGAAGAAAAAGCTCCATCGCCAGAGTATATCTCATGCCTGGCAACGGGAACGTTACAGTGAATAAAAGAGACATCAACGACTATTTCGGACTGGAGACCCTCAAGGTTATCGTTCGTCAGCCGCTCGTGGCGACGGATACCGTTGATAAGTTCGATGTGCTGGTCAACGTAAAGGGTGGCGGCTACACCGGTCAGGCGGGCGCGATCCGTCATGGCATCGCGAGAGCGCTTCTGGAGGCGGATGCGGATTTCAGACCTGTCCTGAAGAAGGCTGGTTACTTAACCCGTGACCCCCGCATGAAGGAGAGAAAGAAATACGGTCTCAAGGCGGCCCGTAGAGCACCGCAGTTCTCCAAGAGATAATTTTTTTGAAACAGATATACAAATTCACAAACAGACTCCGCAGGTTTTTCCTGCGGAGTTTTTTTGAGAAAAAGTGGGAAATGGTATGTCAGCAGTTACTGTTCAAACATTAGCCAGCAGGATAAGGCGTGAGAAGGAAAAACAAACAGTTGTCTTTTAATTGTCGTGCTGTTATACTTACTATATTGGAAGGAGGCGGCTGCCGGTATCGGCAGCGCGAATTTCGCGCTATATTTATTGAAGGGAAAGATGGGTGAGGTACTAGGTATGGAAAAGAGAAAGTCCCTGCAGGAGATTGTTTACGTTATTTTTCTTTTGGTTGCCATAATCCTGTTGTTTTTCTGGTTTACAGAACGAAACAGCAGGCGGATGGAAGCACAGAATAAAGATTACGCGGCGGATTCCGCACGGATGAAATCCGTTCAGATCGATGACGAGCTGAGCAATGCCTTAAGCAGGATTGAAACCTACGCATATTTTGTGGGGGAAAGTTTGACGGAGCCTGTGATCACGGCGGAGATGCTAAATAAAATGGAGGAAAACTCCCAGTTTGACGCCATCATGTTTACGGATCTTGACGGTATGGACTATGCTTCGGACGGGCGGGAGGCCGATGTGGCGCAGCGGCGCTTTTATATCGACGGTATCAGCGGGAACAGTGATATTGAGGTTATATTTGATCCCCATTTTTTCAGTGAAACGATGGCGTGCTTTTATGCGCCTGTTTATTTTAAGGGCGATATCATCGGCGTGTTGCGGGGGGCTTTTCTGGCGGAGGAATATTTGAGGAGCATGCTCACCACTACATATTTCGGGGAAGACGCCCGGGTATTTTTGTGCGCGCCGGATGGAAGGGTAATCGCCAGCTCGGATGGCACGGCTTACGAAAAACATCTGATTGATGCTCTGGCAGAGACAGGGGCGATTGATCAGAGCGTTGCAGGACAGGTACGGCAGATTTTTGATAACGGCGGCGCAGGGGCTTTTGTGTGTGATTCCTCCAGTGAGACGGATAATATCTGTGTTACTTATCTGCCGGAAAACGATTATGTTTTTGTGCAGATGTTTCCGAAAAGTGTGACACAGCGCATGATCACGGAAGAGAATCTTGTGGGAATTCAGCTGGAGACCATGCTCATCATTCTGTTCGCCGTTTATATCATTATCATCCTCATCCGTGCCGGACGTGAGCGGAAGCAGCTGGAGAAGGAAAACCGGGAGATGGGCTACATCATAAGCGGGGTCAACACGCTGTTTTCCCGGTTTGCCATGGTTGATCTGGAGAAGGATACCTATCAATATCTGGCAGGAACCAGACCGGAGGGGGATGGAATTGCATATAGCGGGAAATATCTGGATATTGTAAATTATCTGGCATCCTTCGTGGAAGAGAGCTACCGGCCCGGGTTCATCGCTTTCATGGATAAAAAGGCCATCATTACCGCCATGGAGGAGCATAATGACCTGCGGTATGAAAGCTGTGTGACAAGAGATGGGCGCACAGAATGGGAGCATATGAATGTTGTCTGCCTGGAAAGAAAAAATGGTCAGGCATCCAAGGCTTTGTTCATCCGTCAGGACGTGACGGAGCTGAAGGAAAAGGAACTGCGCATGCAGGCGGAAAGGTCGCTTGCCAACCGCAAGGAACGGCAATATCAGATCGCGATCATGTCCAATTCCTTCTGCAGCTTTGAGTTTAATCTGTCGAGCGATTTGATCGAACAGGATATTATCAGAATTCTGGACGGGCGGAGAAGTTCGTTCCTTGAACAGGTGGGACTGACAGCGCCGTGCAGGGCTTCGGAGTGCTTTGAAAAATGGAAGCCGTTTGTTTTGGAAGAATCCCTGGAAAATTATTCGGCTATTGTGAATATCGGGAATCTGCGCAGCTGCTTTGAAAGGGGAGAGAGAGAAGTCATTGCCGAGTATTGGGAAGAATCCGGCGGCCAGGATCAGATGTGTGTGCGTCAGTCCTTTGTCATGACGCAGGATGATAATACGGGAGACATTATGGTCATGGTGGTATCGAAGGATATCACAGAGCAGGTCAGAAAGCAGAGAGAGCAGACCCAGGCTTTGCAGGACGCATTGATGCAGGCGCAGCATGCGAACCGGGCGAAGACTACGTTTTTATCCAATATGTCCCATGATATCAGGACACCTATGAATGCCATCATTGGATTTTCCACGATTGCGGTCAGCCATATTGATAACAAGGATCAGGTTCTGGATTGTCTGCAGAAGGTTCTTTCGTCCAGCAATCATTTGCTCAGTCTGATCAATGACATTCTTGATATGAGCAGGATTGAAAGCGGAAAGGTGCAGATTAAAGAGCAGGAGTGCAATATTTCGGAGCAGATGCACAATCTGGTAAATATTATTCAGCCCCAGATCAAGGCGAAGCAGCTGGAATTATTTATTGATACCTTTGAGGTTACCAATGAGGATGTGATAGCGGATCCATTGAAGCTGAACCAGGTATTTATCAATCTGCTGAGCAATGCGGTGAAGTACACGCCCGCCGGGGGCTCGGTATCCTTCCGGATCATGCAAAAGACCACATTCCGTCATGGATATGGTGACTACACCTTTATTATTAAGGATAATGGCATCGGCATGTCGCCGGAGTTTGTGGAGCATATTTTTGAACCCTTTGAGCGGGAATCTACCGTGACGCAGAGCGGCATTCAGGGAACCGGGCTGGGCATGGCCATTACCAGGAATATTGTGGAAATGATGAACGGCACCATCAATGTGGAAAGCGAGCCGGGCAGGGGGAGCACATTTACGGTGGAGCTGGAATTGAAGCTGCAGGATACGGAGAAGAATGCGGCGCAGATTAAGGAGCTGGAAGGTCTGCGGGCATTGGTGGTGGATGACGACTTCAATATCTGTGACAGTGTCAGCAAAATGTTAAAGCAGATCGGCATGCGTTCCGAGTGGACGACCTCAGGCAAAGAGGCGGTGTACCGCGCAAGGGGCGCCCGTGAGGAGGGGGATTCTTACCACACCTTCATCGTTGACTGGCAGATGCCGGGACTCAGCGGGGTGGAAACCGCCAGAAAGATCCGGAGCGTGATCGGCAATGAGGCGGCCATTATCATTTTGACTGCGTATGACTGGACGGATATTGAAGAGGAAGCGAGGTCTGCGGGGGTCACTGCTTTTTGTGCCAAGCCTTTGTTTATGTCCGATTTGAAAACGGTATTGCTCGCTGCCAATAATTTGTTGGAAAAGCAGGAGGAGGTTCCGGAATGGACGCTGGCGGATTTCGAAGGAAAGCGCATTCTTCTGGTGGAGGACAATGAATTAAACCGGGAGATAGCGGAAGTGATTCTGGAAGAATCTGGATTTGTAGTGGATTCGGCGCCGGATGGAACGGATGCGGTGGCGATCATGGAAAAGGTGGAGGAATACTATTATGATGCGATCCTGATGGATGTGCAGATGCCTGTCATGAACGGCTATGAAGCGACCAGAACCATTCGCAGGCTGCCCAGAAAGGATGTGGCGGATCTTCCCATTATCGCCATGACGGCCAATGCGTTGGAGGAGGATAAGGAGGCGGCATTGAAGAATGGAATGAATGCGCATATAGCCAAGCCTCTCGATATGGATGTGTTCATATCCGTACTGAAAAAATTCCTCGGGTAAAATAAAAAAAGTGTCTGTGCAGGGGAGAGTGCCTTCGTGTGGCTTCTTCCCTGTTTTTTTTCGTCTATTCCAGGGGAACTGCGTGCAATATGGCAGAAAATCCGCAGGGATGCCTGTGGGCATGTCAATTCTGAAACAGACGGCTATTTGTAAGCGCGCAGATACACGCTGCGATATTCGGAAGGGTTCATGCCGGTCTGCTTTTTAAAAAAGCTGCTGAAATAGAACTGGCTGGCAAAGCCCAGGGATTGCGCAATGGAGGAAACCGGCAGATTTGTGCCGGTCAGCAGCTCGATGGCGCGCTCCGTCTTTTTGCGGATGATAAATTGCACGGGGGTGATGCCCAGACGCTGCTGGAACAGCTTGGCGAAGTGGCTGGGATGATAGCCGGCGATTTCAGCCATTTTCTGGACGGTGACGGACTGATCCAAATGCTGCTCTGCAAAGGTGATGGCATTGTTTAAGGGCGTGTCGCTCTTGCTTTCGATCAGAGAAATGCTTCCCTGCGGGCAGCATTCCATGTAGTAAACGAGCAGGTCGAAAACGGATTGCTTTGCCGTGATGGAGGAAGCGATGTCATTGCTGTTGCAGGCGTGGATCATTTTGCCAAAGAGCGTGACTGCCCTGTCAAAGTCCTTCGCGTCAACGCACAGGGGCAGGCGGATGAATTCGAACAGACCGCAGTCCTGGCAGGTGAGCTCGAAATGGCAGTAATATTTCCGGTATGGCATGTCCGGATCGGTAAAAAAAGCCTGTGTGGTCTTTGCGGGCAACAGATACAGCTGTCCCTTTGAGGGGTGGATTTCCATGTCGTTGATGCGCATTGTCCCCTCTCCCTCCAGAATGAGGCCGATGCTGTCATAGGGAGGAACGGAGCCGCCGCTTTTCCAGCTTTCGTCGCATTGGAGCAGATGGGCGCGCTCCAAATTGACGGTGATTTCGCGGAGCCGGTTTTGGATGATGGATGATGAATCGTTCATGGGGGGCCCTCCGTTGCCGAAGCGTTTATTGGAAAAAAGTCCAGGTAACCGTTCAGGTCTGTCTGAATTGTTACAAGTATAGCACAATCCGAAGAAAAATTACAGAGCAGGAACGGTAACCATCAGAAAATGCGATTGCCATAATCAGAAAGTGCATATACGACCGGGCGGAAAAGTGATATATTTATTTTAAAATATGAAAATACGGGAGGTATTGGACATGATCGATGTAAAACAGGCACAACACAGAAGCGTCACCTATTTTGAGGATGCGCCCTGCTATCCGATTGATAAACTGGTGGAATTGCACGGCATGAGGCAGCGGATGCTGGAGGCGGACGCAGACAGGCAGCAGGAGCTGGCAGAGGAATATATCGCTTTTATGGATGGACTGGAAAAGCTTCCGGATGCGCCGGAGCGCATTTATCTCTGGCCCGAAGGCAATATGCCCAGGACAGGAAATTATGTGGATAACCCGGATTACCGCTACAATCACGATCCGGAGTTTCGTCCTTATATGTATGAGTTTTTGCTTCCGGAGGACATCACACCGAAGGGGGCGGTCATTTTATGTGCCGGAGGCGATCACGGGGATTGTGTGATCCATGAGGCATACCAAAGCTGTCTGGATTTTAACAGGCTGGGCTATCAGAGCTTCATGCTGCTAAACAGAACCAATATGATGCCTTATACCGGGCAGGAATGCGGCGCTGACGCTGCCCGGCTGATCCGCATGATCCGGAAAAATGCGGCACGATACCGCATAAAGGAAAATCAGGTGGCGTTTGCGGGCTTTTCCAACGGCGGGCTGACGGGGGAGGAGTGCATCCGTTATTATTCCGGAACGCAGAAGGTGACGGATCATTTTCCGGACTACCGGCCGGATGAGCTGGACGATTACTATGGTGCGCCGGACGCTTTTATCTGTGTATACGGACCCCGCTGGGAGGGAAAAGAGATCGATTATACAGGAGTCGTCTATCCGCCGGTGATGTACGCGGTGGGAATGGAGGATAAGGCGCTGGACAATCTGCACTGGGCATACAGGGATTTGCTGGAGCACGGAATCCGGGCAGAGGTGCATACCTTTACCGGAGTGCCTCATGGTCAGGCGGGCGTTTCCGTATTTGGAAATTACGAATATCCGAATTTTGAACTGTGGCTGCCGCTGGCGGATGCCTTTATGCAGAGGATATATCGGAAGGGGCAGGCATGAGACTGCTATTCGGCAAGAGCGCCCGCGGCCGGCTAATGTGTGAACAGTAACGAATTGCTACAATTGTTACAACATTTTCAAGATTGTCAATTGTGTAATTACCGGATTTAAGGTACAATATTGACAGATGTAAGCTGTTAGCCTGCATCATGAGAATAGCAAAGCAGGAGGCGGTCATGCTATGGGAAAATATCTGAACATGGGAAATGCCGGTTTTATGGCTATGACCAGGGATATTTATGTGGATAAAACCGAAATGATCCGGTTTATAAATAGCACTCTCGGAACGACACGAAAGCTGACATGTGTCAGCAGGCCGCGCCGCTTTGGAAAGTCTTTTGCAGCGAAAATGCTGTGCGCATATTATGACAAAAGCTGTGATTCCCGTCATTTGTTTACGGGGCTGGATATAGCAAAGGATGTGTCCTATGAAAAATATTTGAATCGGTATGACGTCATTTATCTGGATATCACGCTTTTTTTATCGAAGGCTTTGGATATTGGAAATGTTGTGAATGATATGAACGATGCGGTTGTGGAAGAGGTGCGGCAAATTTATCCGGACGTCAGGCAGGACCGTGCTTTGGCGGACACGTTGTTTTATGTCACTGAGGCGACAGGTAATAAGTTCATTATGATTATCGATGAATGGGATGCAATTTTCCGTGAGGCAAAGGAGGATTTGAGACTTCAAAAAGCGTACATTGATTTTCTGAGGAGCCTGTTCAAAAGCAGTTGGACAGACACCGTTTTTGAAGCTGCCTATATGACTGGTATCCTTCCGATCAAAAAATATGGAAACCAGTCAGCTGTCTCGGATTTCAGGGAATATACGATGCTTAGTCCGGGCAATCTTGCGAAATATATAGGCTTTACGGAAACGGAAGTAAAACAGCTTTGTGAACAATATCATGCGGATTTTTCAGGAATGAAACGCTGGTATGACGGATATGTTTTCCGGCAGGCAGATTCCGTATATAATCCCAATTCCGTTATGGAGGCGATCGAGCGGACGGAGTTTGGCAGCTATTGGACGCGGACGGAGACTTATGAATCTCTTAGAATTTATATTGATTTGAATGAAGATGGGCTAAAGGAAGCCATCGTACAGATGCTTGGCGGAGAAGGCGTTATTGTTGATGTGGGAACCTTTCAGAATGATATGACAAATATAAAGAGGAAGGATGATGTTTTGACCCTGCTCATCCATCTGGGATATCTTGCTTATGATTCTGAAAAGAAAATGGCATTTATTCCGAATGAAGAGGTGAAACAGGAATTTGTCCGGGCTGTGACGGCGGGAAAGCATACGGAAATTGCAAGGCTGATCAAAAATTCTGATAATCTCTTAAAGCAGACGCTGCATATGGACGAGGAAGCGGTGGCTGCAGCGATAGAAGAAGCACATAAGATGAGCGCAGCGCCAATTGCCTACAATAATGAAGAAGCACTTCGTAGCACGATCCGATTGGCCTATATCAGTTGTCTGGATGAATATGTAATTATAAATGAGCTGCCGTCAGGTCATGGTTATGCGGATATTGTTTACGTGCCTAGAAGAGCGTCGTCCCTGCCGGTCATTCTGATTGAACTGAAATGGAACAAGACTGATCTGGGGGCAATTGGGCAAATAAAGAGGAATGATTATCCACAGGTGTTTAAAAAATATGGCAGTGATATTTTGCTTGTTGGAATTAACTATGATTCAAAGAGCAAAATACACACCTGTAAAATTGAGAAATTTCAAAGAAAGTAAAATCCGTTGAAGAAAAGACATCAGGCTCACAAAGGCAGTCTGATGTCTTTTTGTTTGCGATATCCATTGAAAAAAATTTCATTTGCATATACAATAGGGAGAGTGGCAAAGCATGGCAGAAAAGGACGCAACAGGGGGAACGGACGTGAAGGATAACAGACAGATTTTGAAAAATACGTGGGGGATGGCGTGGCCGGCGATTCTGGAATCGTTTTTTACGGCCTTTGCGGGATTGGTGGATTCCTTTATGGTCAGCACCATGGGCGCTTATTCGGTAGCGGCGGTGGGACTGACGACACAGCCGAAGTTCATCGGACTCGCCCTGTTTTTTGCGACGAACATATCCGTATCCGCGCTGGTGGCGCGGCGGAAGGGAGAAGGGAAACGGGAGGACGCCAATGTGCTGGCGTTTACCAGCGTATGCTTCGTGGCGGTCATGGCGGTCCTCATCAGCATCCTGATGGTGTCCCTTGCCGGACCGATCATTCATTTTTGCGGTTCCACGCCGGAAACCCATGACGGCGCGGTCGCCTATTTCCGGATTATTATGGGAGGCATGATTTTCAACTGTCTGCAGATGGTCATTAACGCCGCGCAGCGGGGCGCGGGCAATACGAAGATCACCATGCGCACAAACGTGACCTCCAATGTGGTTAACATTGTTTTCAACTATTTGCTCATCGGCGGGCATCTGGGCTTTCCGGCGCTGGGCATTCACGGCGCGGCGCTGGCAACGGTGCTGGGGACGGTGGTGGCTTGTGTCATGAGCGTGCTGTCCGTCTGTAAAAAGGACAATTTCGTCAGCATTCCTTTCATATTGGAGAAAAAGCTCCGTCCCGCTTTGGCGGCATTGCACCGCCTGATTTCGGTGGGCTACAGCGTCTTTTTTGAACAGATTCTGATGCGGATCGGCTTCATGATGACCTCCCTGATGGCGGCACACCAGGGGAATGACGCCATGGCGGCACATCAGGTGGCGATGAACATCATGGGGCTTTCCTTTTCCTTTGGGGACGGCCTGCAGGCGGCAGCGGTGGCGCTCATCGGCAGAAGCCTGGGAGAAAATGATCCGGAGCTGGCAAAGCGCTACGGAAGCACCTGCCGGAAGGTGGGTGCGGCGATTTCAGCCGGATTGAGCGTGCTATACTTTTTCGGCGGCAGGTGGCTGTACAGCCTGTATTTTAAGGAGCCGCAGATTGTGGAAATCGGTACGGGCATCACGCGGGTGATCATTTTTATCGTTATATTGCAGATTTCACAGGTCATTTATATGGGATGCCTGCGGGGGGCGGGGGATACGCTTTATACGGCGATCGCTTCCACAATCAGCGTTACGCTGATCCGGACGCTGGTGTCCTGGCTGGGCTGCTATGTGCTTGGATGGGGGATTATCGGCATCTGGCTGGGCGTGGTGGCGGATCAGCTGTCCCGGTTTTTGTTCGCATCCATCCGGTTCCGTATGGGGAAATGGACGCAGATCAAGATTTGACGGTACGGCAGCGCGGCGCCAAAAGGCGGCGCAGGCTGTCATGACATGATTTGGGAGGAATTATGAGGAAAAGTGACGAACAGGAAAGAAGCGGCCTTGTGCCGGTCATACTCCTTTTGGTGCTGGTGCTTTTGGCAGCGGCAGCATTCGGCGGATGGCGGATCGCGCACATGCCCCGGGGGGCGAAGCCGACGCTTGGAGAAGGGGAATTTCGGATCGGCGTGGAAGGCGACCGGATGACGCTCACCTGGGCAGAGCCCTCGAACGCGGATCTGCTTCGGATCTATCGGCTGGAGGAAGAATCCGGTCAATATGCTTTATATGGAGAATATACACAAAATTCTACGGTATTGTCCGATGTGGAGGATGGGAAAGCGCTCCGTCTGAAATTTCAGGCAGTCCGTTATACCACCAACCTGCTGGGGGAGCCCTGTGAAAGCGCAAGCGACGCCCAGGAGGCGACGGTCATTCCGGTGGAGCTGGACTGCCCTGCTTTGACGGTTAGGGCAGATCCGGAGAAGAAAAGCGCGACGCTTTCCTGGGAAGCGGATGAAAAAAACCGGTATGAGCTGTATTATGCGGATGAGGGAGGGCGCTGGCAGCTGTTTGGGGAAAAGCAGGAGGGCAGCGTCAGCCTGCAGTTCGGAGCGGATGGAGATTTTGACCTGCCCGGACGGGAGGAGCCGCTGGCGCTGTGTGTGCAGGCGATCCGCAGCGGAGACGGTTGTCTGTACTATGGAACGATGTCGGATGCGGTGACGGTGGAGCGGGAGGAGCTTTTGGGAGAAGATCCGCTTCTGACCTATACCGAAACAGGAGACAATACCTATGACCTGCACTGGGAGGAAACCCGGGGAGCGCAGTGTGAGCTGCAGCGCTGGTCGGAGGAAGAGGAGGCCTGGGTCACGCTCGGGCTTTATGACTGGTCGGATAGCTTAAGCTATGAGACCGGGCATCTGCCCTCCTGTGCCCAACAGCGTTTCCGGGTCATCGTTTATGACAGTGTAGAACAGAAGGAAGCGGACATTTTTGCGGCAGGGCCTTCTGAAATCAGCTTTTGGACCCAGACCTCTCCGCTTTATTGCACGGTATGGCCGGTCATTGGACTGGAGCTGTATGAGGATGCGCAGGGCGATGAGGTGGCGGACGAGGTGCCTGCAGGGACGGCGCTGTGCGTGCTGGGAGAGGAAAACGGGCGGTTTTCCGTGCGGTATCAGGGAACCTACGGCTATGTGGATGCCGGCTATTGCATGATCAATCTGCCCGAGTATCTGGGCGATTTGTGCGAATACAATATTACCAACAGCTATGATTCCATTTTCCGCGTACATGAGTATGACATTCCGGAGATCACAGGAACTGTCATCGATGGATATGAAGCGATCTGCCTGGAAAACGACGATCTTCTGGTGCCCTATCTGTATCCCTGTGCGGACAGGCTTTTGGAGGCGGCAAAGCAGGTCTGGGAGGACGGTTATTGCCTGCGCATTTACGACGCTTTCCGGCCGAATGAGGCGACCCGGTATCTGTATGACACCGTATCGGAGCTTTTGGACACGCCGGTGGAGACAGAGGAGGAAGAGGAAGGCGAAACGGCGGAAGGAAAAGAACCGGAAGAGCCAAAAGCGCCCGAAGAACCGGAAACAGAGGAGGAAGATCTGACCCGCTATGAAAGGGCAACCCGCGCCAAGGAAGAAAAAGCGGAGAGAGAGCGGTTAAAGCAGGAAGAGGGAGACGACATGCCGGAGGGCGCAGGAGAAGGCAAGGGCATGGCGGAAGGAAAGGAAGCCGGACCGGAGGAAGGTCTTGAAGCTGGCATGGAGGAGTGGATGCCTGAGGAGATACAGAATGCCTGGCTGGCGGCGTTGGCGGCAGGTCTTGCCAAAGCACGGGAGGCAGGGTTGATTGCGGATGTGCCGGAAGGGGAAGAAGAGGCGCCGAAGGTGACGCTGGAGGAATTTCTGATGGGGCTGACCCAGGAGCAGCTGGAAATTTTCGCGGCGGGCGGATATGTGCCCGGCATGGAAAATATCATATTGGAGGAGCCCGGACCGACCTACCGGGAGGTGATGACCAACGGCACCTTCAAGCTTTCCGCATTCCTGGCGGCTGTGACCTCCGCCCATAACCGGGGCATTGCGCTGGATCTGACGCTGGTGGAGCGGAATGCAGATGAAGAGCTTCCCATGCAGACACAGATGCATGATTTGAGCTGGAATGCCATTCTGGCCTTAAACAATGATAACGCGAAGCTGCTTTCGGAATATATGCTGGGCGTGGGCTTCCGTGGTCTGTCCTCCGAGTGGTGGCATTTTCAGGATGATGAAACGAGAGAGAAATTGCAGTTGAACTCCTATCTGGCAAAGGGCGTCGCCGTGACGGGCTGGAAAAAGGACGATTCCGGCTGGAAATACCGGCAGGAGGACGGCAGCTTTCTGCGAAGCACGACCGCGACTGTGGAGGGTGAGACGGTCACATTCGATGAGGACGGCTATGCGCAATAGGGGTATAAACCGGTAATTTGGGTATGACAGGCAGGATGTCTGATGCTTGCAGGCAGGCTGCGGATAAAATAACGGCATTTGGCAGTGGGGAGTGTCCGGCAGGAGAGGCATATGAAGAAAATAATGAAAAGCGTACTGCTCATGTTCGCGCTGCTTCTGCTGTGCAGCACAGAGCTGCCGAAGGTGAAGGCTGCGGATGCGGAAGGCGAAAAAGAGGCGGGCAGGGAGCTTACAGAGCTGCGGGAGGAATACCGGGCATATCAGGAACGGCTTAATGGCGTAAAAAACCGGTCACAAATCGAAGAAAACGGATTTTGCGTGCTGGAAGAGCAGGTGTTTACGGTGACGCTGGAAAGTCTGGGCGAGGTGTTTTTTGTGCCCGCGCTGGATGAACGGTATCACCGGCTGATCCTGTTTTTTGCGGATGAAGAGGAGCGGATTGTTTACAGAACCGATCAGCTTGCGATGAACTTTGTCCGGGACGGGAGCCTTGCGCAGCTGGTGCGGGATATTTCGGCGGTCTCCTTTCAGGACGTGAATGGGGATCTCAAAACGGACATCGTGCTGATCGCGTCCTGCAGCAGGGGAGCGAATCAAACCCGGAAGCCATACCAGGTCGGAGAGGTTTTATTTGCGGGAGAAAACGGATTTTACCGGGATTTCCGGATTTCCGACAAAATCAACCGGTTTGGGATGAATAAGAGCGTTGACGTGATCCTTTCCTATGTGCGGGATGGGAAATCGACAGAATTTCTTTATACGGCGAAAACCATGAAGGAGCTTTCGGATAATGGATTTCTGGTGATAGAGGAACAGAGCTACCGGAGAGAATTTGAAAAGCTGGGAAGTCTTCTGGTGGTGCCGGGCAGCATTACGATCGCAGACTATGACATTTTCATGATTTATCTGGTGAACGATGAGGGGATGATTACCTGGAGCTTTCAGCCCATGGGGGTACATGATAATCTTTACGCGCTGCGGGGGATTGCCTGCCGGGATATCGACGGAGACGGCATGAAGGATCTGGTGGTGCTGGCGCGCTACAGCGACGAGGTTGCGCCGGGGCAGCAGGAAATCGTGAGTGACTATGGGATTTATTACCAGAGGACCGGCGGATTCGCAGAGGACAGTGACTTTAAAAGGCGCTTCACCTGTGATGAAAATACGAAAATGGAGGATCTGGTGTACGCCGCGCGCGCGTATTGGGGCTATGTGGAAGAGCAGGAGCAGGATACATGATAAAAATACTGATTGTGGATGATGAAAAGCCGATCTGCGACCTGATCGATCTGAATCTGTCAGCGGCGGGCTATTGCTGCCAGACGGTGCAGGACGGGCTTAAGGCGGCTGAGCTGATTGAGAAGGAGAGCTTCGATCTGATTTTGCTGGATATCATGCTGCCCGGGGCGAGCGGCTATGATATTATGGAATACGTCCGCCCCATGGGCATTCCGGTCATTTTTATCACGGCGAAGCATGAGGTGCGGGACCGGGTGAAGGGGCTGAAGCTGGGGGCGGACGATTATTTGGTCAAGCCCTTTGACGTGGTGGAGCTTCTGGCGCGGGTGGAAGCGGTGCTGCGCCGCTATAACAAGTCCAATCAGGTGCTGACGGCGGGGGATGTGACCGTGGACGTGGAGGCGCGCAGGGTGACGAAGGCGGGAAAAGAGGTGGCGCTGACGAATAAGGAGTTCGGGCTGCTGGTTTTATTTATCCGCAACAAAAACGTGGCGCTGTTTCGGGAAACGCTGTATGAAAGGGTGTGGGAGGAGGAATACTTTGGCGACAGCCGCACCCTGGATTTGCATGTCCAGCGGCTGCGCAAAAAGCTTGGCTGGGAAAAAAAGCTGGCAGCAGTGTATAAGGTGGGCTACCGCCTGGAGGAGCCGAAATGAAATTTTCCTTAAAGCTTCTTTTGTCAACCGTCATGGTATTGGCGGCAGCATTGGGGTTTACGGGCTATTTTTTTGTGAATTATGTGTTTGAAACCTCTCTGTCCCGGGAGGCGCGGCAGGCGCTGGACGAAAACAGTATCCTGCGCTTTGCCTTTGAGACGGCGGCTTTGAATGTGCCGACCAAATATGACGTGCTGCAGGACCACACGCTGGAGCAGATCGCCTCCAATCTGGAGACCTCGGGGCAGAGGACGGGGCGGCTTTTGCGGCTTTCCGGCGAGGAAAAAAACGTGCTCTACGCCAGCGAGGGCTTTGAAGCGGACAGCGCGCTTCTTTTGCAGGCGGAGGAAAATGTGAGGAGCTGGCAGGTGATTTTTCTTTCCGGCAGATATTATGTGCAGACCGTGAGCGGTCTGCATGCCATGGACCGGATGCTGTATCTGGAAACGCTGCGGGATGTTTCCGAGGTGTTTGAGGAACGGGAGCTGGGCTTTGTGGTGTACCGGCGGGTGACGGTGCTCATGCTGGCGCTGGGCGCGTGCATCATGCACTTCATCGCCTCCGTTTTAACCAGACCGATCCGGCAGCTGAAAAAGGCGACGAAGCGGATGGCGGCGGGAGAGTACGGATACCGGGCAAAGCGGCTTTCTGCCGATGAGCTGGGACAGCTGACCAGGGACTTTAACCGGATGGCGCAGGCGCTGGAGGAAAACATGAAGGAGCTGGAGGCGCAGGTGCAGGACAGGGAGGACTTTGTGGCGGCCTTTGCCCATGAGCTGAAAACGCCGCTGACCTCCATCATCGGCTATGCGGACATGCTGCGTTCCCGCAGGCTGGACGAGGAAAAAAGCTTTTTATCGGCAAATTACATTTATACGGAAGGAAAGCGGCTGGAGGCGATGTCGCTGCGCCTGTTGGACATCATCGTGACAAAGCGGCAGAAGGTGGAATTCCAGACCGTTTCCGTACAGCTTTTGTTCGATTATTTGCAGGAAATGTTCACGGCGCGGGAGGATATGGAATTTCTGTTTTCCTGCGAAGAGGCGATGGTATCCATGGAGGCGAATCTGATCAAAACAGTGCTCATCAATCTGGTGGATAACGCCTGCAAGGCTTCGGAGGAGCACGGGCGCGTTGCAGTAACGGGAAAACGGGAGGACGCAGGCTATCGTTTTGCGGTGCAGGATCATGGCGTAGGCATTGAAAGGGAGGAAATTTCCAAAATAACAAAGGCCTTTTATATGGTGGATAAATCCCGCGCCAGAAGTAAAAACGGCGCGGGACTGGGGCTTGCGCTGTGCGTCGAAATACTGGCGCTGCATGGCAGCAGGCTGAAAATCGAAAGTGAAACGGGGAAGGGCTCGCGCTTTAGCTTCGTGCTTCCTATGGCAGAGAGGGAAGCGGTCTGAAAAAGCCGATGCTTTGAATCGGCTCTGTACATCTGTTGCGCAGAGCGTACGCCCGCTGAAACGGGCAGGGGGTATCAATGTGAAAAAAACCGTGAAAAATGCCTGCGTGCTGGCAGGAACGCTGGCGGTGATTGCCTTGTCCATATGGGGACCGGAGGCGCTGGCCCGTTACCGGGATGCCGGCGTGCTCAATGAAATTCATGCCCAGACGGTGGAGGGAGAGCAGGAGGGATACCGTTATAGCCTGAGCAGAAATGAAAAGCTATATCTTCTCTCCCAGTGCTTAAACAGTCAGACGCTGCCCCGGAGCGAACAAAATTCTCTGCTTTTTGACGAAGCGGAGGAAGGCGTTTTGCAGAATGTGGGAGGCTCCTATGCGTTTGTGATCAATCATCAGGGCCCCTCCGGAAAGGAAATCACAGAGGAAAAGATTTATGAGGCGTGTAACGAGGGACTTGCGGCCTTAAAGGAAGCGGGGATTTTGCCGGATTCGGTCAAGGAGGTAAAAGCGGCGGATTATGAAGCAGAGCTGTATTCTGCGATCGATGTGCTGGAGCCGCGCAACAACGTATCCGTCTGGCAGATGAGCCTTTCAGAAAGCCGGCAGAACGCGGATAAATCCAACCGGCTGATGGATGCCTATATCGATGCGGACAGCGGAAAGCTGTACGAATTTTATGTGCGCACGCCCCTTTCCTGGGATCAGATCGATCCGGATGCGATCATCGAAAGCTGGCAAAATTACCTGGGGCTGGAGGCGCCCCAGGAGTATGCCAATGACAATCCCCTTTCCGAGACCACGCCCTATTACAAAAAATACGTTTTTGACGGCATGGACGATGGATATACTGTGGTGACGGTGGGCTTTTACGAGGGCATTTCCGAGCTCTTTTTAAAAATTTCAAAATGATGGTAACAGCTCAGACAGGTTACAGTTGTTACAAATGATGCAACTTTGATGCAAAAATGATGATATTCTGATGCAGCTTCCGCGTATGATGGATATAACGGGATGATTGAAAATCCTTTATGACGGATACGGGGGAGCTTTTTATGTGCAAAAGAAGGAATGAAGAGAGAAGAAGGCAAAGAAAAGGGAAAGGAAGACAGCGCAAAAGGCGGGGGCAGTCAGCGGCAGGAATTCTGGCGCTGCTTCTGGCGGCAGGCATTTTTTCCATGTATGTGGCGCGGGTGGTGATGGCGGCGCCGGAAAATCCGGATGTGGAGAAGCTGGCTGACGAAGCAGGGCTTGGCAATACGGCGGAGGAGCGGCTTGGGGAGCTGGGAGCGGGAAGCGTTTCCGGCAACACGATCGCCAAAGAAGAGACGGCGGATACCGGGCAGCAGGGGACGACAGGAGCAGGAGCTGTCTTAAAGTCCGCCCTGACACGCGTGGCGCCGTTGATCGTGGTGGACCCGGGACATGGCGGCATGGATGAGGGCTGCGCTGTAGCGGGGGCGCTGGAGAAGGACGTCAATCTTGCCATCGCGCGTCTGGTGCAGGAAAAGCTGAGGGAGGCGGGGTTCCTGGTTCTGATGACCAGAACGGACGATGTCTATATGGCGAAGGAGGAACGGGCGCGGCTGGCGAATCTGTGCGTGGCGGACGCTTATATCAGCATTCATCAGAACAGCTGTGAGGATACAGGTGTGACCGGCATGGAAACCTGGTATGACGGAACGGATGTGAGCAGGGACAGCAAACGGCTGGCAAAGCTCGTACATAAGTATACGTTAAAAAGTACGGGGGCACAGGAGCGGGAACTGCGGGATGATGCGCAGCTTTGTGTGACGGGACAGACCCGGATGCCCGCCTGCCTGATTGAAACGGGTTTTTTGACCAACCCGGCGGAATGCGCGCAGCTTATGACGGCAGAGTATCAGGAAAAGCTGGCGCAGGGGATCGTGGATGGCATCACGCTTTTTTTTCGCCCCAAAACCATGTACCTGACCTTTGACGACGGTCCTTCCGCTCAAAATACCTGTACGGTGTTGGATATTTTGAAGGAACACGATATCAAAGCGACTTTTTTTGTGATTGGGGAAAGCGTGAAAAAGCATCCGGAGGTCGCGCGGCGGATCGTGGCAGAGGGGCATACCATCGGCATTCATTGCAATAATCATGACTACAACAAAATCTATGCCAGCGCGGAAAGCTATCTTGAGGATTTTGAGACTGCCCGGCAGACGGTTCTTGATGTGACGGGAGTGGAGGCGAAGCTTTTCCGCTTTCCCGGCGGAAGCATCAACGTCTATAACGGGGATGTGCGGGAGGAAATCGTGGAGAAAATGACCGAAAACGGATATATTTATTTTGACTGGAACGCGAGCCTGGAGGACGCAGTCAAAAAGTCCACGCCGCAAAAGCTGATCGAAAACGCCACCTCCTCCACGCTGGGACGCAAAAAGGTGGTCATGCTGGCGCACGATGTGGTGGATAACACGGCGCTGTGCCTTGAGGAGCTTCTGGAACAGTTCCCGGAGTACCAGATGCGCCCGCTCACGGAACGGATAGCGCCGGTGCAGTTTGCAAAAAAGGGATAGGGGACCTGCACAGGGAGCCTTGTCATCCGTATTTCGGGATGCTATAATGAAACCGGAGTGCAGATGGTAAGAGTTTTACCTGTCTGCACTGTTACTGCGGATGAAATCGTGAGCCTGTGGTGCAGGGGGATAGAAGCGTGAAGACATTGCTGCATAAAATCGACTCCTTTTTCAACAGTATGGCCTTTGTACAAAAGTGCTTCATACTGTTTTTTTTCAGTGCGGTCATTCCGCTGGCATTGCAGAACGTGGTTTATTACTGGCAGACGGAATGGAAGCTCCAGGAGGAGATGCTGCAGAAAATCAATGAGGGAATGGATGATAAGGCCGATCGGATTAATAGTGCTCTGTCAGAGATTTTATCTTTGGCGAGAAGCTATGAGAGAAACGAAATGCTGTACGAATGCCTGGATTATGAGTACAGCGGGGATCTGGAATTTTTGATTCAGTATCAGGAAAGGCTCCAGAAGTTTTTCATGGACAATATGTCCTCTGTAGGACAGATCAGGAGCATCAGCATCTATACGGATAATGCGACCCTGTTTAACAGCCCTTATGTGAAGCGCATGGAGGATATGGACATGGAGGCGCTGGGGGAAAAGCTGGATTATCTGCATGTTGAGCCCCTGGCGGAGGGGGAGGATGTCTGCTTAAGGACGGCCCATGAGGATGCAAGGCTCCAGAAGGCCCAGGGGAACCGCAGCATGAGCATTCTGTACAGGATGGATTATTACAGGCAGTATGCGAAGTATGCCAAGCTTTTGCGCCTTGATGTGGACAGAGACTATCTGAAAAGTATTTTGAAGGAAAGCAATTTATTTGACAACATGCTCCTTGTGGACCGGAACGGATGTGTTGTGACTGCGGCGTCGGGCTACAGCGACAGGGATGTGCCGGAATTTTTTGACAGCGGCACGGTTGAAGACAGGAAGGGGCTGGTGGTTTTAGAAAGAACGATCGGCAGCTTTCCGCTGACCCTGTATGGCATCTATGACTCAAAGCTGATTTCGGAGGAGTTTGCGCAGGGCAGACAGCTGACCGTGGGCGTTTCCGTTCTGTGCCTGCTGTTTGGCCTGGCATGTGTGTGCATGATTTCGAGCAGCATCAGCAAGCGGATGCGGGGACTTGTGGCGCAGTCTGAGGATATCGCGAGGGGCAATTTCGTTCAGATGCCAATGCCGGAGGAGGGAAAGGATGAAATCGGCATTTTGCAGCAAAGCATCAATCAGATGAGCGCCCAGCTCAAAGAGCTGATTGAGAATGAATATAAGGCGGAAATGAAGCAGATGGAATTGGAGAAGGAGACGAATCAGGCGAAGCTTCAGGCGCTGCAGTCCCAGGTGAATCCTCATTTCATGTTCAATGCGTTGGAGAGCATCCGCTTAAAAGCGCTGGCGAAGGGGGAGCGGGAAACGGCGGGAGTCATCAAATATATGGCGAAAATGTTCCGGCATATCATCGAATGGAGGGATAACATCATCACGCTGCGGGAGGAGATCAATTTTCTGGATGAGTTTTTATATATACAGAATTATCGTTTTGAGGACGAATTTTCCTATGAAATTGAGATTTCCGGGGAGGCTTATGACTGCATGCTTCCGAAGATGATTCTCCAGCCTCTGGTGGAAAATGCCTGCATCCATGGCGTGGAGGCGATTTCCGATGATCGCTGGGTGAAGATAGAGGCATCCTGCATAAACGGCCCTGATGGGGCAGAGAATACGCTGGAGATCCGGGTGGCGGACAACGGGGGCGGCATGCCAAAGGAAAAGCTCAGGCAGCTGCAGGATATGCTTAAGAAGAACGAGGATGGCGGTCACAGCGTGGGAATCTGGAATGTGTACCGGAGGCTTGTTTTATACTACGGAGAGAATTTCGCGTTTGATATGGAAAGCACGCAGGGAAAGGGCACCGTATGTACAATACGGATTCCCGCGACATATGGGGAGGCTTTTTGCCGGAGACAGAAGGGGGAACAGGATGTACTCGATCATGATCGTGGACGATGAAAAAACAATCCGCAGCCATTTCTCGCGGATCGTGGATTTTAACGGATTGGGCTTTGGGATATCCGCGGTGGCCAAAAACGGGCGGGATGCGCTGGAGCAGCTTGCGCAAAAGCCTGTGGATTTGATTTTCCTGGATGTGTGCATGCCGGTATTGGACGGGCTTGGTTTTTTAAAAGCGCTTTCCGAATCGGTGGAGGCAGAAAAGCTGCCTTATGTGGTGATGCTTTCCGGCTACAGCGATTTCGGGTACGCCAGAGAGGCGCTGCGCTATGGCGTGAAGGATTATCTGGTCAAGCCTGTGGATGAGGAGGAAGTGGAACGGCTTCTGATCAAGCTTAAGGAAAGCCTGGACAGGCGTGCCAGCAGGGAAACCGGCTCCCAGATCGGCAGACAGGCAGAGCTTGTCATGAAATTGTTTCACAGCGGGAATGGGAGCCGTAAGGAGCTGCAGGATTTTCTGGTGCTGCACTGCGTTGCGATTTCGCCTGGACAGGAGGGCGCGGGTAGAATGGATACGGTCCGGCAGGCGCTGGAGGAGAAGATGCCCGGAGGGAAGGAAGCGTTTTTGCGAAACAGGGGAAGCGTTTTTTCCTATTTATTAGCGCGCGGGACGCTGGATGAATACCAGCGCAGCAGCATGCTTTTTTGCCGGCATATCGCCTATCACTTAAAACAGCGCGGCTGGGTATGTGCGGTTTCCGTGGATGAACAACTCTTCCGCAGGGAGGAGGGGACATTCCGGAGCCAGTATGATGCCGGCTTATATCGCATCATGACCGAAGTTTTCTGGGGGACGGACCTGGTTATTTCCGAAGATGCAGCTGCGCGGACGGAACAGGCAGGAGAGGAACGAAGGCTGAAAAACGAGGCCTTTTATATGAATGAGATCAGGCAGGCCATGGCAGAGCGGGATGCGGACCGTCTGGCGGCTGTCTGGCAGGAAATGGACAGGGAGATCGCGCAAAAACGTCTGGATGTGGTCAATCTCCAGGAAATCAACTATCGCATCTATTATCTGCTGCTGGATATTCTGGCAGAGGAGCAAACGGAATGCCGGGATTTATCCCCGGTGGATATGCGGGATTCCCAGTATTTTCCCAGAAAGGATGTGTGGAGAACGGAAATCTGGCGGCAGATTTCCATGGTTTTCTCGCAGGTCCTGGAGGAGGGCAGACGCAGGACAGGGGATGTGGGTGAGAAAGCGGTGGCATATGTGGGCGGACATTTCAGAGAATCCATCACGTTAAAGGATGTTGCGGAGGCCTGCTATGTGAACGCGGCATACCTGGGGAGATGCTTTCAAAAGGCCACCGGAATGAGCTTCCGGCAATATTTAACCGGTCTGCGGATTGAGGAGGCCAAAAGGCTGCTTTTGCAGACGGATAAGAGGGTCTATGAAATTGCGGAGGAGGTCGGCTTTGCGGAAAGCAAGTATTTCGTGATGAAATTCACGGAAAGCGCAGGCTGTACGCCCGCCGAGTACAGAAAACAAGATTTGCAAAAATAGCAATATTTGCGCAGAAAAAAGGTGTAAAAAGTGGAATTTTCCCATTAATAGCAGGAATGATTAATTTTTTCTGTTCCCCTATAATAGACTCATCCAATGAAAAAGGTTGGGGTCAAATTTCAGGGAAGGAGAAAGAATTATGAAGATGAAAAAATTTCTTGCGGTATTGATGGCGGCGGCCATGGCATTTGCGGCTGTCGGCTGTGGCAACAGCGGTCAGGATGCGGGAGCCGGCAGCACGCCGGATGCGCAGCCGGCTGCCAAACAGGAGGATGCAGAAGATTCGGAGGCGCAGACATCAGACGACGGCGCTGCAGCTGACGGTGAGGCTTCCTCCGACGGCAATTACGGGGGACTTGCTCCCATGGCGGATGCCGGCGATCCGGTCACCTATACCTATTTTGTCCGCGACGCCGGTCAGGACCCGGCAGATGACAACCCGGTGATCAGCAGGATTCAGGAGCTGACCGGTGTGACGCTGGATTATGAATTTCTGGTGGGCGATCTGGACCAGAAGATCGGCGTCATGATCGCGGGAGGCGAATATCCGGATTTGATTTTCGCGGGCGATGCGGCTCCCAAGTTTATGGATGCGGGCGCGGCGATTCCGCTGGAGGATTATATTCCGAAGTACCCGAATCTGATGAAATGGTACGGTCCTACCCTGAAATATCTGGAGCAGGCGGACGGCCATATTTACGGACTGCCCATTTACGGCTGGTTTACGAATGAATTGACCGACGCGCCGCCGATCTTTGAGTGCGGAATCGGCTTCTATATCCAGAAGGATGTGCTGGCGGAAGCGGGCTATCCGGAGGTGCATACGCTGGACGAGTACTTCACTCTGATTGAGGACTATATGGAAAAGCACCCTGAAATTGACGGTGTGAAAACCATGGGCTTTGAAATGCTGGCAGACGGCTGGCGGAACTGGTCCTTGTTAAATCCGGCGCAGAACCTGCTGGGCGTCAGCAACGAGGGCAATATCTTCGTGGATCAGGATACCCTGGAGACATCCTTCTATCAGGTCAGCGATACGGCGCACAACTTCTATAAGAAGCTGAGCGAGGAGTACCAGAAGGGCGTGATCCGTGCGGAG
The DNA here is from genome assembly GCA_910585455.1 of uncultured Eisenbergiella sp. Lineage (GTDB taxonomy): Bacteria > Bacillota > Clostridia > Lachnospirales > Lachnospiraceae > Gallintestinimicrobium. Next base: position 104,354 of record CAJUEL010000004.1, on the reverse strand, counting down.
TCCCTGACCCAGAGCTATGACGAATACATCGCCAATATTACGACAGGCGCCGTGCTGGGCTTCTTTGACCAGAACTGGAATTTCCAGAGCGCCAATAACCTGTTAAAGGCGGACGGCAAGTTCGAGCGCACTTATATCGCTCTGCCCATCACGGATCCCGGCGTGAAGGACGGCTACATAGACGGCTCCAACGGCCTGCCTGCCGCGAATAACTCCGTGATGATTTCCGTAAACTGTGAGAACCCTGACCGCATCCTCGCTTACTTTGACTGGATGCTGCAGAGAGAGGTACAGGACTACTTACAGTGGGGCGAGGAAGGAACCGACTGGAATTACAGCGAGGACGGCAGCAGCAGGGCTCTGACGGCAGAGAGACGGGCTCTTGTGCAGGATACGGAAAAGAACCGCGACCAGACCGGCGGCACGCTGGTGAATTACTGCCCGGCTCTGGAGGGCGTTTATCAGGAGGACGGCATGCCCGTGAATCCGAACTGCTCCGCTGCAGAATATCTGGCGGCGCAGGGGGAATTTGACCAGGCCTTCTTAAAGGGCTACGATATCGACTACCCTGCCGAGATGCATTCCGACCCGGTAGTGCGCAAGGCTTATTATCCGGTGTGGGGCATGTCCCTGGAGGATGGAAGCGCGGCGGCCGTCACGAACGAGAAGATTGTGGACGTGTGCTCGAAGAACTTTGCCAAGATGATTCTGGCGAAGGACGAAGCAGAGTATGAATCCCTCTGGGAGGCGTACTTAAAAGAGTTCAACGCGCTGGATCTGGAATCCTATCAGACAGAAATTGACAGACAGATTGCCGAGAAGATGTCAAAATAATAAAAGGAGAAACAGCTAAGCCGGCAGGAGAAATAGCGGTCTCCTGCCGGCTTTCAAAATTAGATTGGAGGAGGTGTCAGCATGAAAAAAAAGCTGCTCGCGCAAAAAACGCTTTTCATCATGATCATCCCGTGCATGATTTATACGTTCATTTTTTCCTACTATCCTCTGAAAGGATGGATTATGGCATTCCAGAATTTCAAGCCCGCCAAGGGGTACGCGGGTTCGGATTTTGTGGGGCTTAGACAATTCCAGTTTTTGTTTGGGGATATGGAGTTCTGGCGGAGCATGCGCAACACGCTGGGCATGTCTTTGATGAATCTGGTATTTGGAACGGTATTCGCGATCGTATTCGCGCTGCTTTTAAATGAAATCAGGTCGGCAGGATTTAAGAAAATCACCCAGACCGTGTCTTATCTGCCGCACTTTTTGAGCTGGATCATTGTCACTTCCCTGATTTCCAACATGCTGGCCAGCGATGGCATGGTGAACAATTTCCTGTCGGCGCTGCACATAACCAAAAGCCCGATTCTGTTTTTGGGGGAACAAAAATACTTTTGGTGGGTGGCGACCTTTGCAAGCATCTGGAAGGAAACCGGGTGGAATTCCATCATTTATATCGCGGCCATCGCGGGCATCGATCAGGACATGTATGAGGCGGCGCAGCTGGACGGGGCGAACCGGTTCCAGAGAATGTGGCATGTGACGCTGCCAGGCATCCGTCCCACGATCGTGGTGCTGATGATCATGAATCTGGGGTGGGTGTTGAATACCAGCTTTGAAATTCCGTATCTGTTGGGCGGCGGCCTTTTGCAGGATGTGTCCCAGACCCTTGATATTTTCGTCCTGAAATACGGCATGAATATCGGAAATTATTCCCTGGCGACGGCGGCGGGCATATTTAAGTCCGTGATTTCCCTGATTCTGGTGTTCGGCACAAACGCGGTAGCCAATAAGCTGGGCGAAAGCAGCCTGATGTAAGGCGGAAATTTTCCGTGCGCAAATTCGCAGATTACAGAAAGGTATGGTTCTGATATGAAAAATAAAGTGGCAGGAAAACACAGAAAAATGAGTACCAGCGACAAGGTATTCAATATCGTAAACGGCCTGGTCATGCTGTTCGTGATCGTGGTCATGCTGTATCCCTTCTGGAATACGATCGCCGTTTCCTTCAATGACGCACAGGATACCCTGCGCGGCGGCATTACCCTGTTTCCCCGGGTATTTTCACTTTACAGCTACCAGTCGGTCTTTAAAAATAAGCTGATGGCGACGGCGGCGGTCAATTCGGTTCTTCGGACGGTGCTGTCCACGCTGCTGGGAGTGGCGGTCAGCTCCCTGGTGGCCTATGTGCTGTCCCGGAAGGAGCTGGTTGGAAAGAAATTCATCACGGCCTATTTTCTGGTGACGATGTATGTTTCGGCGGGGCTGATCCCCACTTACTTTCTGATCAAGGAGCTGCATCTGCTCAACAGCTTTTGGGTGTATATCATTCCGGGGGTGCTTGGCGTATACAATGTCATCGTCATCAAATCGTTCATGCAGCAGCTGCCGGAAAGCCTGACAGAGGCGGCCATGGTGGACGGCGCAGGGTATTTCAGGTGCTATTGGCAGATTGTCATTCCCTGCTGTAAGCCGGTGCTGGCGACAATCGCATTATGGTGTGCGGTCGGAGCGTGGAACCAGTGGTTTGACACCTTCCTCTACGCGTCCAGCAAGGATAATCTGACCACCCTGCAGTATGAGATGATGAAGCTGCTTTCCTCCGCTTCCCAGTCCGGGCGTGATAATTCCAGCATATTCGGGCAGGAGGCGCAGGTCGCCAATACGATCACGCCCACATCCATCCGGGCGGCGGTCACCATTGTGGCTTCTGTTCCGATTCTGGTGGTATATCCTTTTTTGCAGAAATATTTTGTGAAAGGCGTTACGCTGGGGGCTGTAAAGGGGTGAAAAGGCGCGTGCTTTGCGCGCGCCTTCGCGTTGGCGCTGACAGGTGGTTTCGTCCGCATGCCAGGTTACCGGCGGGCCGGTTTCTGGCGCGTGGGTATGGACGAAAAACCGGCGAACAGCGTCGGGTTTTAATGCATATATTTGCGGTATTCTGAAGGGCTGACGCCTTTGAGCTTACGAAATACCCGGTTAAAGGAGGAGATGCTGGCATATCCGCAGGCCGCGGAAATATCGGCGATGGAGCGTGACCTGTCCTTGAGCAATTCCTCAGCCGCCTGGATGCGCAAAAAGCTCAGGTAATCATAATAGGTCTGGCTGGTATGCTGCTTGAAGATTCTGGTGAAGTAATATCTGGACAGACCGGCCATCCCGGCGGCCTCGTCAAGGGAGATATTTTCCGCATAGTGCTGTCCGAGATACGCAAGGAGATGGTTGAGCTTTTGCGGCAGGTCCTCAGACCGGGGAATGCTTTGGGAGGCGGGGAGAGGCTGGGCGCATTTCCAGTGATACCCGGCATAGCAGGCATAGAAATCCATCATGCGGGCATAGATGGAAAGCTGTTTGGCAGGATTATCGCTCCAATAATGGGCGGCAATTTCCATGATGAGGGAAATTTCGCGCTCATAGATTTCGGGGCAGCTGTCCGCGCTGATCAGAACAGGCTGCGACAGCAGGGCGCGGATCTGAATGAAGTTTTCCAGCTGGCAGAAAAAGTCCAGCCCCAAAAGGAAGACGAAGCGCGAGCCTGCGTCGGACTCTTCGATGGAATGCAGGCATCCGGGCGGAATGAGCAGAATATCCCCCGGCGCTAAATGGTAAACCACATCCTGCGCAGTGACGCAGTAGCTCTCTTCCAGAGGGATGATGATTTCCTGCGCATCGTGCCAATGGGTTTCATAGCCGTCCGGCTGGGTATTGTACCAAAAGCGGAGCGTGGTTTTTTCGATATAGGGCGGATGTTCATATTCGATGGATTTTTCGCGTACATAGCCGGGAAAATGGTCCGGCTGAGACTGATACTGCGCGCGGCAATCCGGACTCAGCGCAAATAAATGTTTTGGGTTCATAGGTCTGCTCCTTTGCATTTCGTAATGGATTCTGAATAATTGGATCGGCATTTTGGAACGATTATCTGGCAAATTTCATTATGAAAATATTGAAAGAAATCTATATTTTGTTTTTATTATAACAAATATACCAAAAAGAAGAAAGGGAGAAAAAGCATTTTTCCAGGAGGGAAGCATGAGTGCATTTGATACAGGCAGATACCGCAGCGTTTTTGCGGAAATCGGGAAGAGCGAGACAGAGATACGGCAGAAAATACAGGACGCTGTCCATACTTTTTTCTATGGAAGCGAAGAGGAACGGATTTATCATCCGGTCGGAGACGATATGGGGTATCTGGAGGATACCGGAAACCACGATGCGAGGACGGAGGGAATGTCCTATGGCATGATGATGTGCGTCCAGCTGGACATGAAGGAGGAATTTGACCGGATCTGGAAATGGTCAAAGACCTATATGTACATGGACGAGGGGGAAAATGAGGGTTATTTTGCCTGGAGCTGCCAGACGGACGGCAAAAAAAACGCCCATGGACCGGCGCCGGATGGGGAGGAATACTATGCCATGGCGCTGTTTTTTGCCTCCCACCGCTGGGGGGATGGGGAAGGCATTTTCGAGTACGCCCGGGAGGCCAGAGCGATTTTGCGGGCGTGTGTGCATAAGGGGGAAAAGGGCCGGCCGGGGCAGCCCATGTGGAACCGGGAAAATAAGCAGATTTTGTTCGTGCCCGGTTCAGAATTTACGGACCCTTCTTACCATTTGCCTCATTTTTATGAGCTTTTTGCGCTCTGGGCGGATGAGGAGGACAGGGCGTTCTGGAAACAGGCGGCCGAGGCCAGCAGGGCATATCTGGCAAAGGCTTGTCATCCCGTCACGGGCATGAATCCGGAGTACGGGGAATTTGACGGCAGTCCCATGAAAAAGAAGATGCCCTGGGGAGAGTCCCATGGAAGCTTTTACAGCGACGCATACCGGACGGCCGCCAATATCGGGCTGGACTGCCTCTGGTTTGGCGTTGATTGCGGACAGTATCAGGCGCCCCTTAGGCTGATGCGTTTTCTGGGGACGGACCTGGAGGGCGCGCGGTGCGTGTATGAGACGGACGGAACCGCGCTGGATCGGACGGTACTGCATCCGCTGGGGCTTCTGGCAACGACGGCGCAGGGCGCGCTGACCGTGCCCAAAGAGGATTCCGATGATCCCCAAAGCGACTGGAACGTGGCAAAAAGGTGGGTGGAGTGGCTCTGGAGCCAGCCATTGCGCAGGGGAGGCAGGCGATATTACGACAACTGCCTGTATCTGTTCGCGCTGCTGGCCCTGAGCGGAAACTATAGAATCATTATGGATGGAAGAAGAGAGTAAAAAATCTGATATGAGAAAAGGGCAGCTGGCAATTGTGTGTCGGCTGCCCTTTATCATACCTGCTTTTGTCTAACCGTCAGCTGCTACCGGCAAAATCGGCGATCAACCTTTTGCTGTTTTTGGTGTGAATAAGTTTTGGAAACGGTTGACAGATTACAGTCTGTGGTAGGAGAATAGAATGTGAAAAGAAAAAAGAGAGAACCGTTTGATATCATCAACATCATAATCCTGCTGGCGGTGGCGGTCGTGACGCTGTATCCCTTTTTGTGTGTCGTCTTCGCATCCGGCAGCGCCCCTCAAAGCTGATGGCGAATTTCTCCCTGCTGATCAGGGAGCTGCATCTATCCTTTTATACAGAAGCATTTTGTGAAGGGCGTTATGATTGGCGCGGTAAAGGAGTGAATATGTTACGGTTATTTCAGACACATCAGATCAGGAAACAGAGGGAGCTTTCGGGCGGACTATGGGATTTTGCAACACTTCCCGAAGACGGGACAAAGCCTGTGGCAAAAAAGGCCTTCGTGCCGGGCTGCTGGGAATGTGACCCGGATACGGTCAGCTACCGGGGGAGGGCGCGCTATGAGCGTGACTTTTTCGGGGGCGGGAATATCCGCCTGGAATTGAAAGGGGTGAGCCATACGGCGGAGGTTTATCTGGACGGGGAGAAAATCGCGTCCCATTACAACGCTTACACGCCCTTTGCGGCGGTGGTCACAAACCTGCCGGAACAAAACCATCATTTACAGGTGGTGGTGGACAATTCCTTTGGAGAGCAGTCCGCTCTTCATGTGGAAAATGATTATCAAAGCTATGGCGGGATCACCCGCAGCGTGGCGCTGGAGGAGCTGGGAGACATGTACGTCACCCGCCTGCATGTGACTCCGGTGAAAAGGGCCGGGGTGTGGCATGCCAAAATAGAGGCGGGCGTCAGGAACCTGACGGACAGAAAGCTGCGGGGAGAGCTGCGGCTGTGCCTGGGAAAGCAGGGAGACGGCGAAAGGGTGTCGGTTCCGGTTACGCTCCCGGCGGGCGAAGAGGCGTTTTATACAGCCGACATATGCTGCAGGTGGGCGCAGGAATGGAATCCGGAGAGTCCGGTTTTGTATACGGTGACCGCTTTATTGTGCGCGGAGGACGGGAAAGCGGTGGATGATCTGACAGACCGCTTTGGCTTCCGACAGGTGCAGGTGGAGGGCAGGCGCATTCTGTTAAACGGGAAAGCGCTGAAAATCAGAGGATTTTGCCGTCATGAGGACCATCCTCAGTTTGGTTGCGCGATTCCGGTGGAGGCGATGCAGCAGGACCTTTTGCTGATGCGGGATCTGGGCGCAAATTCCGTGCGGACTTCGCACTATCCAAACGACGAGCTGTTTCTGGATCTGTGCGACGAGACCGGGATGCTGGTCTGGGAAGAGAATCATGCCAGAGGGCTTTCCGAAAAGGACATGTGCAATCCCAATTTCGAGCGCCAGTGCGAGGACTGCATCCGGGAGATGATCCTTGCCCATTATAACCATCCGTCCATTTATATCTGGGGCATTCTGAACGAGTGCGCCAGTCATACCGAATACGGGAGGGAGTGCTACGCCAGCCAGTTTTCGCTGATCCGCAGCCTGGATGCGTCCCGTCCTTGCTCTTTTGCCAGCTGTCAGTTCAAGACAGACATCTGCTTCGACCTGCCGGATGTGGTTTCCTACAACATCTATCCGCTGTGGTATCACAACACGCCGCCCGCAGACTATCTGGCTGATCTGTATGACTGGGTGCAGAAGGAGACGAAAGGAGCCGGGAAGCCCTTCCTCATCACCGAGGTGGGAGCGGGCGGCATTTATGGCTATCGTACGCCAGCGAAGGTGAAATGGTCGGAGGAGTATCAGGCGGAGGCGCTTGAGAAGCAGCTGCAGGCGATTCTTTCGGATGACAATGTGAGCGGGGTCTATATCTGGCAGTTTTGTGATTGCCGGGTGTGCGACAGCTGGTTTGGCGGACGCCCGCGGACGATGAACAATAAGGGGATCGTGGATGAGTACCGCAGGCCAAAGCTGTCCTATGAGGTGGTAAAAAAGCTCTTTAAAGCCTTCTGATTCCCGCGGCGGGGAAGCGGACAGAAGGTGTGAAGAACGGGAATGGAGGGGCGGCATAGCGGTGGGGAGGCGGCGTGATGGCGGGCACAGCCTGTTTCCGGTCACGATATCCGAGGCGGGAAATTCCGCAAAATGTCCGGATATTCCTGAGCGCCACAGGGCGCAACGAACTCACTGCGTTCAAACAGTATTGCGCCCTGTGGCAGGAATCTCCGGTCATTTTGGGAATTTCTCCGCTTCGGATAAAGTGACCGGAAACAGGCTGTACCTGCCATCACGCCGCCTCCCCACCGCTATGCCGTCCCTCCATTCCCGCTCTTCACCCCTCCTGTCCGGGGTCTGTCGCAGGCAGTTGGCTTCAGATGTTTCCGAAGGATATGTCATGAACGATCAGGGAAGGAATCAGTGAGAAAAAGGAGAAGCTATGAAGGAATTGAACAAGGCGTTCAGCCGGAAAAGGGAAAGGCCGATCAAGGTGCTGCAGTTTGGAGAGGGCAACTTTCTGCGGGGATTTGTGGATGATATGATCGATATCGCGAATGAGAAGGGATGCTTTGACGGAGATATCGTATTGGTAAAGCCACGGAAGGGCGGGTCGTTGGAGCGGCTTCGCAGACAGGAATGCCAATACACCGTTACCCTGCGGGGGATTGTGGACGGAGAGCCCGCCGTGCGCAGCCGCATCGTCACAAGCGTCACGGATGCGGTCAGCGCATATGAGGATTATGAAAGGTACAGCGGCTATGCGAGGCTGGATACACTGCGGTTCATCGTATCCAATACGACAGAGGCGGGGATTGTCTATGAGGAGAGCGACCGGCCGGATATGTGCCCGCCCGACAGCTTTCCCGGCAAGCTTGCCAGATTTTTATATGAAAGATACCGGTATTTTCACGGCGCGCCGGACAAAGGGCTTATCATGCTTCCCACAGAGCTGATTGACGATAATGGAGCCCGTTTAAAGGAATGCGTATGCAGGCATGCGGCGCGCTGGGGGCTGGAAAAGGCATTTTTTGTATGGCTGGAGGAGGCCTGCGTGTTTGCCTCCACGCTGGTGGACAGAATCATCACGGGCTATCCGGAGGGAGAGGACCAACAGCTTTGGGCAGAATGGGGCTATGAGGATCATAACATTGTGACCGGTGAGCCCTTTGCCCTGTGGGTGATCGAGAGCGCGAAGGATATCAGCGGCGAGCTTCCCCTGTCACAGGCCGGACTGCCGGTGATTTTTACGGACGACCTAAAGCCCTATAAGCAAAGGAAGGTCAGAATTTTAAACGGCGCGCACACCTCCTTCGCGCTGGCATCCTGGCTGGCGGGCAACGATACGGTTTTGCAGTCGATGGAGGATGAGCTGATCCATGATTTCATGTGCCGGACCGTTTATGAGGAAGTGATTCCCACACTGACGCTGCCACAAAAGGAGCTGGAGGATTTTGCCCAGGCTGTGATTGCGAGATTTCAGAATCCTTATGTCAGACATGCCCTGCTGTCCATTTCCTTAAACTCGGTATCCAAATGGCGCGCCAGATGCATGCCCAGCCTCCTTGCATATGTAGAACAGACAGGGGAGCTGCCAAAACACCTGACCTTTTCCCTCGCCGCGTTGATGGCCTTTTATTCCGGAACAAAGCGGCAGGACAATGCGCTGCTGGGAGAACGCGACGGGACAGAATATGCAATTATGGATGATGGGGCGGTTCTGGATTTTTTTGCAGAAAATTGCAGAAAAAAAACGGAGGAGTTTGTCAATCTGTTTCTTTCCCAAAAAACTTTCTTCGGGCAGGATTTGACACAGATCGCCGGATTGGAAGCGCAGGTCGCCATTTATCTTGCGGACATCAGAAAATACGGCATGCGCAGCGCGATGGAGAAGCATTTTAACTGATTCCATACAGAATCAATGTCATCAGGCTTGCGGCAGACACCGGAACCGGAGAGGAGAACCGGCAGGGGGCACAGAAGCGGGAGCGCGGGCAGGAAGGGACAGTCTGTTTCCATCCGCTTTATCCGGGGCGGAGAAATTCCCGAAATGCCAGGATATTCCTGCCACAGGGCGCAATACTGTCTGAACGAAGTGAGTTTGTTGCGCCCTGTGGCGCTCAGGAATATCCGGGTATTTTGTGGAATTTCCCGCCCTGGATATCGCGGACGGAAACAGACTGTCCCTTCCTGCCCGCGTTCCCGCTTCTGTGCCCCCTGCCGGTTCTCCTCTCCGGTTCCGGTGTCTGCCGCAAGCCTGATGACATTGATACAGAATTGATACAGAATAGAAAGCAGGTGAAATGAATGGCGGATTGGGTCAAAATTCATGAGGCGGATAATGTGGCGGTTGCCATTGTACAGATAGAGCAGGGGACGGTGCTCTGCGTGGACTCAGAAACGGTCACTGCCGTCGATCGGGTGCCCGCCGGGCATAAGATCGCGCTTAAGGAGCTTGCGGAAAATGCGCCCGTCATCAAATACGGCTGTGTGATCGGATATACGACGCGGCGCGTTGCGCGGGGAGAATGGATTCACACCCATAATATCCGGACAGGGCTGGGGGAGGCGAAGGAGTACCGATATGAACCCGTCATGCCCGCAAAGCCGGTGAGACGGGAAGCCTTCTTTTCGGGGTATCTGCGCCCGGACGGCAGAGCGGGCGTCCGCAATGAAATCTGGATCATTCCCACGGTGGGCTGCGTGAACAACGTGGCGACTGCGCTGGCACGGAAAGCGGAAGCGTTCGTGACAGGGAGCGTGGACGCGGTTGCCGCATTTCCCCATCCCTATGGTTGTTCCCAGATGGGAGAGGACCAGGAGGCGGCCAGAACCATTCTCGCCGATCTGATCAACCATCCGAATGCCGGAGGGGTTCTGGTCCTGGGGCTTGGATGTGAAAACAGCAATATTGAGGTTTTAAAAAGGTATATCGGAGACTATGATGCGGACCGGGTAAAATTTTTAAACTGTCAGGACAGCGACGATGAGATGATGGACGGTCTGTGCCTGCTCCGGGAGCTGATCGACCGGGCAGCCGTTATGGAACGCACGGAAATCTCCGCAGACAGGCTGATTGTGGGGCTCAAATGTGGCGGGAGCGACGGATTTTCCGGAATCACGGCGAATCCCCTTGTCGGCAGATTTTCGGATATGCTGATTTCCTGCGGCGCAACCACCATCCTGACAGAGGTGCCGGAAATGTTCGGCGCTGAAACATTACTGATGAATCGCTGTGAAAATGAGGCGCTGTTTGAAAAAACGGTGGATTTGATCAACGATTTCAAGCATTATTTTACAGATCACAATATGGTCATTTATGAAAACCCCTCGCCCGGCAATAAAAAGGGAGGGATATCCACGCTGGAGGATAAATCGCTGGGCTGCACGCAAAAAAGCGGCTGTGCGCCGGTGAAAGGCATACTGGTCTACGGGGAAAGGGTAAAAGAAAGAGGCCTCAATCTGCTGAGCGCGCCGGGCAATGATCTGGTCGCCGCAACGGCCCTCGCGGCGGCAGGAGCGCAGCTTGTACTGTTCACAACCGGAAGGGGAACCCCTTTTGCCTGCCCTGCGCCGACCGTGAAAATTTCCAGCAATTCTGCGCTGGCGCAGAAGAAAAACGGTTGGATCGATTTTAATGCGGGCGCGCTGGTGGATGGCGCAGACATGGAGGAAACTGCCAAAGCGCTGTTTGAATTCGTGCTGGAGACGGCTTCCGGCAGAAAGGTAAAGAGTGAAGAGGCAGGCTTTCATGATATGGCGATCTTTAAGCGGGGCGTTACCCTGTAGCAGTCAGCAGAAGCCGCCGTCGATCGTCAGAATCTGTCCGGTCAGATAAGCGGGCGCACCTGCAAGCTGCAGCGCGAGGGCGGCAACCTCCTGTGGCTGCCCGAGCCTGTCCGCAGGAATTTCGTCGATGAGCGCCCGTAGCTCATCCTCCGAAAAGCAGCGGTTCATATCCGTATCGATCACACCGCAGGCGATGGCGTTGACCGGGATATTACTGGGAGCGAGCTCTTTGGCGAGCGCCTTTGTCAGGCTGTTTATAGCGCCCTTGGAAGCGGAATAGGCGACCTCCATGGATGCGCCCACATTGCCCCAGACGGAGGAAATGTTGATGATGCGTCCCTGCTTTTTTCGCACCATCAGGGGAACGGCGAGCTTACAGGTATAAAAGCAGGCATCCAGATTGGTTGCCATGAGCCTGCGCCATTGGTCGGTCGTCATATCGGAAAGCAGGCCGATATGGGAAATGCCCGCATTGTTGATCATCACATCCAGATCAGGGATGTGGGAAAAAAGTGTCTGCACCGCATCAAAATCCCCCATATCCACACAAAAGCCCTGGGCATTGATATGGAATGTCCGGGCATACTCCCGACAGTCCTCCGACAGAGCTGTTTCCGAATGCAGGCATGTGAGATACAGATCATAGCCCGCCTGGGCAAAAGCGTGGGCGATTGCCCGTCCGATGCCGCGGGATGCGCCCGTGATGAGCGCGCTTTTTCTTGTCATTTTTGATTCCTCCGGATGTTTATGTCCTGCGTGCGCAGGGAAAAAGTTGCTTGTTGGCAACCGCGCCTGACGCGCACACTTTTTGATCAATAATATTATAGCATCGGCATCGGACAAGTCAACTCATTCTGCCGTCAGAAAAAGTTCTTTACAAAATGTCTCTGCTTCTGAAAAGAAATGTTTTCTTCTCCCCTGTTTTCTGCTATATTAAAGAAAATAGTATCGGTGTGAGAAAGTGTGGCAGGCAGGAAGGTGTGGGCAGGCACAATATAATATCATCGGCAAAGGAGGCAGTCATGACAAACAGAGAACGGGCCATGAATATTTTGCATTTTCAGCCGGCGGACCGGTTTCCGGCGGTGCATTTCGGATACTGGGACGAGCTGCTGAAGGAATGGGCGGCGCAGGGGAAGATCCCGAAGGCGCTCGCTGAAAATAATTATGACGGGAGCGAGGCGGAGCGGGAGCTGGACCGCCTGATCGGCTGGGATTTTAACTGGTACCGCACGGTGGGAAGTCGAAACGGGCTTTTTCCTGAGTTTGAGGAACGGGTTTTGGAGGTGCTGCCGGACGGCACAAAGCGCGTCCAAAATGCGGTAGGGCTGATCGAACGCATAAAACCCGGCGTGACATCGATTCCTTCCGAGGACGATTATACCTTAAAGGACAGGGAAGCCTTTGAAACGCTTTACAGGCCCAAAATGCAATATGCGCCTGAGCGCGTGGATCTGGAATATTACAGACACTTCAACGAGACAAAGCCCCAGGATATTCCGGTGGGACTGCATCTGGGAAGCGTGCTGGGAGACATCCGGAACATGGTTTCGGTCACGGGGATGAGCTACCTGATGTATGACGAGGATGAGGAGCTGTTCGCCGATATTGTGGATACCTATGCGGAAATGCAGTATCAGTGTGTAAAAGCGGTGCTGGAAACGGGGGCGAAATTTGATTTTGCCCATTACTGGGAGGATATCTGCTTTAAAAATGGTCCTCTGCTTTCTCCCGACCTGTTTCGCAGTCTTTGCGCCAAGCATTATCAAAAGAGAAACGAGCTCTGCCGCCAATATGGCATCGATATCATTTCCCTGGACTGCGACGGCGTGACGGAAAAGCTGCTGCCCGTCTGGTTTGAGAGCGGCGTGAATACCATGTTTCCCATTGAAGTGGGCGTATGGGGAGACCAGTTTGAAGCCGCGCGAAAGAAATTCGGAAACGGGATGCTGGGCGTGGGCGGCATGGATAAGACGGCTTTTCGGAAGGACCGGGCAGCGGTGGATGAGGAGCTTGCGCGCATGGGACGGCTGGCAGAGCTGGGAGGCTTTCTTCCCTGTCCCGATCACAGGCTCATGCCGGGCTCGAAGTTTGAGCTGGTGCAGTATTATGCCGAAAAAATAAAGGAGCTGAAATTCAGTTTGTAAAAGCGGGTCTGCTGCGTATACTAAAGTATGGAGATAAAATGCTGTCCTGTCTGGCAGGACGGCTTGTGGATGTAAGGAGGCAATCATGTATGATCTGATTATAATCGGTTCCGGCCCGGCAGGCTTAAGCGCTGCGGTTTACGCAAAGCGTGCGGGTCTTTCTACGCTGGTGCTGGAAAAAAATCCAATGAGCGGCGGTCAGGTGCTCAATACCTATGAGGTGGACAATTATCTGGGCATGCCGGGGATCAACGGCTTTGATCTGGGGATGCAGTTTCGGGAGCATGCTGACAGGCTGGGCGTAGAATTTGTCGAGGCGGATGTGAGAGGAATCGGAACGTGTAACGGGTTTCATATTGTAAAGACCGCCCGCCATACATTCCGGGCGAGAGCGATCATCATCGCTGCCGGAGCTGCCCACAGAAAGCTTGCTGTGCCGGGGGAGGAGCGCCTTGCCGGCAGGGGCATTTCCTATTGTGCCACCTGCGACGGCGCGTTTTTCAGGGGCAAAACCGTCGCGGTGATCGGCGGCGGAGACGTGGCGGTAGAGGATGCAATTTTTCTGGCGCGGAGCTGCAAAAAGGTTTATGTGGTGCACAGGCGGGAGGAGCTGCGGGCGGCGAAAATATTGCAGAATAAGCTTTTTTCTCTCCCCAATGTGGAAATGGTCTGGAACTGCACGGTGAGCGAGATAGAAGGAGGCGAGCAGGTCACAGGAATCGTTCTTTGGGACAGAAAGGAAGAGGAGCGGCGCCAGCTTGCGGTGGACGGCGTATTTATTGCGGTGGGCATCGTGCCCAATACGAAAGCCTTTTTGGATGTGGCGCCAACGGACGAAAACGGCTATCTGGAAGCGGGCGAGGACTGCCGGACCAGCGTGCCGGGCATTTTTGCCGCCGGGGATATCCGCACCAAACGCCTTCGGCAGATCGTGACCGCGGTGTCGGACGGCGCCAACGCGGTCGCATCGGTGCAGGAATATCTGATGTGAAGGTCAATATAACTTAAAAATTCCTTAAAAGATTGCCATAATTTGTCTAAATGGCGTCATTGACAAAAGGACCCTGCGATGGTATAGTATTTCTTGTAGTTAACAATTTCGTAATAAATGTAACAAATAATAAATTTACCGTTACACTTTGGAAAGAAACGATGAACGCAGGATACAGGATCACAGGCTTTGCCTGAGATATGCAGGGGTATCAATATGAATCATAAATTTACAAAAGCGACAGTATGTGCCGTTGCGGCGGCAATGATGATGACCGGAAACGGCTTTTATGTGGAAGCGGCGGCAGGTGCAAAGGCCTCCCTTCCGGCGGCGGGTCTGAGCCTTGCCCTGGGGGAAGGAAGCTCGATCGGCGACGTGCGGGACGGCGTGAAGCAGAAGAAAGCGGAGCAGAAGAAGGAAAGCGCAGAAACGCAGGAGGCGGCAACGGAAACACAGACTGCCTCAGAGACCGCTGCAGAACGTTCCAGTAAAAGCGCGCAGGATGAGGAAACGGAGCAGGAAACCGCCACCACAGAAAAGGAAACAGATATTGTAGAAGCGGTTGATCCGGTTCTGGATGAGGAAGAAGAAGAGAGCACAGAGGAAGAAAAGAAAGAGAAAGAAGAAAAACAGCCGGAAGAGGAAAAGGAAACGCTGATCATTGCGCAGGTCAATGATTATGTGAATATCCGCAGCATTCCTTCCACGGACGGTGAGATCGTGGGTAAGCTGTACAACAACTCTGTCGGCGTCCTCGTTTCTGAGGAAGACGACTGGTACAAAATGAAATCCGGTAATGTGGAAGGCTATGTCAAGGCTGAGTATTTTGAAACCGGGGATAAGGCGAAAAAGATTGCCGACGAGGTGGGCGACAGAATTGCCACGGTGAATACGGAAACCCTTCGGGTCAGAATGGAGGCGAGCCTGGATGCCGGAATTTTAGGTCTGGTGCCCGGCGGAGAAGAGCTGACAGTGCTGGAGGTGGAGAACGGCTTTGCCAAGGTCAGCATCGAAGAGGGTGATGGCTGGGTATCCATGGATTACGTAGAGGTAAGGACGGAATATGTGACGGCGGAATCCATCGAGGAGGAAAAGGCCAGACTGGAAAAGGAACAGAAGGCGAGAGAAGAGGCGAAGAAGGCTGCGGAAGCGGCGAAGAAGAAGCTCCGTGAGGAGCAGCAGAAGAAGGAAGAGGAAAAGCGTGCGCAGGAAGCGGCGCAGCAGGGTGCTGATGAAGCGGCTCCTGCGGCAGAGGAGCAGGTCAGCGCGCCGGTGATTTCTTCCGACGGAAGCCTCGGCACGGCGGTTGCGAATTATGCAAAGCAGTTTGTGGGTAATCCCTATGTATACGGCGGCACCAGCCTGACAAATGGTGCGGACTGTTCCGGCTTCGTTATGAGCGTATACAAAAACTTTGGCGTATCACTGCCTCATTCCTCCTCTGCGGACAGGAACGTGGGCTATGCGGTTGGCAGCCTTGCGGAGGCGCAGCCCGGTGACGTGATCTGCTATTCCGGCCATGTGGGAATTTATGTAGGCGGCGGGCAGATCGTACATGCCAGCACGGAGGCAACGGGAATCAAAATTTCCAATGCGAGCTATAGAAAGATTCTGGCGATCAGAAGAATTTTCTGACACATAAGAAGAGCAGGGACACTCTGACAGACGGTATGGTCTGCAGAGTGTCTTTTTTTATACGATAGGAAACTTCGTTTCCTATCGTATAAAAAAAGACGTGAATGCGTACTTGCGCGCGAGGAAGAAGTTGCCTGTCGGCAACCGCGCTCGACGCGGTGTGTGCGCTTTGCGCACACTTTTTTATACGGCAGGAAATTTCTCCTATACAGTCCGCCTGTCTGGCTGGTATAATGATATTGAAGTCTGAATCGTAACAGGGCGTTACTGATGTCGTTAGAGGACCGCCGATGCCAAAGGGGCGGCAATCCAGGGGAAAGGGTGTGTTTTATGGGGAAAATGCAGGAATATGAGCGCAAAGCGCTTGCAAGGCTTCGGAAATATGCGCCGGAATGCACGGTGCTGCTGAAAAACAACGGGGATTTTCCGCTGAAAGGACCGGGGCAGCTTGCTCTTTACGGAAATGGAGCCAGAAGGACTGTGAAAGGCGGCACGGGCTCGGGGGATGTGAATTCCCGCTTTTATGCGACCGCAGAAAAGGGACTGGAAAAGGCAGGATTTACGATCACCACGAAAAAGTGGCTGGACGGCTACGATGAGGTCTGGCAGAAGGCGCACAAAGAATTTGTGGCGGACATCAAAAGACAGGCGAAAGCAACCCATACGCTGGCGGTGATGCTCGGCATGGGAGCGGTCATGTCTGAGCCGGCCTATGAGCTGCCGTTGGAAGGAGAAGGGGACACTGCGGTATACGTTCTGGGGCGGATTTCCGGGGAGGGCAGTGACCGCAGGGCAAAAGCGGGAGATTTCTGCCTGACAGAAACGGAAATACGGGATATTCTGGCGGCAAATGAGAAATATGAGCATTTTATGCTGGTTTTAAATGTGGGCGGCGTGGTGGATTTAACGCCGGTCAATCAGGTGGACAATATTCTGATCCTGTCCCAGCTGGGCAGCGTCACCGGACTGGCGCTGGCGGACATTTTGCTGGGAAGACAGTCTCCCTCCGGCAGACTGACCGATACCTGGAGCGCCTGGGAGGATTATTCTGCGATCGGGGACTTTGGAGAACCGGACGATGTCCGGTATCGGGAGGGGATATATGTAGGTTACCGCTATTTTGACAGCGCAGGAAAGCGCCCGCTGTATCCCTTTGGCTATGGCCTGTCCTACACCAGCTTTTCCCGTGGCGCTGCGAAGGTGAGCCTGCAGGGAACGCGGGTGATGCTGTCTGTCCCGGTGAAAAATGAAGGCGCATACGCGGGAAAAGAAGTGGTGCAGGTCTATGTGAGCGTTCCCTGGGGCAGGCTGGACCAGCCGCCGCAGACATTGGCGGGCTTTGCAAAAACCAGACTGTTAAAGCCGGGGGAGGCAGAGACGGTGCGCATATGCTTCGGACTGGAGGAGCTGGCATCCTATGATGCCGGCTGTGCCGCCTGGGTGCTGGAGGCAGGCCGGTATCTCATCCGGGCAGGCAGGGACAGCCGAAATACCCGGCTTTGCGCTGTGGCAGAGCTTGGAGAAACCGTCACCCTGCGGCAGGTTTCCCATGTGGGAGGCACGATAGATTTTGCGGACTGGCAGCCAGAGAAGCCTGTCAGGGAAGAAGCAGCGCCAGAAGCCGTGGTACTGACAGTGGACCCGGCAGCGTTTGCCGGGTTGAAATGGGAAGAACCCGCCTGTCCCTCCGATGAGGCGAGGGATTTTGTGGAAAAGCTCTCCGATGAGCAGCTGGCTTTTCTATGCGTCGGGAGCTATAAGGAGGGCGCAGGGGTGGCGAGCATAATCGGAAATGCCTCCCAGAGCGTGGCGGGTGCGGCAGGAGAAAGCTGCGGCAGGATTCCGGGCGTTGCGCCTCTTATTATGGCGGACGGACCTGCGGGATTGCGCCTGTCCAGACACTATACGAAGCAGAAGGACGGCGTTGTCTCTGTGGGCGGCACAATGCCTGCCGGTTTCGGGGAATTTTTCAGCCCGGCGCAGACCTTTTTCATGAAGCTTCTGACCAAAAGACCCAAAGGGGAAATCTATGACCAGTTTTGTACGGCGATTCCCATTGGAACGGGATTGGCGCAAAGCTGGAATCTGGAGCTGTGTGAAAGCTGCGGAGAGATAGTCGGGAAGGAAATGGAGCGCTTTGGCGTTCATTTATGGCTGGCTCCCGCCTGCAATATCCACAGAAATCCCCTGTGTGGCAGGAATTTTGAATATTATTCCGAGGATCCGCTGATCAGCGGACGGGTCGCTGCCGCCGTTACCCGCGGCGTGCAGGCACTGCCCGGCAGAGGAACCACGGTAAAGCACTTTTGCTGTAACAATCAGGAATACAACCGCATGGTTTCCAACAGCATGGTCAGCGAACGCGCCCTGCGGGAAATTTATCTGCGGGGATTTCGGATTTGCATGAAGGAAGCCAGACCGGCGGCGATCATGACATCCTATAACCTGCTGAACGGCGTTCATACCTCCGAACGGACGGATCTGCTAAAAACCCTTGTCAGGGAGGAATGGGGCTATCGGGGACTGATCATGACAGACTGGGTGATTTCCGCCATGGGCGGCAAGGGAAAATACCGCATTGCGAAAGCTGCGCCCACCGTGCAGGCGGGAAACGATGTGTTCATGCCGGGCTCGGGGGCGGATTATAAGCAGCTGCTGGATGCGCTGCGGGGAAAAAACAGGGAATTTACCCTGACGCGGAAAGAGGCAGAATGGTGCGCCGCTTTCGTGACAGATGCCGCATGGCGCCTGGCCGGAAAGCAATAAAGGTTACTGCTCACAGCACCGCCGGATGCGGACTGTCAGCGGTCTGGCTCCTTTCCTTCCGTCCTCTTTGCCGGTGCGGACTTTTTTCAACACCTATATCCGAAATGGCAAATCTAACCTCCAAAGTGCAGCCATTCCTGCGCAAAAGTGGGAACTCACGTTGTTCGTTTTCCCACTTTTGCGGCAGAAATGGACTGCACTTTGGAGGAGATTTGCCTGTTTCGGATATCAGGCGTTGAAAAAAGTCCGCACCGGCAAAGAGGACGGAAGGAAAGGAGCCAGACCGCTGACAGTCCACATCCGGTGGCGCCATAAACAGTAGACTATAAAGGAGATGCGAAAGGCAGAAGATGAATGGAAAAACATGCTGCGAGACGTGCGGCAATTATGTATATGATGAAGACTACGGATATTACGTGTGTGAAATGGATCTGGATGAGGACGAAATGTACCGCTTTTTAAGCAGCTCTGTGGATAACTGCCCATATTTCAGGGGCGAAGACGAGTATGCGATCGTCAGAAAGCAGATGTAGCGCAACGGGCATTCACCCCATTACGCAAATGATCCGGAAGGAAGAGGATTATGAAGACTTTGATATTCAATGGTTCTCCAAGAGTAAACGGCGATACCAGCAGCCTGATCAGGAGAGTGACTGAAAAAATTACGGGTGAATATAAAATTGTAGACGCCTACAGATGCAATATTTCGCCTTGCCTTGACTGCCGGTATTGCTGGAAAAATAATGGCTGCGCAATCGATGATGAAATGCAGGATGTATATGAATACATACAGGAATGCCAAAATATTTTAATTGCTTCGCCACTTTATTTTTCGGAGCTGACCGGCAAATTACTGGATGTTGGAAGCAGACTCCAGACATATTTCTGCGCCAGATTTTTCCGGAAAGAAGAACCGGTCATGAAATCCAAAAAAGGCGCGGTCATATTGGTTGGAGGAGGCGACGGTCATATAGATACAGCCTATGACACGGCGTGTACGCTCTTGCACCATATGAACTGCCGAAACATTCATGAAGCGGTATATAGCCATAACACCAATGAAAGACCTGCGATAGAGGACCCAAATGCCCTGCTGGGAATCGATAGCATCATAAATTTCTTCGCAGATAAATCATAAACATAATTCCAAAATATTTTAGCAACATATAAAATATTTTACATTTAAATAAACATCCTATTACCTGGCAGCTCAACCATCTTACACCGGGCAGGAAGAGGATCCTGGCGGCGATCTGGCGGGGAGGGAATGGGACAGGCTTGCAGGCTCTGGCAGGAAAGGGAGGCGGGCGGCAGGGACAGCGGCGCTTCGGGGCATGATATCCGGAACAGAGAAATTTCCAAAATTGCAGAATATTCCAATAACAGGGCGCAATACTGTCCGAACAACGTGAGTTCATTGCGCCCTGTTATGCTCTGGAATACCGGCATAGAATGCCAGCCCATACCCCCGCCGGGACAGCTAAATTATTATACTAAAATCTAAAATTGTAATTGACAAAAGATGGAGAATGTCCTACCATAGAAAGTAGCAGGGAAGGTATTTTATGCCTCCCAAAATAAGGAACACAGAAAGGGGTTATGATATGAAGAACTACAAGTTTTGGTTCGCAACCGGTTCACAGGATCTGTACGGGGACGAGTGCCTTGCCAAGGTAGCGGAGCACTCCCGGATCATCGTGGAGGAGCTGAACAAATCGGGCATGCTTCCCTACGAAGTGGTATGGAAGCCCACGCTGATCACCAATGAAGTGATCCGGAAGCTGTTTGCTGAGGCGAATGCGGATGAGGAATGCGCGGGCGTGATCACCTGGATGCACACCTTCTCCCCGGCGAAATCCTGGATTCTGGGACTGCAGGAGTACCGCAAGCCGCTGTGCCACCTGCACACACAGTTTAATATGGAAATTCCCTATGACACCATCGACATGGATTTCATGAACGAGAACCAGTCCGCCCACGGTGACAGGGAATACGGACATATCGTAACCCGTATGGGAATAGAGCGCAAGGTGATCATGGGTCACTGGAGCGACGAGAAGATCCAGAAGCGTCTGGCCGACTGGATGCGCACGGCGGTCGGCATCATGGAGTCCAGCCACATCCGCGTCGTCAGAGTGGCGGATAACATGCGCAATGTTGCCGTGACGGAAGGCGATAAGGTGGAAGCCCAGATCAAATTCGGCTGGGAAATCGACGCCTATCCGGTCAACGAGATCGCGGAGTATGTGGATGCGGTCAGCGAAGGCGACATCAACGCCCTGGTGGAAGAGTACTACAGCAAATATCAGATCATCGACGAGGGCAGGGATGCAGCAGAGTTCCGCCGTCACGTGGCGGTGCAGGCGGGCATCGAGATCGGCTTTGAGCGTTTCTTAAAGGAGAAGAACTATCAGGCGATCGTGACCCACTTCGGCGATCTGGGCTCCTTAAAGCAGCTGCCGGGCCTTGCGATCCAGAGACTGATGGAGAAGGGCTACGGCTTCGGCGGCGAGGGCGACTGGAAGACCGCCGCCATGGTCCGTTTGATGAAGATCATGACCGAAGGCGTCAAGGATGCGAAGGGAACCTCCTTCATGGAGGATTACACCTATAATCTGGTGCCCGGTAAGGAAGGTATTTTACAGGCTCATATGCTGGAGGTCTGCCCGACCATTGCGGACGGCCCGATCGGCATCAAGGTTTGCCCTCTGTCCATGGGCGACAGGGAAGACCCTGCCAGACTGGTGTTCACCTCCAAGACGGGAAGCGGTATCGCCACATCCCTGATCGATCTGGGAACCAGGTTCCGCCTGATCATTAATGAAGTGGACTGCAAGAAGGTGGAGAAGCCCATGCCGAAGCTGCCGGTTGCGACCAACTTCTGGACGCCGAAGCCCAATCTCGCTGTGGGTGCGGAGAGCTGGATTTTAGCGGGCGGCGCGCATCACACCGCGTTCACCTATGACCTTTCCACCGAGCAGATGGTTGACTGGGCGGATGCGATGGGCATTGAGACCGTGATCATCGATGCGGATACCACGATCCGCAGCCTGAAAAACGAAATGAGATGGAACGCGGCAGCTTATCGCTGAGCGCCGACAGGGCCGAAGGGGAACTGCGTTGCCCAAACGGGCGTGATGAAAACGCCGGATCGGATGAGTGCCCGTTTTCCCTTCGGCAATCATAACAAAGATTTCCAAACTGTTGATTGGGATGTGCGCCAAAGCGCACAAGGGGTATTATTATGAGCAAAGATAAAATCAAGGCCTCCATCAGGGAAGGCAGGACCGTACTGGGCATCGAGTTCGGCTCCACCCGCATTAAGGCAGTGCTGATCGATGAGAAACATGAAACGATCGCCTCCGGCGCCCATGACTGGGAAAACCGCCTGGAGAACGGCATCTGGACCTACAGCCTGGAGGACATCTGGACAGGACTGCAGGACAGCTATCAGAAGATGGCGCAGGATGTGGAGGCACAGTATGGCGAGGAGCTGACGACGATCGGCGCGATCGGTTTTTCCGCCATGATGCACGGTTACATGGCTTTTGATGAAAAGGGTGAGCTGATGGCGCCCTTCCGCACCTGGCGCAACACGATTACGGAGGAGGCGGCAGCGGCGCTTTCCAAAGAATTCGATTTTAATATTCCGCAGAGATGGAGCATTGCCCACCTGTATCAGGCGATTCTGAACGGAGAAGAGCATGTGGGGCGGATTTCCTTTTTGAGCACGCTGGCATGCTATATTCACTGGGCGCTGACCGGGAAGAAGGTGGCGGGCATCGGCGAAGCCTCCGGCATGTTCCCCATCGATTCCAATACGAAGGATTACGATGCCGCCATGCTGGATAAATTCGACGCCCTCATTGCCGGAAAGAACTATCCCTGGAAAATCCGGGATATTCTGCCCGCCGTGCTGGTGGCAGGAGAAAACGCGGGAGAGCTGACGCCGGAGGGCGCGAAGCTTTTGGACGTGTCCGGAAAGCTCAAAGCCGGCATTCCGCTGTGTCCGCCGGAAGGGGATGCGGGAACGGGCATGGCTGCCACGAAGAGCGTTGCGCAGCGCACCGGAAACGTATCCGCCGGAACCAGCGTGTTCGCGATGATCGTACTGGAAAAGGCGCTGTCGAAGATGTATCCGGAGATCGATATGGTGACCACGCCCTCCGGCGATCCGGTGGCGATGGTACACTGCAACAACTGTACCTCCGACTTAAACGCCTGGGTGAATCTGTTCGATGAATTTGCATCCTGCTTCGGCATCAGGGCGGACCGGAACCAGCTGTTTGGCGCCCTTTACAATAAGGCGATGGAAGGGGATAAGGACTGCGGCGGTCTGGTGGCGTTCAACTACTTTTCCGGCGAACCCGTCACCGGCTTTGAGGAAGGCCGTCCGCTGTTTGTGCGCCGTCCCGATTCGTCGTTTACACTGGCGAACTTCATGCGGACGCATCTGTACAGCTCTCTTGCCACCTTAAAGATCGGTCTGGACATTCTGTTAAAGCAGGAGGACGTACAGATCGATTCCGTCACAGGCCATGGCGGACTGTTTAAGACAAAGGGCGTGGGACAGAGCATCCTCGCCGCCGCCATGAACGCGCCCATTTCCGTGATGGAAACGGCGGGAGAGGGCGGCGCCTGGGGCATTGCGCTGCTGGCCGCCTATATGATGAACAGGAAGGATGGTATCAGCCTCGGACAATATCTGGAAGAACATGTATTTGCGGATATGAAGGCGGAGACGATGTCTCCCGATCCTGCGGACGTGGCAGGCTTTGATACCTTCATCGCGCGTTATCAGGAATGTCTGAAGGTGGAACGTGCGGCTGTGGAAAGCATGCCCATGTAAAATGGATGGATTTGCCCCCGGCTGCCGTCCGGCTGCCGGGGAAATCGTGCAAGGAGCACAGGAAAGGAAAAAATCATGCTGGAAGAATTAAAAAAAGCGGTCTATGAAGCGAATATGCTGCTGCCCAAATACGGACTTGTCACCTTTACCTGGGGCAATGTCAGCGGCATTGACAGAGAGAGCGGTCTGTTTGTCATCAAGCCCAGCGGTGTGGAGTATGATAAGCTCACGCCGGAGGATATGGTAGTCATGGATTTACAGGGAAACCGTGTGGAGGGAAAATACAGACCTTCCTCCGACACGCCGACCCATATTGAGATCTATAAGGAATTTTCCGAGGTGGGCGGCATCGTGCACACCCACTCCGCTTATGCGACGAGCTGGGCGCAGTCCGGAAGGGGCATTCCCTGCTATGGAACGACCCATGCGGATTATATGTATGGCGAGATTCCCTGCCTGCGCTGCCTGACCGAGGATGAGATCGAGGATGCCTATGAGGAGAACACGGGGCATCTGATCGTGAACGAGTTCAAGCGTCTTTGCCTGGAGCCGGGCGCGATGCCGGCGGTGCTTTGCAAAAACCACGGGCCCTTTGCCTGGGGCAAGGATGCGGCGGAGGCAGTGCACAATGCTGTGGTTTTGGAAGAGGTGGCGAAGATGGCTTACCGCGCGGAGGTGATCAATTCCCGGATTCAGCCCGCACCCCAGGCGCTGCAGGATAAGCACTATACCCGTAAACACGGCGCGAATGCCTATTACGGACAGGAGGTAGAATAAATGGAAATTCTGGAGCTTAAGAAACATGCGAATGATGTCCGCAAGGGCATTGTGGCGGCGGTACACGGCGCAAAGGCGGGACATCCCGGCGGCTCTTTGTCCGCAGCCGATATTTTCACCTATCTTTATTTTGAAGAAATGAACATTGATCCTTCCAATCCGAAGATGGAAGGCAGGGACCGGTTCGTCCTTTCCAAAGGACACACAGCGCCGGGTCTGTATTCCGCACTGGCGAACAGAGGATATTTCCCGGTGGAGGATCTGCCCACCCTGCGTCATCTGGGCTCTTATCTGCAGGGACATCCCTGCCTGCAGCATGTGCCGGGCGTTGACATGTCCTCCGGTTCTTTAGGACAGGGCATTTCCGCAGCGGTTGGCATGGCGCTGGGCGCGAAGCTTGACGGAAAGGATTTCCGCGTATACACCCTGCTTGGCGACGGCGAGATCGAAGAGGGACAGGTCTGGGAGGCGGCGATGTTTGCCGGTCACAGAAAGCTGGACAATCTGGTGGTGATCGTGGATAACAACGGCCTGCAGATTGACGGGCGCATCGACGATGTATGTTCCCCCAATCCCATCGACAAGAAGTTTGAAGCCTTCAATTTCCATGTGATCAACGTGGAGGACGGTAATGATATGGAGCAGCTTAAGGCAGCCTTTTTGGAAGCGAGAAATACCAAGGGTATGCCCACCGCCATCATCGCCCACACCTTAAAGGGCAAAGGCGTTTCCTTCATGGAGGGCAGCGTGGACTGGCACGGCAAGGCGCCCAATGATGCGGAATATGAGATCGCGGTGGCGGATCTGGAAAGGATCGGTGAAGCATTATGTCAGAAGTAAAGAAAATTGCAACCAGGGAAGCTTACGGAAACGCGCTGGCGGAGTTCGGTGAAGCCTATCCCAATATGGTGGTCTTAGACGCCGATCTGGCGGCGGCGACCAAAACCGGCGTGTTTAAAAAGAAATATCCCGAAAGGCACATCGACTGTGGCATTGCGGAATCCAATATGATGGGCATTGCGGCGGGACTTTCCCTGGTGGGTAAAATCCCGGTGGCGAGCACCTTTGCCATGTTTGCGGCGGGACGCGCCTTTGAACAGGTGAGAAACTCCATCGGTTATCCCCATCTGAACGTGAAGATCGGCGCGACCCATGCGGGCATCACGGTGGGCGAGGACGGCGCTTCCCATCAGTGTAACGAGGATATCGCCCTGATGCGCGCGATTCCCGGTATGACCATTTTAAACCCTTCCGATGCGGTGGAAGCCAGAGCATGTGTGAAGGCGGCGCTGGATTTTGAGGGTCCGGTCTATATGCGCTTCGGGCGCGCGGCGGTGCCGGTGATCAATGACAGGGACGACTATCATTTTGAGATCGGCAAAGGGGAAGTGCTGCGGGAAGGCAGCGATGTGACGATCGTGGCGACCGGCATCATGGTCAATTCCGCTTTAGAGGCTGCCGAAAAGCTGGCGGCGCAGGGCGTGAGCGCGGAGGTCATCAATATCTGTACGATCAAGCCTCTGGATGTAGAGCTTCTTGTAAAGAGCGCGAAGAAAACCGGCAAGGTGGTGACGGCGGAGGAGCATTCCGTCATCGGCGGCCTGGGCGGCGCGGTATGTGAGGCGCTTTCGGAGAATTGCCCCGTTCCGGTATGCCGGATCGGCATCGGCGATGTGTTCGGCGAGTCCGGCTCTGCGGGCGCACTGCTCGTAAAATACGGCCTGGACGGCGAAGGCGTTTATCAGAAAGTGATGGAATTTGTGAAATAGGGAAGATCCCCGGAAGGAGACTGGATGGCAAAGCTTTATATCAACGAGAAGAAGAAAAAGGGACGGATCAATCCGGAAATTTATGGTCATTTTTCAGAGCATCTGGGAAGATGCATTTATGAGGGACTGTATGTGAAGGAGGATTCCGGGATCCCCAATAAAAACGGCATGCGCACGGATGTGGTGGAAGCCCTGAAGGAAATGCAGATTCCCGTGCTGCGCTGGCCGGGCGGCTGCTTTGCGGACGAATACCACTGGATGGACGGCATCGGCCCGAAGGAAAACCGCAAAAAGATGATCAACACCCACTGGGGCGGCGTGTTGGAGGACAACAGCTTTGGCACCCATGAATTTTTTGAGCTGTGTGAGCAGCTGGGCTGCAAAACCTATATCAACGGCAATGTGGGAAGCGGAACCGTGCAGGAAATGTCCGAATGGGTGGAATATATGACCTTTAACGGCGTTTCCCCGATGGCGGACCTGCGCCGCAAAAACGGCAGGGAAGAGCCCTGGAAGGTGGACTACTTCGGCGTCGGCAACGAAAACTGGGGCTGCGGCGGCAATATGACCCCGGAATATTATGCGAATTTATACCGCAGATACCAGACCTATATCCGCCACTATGACAAGGCCGCGCCGATCCGGAAGATCTGCGGCGGACCGAATGTGGACGATACGAACTGGACTGAGAAGGTGCTGGAAACCTGCTATGCAAAGCCCCATGGGGATCATAAGTTCCACGGCTTTATGGATGGTCTTTCCCTGCACTATTATGTGCATCCGGGCGGCTGGGACGATAAGGGAAGCGCCACGGAATTTGATGAGAAGACCTGGTATAAGACGATGTACAAGGCGCTGTATGTGGAGGATCTGATCAACATGCACGGCGCGATCATGGATCAGTTTGATCCGGAGAAAAAGATCGGGCTGATCGTGGACGAGTGGGGCGACTGGTTTGACGTGGAGCCCGGCACGAATCCCGGATTTTTATATCAGCAGAACACCATGCGCGACGCGCTGGTGGCGGCTGTCAGCTTAAACATTTTCAACAAGCACTGTGACCGGGTGAAGATGGCGTGCATCGCTCAGATGGTGAACGTTTTGCAGTCCGTGATCCTGACCGAGGGCGAGAAGATGCTTCTGACCCCCACCTATCACGTGTTCCACATGTATAAAAAGCATCAGGGCGCGGAGCTGGTGGAAAGCAGCCTTCTGGAAAATGTGATGACCGGCAATGAGGACGAGGAGGTTCCCGCCCTGCAGGAGTCCGTATCCGTACAGGAGGACGGTTCCCTGCTCGTCACGCTGGCGAACCTTTCCGTATCGGAAAGCTTCCCGGTTCAGATCGCGCTTGCGGAGATGAAGCCTTCCGAGGTAAAGGCGTCGATCCTGACCAATGCCATGGACGCTTACAACACCTTTGACGAACCTGAAAAGGTAAAGGAAGCCGTATTTGAGGATGTGACTGTCACTGACCGGGGCGTATCCTTCACCATTCCCGCCTGCAGCGTGGTGAGTCTGGAGATTCGCTGACCGGCTGGGTGAAAATGTGGCGGACGGTAACAGCCTGGATCTGTTCGCGCTGTTGCGGCGGACAGCCGGTTTTGCGTGTGGCGGTTTTGGCATAGCAATGCGCATAGAATCCGGCGGCAAAACGGGGAGGCCTGGATGGAACCCAAAGAATCAAAGCGGCACTGTTACAAATGTCTGCTGCGTGAAATGGACGAAGAGGCGTATATGCGGCAGCTTCACCGCTATATTGAGCTGCTGGACAGCGATTTAAAGGCAGCGCAGGCGATTTACGAGGGAAGGCTGTCCGTCTGCAAGGAATGTGATTACCTGGAGGCGGGCACCTGTCAGGCCTGTGGCTGTTATGTGGAGCTGCGCGCAGCGGTCAAAAAGAACCGGTGCCCTTATAAAAAATGGTAATTGTAAAAGCAGAACGGACTACATGAGGAAATGTAGTCCGTTCTAAAACATTTAGATAATTCTAAAATAATTTAGTTCTTCGTGATTATTCACAAAAAAGACATATCTGATTTATTGACAATTCACAAAATCAAATCAGTTTCCAAAATAGTGTTGAAAATATCAAGAGAGATGTTATAATGGATAAAGTGAATACTCAACGACATGAATTGGTCAAATTTTATGGATAAGGTGTTGAATTTGGTTCGTTCATATCTTTTAAGTACAATGTATTTTTGGAAACATTGCCCTCAAAAGGGGCAAATGTATGAATTTTTATGAACAAGAGATGCGGGCAGGCAAGACTTTCCCGCAAATTTATAACATTTTTTGTTTAATATTTACTAAAATAATTTATAAATAATTTTTATCTAAAGTATTTTATATAAACATATACTTATGGGATGATACAAATGACGGGGAGGCTGTGGAATGAAGGAGAAAAAGCGGGGCCGGTATCTGGCAGGGATGATGATGGCGTTGAGCGTTGCGGCGGTCACGGCAGCGTGCGGCACGGGAGGACAGGACGCTGCAGGCAGCAATCAGGCGGCGCAGGAGGGACAGGGCGCAGAGAACGCCGGGGAAACCCGGACAGAGCAGGACATTGCCGCAGAAGAAGGCGCGCAGGAAAATCAGGGAACGGAAGGGGCAGAGGACAGCGGGCTTCCCGATTACTTACAGGGCGTGGACCTGACCGGCGCAGGGCTTGTGGAACACGAATTTTCGGAGGTTTCCGTACATGACCCCTCTGTCATCAGGGCGGAGGACAGCTGGTACATCTTTGGCTCCCATCTGGCGGCTGCCAAAAGCGACGATCTGGTAAACTGGACGCTTCTGGATTCCGGCGTGCATGAAGGCAACAGCATCATTCCTGACGCGAGGCAGGAGATGCAGGAGGCCTTCGAGTGGGCGAAGACGGACACCTTCTGGGCGCCGGATGTGATACAGCTTTCCGACGGCAGATATTACATGTATTACTGTAACTGTGAGGGCAGCTCGCCCCGTTCCGCGCTGGGCATCGCGGTGTCTGAGAACGTGGAGGGACCCTATGAGGATCTGGGGATCCTTTTAAAATCCGGGCAGGATGCCGGTACGGCGGATGAGAACGGGGATGCCTACGACGCGACGGTGGAGCCCAATGCGGTGGACCCCTGTGTGTTTTTCGATAAAGAGGGACGGCTGTGGATGGTATACGGCTCCTATTCCGGCGGCATTTACATCCTGGAGCTGGACAGCGAAACAGGATTTCCCATAGAGAGCGGCTACGGCAAAAAGCTGCTGGGCGGCAACCATCTGCGGATCGAAGCGCCCTATATTCTTTACAGCCCGGAAACGGATTACTATTACATGTTCCTTTCCTTTGGCGGACTGGCGGCGGACGGCGGCTATAACATCCGGGTATGCCGGTCGAAGCAGCCGGACGGTCCCTATCTGGATACGGAAGGACAGGATATGATCGATTGCAAAGGTCCGGCGGGCAGCGCCTTCGACGATTCGGCGGCGGGAAAATTCGGCGCGAAGCTGATGGGTAATTTTTCCTTTCCTTATGTGGAGGGGGAGAACGGGAAGTTTCGGTTCGGCTACGTTTCGCCGGGGCACAACAGCGCTTATTATGAGGAGGAGACAGGAGAATATTTCCTGATTTTCCACACCAGATTCGAGCAAAAGGGAGAGCAGCATCAGGTCAGGGTGCATCAGATGTTTATGAACGGGGACGGCTGGCCGGTGGTTTCCCCGTACCGCTATACGGGGGAAACGGCCCAGACGCCGGTGGAGGAAGCGATTCCGGGCGCTTATAAGCTGTTCAACCATATGCACAATATTTCCTCCGTCACGAGAGCCTCCGAGGATATCGTGCTCCATGAAGACCACACGGTCAGCGGAAGCTATGAGGGCACCTGGGAGCTTACGGATGGACACAGAGCGTTGCTTGTGTTAAACGGTGTGGAGTACCGGGGCGAGTGGATCACGGCATGGGATCAGTTCGGCTATAAAAATGTGGTCGCCTTTACGGCGCTTTCTGATAAAGGCTATGCGATCTGGGGAAGCGGCTATGCGGCACAGTGATCCGTGCAGGATGGGGCATGCCGGACAGGACAAAGCCTCATGGCCATGATTGGCACGAAAGCCTCCATTACATAGGAAAAATCATATTTTACAGCATAAAAGGCAGCCCCAGGGGAAGCGGCTGCCGGAAAGAAGGTGAAGGAATGTTTCCAGCAAAGAAAAGGCGCAGGGCATTGGCACTTTTGCTGACCGCGGCGATGGCGGCAGGCAGCCTTACGGTCCTGGCCGAAGAGGAAACGAATGAAAAGGTTTCGTCTGACGGAGTGGTCAACGCAACATCCGCATCCAACTACATCACGGATGACTTTTCCAGCGACATGATCGACACGAACTACACCGCCGTCAGTCAAAGCCTGACCAGTCCCTTTTATGAGGGGGAACCTGTCCGTGTCCTGGCGGCAGAGCATTTCCGGGCGATCGAGGGCACGGAAATTGTGTCCGATGCCTATGGCTATGCAGGAGCGGGAGGCGGTACCGAAGCGGTGAAGCTGGCGATCCATGACAGCGGCATCATCACGGTGGATGCGCCCGAAACGGCGCGCTATTACATCAACGTGGACTATCTGGACGCAGGCAACAGCGTGCTTCCGCTGGAGCTGTCCATGAAGGTGAACGGAGAGTATCAGTTCTATGAGCTGCGCGACCTGGAATTTGAAGCGGCGTGGCAGGATCCGGCGGAGAAATCCTACGACAGATACGGCAATCAGATCGTGCCTGTGCCGGACAAAGCGCAAAAATGGCTGAGCAAGTACATCATGGATGCCAGCTACCGCCATTCCAGACCGTTGGCCATCGAATTGCAGCAGGGCGCAAATGAGCTGGAGATCAGCATGATCGAAGGCACAATGCTGATCGGAGAAATCTCCCTGACAAAAGAGCCGGCCATCGCAGAATATACCGGCTCCAAAAAGGCGGAGGGCAATAACCTGATCACGATTCAGGCGGAAGCGATGACACAGCGGAACGCTTCCTCCATCCGGGCGGCCTGCGAATACGATATTGACTTAGAGCCCTATGAGGTGGAAACCAAGACCTTAAACACCATCGACAGCGCTTCCTTCACGGACGCGGGGCAGAAGGTCAGCTACGATTTTGAAGTTTTGGAAGCGGGAACCTATTATCTGGCGTTAAACTTTAAGCAGAGCGAAAAGGCGGATTTCCCGGTATTTGTCAACGTGGAGGTGGACGGTCAGATTCCCAACAGCGCCTTTTATAATTACGGACTGGGCTACGCGAAGGGATATCAGACGAAGACCTTTGCCGACGCGGACGGCAATTATTTAAGCCTGGATTTAGAGCCCGGCGTCCACACGATTTCCTTTACGATTTCGGCGGATCCCATCCGGCAGGTGCTGGAGAGCGTGGATAAGATCATGAGCGGGGTCAATAACCTGAATCTGGAAATCACCAAGGTTGCGGGCACCAACAAGGACAAATACCGTGACCTGGATATTGAAAAATACATTCCGGACGCGATCGTGCGTCTGGTGGAATATGCGGATACGCTGGACGCTCTTTGCGAGAGCGCAAAGGTTTACAGCCCGAAGGTGAAAAAGATCGGCGCTTTTTCCTCCGCGACCGTGGCGGCAGAGCAGCTGCGCAGCCTGGCGGCAGAGCCGGATGAGCTGGCGTTCCGCGTGGCGGAGCTGACCACCAGCGCCAATTCCGTCAACCAGTTTCTGGCGAACCTGATTGACAGCCTGAATAAAAACCAGCTGGGCATCGACCGCATTTATCTGTATCAGGAAGGCGCGAAGCTGCCGAAAAACGCGGGATTTTTCGCTTCCGTCGGCGCGAGCGTAAAGCGCTTTGTGACATCCTTCGCTTCTCAGGCGTATTCTACGGCGAACACCGATGAGTCCCATCTGCAGGTATGGGTGAACCGTTCCAGACAGTATCTGGAAATCATGCAGAAGATGATCGACGAGGACTTCACGGCAAAGACCGGCATTGAGGTGGATCTGGCGCTGATGCCGGATCAGAATAAGCTGATTTTGGCGAACGCATCCGGCGACGCCCCTGACATCGCCACCGGCATCAACTATGCAGTACCCTTCGAGCTGGGCATCCGCAGCGCGATCAAGGATCTGACGGAATTTGATGATTTTACGGAGATCGCGGACCGCTTTGAGGAAGGGCTTTTGGTGCCTGCCACCATCGATGACGGCATTTATGCGCTGCCTGAGACGATGAATTTCTGGGTGCTGTATGTGCGGACGGATATTTTTGACAAGCTGGGCCTGGAGACGCCGGATACCCTGCAGGATGTGAAAAATCTTCTGCCCTCCTTACAGATGAGAGGCATGAATTTTTACTATCCCACGGCGGGCATGCTGGCCATGCGTAACTTCCACGGCACCACGCCTTTGATTTTACAGAATGGCGGATCCCTGTATACACAGTTTGCCGGGGATTCCAACCTGACCAGCGAAGGCTCTGTGGCGGGCTTTAAGGAGCTGACCGAGCTGTTTACCATTTATAACCTGCCCAAGGACATTCCGAACTTTTACCAGCATTTCCGCAATGGCTCCATGCCCATCGGCATCGCGGACTACGCGGTTTATAACATGCTGTTAAACGCGGCGCCTGAAATCGCCAACAGCTGGGATATCTATATGGTGCCCGGTACGGTGGATGAAAACGGCGATGTGCTCCGTTATTCCTCCGGCGGCGCGGAGAGCACGGTGATGTTTTCCTCGAATCCGGAACGGGAGGCGCAGGCCTGGGAGTTCATGAAGTGGTGGTCCTCCGCGGAGGTGCAGGCCCAGTTCGGGCAGACCGTGCAGATCACCTACGGAAGCTCCTTCTTATGGAATACGGCGAATAAGGAAGCCTTTTCCATGCTTCCCTGGAAGACGCGGGACAAGGAAACGATCCTCGCCCAGGCGGAATGGATCAATGAATCGCCCAGATTGCCCGGTTCCTACATGGTGGAGCGTGAGATTTCAAACGCATACAATTCCGTGGTGGTGGACGGCAAGAATCTGCGCCGCACGCTGGACAATGCGGTCAAGCGTATCAACCGGGAGACGGAGCGCAAGCTGGAGGAATTCGGCTACAACGACGCAAACGGAAATGTGATCACCCCATATGAGGTGCCCACACTGGAGAGAGTGCGGGAAATCCTTGGAAAAAATGACGGGAAGGGAGGCGTAGACGAATGAGCCAGACAGCGAATAAGGCGGAAGGTACGATCGCCCTGAAAAGCGTATCGGCCGGAAAGAGAAAGAATAACATCGGCAAGCGCGAAAACGCCAATCCGGCAGCGAAATGGTTTTTGGCTCCGTACCTGCTTTTGTTCATCACCTTCATCATCGTCCCGATGGTGATTGCGATCGGACTTTCCTTCACGAACTTTAACACGATCGAATTCCCCGACTTTGCGGGATTCATGAACTATATCAACCTGATCACGCAGGATGAAATTTTCATGCAGTATGTCCTGCCCAACACCGTGGTATATGTGCTGATCGTCGGTGTGGGAGGCTACATATTATCGTTCTTCCTGGCGTGGATTCTGGCGCAGCTGTCCAAGGTGCCCAGAACCATCCTGGCGCTGATTTTTTACTCCCCCAGCATGACCAGCGGCGTTGCGATGACCGTGCTGTGGAAGATCATCTTCACAGGAGACCAGACAGGTTACTTAAACAGCATTTTGATGAAGCTGGGCTTCATCACGGAGCCGATCGTCTGGCTGGTGGATACCCGTTACCTTTTGCCTATCGTGATCATCGTAGCGTTATGGTCCAGCATGGGCGTCGGATTTTTGGCCATGATGGCGGGTATTTTGAATGCCGATGAAGAGCTTTACGAGGCGGGCGCGATCGACGGCATCAAAAACCGCTTCCAGGAAATGATTTATATCACGGTTCCCACCATGAAGCCGCAGATGCTCTTCGGCGCGGTCATGGCGGTGGTGAATACCTTCTCCAACGGCGCGATCGGCGTTGCCCTGACGGGAACGAATCCCACGCCAGGCTACAGCGCGCAGTTGATTGTCAACCATATTGAAGACTACGGCTTCATCCGTTACGAGATGGGCTATGCCGCGGCGGTGTCCGTGGTGCTGCTTTTGATCGTATGGCTGTTTTCCACGATGGCAAAGAAGCTGTTTTCCGAAAAAGACTGATGAAAGGGGGATGGAGGAATGGCTGGATATAAGGGGAGTAGTATCAATCCCAAAAAATTTGAAAAAAGTCAGATCAAGCTGATTGTGGCAGTGTCGCCGCTGGCGGTCCTCATGCTGCTGCCGATCATCTTCATTTTCTGCCATGCGTTCAAGCCCATGGATGAGCTGTTCGCGTTCCCGCCCCGGTTCTTTGTCACAAGACCGACGCTGGATAACTTCCGGGGGCTTTTGAAGGCCTCCCAGACATCGGGTATCCCGATGAGCCGTTACGTATTTAACTCCATGGTGGTGACGCTTTCGGACGTGATTTTGTCCATCGTGCTGTCCACCTCGGCGGGCTTTGCCCTTTCCAAGCTGAAATTCAAAGGAAAGGAAGCCCTGATGGAAATTAACAATATGGCGCTGATGTTCGTGCCGGTGGCGGTCATGATTCCCCGCTACCTGGTGATCAACGCGCTGGGCATGACGAACAATTACCTGGCGCACATCCTGCCGCTTCTGGCGATGCCGGTCAGCCTGTTTTTGGTGAAGCAGTTCATCGACCAGATCCCGGATGCGCTGATCGACGCGGCATACATGGACGGCGCGACAGATTTGGTGGTATACCGCAAAATCATTCTGCCGATGGTTAAGCCCGCGATCGCGACCTCCGCGATCCTGGCATTCCAGCAGGTGTGGGCAAACGTGGAAAGCTCCAATCTGTACATGAACGAGGACGGACTGCGGACGCTGGCCTTCTATATGAATACGCTGGCGAACGCGAATAACACCGTTGCCGGACAGGGAATTGCCGCCGCCGCGACGCTGATCATGTTTGTGCCGAACCTGGTGATGTTCATTTTCTGCCAGAAGAGCATCATGAACACGATGGCACATTCCGGCATCAAATAAGGGGGGAAAGAGCATGAAAAAGTGGAAAACATATTTGCTGGCTGTTCTTTCCGTAGTGCTTTTGCTTGCGCCTGCCATGCAGGCCGGGGCGGCTGTCCCTTACAAAACCTACACCATTGACGGCTACGGTTATGTGACGGAGACTCAGACCGCTTATACACCGAAATCGACATTCAGCAAGATCGGGGATCATTCCCTGGTGCGTCCCTATGATTTGAAAATCACGGAGGACGGTTACATCTATATCGCGGACGCGGGAGCCGGTGTGGTTTACGTTTCCACCCTGGAGGGGGAATATGTGAAAACCATCGGCGAGGGGGAGCTGGTAGAGCCCTACGGCGTATTCGTGACGGAACAAAAGGATGTGTATGTGGCGGACCACTCCGGCAAGGTCGTCGTGTTTGACAGCGCCGGAGCCGTATCCGCAGTTTACACAAAGCCCGAGCATCCGCTCTATGGCAGCGGCGATTTCAAGCCGATCAAGATCGTGGTGAACGAGGGCGGCGATATGTACATCGTCTGTGAAGGTAATTCCAACGGTCTGGTACAGCTGACGCCCACGGAAGGGGGCACCTTCCTGGGATACTTCGGCACCAACTACGCATCGGTTACGCTGCTTCGGATGGTGCAGGAGGCGGTTTTCACAGACGCACAGCTGGCGAAGATGGTATCCAATCTGCCGTCCACGCCGGTCAATGTGGCGATCGATGAGCAGGGGCTGATCTATACGGTGACGCCTGGAGAGGAGGAAACCAGCTTAAAGAAGCTCAATATCGCGGGCTCCAACCTGATCGAGCCGGACGCCTTTGACGGCAAGGAAGCGGCGGTCAGCGTGGGAAACCATGACAACGTATATGTGGCATCCTCGGACGGCTATATTTACGAATACAATTCCGAGGGCGATCTGCTCTTCGTCTTCGGCGGACGTGACGACGGACGTTTCCGCATCGGCCTTTCCAAAAAGGTGGAAGCCATCGACGTGGATATGCAGGATAATCTTTATATCCTGGATTCCGACGCGGGACAGGTGCAGGTGTTTGCGGCGACGGAGTTTACAAACCTTCTGCATAAGGCGTTAAACCTTTATGAAAACGGGCGCTATGCCGAGAGCAAGGAGCCTCTGGAGCAGGTGCTGGAAATGAACAGCCTGTTCGATTATGCCAATGAGGCGATGAGCCGCTCCTACTTACAGGAGGAAAATTATGAGCAGGCGCTGAAATACGCGCGGGTGTCCAAGGCGTTTTCCGTGTATTCGGACGCGTTCTGGGAGGTGCGCAACACCTGGCTTCGGAACAATCTGATCAGCGCGGCGGGCATCATCCTGCTGATCGTCATCGTCATTCAGCTTTTGAAGCTTGCCCAAAAGAAGAAAGGCATTTTCAATCCCATCATCCGGGCGACCGAAAAGCCGCGCAACAGCGGCTACTGGCAGCGGCTCAAATATATGGCTTACTATATGAAGCATCCGGTGGACGGGGCATATGGTCTGCGCTATGAGGGCAAGAGCTCCTGGGTGACTGCGGGAACGCTGTTGGTTTTGACCACGGCTATTTATATCATCAACAAATATTACTGCGGCTTTTTGCTGCGCAATGTGCGGGAAGGCAGATACACGATCATGAACGACGTGCTCTCCATCGTCGGCGTGTTCGTGGTCCTGACGGCATGTAACTACCTGATGTGCACGATCAATGACGGTGAAGGCAGCTTCAAGCGCCTGTTCTGCGGGTTTGCGTTTGCGCTGACTCCCTACATCCTGTTTGAGCCGCTCTGCATCATCGTGAGCAATGTGATCACCTATAATGAAGTGTTCCTGATCCAGTTCGGGCAGATCTTCATTGCGGCGTGGACGATCATTCTGATCTTTATGACCATCAAGGAAGTGAATAACTACACGGTGAAGGAAACCTTCAAGATCATTTTCCTGACAGCGTTTACCGTGCTGATTCTGGCGCTTTTGGCCTTTATCATCTACGTGCTGTTCAGACAGATCGTGGAATTCTTCGCGGCAGTGGCAGGAGAGGTGGTGTATCGAATTGGCAAATAAAAGGTTACAGGCTGTTATGAAAAAAACGATGGCACTCTGCCTGACGGCTGCCATGCTGTCTGCGCCGCTGCAGGCCGCAGCGGCGGAGGCTGCGCCGGATGCAGAAACCCAAAGCGCTGTTGATGCTGAAGAAGAAGCGGGGAACGATGCAGCGGATGTAGAAGCGGAAGGCGACGCAGAAAAAGAAGACGCTGCAGCGGATGACGCGCAGGAGGACGGCGGACTGGGCAATGTGTCGGTTTCTGTAGCGGATAAGGAAAAGGCGCTGGAGGAGGCCATCGTTAAGGACAACGCAAAGACGATCAAAGGCCATGAGCTGGTGGCGGAAAACGACGCTTTGGGGCTCTATCTGTATGAGCCGACCCTCTCCCTGATCATCCGGGATAAAAAGACCGGGGCGATCATGGAATCCACGGTGGAAGAAAGCGACGGAACGCTCAATACGACCTGGGAGAATTTCATCCGCTCCGGCATCGGCTTTGACATTTTAAACGACGTAAACGAGGAACGGACGGACCTGATTTCTGCGGGGGCGGATATTTCGGTGACGAAGACGGGCGACGGCTTTAGCGCTGCGGTGAACCTGACCAAATATCAGATTTCCTTCACGGTCAATGTGACGCTGGAGGCAGACGGCATCGTGGTGGAAATTCCCAATGATTCCATCAAAGAGGAGCAGGAAAAGGTCACAATCGGCAACATTTTTGTCTACCCCTTCCTGGGATATACCTATTCCTATGAACGGGACGGCTATATGCTCATGCCTGACGGCAACGGCGCGCTGATCTATCTGGAGGATAATGACGGAAGATTCACCTCCCCGCTGACCTTAAAGGTCTGGGGCGACAACGCCGGCGTGGACGAAAGCTATGTGCTGTCTTTGTTCTGGGAGGAATACCAGACCGTCAACGACGCGGAGCCCGTGCTGGCGCCGGTGTTTGGCATGATCCATACGGATTCCAGGTTTGCCGTGCTGGGCATCATCGAGGAAGGCGCGGAGGACGCCAGGATCGCCGCCTATCCAAACGGCGCGATCACCAATTATAACTGGATCACACCGCGCTTCACCCTGCGGCGTATCTATAAGCAGCTCATGAGCAAGGAGGGCACCTCCGCCGTGCAGCTGCAGGAGGAAAAGCGGGCGCAGAACAACATCCGCATGCGGTACGTGTTCACCGACGAAGAGGAGGCGGACTATGCGGGGCTTGCCGTCAAGTACAGGGAATATCTGCTCGGGCAGCTTAGTGCGAAGCAGGAGCAGTTTCGGATTCGCCTGGATTTTCTGGGAACGGACCGGGAAAACGGCATGATTTTCAAAAAGCCCGTTGTGATGACCACGACGGACAATATCCGGGATATTTACGCCGATTTAAAGGCGTCCGGCGTGACCGATATTTTCTCCGTCTATAAGGGCTGGCAGGACGGCGGCATCTGGAGCATGCCGATCTCCAAATATAAAGCGGATTCCAAAATCGGCGGTACAGGCGACCTGACAAAGCTTTTGCGGGAAGCGGAAGCGGACGGCATCGAGCTCTACCTCTATCAGGATGCGCTTCGGGCCAACCCCGATACGGTCAACACCACCTTCAACGTGATCAAGAAGCTGGATGAGAGCGTATATAAGGAAAACACCTACAAGGAAATTTACGAAAGCTTCAATTTCCAGACGTCCGCGCAGGCGGTGAAGAAGCTTAAGGAAAGCCTTTCCTCCTATCAGAAAAAGGGTGTGAACCGGCTGGCGCTCACGGGTGTGACCAACCATCTTTACAGCTATAACTATAACGGAAAACAGTATAACCGGAACGAGAATTTGCAGGTATTTTCCCAGGCGCTTGCGGACGCTTCCCAAAGCTTTTCGCTGGCGATGGAGCAGCCTCTTTCCTGCTACTGGGATATGACGGACAGCGTCGTGGGCATGCCGGTGAATACCTCCAGCTATATTTTCACGGATGAGGAGGTGCCGTTTTTGTCCATCGCGTTAAAGGGCGTGCTTCCCATGTACGCGGATTACACCAACTTTGAGGCGAACAAGAGCGAGTACTTTTTACAGCTGGTGGAAACGGGGATTTTCCCTTCCTTCTACCTGACCTGGGAGGATCCGGTGGATTTGCTCTATACCAATTCCTCTGACCTGTATACGTCCCGTTATAGCGTGTACAAAAATGAAATTATCGATACCTACAATCAGCTAAAGGCCGTCAACGACGAGACGGCGGGCGCGATGATTGTGGACCGGGAAAAGACCGCAGACAACGTGGCGGTGGTAACCTACGACAACGGGGTGAAAATCTATGTGAATTACAGCGAAGCACCCGTAACATGTGACGGCATAGCCCTGGAGGGCTTGTCCTATAAGGTGGTAAGGTAGGTGAGGACGGATGAAAGAAATCAAAAATAAGGAAAAGCAACAGACGGCGGCGAAGAAAAAGCGCCTGTCGTTAAAGCAGCGGGAAGGCATGATGGGATATCTGTTCGTTCTGCCCTGGATCATCGGTGTGCTCATCTTCGTGTTACGGCCTCTGGCACAGTCCTTCAACTTTGCGCTGAGCCGTGTGAAAATGACGCCCAAGGGCAGGGAAATCACCTTCATCGGCATCCAGAACTTCACGCAGATTTTGCAGGAGGATGAAACCTTCCCCACGGAGCTTGCGGCGTATCTGGTAAAAACCGTCATGGCGGTTCCGATCATCGTGGTGTTCGCCCTGATCATCGCCCTGCTTCTGAATGCGAAAATCAAGGGAAAGGGAGTATTTCGGCTGATCTTCTTCCTCCCTGTGATCATCGCCAGCGGTCCGGTTATGGATCAGCTGGTATCCCAGGGCGCGGGCTCCATTCCCGCCATGAACACGTCGATGATTCAGTCGATGATCAGCTTCATGCCGGGCTTTATCGTGGACGCGATCATGGGGCTGTTTGAAAATATCGTCATGTATCTGTGGTATTCCGGGGTGCAGATTCTGATCTTTCTGGCAGCCGTCCAGAAGATCGACACCTCCCTGTATGAGGCGGCGAAAATGGACGGCGGTTCCACCTGGGAATGCTTCTGGAAGATCACATTGCCGACGATCAAGCCGATGACGCTGTTAAACGTGGTATATACCATCGTGTACCTGTCCAACAATGAACAGAACACCATCATCGAGACGATCAAGAACGCGATGTTCGGCACCACAGGCAGTAAAGGCTACGGATATGCGTCCGCGATGGCATGGCTGTACGCGCTGATCGTGACGCTTCTGGTCATCATCTTTGCGGCGGCGCTGGCACTGAAAAAGGACGTTTATGCGAAGAAAGCGAAGAAATTCAGAAAAGAACAGAAGAAACAGGAACGGCTGATTAAGAAGATCGAGAAGAGGGGGGAGCAATATGAAAAGCAAAAAGCAAAACGCGTTGCCAAAGCAGCAAAAGCAGCCCGCTAAGGCAGTAGCGGCCCCGAAGAGAAAAATCGACCGCTATGCGGTGAAAAAATGGTTTTTCGGTTCCAAGGATACCCAGGGCGTTGGCAAGCTGATCGCCATTTACGGTCTTTTGATCTGTATCGGCTTCGTGTATCTGTATCCTCTTTTGTACATGATCTCCAAGAGCCTGATGCAGCGCGCGGATCTGTTGGACAGCTCCGTCAACTGGATCCCCAGCGTTTTGTATGTGAAAAACTATGTGGATGCCTTCACCAGCATGAATTATGTGAAGACGCTTTGGCAGTCCGTCGTGATTGTGGGGCTTCCCACATTGCTCAACATGGTCATGTGCGCCATCATCGGCTACGGCTTTGCGCGGTATGATTTTCCGTTAAAAAACGTGATGCTGGGAATTTTGATCTTTTCCTTCATCATCCCGCCGCAGATTACGATGATGCCCAACTATCTTTTGTACAACGATTTGAAGATACTGGATTCCATCAAGGCATTTTTGCTTCCGGCTCTTTTGGGGCAGGGAATCAAGGCGCAGCTCTACATCCTGATCTTCTTCCAGTTCTTCCGCCAGATCCCGCAGGCTCTGATCGAGGCGGCGAAGATCGACGGCTGCGGGCACTTTAAGACCTTTATCCGGATCGCGGTTCCTTCCGCGGCGCCGGCGATTCTGGTGGTATTTCTGTTCTCGCTGGTATGGTACTGGAACGAGTCCTACCTGACGCAGCTGTATGTGTGCGGCGTGCTGGGGGACAGCTACTGGAATACGCTGATGGTCGCCTTAAAGGGCTTCAACGACAGCTATTCCCAGGCGGGCGGCTCCGTGACCGGTGAGGCCATGGGCAGCTTAAACGAGGGCATCAAGATGGCGGCGACCATGCTTTCCATCCTGCCCGTCCTGCTGTTATACTTCGTCCTGCAAAAGCAGTTCGTGGAGAGCGTGGACCGGACCGGTATCACGGGTGAATAATGCATATGCGTCTGCGGGTATCCGCCCGCAGACAGCACGGCAATCTGTAACGCGGTTTTATATCCCCGCCTCTTATGAAAA
Source organism: uncultured Eisenbergiella sp. (assembly GCA_910585455.1). Lineage (GTDB taxonomy): Bacteria > Bacillota > Clostridia > Lachnospirales > Lachnospiraceae > Gallintestinimicrobium. The sequence goes on along the minus strand of CAJUEL010000004.1, from coordinate 62,788 downwards.
GGGGCGGGCACATATAAAAAAATTTAAAGGAGGATTTTACAGTATGAAAAAGAAAGTATTAAGCGCGCTTCTGTGCACGGCAATGGTAGCTTCCATGCTGACAGGATGCGGAAACAGCGCAGCGCCGTCTGACAACGGTTCCAACCAGGAGGCGGACAACAGCGGTGCGGCAGCGGCAGACGACGGCGCCGCGGCAGAGGATGGTGCAGCGGATGAGGGCGCTCCTGCAGCGTCAGCCCTTCCGGAAATGACCACCGACGAGATCGAACTGACCTACATGAACTTCGATAACAAGGTGCTGACGGAGTACCTGGCGGAGAAGTTCACGGAGAAGTACCCCAACATCAAGGTAAATGTGGTTTACGTGGCGGCGGGCGATGAGTATAACGACACGCTGTTAAACCTGGTGAACACCGGAAAAACACCGGACTGCTTCATGATCCTTGGCAACTGTGACTTCGCTCTTTCCAACAGCCTGCTGGGCGATATGACCGAGTACTGGGAGAACGATCCGGAGAACCAGAACGTCCTGCCCTCCATCAATGGCGCGAAGCTGGGTTACTATGGCTCTGCGCAGAAGCTTTCCACACCGATGAAATTCTTCCCGGACGCGCTGTATGCGGATATGGCGGTGTTTGAAAAGCTCAACGTGGCGATGCCTCCCACGGACTGGACCTGGGATGAGATGATTCAGGCGTTCAAGGATGTGACCTCCCCTGACGAGGGCATCTATGGCTTTAACCAGTTCCACTCCATCGTGACCTATTATCCGGTGGCTGCGGATCCGAACTGTATCGGCGAGTTTGGCTGGAACGGCAAGGAATTTGATCTGACCAACTGGGCGGTGGGCGTAAACGCGCTGGGCGACCTGATGAAGGGCAAATACCGCGCGCCTCTGACCGAGGAAGAGATCGTGGCATGGCTGGGCTCCAACGAATGGGCGGGCTTCTCCGGCAAGATCGGCTTCCAGATCGACGCGTTCTGGACCTACTTAAACCTGTTCGACACCGATGAATACAGAAACAAGGGCATTGAGTTCGTACCTTATGCAACCCCTTCCGTGGAAGGCACCAACGCAAAATATAAATTCGGCGTATTGGACTTCGGCGGCATTTCCTCCGGCACCGAATATCCCAGAGAAGCGTATGAGCTGTTAAAGTTCATGGGCTGGGGACTGGAAGGCTGGCAGGCAAAGATGGAAGCCTACAAGACGCTGACCGACGAGGAAGCCGGCGTTGAGATCTGGAAGCAGTCCATGCCCGCTCCGCTGACCATGGATGAAGCGATCTGGACCGACTATCAGACCACCTTCTTCCCTTCCCTGAAAAAGGCGGAAGCGGATCAGACCGATAAGGATAAGAAATACGGTCAGTACTTTGACGACTATTTTGATCAGGTCAAACAGGGCGTCATTCCCTTCGGCGATTGCCAGATTCCTGGTTTCGCAGGCTTTGTAGGCGGCGAGGGCCCTTACGCAGGCGTGGAAGATTCCGTATTCAACGGAGAAAAGAACGCCAACGACTGGGTGACAGAGCTGACCGAAAAGGCGAACGAATACAACAGACAGGCGATGGAAGACGCGGGTCTGACACCTGCAGAATAAGAAGGATTTTTTGACGGCGCGCCCTCATAGCGGCTGCCGCCGGTTCCAAAGGGGGAAGGGAGAAATCCCTTCCCTTTTTTGGAATATGATGTATACTTTTATAAAAAGTACTTTTGAAAAATGTAAAAAAGTGGTATGATAGAAGAAAAGGGGCAGTGTGCGTATAAAAAGGAGAGAATGCGATGAAAGAAAACGAACTGAAATGGAATGAACCCTGGATTTTACAGCGGGCGGATCCTTATGTATACCGCCATGTGGACGGTACCTACTATTTCACGGCGTCCGTGCCCGCCTATGACAGCATTGTGCTGCGGCATGCCGACACGCTGGCGGGGCTTGCAAAAGCGGAGGAGACGGTGGTGTGGAGAAAGCATGAGAGCGGTCCGATGAGCGAGCACATCTGGGCGCCGGAGCTGCACTGGCTGGATGGAAAGTGGTATATTTACTTCGCGGGCGGGGAGGCGGACGATATCTGGGAAATCAGACCCTATGTGCTGGAGTGCGCCGACGCAGATCCCCTCACCGGAAACTGGGTGGAAAAGGGTAAGATGCGCCGCGCCAAGGAAGATCCGTTTTCCTTTGAAGCCTTTTCTCTGGATGCCACCGTGTTTGAAAATAAAGGAAAGCGTTACTATGTGTGGGCGGAAAAGGTGGGCGTGGGCAAACAGATTTCCAACCTCTATATCGCGGAGATGGAGACGCCCTGGCAGCTTAAGACGGTGCAGGTGCTTCTGACCACGCCGGACTATGACTGGGAGCGGGTGGGCTTCTGGGTGAATGAGGGTCCCGCGGTCATCAAAAGAGGCGGTAAGCTCTATCTTACCTATTCGGCGAGCGAGACGGGAATCGCCTACTGCATGGGCATGCTGACGGCGGATGAAAACGCGGATCTTTTAGATCCCCTTTCCTGGAAAAAGGAGCGTTATCCGGTGCTGAAAAGCAGCTATGAGAAAGGCATATATGGTCCCGGACATAATTCCTTCACCACGGATGAGCAGGGGAATGACGTGATGGTATACCATGCCAGGACGGAGACCGAGATCGTGGGAGATCCGCTCTATAATCCGAACCGCCATGCGATGCTGATGCGGGTGAAGTGGGACGAACAGGAGCGTCCGGTTTTTTCCTTTGAGGATTGAATGAAACGATTAAGGGTATAAGGGTAAATATTTTAGATCAATCTAAAATGTTGAGAGCTGTTGGACAGCGCTTTACATGCCACTGTTTGGGCAAGCCCGGACAGGGAACGTTGTGCTGTCGGAAATGATTGGGGAAGCGGGGATATCAAAATGCTGCACATCAAAAATCTGGAGGATGGAGTGGAACTGTTTAAGGTTCTGGGTTCCGACGTGCGGGTGAACATCATTCAGCTTTTGCTGAAAAATAAAGAAATGAACATGAATGAGATCGCCAGCAGCTTAAATATCACAAATGGCGCATTGACAAGCCACATCAAAAAAATGGAGGATGTGGGGCTGATTCAGGTGCGCGCCGATTTTGTGGGACACGGCAATCAGAAGGTGTGCCGGGTCAAGCAGGAGCGGCTTTTGGTGGATATTGTGCCAGCTGAGGAGGATGGCAGCGTGGGCATTTATGAGGCGGAGGTTCCCGTGGGGCAGTACAGCAATTATAATGTATATCCGACCTGTGGCATCGCGACGACCTCCACGCTGATCGGGGAGGTGGACGATTCCCGGTATTTTGCCCATCCTGACCGGATCAACGCGGGAATTTTGTGGTTCACCAAAGGATATGTGGAATATCTGATTCCCAATGTGCTGCCGCTTGCCCAGAAAATTGACGAAATCACCTTTTCCATGGAGCTTTCCAGCGAAGCGCCGGGCGTGAACAATGACTGGCCTTCCGATATCTCCTTTCTGTTGAACGATGTGCCGGTCGGCGCCTGGACGTCTCCCGGGGACTTCGGCGATGTGCGCGGGCTTTTTACCCCGGATTGGTGGTTCCCCAACTGGAACCAGTACGGGCTTTTGAAAATGCTGGTGATCAATCATAACGGCACCTTTATTGACGGACTGAAAATTTCGAACGTGACGCTGGACCAGTTCGGGCTGGATTATAAGAGCACGATCCGTTTCCGGATGGAGGTGCGGGAGGATGCGGCGCATGTGGGCGGATTGACGATCTTTGGCAGCGGCTTTGGCAACTACGGACAGGGCATCCGCGTGCGGATGCGCTACAGCCCGATGGAGACAGGGCACTGAAGCAGTCGCCTGATTTACTGTTCCCGGAAATAAAACCGCCAGATTCTGCGCATATGCCGCAGGTCTGGCGGTCTGTTTTATCTGCCTTTATCCGACGGTTTCATCTGACAAAGCCGTTATGCTTTGGCTCAGTCCTCCGGCTCGATCAATCCGTAGGTGTTGCCTTTCCGCTTGTACACGACGTTTACCTGATCGGTCTCCGCGTTGTGGAAGACGTAAAAGCTGTGTCCCAAAAGCTCCATCTGCACGCAGGCATCCTCCGGATACATCGGCTTGATGTCAAATTTCTTGGTACGGACAATCTTCACTTCCTCATCCTCGTCGTAGTCGTTCTCCACATAGGAGGGCTGGAAGCTGCCACCGGACTGGTGTTGTGCGATCAGCTTGGTCTTGTATTTGCGCAGCTGTCTCTCGATAATCTCTTCCACCAGGTCGATGGAAACGTACATGTCGTTGCTTGTCTGTTCAGAGCGGATGATATTTCCCTTGACCGGGATCGTGACTTCTATCTTCTGTCTGTCCTTCTCCACGCTCAGGGTTGCGAAAACTTCGGTGTCATCGGCGAAATACTTTTCCAGCTTTCCGATCTTGGATTCTACGGCATTGCGCAGTCCGGGGGTCACTTCAATGTTCTTTCCTCTGATAATAATCTTCATACCCATCATCCCTTCTGTTCCAATATTAGGACGCCGCATGCCGCCATGGCATGTCCATCCTTGTCTGAATTATACCATACCCTTTCCCCCAAAGCAACGTTTTCCGGACCGCTCTTCGAAACTTTCGGGGGAGGTGGAGACCTTTTTGCAAAGCGGTGAGAAAGACCGGCAGGGGACAGGAAAGCGGCGGTATGCGGACGGATGGGTGAACGGCAGGCACCGGCTGTTCACCCATCCGTCCGCGTACCGCCGCTTTCCTGTCCCCTGCCGGTCTTTCTCACCGCTTTGCAAAAAGGTCTCCACCTCCCCGAAAAGTTTCGAAGAGCATAGTGAGAAAATGCAGTGGCGGTAAGGGATTTTATTGCTGTTCTCAAAATTTTCCGGATGTGATATAATGTCCGTAAAGGGCAGAGTCAAATGGGCAAAGATGCATATGCCGGGCTTGCCCGGGCAGATGCATCTTTGCCCATTTGACGAGCGAAGCGAACCCGGAAAACCGCAGGTTTTTCGGGTCTCTGCCCGTATTTTGCCATAACTGTGATGGAATGAGCGTTAGCGGGAAGAACGAGCGGCTCTGTGGCGGGCGCGGAGGGCGTCCGGTGCGGAAGATGAAAGGAACCTGGGACAGGAGAGAAAATGGCTGTAATCAATATTCTGGCTTTTTGTGTGCTGGCGTTATGGCTGGCTTTTGTTTGGAAGGAAAAAATTGTGGATGTGCTGCCCGTCTGTGCGTGCATTTTGATTCTGGTTTTATATGTGCTCGCGTTTGGGCGGAGGCTTTCCGGGATCGATCTGGTATCGGCGCTGTTTCTGGCGGCGGCACTGTTTTGCCTGTTACGGTGCGGGAAGGGGAAAAGAGCGGAGCTTTGGCGTTTTTTGAAGAAGGAGCTGTCCCATCCCGGTGTGGCGGTGGCGGCGCTCCTTTTTGTGGGCGGCACGCTTTTGGTGAGCGGCAGAGTGGCGACCTGGTGGGACGATATCAATTTCTGGGCGACGGATGTAAAAGCGCTTTATGGGCTGGATGGCTTTGCGGGAAAATATGCGAATGCGGCATCGGAATTCGGCGATTATCCGCCGGGGGCACAGCTTGTGAAGTGGTGGTTTGTCCATATGAAGCCCGATGAATTTTCGGAAGGGCTGATGTTTGCGGGGTATTATTTTTGCGTGTTTGTTTTCCTCATGCCCCTGCTTCGGCATATGAAGGGGAAAAATCCGTTCCTGATCCTTCTGGCGGCGGTGTGTCTCTGGGCATTTCCGGGCGCGGCGGAGATTTTTTACTGTCAGGGCATGTGTGCGGATCTGGTGATGGCGGTCATATACGGCGCATATCTGTCGGCAGTTCTGGATGAGGAGGGGCATAAAAAGAGCTTTTATTACGGCAGGCTGGGTCTGTATCTGAGCGTGCTCGTGCTGATCAAGTCCGTGGGATTTTTGTGGGCGGCGTTTGGGCTTGTTTTTTTGTGGCTGTATCAATACAGAAAGCTGCGGGCAAAAAGGCGCAGCCCACTGCTGCCTCTTTTCGGGGTCATGGCCGCTCCGGCCTTAAGCGGCGTAAGCTGGCTTCTGTTTTGTCTGTGCATGCGGCGTGTGGCAAAGCTGACCGGCGCCACCCTTTCCATCGCAAAGGGAAATCTGCCGGTTTTGCTGCCGGGGACGAAGGAAAAGCTGCTGGCGGCATTCGGGGAGGCGTTCGTTTTCTGGCCGCTGCATCGGGGAAAGACCTGGGGAGTGGATTTTTCGCCGCTTTTTCTGTTCCTTCTGATCTGCGGACTACTGTTCTGGTTTTACCGGTGTAGAATTCTGGAAAAAAGAAGGGCGAAGCTTCTGGGCATTTTTCTGCCTGTGAGCGGACTGGCATTTTACGGTATCAATATGGTCAGCCATCTGACCATATTCGCGGCGGAGAGCCAATATCTGGAGCCCTTCGCCATGGTATCCTCCATTGAGCGCTACGGCGCGCCCTTTACGGTCGGTTCCCTGTACCTGCTTGCCTTTTTGTTTTTGGAGCACGCGGGAGAGCGGACGGTTGTTTTGCGGGCAGAGCGGTCGGGTAGAAGATGCCGGCCCAGATGGGAGCATGTGGCAGAATCCACCGGGGAGGAAAGGAAAAAGGGGCTGCGTGTTCGCAATGGAGCATATCTGCTCTGCTTTGCTTTCGTGATTTTATCCACCAACTGGCAGGAGGTGTATGACGGCGTGCATGGCTATCGGGCACGCCGCAGCGGGGAGCTGGCAGCACGGGAAGAAATGATCACCGAAGAATCGGCACGCTTTCTGGAGCTGACAGAAAAGTGCGCGCCGGAGGGCGGCATGCGCGTGTTATATTTGAAAAAAGCTTCCGAGGCGAATCAATGGGTGAAAAATGCCTATGTGTCGTTTGCGGCGTCGCCGGTTTCCCTTATTTTTGGGGGCGTGGATGCAGAAACGATGAACAGCGGCGATATCTGGAACGCGATGCACGCCTCCCATGCCGGATATTTGTATCTGGACGAAATGCCCAGGGAGGCGCTTGACCTGTTTGCCCCTTTTGTGGAAGAGATTCGTCCCCACGCGCTATACCGTATCACGGAAAACGGGCTGGAAACGGTTCTTTCTGATTCCTTTTTTTCATAAAATAGGAAAAATATGACAGAAGCGGGCGGTTTTCATGCGTGCTGGAAAATATCGGGCGGCGATCCTTCTGGAGCTGCTTCTCATTGCGATTCTCGTGGGCGGACGGATTGCGGACAGTATGGAACCTGTAGAGGTTTCCGGCAATATAAAAATCGGGGAAATCAATACGGAGGAGGGAAAAAAGGACTATATCAAATGGGTGGATTTCACCGTGCCCTGTGAAGCGCTGGATGTCGCCTATGAAAAGGATGTGGCGGCACATGAGGCGCAGACACAGCTGGACTGGGTGACGCTGCTGGCGTACACTGCCGCGAAATATGGCGGCAAATTTGATAAAAAGGCGATGCGGGAAATGGAAAAAATGGCGGCCGAAGCGATGGAAAAGGCGGACGCAGATCATACCGCCACAGATGTGATAGAGGAAGCGGGAGCCGGGCTGCAATATTTTCCCTATTACCTGGAAGCTTATAGCGCGATTCTTTCCGGCATGGTTGGCTCCTATGAGATGCAGGTCGAGCAGGAGGACGGTGCGGTGGAATGGCATCAGGTGTACGGGCTCAAGGCCTACTCCCCGATTGCCAAAGGCTTTGATTATTCGGATTATGACGATTTCGGCGCTTCCCGCAGCTATGGCTACAGCCGTCCCCATCTGGGGCATGATATGATGGGACAGGTGGGTATACCAATTATTGCAATTGAATCCGGTTATGTAGAGGTATTGGGGTGGAACCAATACGGCGGCTGGCGCATTGGCATCCGCAGCTTTGACAAAAAGCGCTACTACTATTACGCCCATCTGCGGCAGAACTATCCCTATCAGGCGGATTTGAAGGAAGGAAGCGTGGTGACTGCCGGAGAGGTGATCGGTTATATGGGGCACACCGGCTACAGCACGCAGGAAAATGTGAATAACATCGAAACTGTCCATTTGCATTGGGGACTGGAGCTCATATTTGACGAGTCCCAGAAGGAATCGGATAATGAAATCTGGATCGACTGTTACCAGCTCAGCCGCTTTCTGCGCAAGCACAGAAGCCGGGTGGAAAAGGTGGAGGGGACGAAGGAGTGGCGGCGCGTGCTGGAGATGAAGGATCCGGCGGTGGAGGCGTATGAGGCTGGGGCGGGCAGCTAAATGCGCGAAATCACCGGACTGACGCAAAGCAGCTGTGCCACATCCGTATTTTCCCCATAAAGCTTCGGAATGATAACATCCGCCTCCCCAAGCTGCGAAAGCGGCAGCAAAACCGTCTCTCCGATATGAATGGGCAGCGTGACTGTCCGGGTCTTCGTTTTACAGGCGGCCAGATAGCTGTCGCGCTCCGTAAATCCGGGCTTGCCGGAGAGCGTGGCAGAAAGCTCCAGGCATGCGGTTTCCGGTAAAAGCTGTGCCGTCAGGATGGGTCCTTTGGAAACCCAGGTGCGCTGTGCGTGGATGGCGGTCTCTAGTTCTTTGGCGATATCCCCGCCGGGTTCCCCTTCGATAAAGGTGGCGAATTGATCCGCCATGGACCAGATGCCGTGCAGATCCATACCGCTGGTGGCGGAAAGACGATGCCCCGAAAGCGCGAGGTCCTCCCAGAGCAAAAGCCCTGGCTCGTTCACCTCATAGAGAGGCTCCGGATTGTTGAAAATCTCGATGAAATCCACGACGGAATAGTCGGTCACAGTCATTTCAAAACGGCATCCCCGGGCGAAGGGCTCCCCAAAGGAAAAAGGATGGGCGATCCCGACGAGAGCGCCTTTATTTCGTGCGGCCGAAAATAAAAGCTCCGGACGGTTTTTGTCAATGGTCTCCCAGGGCACATATTCGGTCAGGTTCAGACAGAGAATATGTCCATAATAGGTCGTGTATTCCATCCCGTAGATGCACGCGATGGGGGACTGCGTTTCGGACAGAAGCTTCTGCATTTTGACATGTCCGGATATGGTATTGTGATCGGTCAGCGCAAATGCATCGACCCGATCGCTGATCATATAATCCAAAAGCTCCTTACAGCTTAAGCTGCTGTCAGATTCGGTGGTATGGTTGTGCAGTTCCAGTCTTTTATACATGAAAAACTCCTTTCGGCAGGCTGCGGTATGCCGGGAAACAGCAGCTGCGGCCGCCCGGTGCTCCGTAGAAATCCCGGTGTGCCTGAATTGAATAGATGGGCGTATCCGTTACCGGGCGGATACGGATAATTCATAGCGTGTATCATCCAAAATGACATTAAAAACCAGCACGATCACCTTTAATACACCGGAATAGGAGGGCTGGGGAATGCAACCCTCCGTTGCCTCCTCCGTCGTAAAATGCAGATGCCTGTCCGTCAGCTGTCTGTGCACACAGCCGAGAAAAGTGTCATTCATCATGGCGGCGATGTGGATTTCCGTTTTCGCCTCATGCAAAATGAGCCGGTCCAGTTCCTCCGGTGTCACGTCACTTTCATTTTTATGATATTTTTCCATGCAGATTTTAGCGATCTTTTGCCGCAGCTCATCCGTGGCGGCAGAGTAGTGCTGCTTATCAAATGTAAAATGAATGTCCAGTTCTTCGTAAGGCTGATCCAGACAGATCGTGTAGGCGATCTGTCCCACAAAGCCTTCGTCCAGAAAACCGCCTGCGCGGTAGAGCTCTTTCATATCCATTTCCTCCTGTCTTTATTCCTGCGGCGATGCGCCAGGCAGCGGTGTCCGCGCGGATATTTGGCGACTGCCGCAAGGCTTAAATTCCCACACATCAAAGAGCAACTGCGCCATTGCATCAAAGCACCGCGGCTCCGGTGGAATGATGCACCTTCAGAGTCGGCGCAATCACCTTGTGATAGACTGTGGTGGTGCGTTGTTCCAGATAGCGGCGCAAAATCAGTCCCGCCTCCCTGCCCATAACATATTCCGACTGGTCAATGTGAGTGAAAAAATCCGGATGCTGTGTTTGTGTGAGCGGCTGGTCAAAGCACATCAGCGATACCTGTCCCGGCACGCTGATGCCCAGGGAACGGAGCGTGTCAAGCAGATAGACCCCCATGCCGCTTTGCGAAGCGATGAAAGCAGTCACCCGCTCCTGATGGATGAGCCTTGTAAGCAGTTCTTCATAATGGCTGTTTTTATCCCAGTACAGAACGTGGTCGGCGATATGCACGGAGCTTTCCGGAATGCCCAGACGGGATGCGGCATCCAGAACCCCCTCAATCCGATATTTGACGGAAAAGGTGCTGCGCAGGCTGGAGGTGAAAAAAGCGATGCGCTGATGCCCCAGCTCATGCAGATGGCGGACACAGAGCGCGCCCGCCGCCTGATTGTCCGCAATTACATAGCTTGTATCCAGACGGGGGAGGTAGCGGTCCAGCAATACCAGCGGATATTTCTGGAGCTGCATGAGGAGAAGCTCATTGCTGAAAAAAGGCTGATCCTGTGGAAACAGAACAATGCCCGCGATATTCAAATCCAGACATCTTTTTAACAGGTAATTTTCGATCTGAGGATTGTCGCTGCGGAAAATATGGCAAATATATTCCGACGCCGGAAGGGCTGACAGCACGCCGTTGATCATGGAAAGGGAAAAAAGGTCAGAAAAGGTGGGGAGGATACAGGCGACCTCTTTTAACAGTCCCTCGGAAGCCTCCGCCTTTTCGGGAACCTTTGCTTCGCTCACCAGAGACGGGAACTGTGCATTCTGGGAAACGAAGGTTCCTCTGTTGGGAAAACGTTCCACGTATCCTTCTTCCTTTAATTCATTGAGCGCTTTGGAAATGGTGATGCGGCTGACGCCATACTGTTCCATAAGCGCAAGCTCGGTAGGGATGCGGTCGCCGGGGGAAAGCAAATGGGATTCGATCTGGTGCATGATATCCGCTTTGATTCTCTGATACATTGGCTGATTGGAAATATTGGGCATGAGGAAACCTCCTTCCTGCGTACGCCACAATGCTTTGTATGAGGTTACATGGGGCTGCAGCGTTCCTGTAATATAGAACAAATGATGTCAGGACCGCGCAGCATAATCGTATTTCTTCCTATAGTATATCCTTCGAAATGTTATATGTCAATACAAAAGATTTGCTATATTTGCTATAGTCAAAATGTGAAAAATGAACTGGTCAAAACTGGGCACTTATAACAAAGTTTATAGAAAATTAATAAAGGGGCTTGCATGATGCACAATATGTGATACAATAACATTAAATGAAATGCGGTGCGCTTCGGCAAAATGGGAATTTGACAGCATAACAAATAGCGCATAGCAAATATGACAAAACGAGAGAAAGGTGGACTGTATGGGTGGGAAAAACACAGGAGTGGTGCTGACTCCGGAACAAAAAGCGCACAACAGGAAAAGATTGATGACTGAAATCTGGAAGCACAGAATGCTGTATCTGTTCATGGTACCCTGCGTGGTGTGGCTGTTGATTTTCTGTTACGCGCCGATGACTGGCATCGTGCTGGCATTCAAGAATTACCGGTTTGATCTGGGCATTTTCGGAAGCGAATGGGCGGGGCTGAAGCATTTCCGCAATTTCATGACTTCCCCCGAATTCTGGACGACGACGAAGAACACGCTGATCATCAGCCTTTTGAAAATCGCGATCTGCTTCCCGGCGCCGATTATCCTGGCACTTTTGTTAAACGAGGTGCGGGCGAAGAAGTTTAAGAGCCTGGTGCAGACCATGAGCTATCTGCCCAACTTTGTATCCTGGGCGGTTGTGGTAACATTGCTGACGGCGATTTTCAGCCCCTACGGCGGTCTTTACAATGATATCCGCAAATCCATGGGACTGGAAGCTATCTTCGTGATGGGTGAGAGATCCGCATTTTATCCGCTGGTTATTTTCTCTGATATGTGGAAGAACGTAGGCTGGAGCTCCATCGTATTCCTTTCCGCGATTACGGGCGTGGATCAGGGGCTGTATGAAGCGGCGACCATCGACGGCGCCAACCGCTGGCAGTGTACCTGGCACGTCACCCTGCCGGGCATCGCTGCCACCATCGGCATCATGTTCATCATGCGCATGGGCGGCATCCTGAGCGCGGATATGGATCAGCTCCTTCTGCTGCAGCAGCCTGCCAACCTGCCGATTTCCCAGGTGCTGGATACATATGTGTTACAGACCGGTATTAAATACGGCAAGTTTGAATATGCGACCGCAATCGGTCTGGTGAAGTCGGTCATATCGCTGGCAATGGTAACCTTGACGAACTTCCTGACGCAGAAATACGCGGAAGTCGGTCTGTGGTAAAGAAGGAGGGAAACGATGAGAGAGACAAAAGGACAGAAAATTTTCAAAGTATTTAATTATACCTTTCTGGGGCTTTTGGGTCTTGTAACCTTTTACCCCTTCTGGTACGTGTTGATCGCCTCCCTCAATACGGGGCGTGATTTCATGCGCGGCGGCGTATGGCTGTTCCCCAGAGAGTTCACGCTGGAGAACTACGCGAAGGCATTTGCGGACGACCGTATCGGACCTTCCCTGCAGATTTCTGTCGCGGCAACGCTGATTATCCTGGTGGTGGGACTTTTGTTCACGGCGCTGGCGGCATACGCGATGTGTGTCAAGACCCTGCCGGGAAGGACGTTTTTGAACTTCTTCTGGTATTTTACCACGCTGTTTGGCGGCGGTATCGTGCCTTACTATATGGTGCTGCGGAGCATGGGACTGACCAGCAGCTTCTGGTTATATGTCATACCGTCGGTTTACAGTTTTTACAATTTTGTCCTGCTGCGAACGAATTTTGCCGGCATTCCCTATGAGCTGCGGGAATCGGCGCAGCTGGACGGGGCGAGCGAGTGGACGATCATGACCCGGATTTACATTCCGCTTTCCAAGCCGATCCTTGCCACGCTGGCGCTGTTCATCGGCGTAGGCAAATGGAACGACTGGTTTACAGCGGCTTACTATCAGAGTAAGGCTGCTCTGTATCCTGCGGCGACGGTGCTGCAGAGAATTCTGGCAGAGGCCTCTGCAGGCTCCCAGGTGAAGGTAGGGCAGGAAACGGCATCGGCGGCTATGACCACCTATACGTCCCAGTCCTTACAGATGGCGTTCGTTATGATTCTGACGATGCCCATCGTCGTAGTATATCCCTTCCTGCAGAAATATTATGTGAAGGGCGTTATGGTCGGATCAGTAAAAGGCTGATGTAGAGTCCCTTTGTGGGGCGCACGGATTTCTTTTACCCGAAATAGATGGTTTTACAACTTCATACAAACCAATCAAATCAAGGAGGAATTATGATGAAGAAAAAAGCGTTATCTCTGATGCTTGCCGCTGCCATGGTAGCAGGCACGATGGCGGGCTGCGGCAACAGCAATGCCGGCAGCGACACGCCCGCATCAACCCCCGCCCCTGCAACCAATGAGGATGCGGCATCCAATGACGGTGCGGCGGACAACAGCGGTGCGGAAGCGGAAGCCGACGGCGATTATTATGTGGACGAGGACGGCAACAAGTACAAGAAGTTTGACGATGTGCGGCTCAACATGCTGATCTGCTGGAATGGCGGCTTCAAGACGGCTGACGATCAGTACAACAACGAGGTGGCGGCCGCGATCCGTGAAAAGATCGGCGTTACCGTGGAATTTGAAGGCATCAACATGAGCGAGACCGAAAAGCTGAACATGATGTTCGCTTCCGGCGATATGCCCGATATGATCAACGCGCCTTTCTGGGGCGGCAATGGCGGTGAGACTGCTGTTATCAAGAAGGCTGGTCAGGAAGGCAGATTGATCGATATCAAGAATCTGGTTCCCAACTATCCGAGCATTGCGGATGCTTATGAGATCGGCGTGATCAGCACCAAGTATCTGGAAAACGACATTGAGCCCCCCGAAAATAACGGCGCCAGATACGTGCTTCCTACGGAGGTTTCCGGAAGTATCGAAGATAAGGCTGTCTGGGCATACGGCGTATTCGTCCGTGAAGACGTGGCGAAGACCCTGAATGTGGATCCTGCTTCCATCAAAACCTCTCAGGAGCTGTTTGATTTCATGGTGCAGGCAAGAGATTATGGCTTTAAGGATGTAAACGGAAATGACTGTATCGTGGCTACCACCTATCACAATGGCTGGAGCTATGGCGACTATGCTGCAAGCTTTGATCAGAAGAAGCTGACCAGCTATGAGCTGGATGAAAACGGCAATGTGACGCTTGGCAAGTTAAATGAAAACTGGATTGACAAGAATCTGTTCCTGTGGAGAATGGTAAAAGAAGGTCTTCTTGACAAAGAGTGCTTCACCCAGTCTGATGACCGCGGTAAGGAGAAGGCCGGTAACGGTACGGCTCTGTTCACCTGCGCACAGTATGGTATGACAATCGACGCTACCAAGCAGACAGGTTTATATGAAGCGCATCCGGAAATGAGATATGTGCCGGTTGGACCGTTACAGTATCAGGATGGTTCCCCGCTTGTTCAGGTGGAATCCGAAGGCAGAAGCGGTTCTCCCGTTATCTTCTTCCCGACCACCTGCTCTAACATCGACGCTGCTCTGACCTGGCTGGATTATGTGAACAGCAAGGAAGGCACAAGACTGATCTGCTATGGCTTTGAAGGCGATACCTATGAGCTCAACGAAGAAGGTCAGCCCAGAATGAATGCTGATCTGACAGAGAGATATAGAACGGATTCCGAAGGCGTTAAGGAAGAGCTGCGCGCGAGAGGCATTAACTACATGGCAGGCAGAACCTATGTGGCAAAGAAGAACACCAAGTGGTTTGGCGAATCCGGCCCGTTTGAGGCGGATGCGGTTGATCCGTATCTTGCAGATTACAGAAAGCAGAGACCGGTAGAAATTCTGCCTGGTTATGCGATCGACGCGATGGCGAACGGTTTTGAGGGTTATGATGAGTTCGCAGAGTGGGCGTTTGATGACAGCAAGGAAACCGAGTATACACAGCGCGCTTACTTTGCTGACACCGAGGATGAGGCGAGAGCCATTCTGGAGGATTATCAGGAGTATCTGATGACCAACGACGGTGGCAAGATGCAGGCGTTCCTGGATTACATGACCGAGGTTTCCAAGACCAGAGACGACTTCGCATATTAATTTCAAAGCAAACATAAACGGATATCCTGCGGCGGCATACGCCGCAGGAAGGACGTGGAACTTTTGAAAAACGAGGGTGAATCTTAAATTGCATGGATGCATATTAAGGTCGC
Organism: uncultured Eisenbergiella sp.; assembly: GCA_910585455.1. Lineage (GTDB taxonomy): Bacteria > Bacillota > Clostridia > Lachnospirales > Lachnospiraceae > Gallintestinimicrobium. The sequence goes on along the minus strand of CAJUEL010000004.1, from coordinate 47,561 downwards.
CCTCTTTTTATACCTACAGGATTTGGAGGGGAATGAAATCATGGCATATATCAGAGAAAAGACAGAAGAGCTGACCGGCTATCAGGCGGGAGGAGAATTTCGCCCTTCCGTTGATTTGGGCTGCGATTTCGTCATGGTCTATGGCATCGACGATACGATGCCCGAGCGCATCCGGCAGTACCGGGAAAAGGGATATGTGATCCATCTGATGACGGGCATCGCCTGGGGCGAGTATCAGGACTATCTGGACGGAAAATGGGACGGCAGGAAGCATTGGGACGAAGGACAGGTGGAAAGAAGCGGCAAGGATGTGGTGCACAATCCCACCGTGCCCTATATGGTGCCCACGGTTTCCTTTTCGGAATATCTGACGGAACGCATGAAAATCGCCGTGGACATGGGCGTGGAGGCGATTCATGTGGAGGAGCCGGAATTCTGGGACAGGAGCGGTTATTCCGAAGCGTTCAAACGGGAATATGAGGTGTATTACCGGGAGCCCTGGAGGCCCCAGCATGAGGATCTGGACGTCCGGTATAAATCCGCGAAGCTCAAGGCATACCTGTACTGCCGCACCATCGATCGGGTGAGCGCGGCGCTCAAGGAATACGCGAAGGTGAAATATCAGAAGGACCTGCGCTTTTACGTGCCCACCCACAGTCTGTTAAATTACACCCAGTGGAAAATCATGAGTCCGGAGGCGGCGCTCATCAATCTTCCCGCGGTGGATGGTTACATCGCGCAGATCTGGACCGGAACCAGCAGAGAGGCGAACGTCTATAACGGCTTTTACAAGGAAAGAACCTTTGAAACGGCGTATCTGGAGTACGGCGTGATGCAGGAGCTGGTGAAGGGAACCGGGCGCAGGATGTGGTTTTTAAACGACCCGATCGAGGATTTGCCCAGCTATACCTGGGACAATTACCGTTACAACTATGTGAAGACAGCGACGGCGTCCCTGCTGCATCCTCATATCTGGCACTATGAAATCTGTCCCTGGCCCCACCGGGTTTTTGAAGGCTGTTATCCCAGGGTACAGCCCAGAATTGCGGAAAAGATTGAAACCAGCTTTACCACGGAGGAGTCAAAGCCGATTCCCCAAAGCTATGCGACCCTGTTGTCCAGCATGTTCCAGCTGTTCGGCGATATGGAGCAGCCCGGATTTTTCTTCGAGGGCGTCAAGGAGAATATCGGCGTGTTCATGTCCGACAGCGGCCTGTTCCAGAGAACCTTCCCGGACGGCATCGTGACGGGCGAGCCGATCGAGGAGCGCTTCCGGGCGGCGCTGCACAAAAACAGCGGAAAAGCGGTGGACGAGGAAGCGGCGTCGCAGCTCATGAAGGAAATCGGAGAAGACGATTCCATGATGCTGGATTTCATCCAGAGCGCCGCGTTCCCTCAGTTTTTCGGTATGGCGATGCCCCTGCTAAAATACGGGCTCCCCATCAAGCCGGTGCAGCTTGACAATGTGCGCCGCTTTGCGGGGTATCTGGATGACATCAGCTTTGCCGTGCTGAGCTACGAATACATCAAGCCGGAAGCGCCCGATGTGAACACCGCCCTCATTTCCTGGGTGAAAAAGGGCGGCACGCTGCTCTATATCGGAGACGGCAGCGATCCCTTCCATCAGATCAGCTCCTGGTGGCGGCAGTCCGGCTATGACAATCCGGCGCAGCACCTGTTCGAAATGGCGGGACTTTCCCGCGATTTAAAAGACGGCAGCTACCCGGTGGATCAGGGCAGGATCATCGTCTGGAATATGGTTCCCGCACGGATTTGTCTGGAAGCAGCGCTGGCGGACAGCTACCGCAGGCTCGTAAAGGATGCGCTGGCGGCAGAGTCCATCGACTGGCAGTATCGCAACGATCTGACGCTGCACCGCGGACCTTATATCATTTCCGCAGTTATGGATGAGAGCGTGACGGAGGAAAAGAAAACCTTTGACGGGCTTTTCGCCGATATGCTGGAAAACGATTACCGGATCATCACCCATAAGGAAATCGCGCCGGACGAATCTGCCCTTCTCTTTGACTTTTCTGTCATTGAAGACGAGGAGTTCCGCGTCATCGGCACCTCCGCCAGAGTGGAGAGCGCTGCGTTGACCAGGGACGGACTGGACCTGCGCTTAAAAACCGCGGATAAGATCAAAGCCTTCACCAGAGTGCGCCTGCCCAGGGCCGTCACGCAGGTGAGCGCCAAAGCGGAGGACGGCAGCATGACAGAGGTCTCCATGGAATGGGATGAGACAACCCGGACGCTGCTTGTTGGCTATGACAGCCAGGCAAAAGCGGTGGAAGTGACGTGCCGGTTTTAGAAATTCATTCGTTACGATTCAGACACGTCTGAATAGTAACCTTCATTCTGATTTGAGTCGCCGCAAAACGGCGACAAGGGGATGACTATGGAAGGCGCAAATATATTCAACATACAGCATTTTTCCGTCCACGATGGACCCGGCGTGCGGACGGTGGTTTTTTTCAAGGGCTGCAGCCTGCATTGCAAATGGTGCCACAATCCGGAATCCATCCGCCCGGAGGCGGAAATCCTGTGGTATCCGGAAAAATGCATCGGCTGCAGGGCCTGCGAAGTGCAATGTCCCATGGGCGCCCACAGCTTCACGGCGGGCGTCCACCGGATCGACAAAGGAAAGTGCAGCCATTGCTTCCTCTGCTGCGAGGAATGCTACGCCGACGCCCTGGTGCGGGTGGGCGAGGAAAAAAGCGCAGAAGAAATCTTCCGGGAAATTATGCGCAACAAGGCTTATTTCGACCAGTCCGGCGGCGGCGCTACCTTCTCCGGCGGCGAATGTATGCTGCAGCCAAAAGCCCTACATGAGCTTTTGACCTTGTGCCGCCAGTCCGGCATCCACACCGCCGTGGACACCGCGGGCAACGTTCCCTGGCAATCCTTTGAGACCATAAAGGACCTGACCGACCTCTTCCTTTACGACCTAAAGGCCCTGGACCCTGACGTCCACCGCGCCTGCACCGGCGCAGGAAATGAACGCATCCTCGACAACTTCAAAAAGCTTGCCGAAGCGGGTAGCAATATCCTCGTCCGCATCCCCTACATTCCCGGCTATAACGACCAGGAATTAGAGGGGATAGCCGCCTTTTTATCCGCCTGGCCGCAGATAAAGGCTGAACTCCTCCCCTACCACAGCCTCGGCAACTCCAAACACCGCGCGCTGCAGGAGGAGGACCTGCTGGACGTAACCGCACCAACCAAAGAAACCGTAACCCAACTGAAACAGAAATACGGTTTCCTGTAAACCGGACGAATGGAGGAAATATGAACACAGAAAAAGTTGTGATGTCCCAGGCGGTTACAGACCGCATCATGCGTCTGCATGACAGCAAGCTAGCGATCAACGACAAAAAGATCGCCCGCCACGGCTCCATCGACATCGATGACCATGGCTTTATCGACTTTGAAGATTTCACCTTCAAAGCCGAATGCGCGCCCGACGGCAAGGTCCACGGCTGCGCCCTGATCGGCAGAAATCTGCGCCGCTTCTTAAATGAAATGCCCAAATACATCAACCCTGACAGCGCCCTTGCGACCTGCTGGGTGGGCACCTTCGACCGCTTTGTTCCCCTGGGGATCGCAGAAGAGGACAAACCAAAGGAGCTGGCCGAAACGATCAAAAAATACCGCATCACCCAGGCGGGCTTCGGCGCGATGAACCATCTGTGCCCGGACATGGAGATCGGACTTTCGGAGGGCTGGCAGGGGCTGCTTGAAAAGATACGCCATTACCGGAAAAAGAACCGCCCTGCGGATCCGGATTTTTACGAGGGCGAGGAACAGCTGGCGCTGGGCATTCTGGAATGGGTGGAGGCCCATGGGAAGCTGGCGGAGGAGCTGGCGGAGCAGGAAAGCGATCCCTTCCGGAAGAAAAATTATGAAGAAATCGCGAAAATAAATTTCGCGCTGACAAAGAGACCGCCCGAAACCTTCCGGGAGGCGGTGCAGTTTCTGGCGCATTTCCAGTCCGTGGACAGAACCTATTTTGCGGGCGGCGCGCTGGGCGCGCTGGACACGCTTCTGGAGGACTACTTTGAGCGGGATATTGCTGCAGGAGCCCTGACGGAGGAAGAAGCGGTCTGGATTTTGGCGAGCCTGTTTTTCAACGACACCCACTACACCCAGATCGGCGGACTGACGCCTGCGGGGGACAGGGAGGTGACTTCCCGCCTGTCCTTTGTGATTCTGGATGCCATGCATCTTTTGCACATCCCCACAAATCTGGGGATCCGCGTGCATGCGCCCATTGAGGGACAGTCCGACGTAGCGGAGGCATTATTGCGCCGGGCGGTGGAATATACGATTGCAGACGGCTACGGAGTGTGTTATTCTTTGGAAAAGGGCATTGCGGAGGGTTTTGCGAAAAACGGCTTCCCCGTGGAGCTGGGCAGGATGCGGGTCAAATGCGGCTGTAACTGGGTGGCGATCCCCGGGCGGGAATATCCGCTGCAGGATGTGACCCGGGTGAACATGGCGGTCGCCCTGCATTATGCGCTTGACGATCTGCAAAAGGACGGCAACTGCTCCATGGAGCGGCTGTGGGAGCGATTCTGCGCCCATCTCGCTACGATGGTGGACTGCATCAAAAAGGGCTATGACCGTCACTATGAGATCATGCAGAGAAACCTGCCGGAAATCGTGTTGAATCTGTTCATGCACGGAACCATCGAACGGGGCTTAAACTGCTCCAACGGCGGTGTGGACATTCTGGACTTAAACATCGACGGCATTGCCCTGGCGACGGTGGCGGATTCCTTTGCGGCGATCCAGCAGCGCGTCGTGGAAGAAGAAAAAATCAGCTGGGACAGGCTGTTTACCCTTTTGCAGACCAACTATGAGGGCGCGGAGCGGGAACGGCTGATGCTCAAAAATATCCGCCGGTTTGGCTCGCCCGAGAGCATGGCGGAGGAATGGGCAGTGCGGATCCGGGATTATTTTGTTTCCCTTTGCAAGGGTTCCCCCACGCCGAAGCATCATCTGATGGTGGTGCCCGGCATGTTCTCTCACGGCGATGTGTACGCCTACGGAAGGACGCTGGAGGCGACCCCTAACGGCAGATTCGCGGGAGAGCCGATTTCCCACTCCTCGGAGCCGGATCCCGGCTTTGCGAGAGGTGTGGATACCTTTTCACCGGCGTTAAAGGCAAACGCGGTGGCGCTGACCCAGGCGGGATACGGCAATTCCGCACCCCTGCATCTGGATATCGATACCGGGCTGGTGGAAAACGGGGGCGGTGTGGATGCGCTGGTGGCGCTGATTCATGCCCACGAGCAGGCGGGCGGCACGCTGATCAATATGAACTGTGTATCCAAAGAAAAGCTGCTGGCGGCCCATGAGGATCCCGCGTCCTATCCGGATCTGGTGGTGCGCGTGACCGGGTATTCCGCGTTTTTCGCATCGTTGTCAAAGGAATACCGGCAGCAGATTGTGGACCGGTTTTTGAGCGCATAGAGGAATGAGACCGGTTTTCAGCGCCGTAGCATTTGAGGCTGCGGCGAACGAAGCAGGCATGCGACGGTCTGCCATGTCAGACTGTTTCATCATATTTTTAAAAAGGAAAAGGAGAAAACAATGAAAGTCATGCATTCGGAGTGGAAAGGGAGGATCAAGCATTGGATTCGCACCCTGAAGGATGATTTCTACGAACCGCTGGGAGAGATTTCCTGGGAGGCGTTTCGTACGATGGACCAGCTTTCCATGGAGGAGGCGCTAAACGGGAATTTCGCGCCGGTGGAGACAGGCTTTACCTGGGGGCGCACCTGGGAATACTGCTGGTTTAAGGGGAGCGTTGTGCTGCCCAAAGAGGCGGAGGGCGAACGCATCGTCCTGAACTTAAATCCCGGCGGGGAGTCCGTGATTTTTGTGAACGGCAAGGGCTTTGGCACCTACCGGGCGGACTGGGTGGATATGCCCCATCATTACATGGAGGACAATGTGCTGGCCTTTTGCGGAAAAGAGGGCGAGCGCTACGATGTGCTGATGGAAACCTATGCGGGACATTTTTATGAGGAGTCTCCCGACGGCGGCTGTGCCACGGGTCCGGTTCTGCCCGGCGCCTTTGCGGATCCCAAAAAGGAAGGGGAGCGCAGCACGCTGGGAAAATGCACCTTTGGCATCTGGAACGAGGCGGCTTATCAGCTGTTCATGGACGTGGATACATTAAACAGGCTGCTGGATACGCTGGACGAAACCTCCCTGCGGGCGGCAAAGATCGCGAAGGCGTTGGAGCAGTTTACGCTGATCGTGGATTTTGAGCAGCCCAGAGATAAGCGGATTGCGTCCTATCTGGAGGCCCGGGAGGCGCTGCGCCCCGTGATGGAGGCGAAGAACGGCTCCACGGCTCCTGTGTTTTACGCAGTGGGCAACGCTCATCTGGATCTGGCGTGGCTGTGGCCCATGGCGGAAACCTATCGGAAAACGGAGCGTACCTTTGCGGCACAGCTTCGCCTGATCGAGGAATATCCGGAATACAAGTTCATCCAGAGCCAGCCCGCATCCTATGAGATGTGTAAAAAATATTACCCGGAGCTTTTTGCCAGAATCAAGGAAGCCGTAAAAGGCGGTCAGTGGATCGCGGACGGCGCGATGTGGGTGGAGCCGGATACCAATATGGCCAGCGGCGAGGCGCTGATCCGTCAGCTCATCCACGGCAAGCGCTACTATAAGGAAGAGTTCGATGTGGACAGCGAAATCCTGTGGCTGCCTGATACCTTCGGTTATACGGCCGCGCTGCCCCAGATTTTGAAGGGCTGCGGCGTGAATTACCTTGTGACCCAGAAAATTTTCTGGTCCTACAATGAGGGCGACCAGTTCCCTTACCACTACTTCACATGGAGGGGCATGGACGGTTCCGAGATCGTTTCCTTCCTGCCCACCAGCTATACCTACCGCACGAATCCCACCGAGGCGAATAACATCTGGAAAAACCGTACCCAGGTGCAGGATCTGGACGCGTTTTTGATGCCCTTCGGCTACGGAGACGGCGGCGGCGGACCGGCGAGAGATTTTGTGGAATACGCGAAGCGCCAGGAGGATCTGGAAGGCGGCGTGAAGGTGAAAATGGCGGGCCCCATGGAATTTTTCAAGGACATGGAAGCCCAGGGCGGTCCTGTGAACACCTATGTGGGCGAGCTGTATTTCAGCGCGCACCGAGGCACCTATACCGCCCAGGCGATGGTGAAGAAAAACAACCGCATAAGCGAGCTTGTCATGCGGGAAATGGAATTCTGGAGCAGCCTTGCCATGGGAGCGGGCATGACCTACGAGCTGGAAACGGCGGATGCGCTGTGGAAGGAGCTGCTGTTGCACCAGTTCCATGACATTCTGCCCGGTTCCAGCATTGCGAAGGTCTATGTGGAAGCCAACGAAAGGCACGGGAAGCTGCAGGAGAGCGCAAAGGAGCTTATGCAGAAAGCCTTTACGGTTCTGGCAAAGGAAAAGGATGACGCCGTCACCGTGTGGAACTCGTTAAGCTTTGACCGCACCGCGCTGGTGGAGCTGCCCGACAGCTTTGCAGACGGCGCAAGGACCGCAGAGGGAGAGGCGGTCGCGGTACAGAGGATGGACGGCACAGTGAAGGCACAGGTCAGAATTCCCGCCTGCGGTGCGGTTTCCCTTGTGCCCGCATCCGAAAAGGCGGACCTGACAGCGGTGAAGGCCTGCAGGGAAGCGGACGGCTTTGTTCTGGAAAACAGCAAGGTGACTGCGCGGATTAACGACAGGGGCGAGGTGGTTTCCTTTGTGCGCAAGGACTCCGGCAGGGAATTTGCCGCGGAGCCGATGAACCGTTTCCGCCTTTACAAGGATGTGCCCCGTCTGTTCGATGCCTGGGATATCGATTCCAACTATATCGAGCAGGAGGTGCAGGCGCTGGATCAGGTGCATGTGGAGGTTGTGGGCGAAGGTCTGGAAGGGGTGCTCAAGGTGACCGGAACGATCAGCGAATCCACCTTCACCCAGTATATCCGTCTGGCTGCGGACTCTGCCCGGATCGAGTTTGAAACCGAGGTGGACTGGAAGGAGCTGCACCGTCTCTTAAAGGCCTGCTTCCCGGTCAACGTTTACGCGGAAAACGGCATCAACGAAATGCAGTTCGGTTTCGTGGAGCGCCCGGCGCATCGCTCGAAGCTTTACGATAAGGACCGCTTTGAGGTGTGCAACCACCGTTACAGCGCGCTGTGCGACGGCTCCCACGGAGCTGCGGTCTTAAATGATTGTAAGTACGGTATCAGCATGAACGGCAATGCGCTGGAGCTGACGCTGCTTCGCGCATCCTCCTGTCCGGAAATGCGCGCGGACAATGCCGTGCATCATTTCACCTATGCCTTTACCGCCTGGGAAGGCACCTTTACGGACTGCGATGTGGTCAGACAGGGCTATGAGCTGAACGTGAAGCCGCAGGTGACAAAGGGCATCGTGGACGCTTTCAGCGCGGTGACGGTGGACAAAGAAAACGTGCTGCTGGATACGATGAAGCCCGCGGAGGACGGCTCCGGCGATGTGGTGCTGCGTCTCTATGAGGCGAAAAAGGCGCAGACAGCCGCCGAAATCTGCACGAGGCTGGGCGCGAAGAAGGCTTATCTGTGCGATATGCTGGAGAACGTGAAGGAAGAAATTCCGATGGAGGACGGCGTCATCAGACTGCCCTTCAACGCATTTGAAATCAAGACGGTCAGACTGGTCAAATAAGATTTATGAGAAGTTCCGGCAGGCGAAAGCAGGTTTCGCCTGCGGCAGGAACCGGGACGATGTCAGGGGCTGCGCCATCAATGCGCAGCCCCTGATTTTTATTTTCGGTTTCCAAAATATTTTTTCATGTAAAGCAGCAAAAAGACGCCCAGCAGCGGGAACAGCGCGGCGGTGAGCATGCCGGCCTTCATGCCGATCTGTTCGGCGGACAAAGAGAACGTCGCGGCAAGGCGGGCGCCCATGGCGCTTTCGGAAACTCTGTCCACAACGATTCCCAGCAGCTGGGGAGCAATCGAGCCGCCAAAATCCCCTCCCGCCGCCATCAGCGCATAGGCGGCCACGCCGGGGGCGGGAAATTTTTCTTCCATAAAAATCAGGGTGCCGGGCCACAGCATGGAGGTACATAAGCCGGTGAATACGCAGGCGGCTACGGAAAGAAACGGATTCGTGGATATCCCGACGATCAGATAACAGACCGTTGCCCCAACCATGCCCCAAAGCAGTATGGGATAAATATGCTTACCATATTTGGCATAAGCAGTTCTGGCAACCCCCAAAAGGATGGCGAACAACGCCAGTCCCAGAATGTCGCCAGTCACCTTGGGAATCCGCAGCGCGGCCTCCATATAGCCGGAAATCCAGTTTGTCATCGCGTTTTCGGCACAGCTGCCCAGAAATATGCAGAGCACGCAGAGGGAGAGCCCCCTGTTTTTTTGTCCGGTCCTGCCGGATGCCGTATCGGAGGAAAGCTCCATCTGCGGCAGCGGAACGATGCTGTAGAGCACGACGGAAACCAGGGGAAGCAGCGCCCAGAACATGGTCAAATACATCCAGCGGTCTCTTCCGAAAATTTTCAAAAACAGGGTGCTGATGACCACGACGGTGACAACGCCCCAGGCATACAGAGAGTGCAGCATGCTCATGTCCCGCTCCGGATTGTCAGAAGGAAGGGCGGCGACCAGAGGGCTTAACAGCACCTCGCAGAGCCCGGCGGCGATGGAAAAGATGATCGTGCCGGCAAGCAGACCGGCGTAAATGAAGCGGGGAACCAAAAGCGGCGTGACCGCATAGATAAACAGCCCCGTCGAGGTGAGCAGCGGCATGATCCGGACAACCTTGTGGACATTGAAGTATCTGGTAAAAAATGTGAAGATCAGGTCGATCGTCAGCTGGGAACAGAAATTGACCAGCACCAGAGTGCCCAGCAGGGTATAGGAAATGCCGTACATTTCGCGGAAGGTCACGAACAGAATCGGCGGCAGGGCGAATACGGACGCCATGGCCAGATAGGTAAAATAGCAGGTATATTTTGTTTTTTTGAATTTTTCAATTTCAGTGGACATAGGATGGTTCCTTTCCTGATATTTCTTTTTTCTTATTTCAGCCCAATTCCTTTCAGCACTTCATTGGTGGTCAGACCGGTATCGTTGTAAGCAAGCTCCGGAAGAGCAAAGGGCAATGGGGCGGTGTGCTCCAGTTTTATGAGCCTGTAGTTCGTTTCCAGCCGCTGTCTGTTTTGGAGGATAGCCGCCCTCACGGATGGCTTTTGGATTTGATCCGCATGGGCGAGCAGGTTTTTCAGGGAGCCGAATTCAAAAAGCAGCGCAGAGGCTGTTTTGGGACCGATTCTGTCCGCACCTCTGATATGATCCGCCGCATCGCCCGTCAGGGATTTGAAGTCCGCGTATTGCGCCGGTGAAATGCCGAACTTTTCCGTTATGTAGGCGGGTGTGCAGAGCGCCGTTTTTGCGCCGCGGTAGCGAAGCACGGATGTCCGGTCGGTGATGAGCTGGAAAAAATCGCTGTCCCATGAGGAAATCACGATTTCGGTTTCCCCTTCAAGGGTCAGGGCGTAGCCGGCGATGAGGTCGTCCGTCTCACAGACGGTCGTTTCTGCATGCCGGATGCCCAGAAAATCTAGCGCGGCATAGACGTCGTCAAGCTGAGAAAAAGGGTTTTCCTCTTCGGGCACTTCGCTGTAATCGATCCGGTTTGTCTTATAATCCGGGTCGATCCGGGAACGGTCATTTTCATGCTCCCCGTCAAAAAAAACCGCCATGTGCGTGGGAACGGCTTGCCGAATGATTTTTAACAATGCGCCGGTAAAGCCGAGGGTTGCGTGGATGGCTTTGCCCTGCCTGTTTGTGATTCTTGCGGGCATGCCGTAAAACATTTGAAACAGCAGGTTGCTGCCGTCAACGAGCAAAAGCCGGTTCATAATGAGGATTCCTTTCTCATGTCCCTCTGGTAAAGTCTGAGACCATGTTCAGTATACATCCGACAGCCATAAAAGTAAACTTTCCGGAGGAAATTTGGCGCGATTGTCACATCTATTGTACAACTCTGCTTATGCGCGCGATATCTCGACTAACACCGCTCCTTATGGTATACTTAAGCGGTATGTAATCATGGGAGGAGGCATTTCATGGGCGAACAGAAAACTGAAATGACAGAAAGCCAGAATATCGAATATAAGGAATCGTGGCGGACGGAATATTTGAAGTGGGTATGTGGCTTTGCCAATGCTCAGGGTGGGACAATTTATATTGGGATAGATGATGCAGGAAAGGTTGTGGGCCTGAAAGGTATAAAGAAACTGATGGATGATATCCCAAATCAAATTCAGTCAGGACTTGGCATTATAGCTGATGTTAACAGGAGGACACAGGATGGTCTGGATTATATTGAAATTAAGGTGAATCCCAGCACCTATCCGGTTAATTATCATGGGGAATACCATTATAGAAGCGGTAGTACGAAACAGCAGCTTCAAGGCGCTGCCTTGACAGAATTTATCAGGGAAAAGACAGGCTATTTGTGGGATGCAGTTCCTGTTGATAACATAAGCGTGAATGACCTTGACCCAAACAGTATTGCTATATTTCGCAGGGAAGCTGTACGGAAGAAAAGGATGGAAAAAGAAGACCTGGATATTTCGGATGAGGAGCTTTTGGATCATCTTGATCTTTTGGCAGATGGAAAACTGAAACGTGCGGCAGTCATGCTTTTTTATCGCAAGCCGGGACGGATTATTACGGGATGCTATGTGAAAATTGGGAAGTTTGGTGAAGGGTCGGACTTGCAATATCAGGATACGGTCGAGGGCTCTTTGTTCAGTATTGCGGACAGAGTGATTGACTTGATTTATACGAAATATCTGAAAGCGGCGATTACCTATGAGCATGATGTGAGAGTGGAAACCTTTCCCTTTCCACGTGAGGGCGTGAGGGAGGCCATCTACAACGCCCTGGGGCATAACAATTACGCTGCCAGTATCCCGATTCAGATTCGCATTGAAGAGGATGCAATGTATATCAGCAATAACTGTATCCTGCCGAAAAACTGGACGGTGGAAACGTTAATGAAACCTCATAAGTCGGAGCCATTCAATCCTTCTATTGCAAACGCGTTTTACCGCGCCGGGTACATTGAGGCATGGGGCCGGGGGATCCAGAAGATTTGTGAAGCCTGCAGGGAACTTGGCACAGCGGAACCGGAGTATACGGTGCTGGGTGATGATCTTACGGTGAAATTTACTGCCTTGGAAAGCGCCAAAGTATCAGAATCTAAAGTTCCAAAGTATCAGGTTGATACTTTAAATGATACTTTGGGCGGAAAAATACTTGTGTTGTTAAAAGAAAAACCAACCGTTACGCAAAATGAGATAGCAGTATATTTGGGGATATCTGTTCCGTCCGTGAAGCGAATTATGAAGAAACTTCTTGAAAGCGGATACATTGTTCGTAATGGGGGCAGGCGATACGGGTATTGGGTGATAAAATAAATATTTTTTGAAAGTTTTATTCTTAGAGGATTTATATGAAGTAAGATTTTCGACTATTTTCCCGAGAGGAGGCATTTCATGGGCGAACAGGAAAATATAAAGATAAAAAAGCATATATGTGTTGGTCTGCTGGCCCATGTGGATGCCGGCAAGACGTCCCTGACGGAGCAGCTTTTGCTGTTGGGCGGCAGCATCCGCACGGCGGGAAGCGTGGATAGCGGCACGACGCAGACGGACTGGCTGGAGGTGGAGAGGCGCAGGGGAATTTCCGTGAAGACGGCGTGTGTAGAATTTACATTTCAGGGAAATACGATCAGTCTGGTGGACACGCCGGGGCATGTGGATTTTGCCGGAGAGGTATCCAGATCCCTGCAGGTGCTGGACGGCGCGGTGCTGGTGGTATCGGCGGCGGAGGGCGTTCAGGCACACACCCGGACCATATTCCGGGCGCTTGTGAAGATGGGGATTCCCACGTTGATTGTGGTAAATAAGGTGGACCGGCCGGGCGTGGATATCGATAAGCTGAAGGCACAGCTTGCCGGGCAGCTGTCCGGCAGCTGCGTCTGGCTGGAGGAGGTAGAAGCGCCGGGAAGCGAGGCATGCAGGATTTTGCAGGGAAAGGAGTCGGAAGAGCGGATCTGGGGAGCGGTCTTTGAACAGCTGGCGAATCTGGATGAAGAGCTGGAGGAGCAATATCTGGCGGAGGAGCAGCCCGACAGGGAGACATTGCAAAAAAAGCTGCAGCGCTATACCCGATCCGGACAGGCATATCCGGTGGTGTTTACGAGCGCGAAGGAGGGCATGGGAATCCGGCAGCTGGCGGAGGCGATCGTCGCCTATCTGCCGGATGCATCGGCGCGCAGCACAAAGGAGCTGTTTGGAATCGTGTTTCAGGTGACCCATGATCCTGTGATGGGAAAGGCGGCGCATATCCGGCTGTTTGGCGGAAGCCTGACCAGCAGAGACCTGGCGCCTGTGGCAGGGCAGGAGCCGGAGAAATGGGAAAAGGTCACCCAGATCCGCCGGATACAGGGAGGCAGATTTTTGGATGTGGGACATATGGAAGGCGGAGAGGTCGCTGCCGTATACGGTCTGTCGCGGTGTAAGGCCGGCGATGTGATCGGCGGGGATGGGGTGGAGCTGGACGGGTATCGATCGGGCATGGATCTGCAGCCTCTGCTGATGATACAGGTGAAGCCGGCGGATGCCCAAAAGGAGACAGAGCTGGCGGCAGCATTGACAGAGCTGTCCGAGGAGGACCCGCTGCTGCACTATGAGCGGAACACGCTGACCGGGCAGATGTATCTGCGGGTGATGGGAAAGGTGCAGATCGAAATTCTGGAGGAGCTTTTGCAAACGAGATTTGGGCAGGAAATCATCTGTCTGCCGCCTACCGTGGTGTACAAGGAAACGCCGGGGCATATGGCGGTGGGCAGGGAGGTCTATACCATGCCGAAGCCCTGCTGGGCGGTGGTGGCGCTGCAGATTGAACCGCTCCCGCCGGGAAGCGGAATTGAATTTGTTTCTGCGATTAAGGAAAAAGTGCTGCCCTACCGCTATCAGAATCATGTGCGGGCGAGCCTGATGGATACGTTTCAGCAGGGAATCTATGGCTGGGAGGTGACGGATGCGAGGGTGACGCTGATCGACGGAGAGCATCATCATGTCCATACCCATCCGCTGGATTTCTTCGTGGCGACGCCGGTAGCGGCGCTGCGGGCATTGCAGGAAAGCGACGCGATTCTTCTGGAACCCTATGTGAAGCTTTGGCTGTCCGCCGGGGAGGAGCTCATGGGGAAGGTGCTGGGGCAGATTCTTGCCATGCGGGGAGAATTTGACTCTCCTGTGATTGAAGAAGGGATTTTTTCTCTGGAAGCGACGGTGCCTCTTCGGGATTCCATGGACTATCCTGTGACCTTTCGTTCTCTGACGTCGGGAAGGGGGAGCTATGTCATGGAATTTGACTCTTACCGCCCCTGCGAGAAGGGATTTGTGGAGACATTTCCCAGAAAAGGCGTGGACCCGTTGGACCGCGCAAAATGGATCCTTTCCTGCAGAAGCGCTTATTGAGTTTTTGCATCATAGCGCAGGTTATGCTTTGCGGCCAGAGTATGCTTTGCGGCCAGTGCCGGTAACGGAAGGCGGCGGATGCATGCGGACAGCACAAAAATGTTACATCAACAAAAATATTTTCCACATTTACAGAGTATCATGGCATGCTTTATAATGAAAGTAATTGTTACAGTCCGGGGACAGCATCGTCAGAAGAGGCGAAACGACAGGGGATGTTTTCCCTGACATGTAACAAAAACCGATATCAGGAGGGATAGTAGTATGCATATGGAAAATCAGACACAGCCCCGTTGGGTGCGGGGCCTTGGGGAGAAGGAGCGGACAGCGGCGATGCGTCTGCCGGCGGTGCCGCTCATCACCTGTGACCCTTATTTCAGCCTCTGGTCAGGCAGCGACCGTTTGTATGAGCGGGACACGATGCACTGGACCGGCAGGACGAAGGTCGTGCGGGGGACTGCACAGATCGACGGCGTAAGCTATCGTTTTATGGGGGTGGGAAAAGAAGCGCCCATGGAGCAGACCGGGCTTTATGTGACGGCGACCTGCACGGAATACCGGTTTGAGGCGGGCGGTGTGGCGTTGACGGTGGATTTCTGGACACCGTTGCTTTTGGACGATCTGGATGTGATGTCCAGGCCCTGCACCTATCTGGACGCAGAGGTCGCTTCTCTGGATGAAAAAAAGCATGAGGTGAAAATTTGTTGGGAATTTTCCGGCGATTTATGCTGTGATAAGGGACAGACGGAAAAAATCGGCGGCGGCAGCTATCGGGTTGCCCAAAACAACATTGCATGGATGGGGCTTCGGGAGCAAAAGCCTCTGGGCAACAGCGGCGACGGCGTGACTATCGACTGGGGGTATCTGTATCTGGCGGCTTCAGAAGGGACGGTTTCCTACAGCCATCCGTCACGCAGTCTGGGCGCAGAATTTATCCTGACAGCAGAAGGGCAGCAGAAGGACGGCGCTTCCCTGATCGCCGCCTATGACGATATCGCGTCGATCAATTATTTCGGCAGATTGCAGCCGGGCTATTGGGCGAGGAACGGCAAGAGCATCATCGAAGCGATCACCGAAGCGGCAGAGGAAAGAAGCGCATTGCAGAAACGCTGCATGGATTTTGAAGCGGAGCTGGAGAAAAAGACCAACGCCTTCGGGCCTTCCTATACCAAAATCTGTGCGGCCGCGTACCGGCAGGCGATCGCGGCGCATAAGCTGATCGCGGACGAAAAGGGAGACGCGGTGTTCATTTCCAAGGAATGCTATTCCAACGGCTGTGCGGCGACCGTGGATGTGACTTATCCTTCCACCCCTCTGTTTTTCGCCTTCAATCCGGAGCTGGTGCGGGCGATGATGCGTCCGGTGATGAAATTTTCGAAAATGCCTGTGTGGAACTATGATTTTGCTCCTCATGACGCGGGGCGCTATCCGTACGTGACCGGACAGGTGTACGGACTGGCGGAATACCAGGATGCGGCGGTTTATCTGCGGGACGGCGAGGAGCAGGGGTATGTGTATCCGATGCTTTACATGATGCCCGCGGACGCGCAGATGTACCGTTTCAAGAGTCAGATGCCGGTGGAGGAAAGCGGCAATCTGCTGATTCTGGCAGCGCAGCTTGCAAGGCTGGAGAGGGACAAGGCGAAGCGGGATCTGGAGGAGAACCTGCCTCTCTACGAAAAGTGGGTGAAATATTTGCTGCAGTACGGCAGCGATCCCGGCGAGCAGCTTTGCACCGATGATTTTGCGGGACATCTGGCGCACAATGTGAATCTGGCCTTTAAGGCGATCATGGGCGTGGAGGGCTATTCGATTCTGCTGGATGTGGCAGGCAGAGGGGAAGAGGCGCGGCAATACCATGAAAAGGCGGCGGCGATGGCGAAGGATGTGTATGCGCGGGCGCTGGAAGGGGATCACACGAAGCTGACCTTTGACGGCGCAGCAGAAACCTGGAGCCTGAAATATAACGCCGTCTGGGATCGGATTTTCGGCTCCGGATTTTTGGCCGATGATTTTTACAGAGCGGAAATTGCGCAGTACCGCAAAATGTGCAACGCCTATGGGGCGCCTCTGGATTCCAGGGAGAGCTACACCAAGAGCGACTGGATGATCTGGGCGGCGGCAATGGATCCGGACAAAAAGGCTGTGGAGGATTTCGCGGCGTATATTGTCAGATTTTTGGAGGAGAGCCCGGACAGAGTGCCGTTCTCCGACTGGTATTGGACAAAGGACGGCAGACAGCGCGGTTTCCAGAACCGTACCGTGCAGGGCGGACTTTTCATGCCGCTGCTTTTACAGTGATCTGATCAGGAAAGAAGAGACTGCTCCCGTTAACGGCTGTCGTTTTTGCGGCAGGCGCTGACGGGCAGTTTAAATCGGTCTATCCGGACAGACTGCTGTCAGCCTGACAGAAGAAAAAATAGAGGCCATGGCATTGGGGGACATCAGTCAGATGATCCCCCGATTTTTTGTACCGCTTCGATGATGGCGGAGGAGATGGTTACAGTCAGCAGAGAAAAAAGGATTTTCCGCAGGGGAATATAGGTCAGCGACAGCATGAGCACCACGAAATCGGTGAAAAAATAGGCGTGCGAAATCTTCCAGCCGCTGATTTTCTGAATGATCAGCGCCAGCGCGTCATCTCCGCCGGAAGCGCCGCCCATGCGGACGATCAGTCCCGCGCCGACGCCCACAAACAGCGCGCCGCAAAGGGCGGCAATCAGCGGACGGTCTGCAAAGGAGGGCAGCAAATAGCCAGTCCGCTCCCATACCCGGAAAAGCAGGGCATAGCAGGTGGTGGCAAAAATTGCATTTTGTAAAAAGCTTTTGCCAAGAAGGCGGAAGCCTATCGCATAACAGGCCATGTCCAGCAGGAAGGAATAGATGCCGGGCGAAATGCCTGTCCAGTGATGCAAAAACAGGGTCATGCCCAACACCCCGCCCTCCGTGATGGCACTCTGGCTGTGGATGTTGAACATGCCGAAAGATAGTATGGCGGCGCCCAGAAGCAGGCAGCCGTAATGTTTGAGATTCACTTTATGAAAAAGACGCATGAAAACGGACCTCCTGATATCCGCTCTATTATAGGGGAATGGGCCGTTTTTGTAAAGATGTGATTTCAGGGGGAACAAAAGCGGTCTGATTCCTTAGTTGTCCGCGCTGATCAGTTCAGCCTAAAGCGGCAAATCCGAGCTCCAGGTCCGCAATGATATCGTCGATATGCTCTGTGCCGATGGAAAGGCGGATCGTATTTTGCCGGATGCCCTGATCCTCCAGCTCCTCTTCGGTCAGCTGGGAATGGGTGGTGGTGGCCGGATGGATGACCAGGCTCTTTACATCAGCCACATTGGCCAGCAGGGAGAAGATTTGCAGGCTGTCGATGAACCTGTGCGCCTCTGCCTGTCCGCCTTTGATCTCAAAGGTGAAGATGGATGCGCCGCCGTTGGGGAAATATTTCTGGTACAGGGCGTGATCCGGATGGTCGGGCAGGGACGGGTGATTGACATGCTCCACCTGCGGATGCTTTGACAGAAAATTCACGACCTTCTTCGTATTTTCCACATGGCGGTCAAGGCGCAGGGAAAGGGTTTCCACGCCCTGCAAAAGCAAAAAGGCGTTAAAAGGAGAAATCGTCGCGCCGGTATCCCGCAGCAGGATCGCGCGGATGTAGGTAACGAAGGCTGCGGGACCTGCCGCATCCACAAAGGAAACGCCGTGATAGCTGGGGTTTGCCTCGGCAATGGGGGCGTATTTTCCGCTGGCCTTCCAGTCAAATCTGCCGGAATCCACGATGATGCCGCCCAGCGTGGTGCCGTGTCCGCCGATGAATTTGGTCGCGGAGTGGACGACGATGTCCGCACCGTGCTCGATGGGACGGATCAGATAGGGCGTGCCGAAGGTATTGTCGATCACCAGAGGAAGCCCATGGGCATGGGCAATTTTCGCGATGGCATCGATATCGGGAATATCGCTGTTGGGATTGCCCAGCGTTTCCAGGTAAACAGCGCGGGTATCAGGGCGAATGGCAGCTTCCAGCTCGTCCGGATTATGAGCGTCTACAAAGGTCGTGTGGATGCCGTAATGGGGCAGGGTATGTGCAAGCAGGTTGTAGCTGCCGCCGTAAATGGTTTTCTGGGACACGATGTGCCCGCCGTCCTGTGCCAATGCCTGTAAGGTGTAGGTGATCGCCGCCGCGCCGGAAGCGAGCGCTAAAGCCGCTACGCCGCCCTCCAGAGCTGCCAGCCTTTTTTCCAGCACATCCTGTGTGGAATTGGTCAGACGGCCATAGATATTGCCCGCATCCGCGAGCCCGAAGCGCGCCGCCGCATGAGCGGAATCCCGGAACACATAGGATGTGGTCTGATAAATCGGCACGGCTCTGGCGTCGGTCGCCGGGTCGGGCTGCTCCTGTCCAACATGTAATTGAAGGGTCTCAAATTTGTAATTATTCATAATCTTCTCCTCATTTCTTCCTTTTTATTGTGTTGTGGATTTATCAATGGCAGTAGGCGCTGCAGTCGGGAAACTGGCTGTGATCATAAGGAATGCCGTTTTTATCGTAGTAATCCCTGACGGCGGCCTTGATGGCTTCCTCTGCCAGCACGGAGCAGTGTAGCTTGTGGGCTGGCAATCCGTCCAAAGCCTCCGTGACCGCCGTGTTGGTGAGCTGCAGTGCGTCGGAGAGGGGTTTGCCCTTGATCAGCTCCGTCGCCATGGAGCTGGAAGCGATCGCGGAGCCGCAGCCGAAGGTTTCAAATTTTACGTCCGTAATGATATCGCCGTCGATTTTCAGGTAAATTTTCATGATATCGCCGCACTTGCCGTTGCCGACCTCACCGATGCCGTCGGCGTTTTCGATGGAGCCCACATTTCGCGGGTTGCGGAAATGATCCATCACCTTTTCACTGTATAATGCCATTGTTGTTTCCTCCTGTTTATAATATGAAAGCTTTTTTGCCGTTTACTTTATCCTTCCACAGGGGCGACATGCTTCGCAGCTGCGTCACAACCCGGGGCACAGCCTGCAAAATCTGTTCCACCTCCGCTTCGGTATTGTCCGCGCAAAGGGACAGGCGCAGGGAGCCGTGGGCGATCTCATGCGGTCTGCCGATGGAAAGCAGCACATGGCTGGGGTCGAGGGAGCCGGAGGTGCAGGCGGAACCGGAGGAGGCACAAATTCCCAGATCATCCAGCAAAAGAAGCAGGCTCTCCCCCTCAATCCCCTCAAAGCAGAAATTGACGTTCCCGGGCAGCCGGTCCTTTGGATCTCCATTCAATGTAGAATGGGGGATTTGGGAAAGTCCGGCGATCAGCCTTGCCCGTAATGCGAGAAGCCTTTCTGTGTTGGCTTCCATGTGGGCACAGGCCTCCTCCAGGGCGGCAGCCATGCCCATGATGGCGGGGACGTTTTCGGTGCCCGCCCGCCTGCCGCGCTCCTGTGCGCCGCCTTCGATGAGGCTGGTCAGCAAAATGCCTTTTTTCGCATACAACGCCCCGATGCCCTTTGGACCGTGGAATTTGTGGGCGGACAGGGATAAAAGATCGATGTTCTGCGCCTGCACATCGATGGGCAGATGTCCCGCCGCTTGCACCGCGTCGGTGTGGAAGGGAACACCTTTCTCCCGGCAGATTTTCCCGATTTTGGCGATGGGCATGACCGAGCCAATCTCGTTGTTGGCGTACATGATCGTCACCAGGCAGGTGTCCTCCCGGATGGCGTCCGCCACCTGCTGTGGGTAAATCATGCCGTTTTCATGCACATCCAGCAGCTCGACCGCAAAGCCTTCCTTTTTCAGCTTTTCCAGCGTGTGCAGCACGGCGTGGTGTTCAAAGGCGGAGGAAATGATGTGCTTTTTTCCTTTTCGCGCGCCGTTTCGGGCGGCGGAGAGGATCGCCTGGTTGTCGGCTTCACTTCCGCCGGAGGTGAAATAAATTTCTGCCGGGGAGGCATGAAGACAGGCGGCGATGCGTTCCCGGGCTTCATAGAGCGCCTGTGCTGCCTGTTGTCCGGCTTCGTAGAGGCTGGAGGGATTTCCCCAGATTTCTTCCATATAGGGCAGCATCGCGTCGATGGCGGTACGGCTCATTTTTGTTGTGGCGGCGTTGTCCGCGTATATCATGATTCACTCCTGTTCCGCGCTTTGGGGCGCTGACATGTATTTTATTATAGGAAACCACATAGGTCGTTTTCGGGTGCACTGTCCGCATGCCGCAGAAGCAGCGATTGGCGCTGGATGGGACTTCTTTGCGCTTTCGTTTACTTCTGGATGGGACTTCTTTGCGCTTTCGTTTACTTATTATAATCCAATAAACATACAATGTAAATAGGAAAATAAAAATAATTATTTGTGATTGTTACGGAGTGGTTACTATTCAGACAGGTCTGCGCGTTCATCGCGCAGACCGTGAGAAATAGTAGCGGCTGCAGGCATCCGCCCCATCGCGTAGCGATTTTCATGGGCGGATGCAGTTACTATTCAGACTTGTCTGAATAGTAACACGGAGTGAGCAGGAACAAACAGAGCATTTGAGTATCGGAGAAATATCTGAAATTGCAGCGATAAGTATCCCAAAAGTAAGCAATAGCGGTCGCCCTGCAGGCAGAAGAGGAGCGCTACAGCGCATCCTCTTCCCCCGCAAGCTCCCTGCACAGAGCCAGAAACCGTTCCCCATACTTCTGATATTTCAGCTCGCCCACCCCGTGGACGGTGAGCATCTCTTCCCTGGTCTGGGGCAGCATCACGCACATGGCTTCCAGCGTTTTGTCGGAAAAAACGATATAGGGCGGCACCTGCTCGGCGCGGGCGATTTCGGTGCGCAGCCTGCGAAGGGCTTCGAAGGGCGCGCTGCCCGCGTGGGCGGATGCCGAACGCTTTTTGCCCTTGCCGGATTTGCCCTGCCCGTCGGAGGCGTCCGCATCCTCCGGCCTTGTGACAGGAGTTTTCTTCGCCGCTTTCATTGTGAGCACGGGCTTTAAATCCCCGTCTTCTTTGAAATAGGACAGTCCCTTTTCCTTTACCTTCACGATGGGATACTGGTCGTCGGTGACGGTCAGATAATCGTTCAGCACGAGAAAATTGAGCACCTGTCGCAAAAAGACGATGGTTTCTGCGCTCTGGGAGCCGTAATACCGGTTCTCGTTGAGCCGAAAACGCAGCACCTTTTCCCCCTTGCTGCCCCGCAGGGCATCCAGAATCACGTTGACGCCATAGCGCATGCCGCTTGTGAGAATACAGCCGATCAGGTCGGTTGCGATCTGCGAAATATCCACGGTCTCAAATTCGTGCAGGCAGTTGGAGCAGTTGCCGCAGAAATTGGAGCCGTATTCCCCGAAGTAGCGCAGCATATAGTCCCGCAGGCAGTCCTGGGTATGGCAGTAAAAGGTCATCTTTTTGAGCCGTTCCCGGTCCCGCTGGCGGACCAGCTCCAGCGCCTCTCCGGTCAGCTCCTCGTTGTCCCGGTTTTGCTCGATAAAAAACTGGTTGGTGATCACGTCCTGGCCGCTGTAAAAAAGAATGCAGTCCGCCTTCGCGCTGTCCCGCCCGGCACGGCCCGCCTCCTGATAGTAGCTTTCCATGTTTTTGGGCATGTTGTAATGGAGGACAAAGCGGACGTTGCTTTTGTCGATGCCCATGCCGAAGGCGTTGGTGGCGACCATGACGGGACGATCGTCATAGGTAAAGGCCTCCTGATTGGCGTAGCGCTCGGCGTCGGACAGCCCCGCGTGGTAACGGGTTGCGGGGAAGCCGTCCGCGCACAGACGGTCGCAGACCTCCTCCACGTTTTTGCGTGTGGCGCAGTATATGATGCCGGAATTGCCCGGATGGGAGAGCAGATATTCCCGGATACCCCGGTATTTGTCCCGGTCGTGCCGCACCTCAAAATAAAGATTCTGCCGGTCAAAGCCTGTGACGGTCATATGCGGATCGGAAAGGGCGAGCATCCGGACGATGTCCTGCCGCACCTCCTTCGTGGCGGTGGCGGTGAAAGCGCCCAGCACAGGGCGTTTGGCCAGACATTGTATGAATTCGGGAATTTTTAAGTAGCTGGGCCGGAAATCCTGTCCCCACTGGGAGACGCAATGGGCCTCGTCCACCGCCACCATGGAGATCGGCGCCGTTGTGCAAAAATCCAGAAATTCCTCTGTCAGGAGCCGTTCCGGCGCCACATATATGATTTTGTAACGCTCCTCCTTTGCCAACGCCAGCGCCTTTTTGTACTGGGGAAAGGAAAGGGAGCTGTTTAAATATGCCGCATGGACGCCCATCTGATTGAGGGCGCGCACCTGATCCTTCATCAGGGAAATGAGCGGTGAAATTACCAGCGTGATCGCCGGCAGCATCAGGGCGGGCACCTGGTAGCAGACCGATTTGCCCGCGCCTGTGGGCATGATGCCGCACACGTCCTGTCCAGCGAGTAGACAGTCGATCAGCTCCTCCTGCCCGTCCCGGAAAGCATCATAGCCATAATAGGTTTTTAAAATCTGATATTTATCCATCGTGCGTTATTTGATATCCTTTTGTTTATATGCAGCAAGTGAGCAGTCCAGAATCCTACCCTCACTTACTAATCTTCATATTGCATAGGAACATATGGAAGAATCCCCCAGGTTATCTCATCAGCGTAATGAACCTCCGTATGTATCATAGAACGATAATCTGCAGATGTTGCCTTTATACAAGGAAATTCCTCACACTCTCTGCACTCCGCTAATTTCTTTTTCAGTGCGCATCCTTTCGCATTACACGGGTCATCTTTACAATAGCAATTGTCACTATAGCACCCCTCGCAACGCATACTCCAATCTGTTTGTCCCCACATTTTACTTAATGGTTTTTCCATAGTAGTTCGCAGTTCTTCACTTGTATGAATATAATGAACACACAAATCACAACGTTGACCACATTTGGAATATAACGCATTTTCCTTTGAAAAGGACTTACGATTAGGTTTCTTTTTAATTAGTATGAGTTTTTTGATCTCTTCCAGTTGCTCCAAAGTATTTACATCAATAAACATCCATTTTCCATCATGGTAAGTTTTTGAATTATCATAACAGTCACACAAGTACTTTGAAAACTCTCTTTTCTGCATTTCAAAACATTCACGCTCTTTTTTGCCAAAAATAATTAAAAAAGTAAATTTATCCTCATGAATATATATTGTAACAATGGTCTTTTGACCCTGCTTAAATTTTAATTCATCTTTGCCATCTCCAATTTCATCCAAACGGTATTTGCCACGCATAAATACCATTGTTTCATGGCTTATCTGTTCAAGAATAGTCATAAGATACCTCCGTTCTTTTAATTGTACCAAGCCGCTCATGCGGTAGCAATTCCTGTTTGTGAAAGTCTTTTCTTTCCGCTAAAATAAAGGTAGCGGTTTTTGCAGAAATGTTTTATTGTTGAGTTACGACACTTAACCATAAACCATAACACAAAAACCGCTATGTATAGCTTATCACGGTGAACGTACCGGGCATGGTTTCCTGAACCGGAATGTTGACGCTTTCATAGATCTGACATCCGAGATATTCTGAAAAGCAGCTGTTGCTATAACTGAGATCCTTGTTTTTTCTGGGAAAGGCGGGAAATTTCAGCATGTATTGCCTGCCCTCATACAAGATAGAAATTTTGCTTCCGTTTGCGCCGGCATACATTTTATTCCCGCGGGCAATGGGGAAAATAGCCATGCCTGCATGGACATTTGACGAATGCCGCGAGGGTCAATACCCCGCCCCTGGGGCGTTTCGATTCCATGCTCTGCTGCCTGTGGCGCTGTTAATATCGCTTTGCAAATTGCAATAGTCACAATCCCAGCGCAGATATTCTTCACCCAGATCCAGTCTGTCCCATGTAGCTTTCATGGAATTGAGCGATAGCTGCAAAAATTCCGGCAAACCGCATTCCAGATAACTGTCATCCTCCGGGAGACCTGCGTTGCTGTTGCAGGGAGAGAATATTTCCATGATAGCACCTCGCTTGCACCTTCACTGCCGCCCGGCGCTCTTACTGCCGCCTGCCCGTTCCCCTATAACTTTCTCCATTATATCGGTGCTTCCGAACGATGTCAATAGAGCGCCGGCGCGATTTGAGAAAATCGCTTTTCCACCGTTACGGTTCATGGTGCCGCCGGGTGCGGCCTGTCAGCAGTCCGGTCCCTCTTCTTCCATTCTCTCCGCCGGTGCAGACCGCTTTTTGGGTGCCCATATCCGAAACGGCAAATCCATCCCTCCAAAGCGCAGCCATTCCTGCGCAAAAGTGGGAACTCACGTTGTTCGTTTTCCCGCTTTTGCGGCAGAAATGGACTGCACTTTGGAGGGGATTTGCCTGTTTCGGATATCAGGCACCCAAAAAGCGGTCTGCACCGGCGGAGAGAATGGAAGAAGAGGGACCGGACTGCTGACAGGCTACCCAGTGGCACCATGAACCGTAACGACGGAACGTGATTTCTCCGGGTACAATCTGGGGAAATCATTTTTGGGTATTATCCTAAACGGTCGATGCCATTTCGTTTAGCGGCGGGTAACGGGAACGGGCAGAGAACCGGAGGGGGATACGGCGGGAGGAGATCGGGTGGCAGCGGGATGCAGGCAGGCGGGGCAACAGGAGGCGGGAGGATGGGCGGGCGGAGGACACAGTATGTTTTCTGACGCTCTATCCAGAGCGGAGAAATTCCCAAAATGGCAGGATATTCCTGGGACAGGGCGCAAAACTGTCTGAACGAAGTGAGTTTTTTTGCGCCCTGTCCCGTTCAGGAATAGCCGGTCATTTTGCGGAATTTCCCGCCCTGGATAATGCGACAGGAAACATACTGTGTCCTCCGCCCGCCCATCCTCCCGCCTCCTGTTGCCCCGCCTGCCTGCATCCCGCTGCCACCCGATCTCCTCCCGCCGTATCCCCCTCCGGTTCTCTGCCCGTTCCCACTACCGGTCGGTTCCTTCCGTGGGCAGGCGATCCGTAATCGGGGCTTGACAGAGCGGGAAAAAAAACGCATAGTAAAGGTATAGAATTCCCCCGGTACGGCGGGAGAAAAGGAGCGTATAGCATATGAAAGAAAATTTACCCGAAGCATTAAAGAAACTGATCCATGTGGTGGAGGAAAAGTTCGCGGACGATCCGGATATGGTGAAGCTGTTTATCAACTGCTTTACAAACACGTTGGATACGACGGTGAAAAGGATGGAGGACGGCACGACCCACGTGATCACCGGCGACATTCCGGCGATGTGGCTGCGGGACTCCGTGGCGCAGGTGCGCCCCTATCTGGTGGCGGCAAAGGAGGATAAAGAAATCGCGGATCTTCTCGTGGGGCTTTCCAGAAGGCAGTTTTTCTTCATCAACCATGACCCATACGCCAATGCCTTTAACCAGGAAGACAACGGCAATTGCTGGGAGCATGACGAGACGGAAATGACGGGCTGGCTGTGGGAGCGCAAGTACGAGATCGATTCCCTCTGCTATCCGGTGCAGTTTGCCTGGCTGATCTGGAAAAATACGGGCAGGACGGACCAGTTTGACGAAAACTTTGTGAAAGGGCTGCGCACCATCCTGCAGGTGTGGCGGACAGAGCAGCAGCATGAGGAAAAGTCTCCCTATTCCTTCGTGCGCCGGGGCTGCTATTATACCGATACCCTTTCCCGCAACGGAAAAGGCGCGCTGGTGAAATCCAACATCGGTCTGACCTGGTCAGGCTTCCGCCCCAGCGACGATGCCTGCGTGTATGGCTATCTGATTCCCTCCAACATGTTCGCGACGGTGGTTTTGGGCTATGCAGAGACCATCGCCCGGGACATTTTGAAAGAGGAGGAGCTGGCAGGGCAGGCTGCGGCGCTGCGCAGGGAAATCCATGACGCGATCGAAACCCTTGCCGTGGTGGACAATCCCTATTACGGTAAGGTGTATGCCTACGAGCTGGACGGTTACGGGCAGTATCTGCTGATGGACGATGCCAACGTCCCCAGTCTTCTGGCGATGGAATATCTGGGCTATGAAGCGGACGATCCGCAGGTGGTAAAAAATACGCGGAATTTCGTTTTGAGCGTGGCAAACCCCCATTATTATGAAGGATCGCAGGCGAAGGGGATCGGCAGCCAGCACACGAAGCCCGGCTATATCTGGCATATTTCTCTGGCGATCCAGGGGCTGACCTCCAAAACGCAGGAGGAAAAGCTCGGCATTTTGAAGCTGATGAAAGCCACCGACGCGGGCAAGGGCATGATGCATGAGGGCTTTGACGTGAACGACCCGACCCAGTATACCCGGGAATGGTTTTCCTGGGCGAACGCCATGTTCTGTGAGCTCATGCTGGACTATTGCGGCATCCGCGTGGAAAAATAGCTGTCCGGATGTCGGCACCGGCACGGTGATATGAAATAAGGAAAAAAGGAGATTTTGTTATGGAATTGAAAGCCCGCAAGGATGTCCCGGTGAATCTGACCTGGGATTTGTCCCTGATTTATGCGACCGAAGAAGAAATGTATCAGGATGTGGAAAAGTGTAAAAGCTTAAGGACCCATATGGTGGAGACCTACAAGGGCAGGCTCGATACGCCCGCCGCCATCAACGCCTGTCTGGATGATTTCCGGGAGCTGATCCGTCTGCGCACGCTGAGCGGCAGCTATTGTGATCTGGCGGTTTCGGTGGATTACTATGACACGTACAATCAGGAGCGCAACGAAAGCTTAAGCCGCCTGTTTGCGGAGATTTTCAGCGATTTAAGCTTTATTGACAATGAAATCGCCGGGCAGGATGAAGAAGTTTTGCAAAAGGCCATTGCCATGGCGACGGACAATCGAAACTATCTGCAGGACATTCTGCGCAATAAGCCTCATCAGCTGCATCAGGAAACGGAGCGCGCCCTGGCCGCCCTTTCCCAGAGCTTATACGCGCCTTACCAGATTTACAACATGGCGAAGCTGGCGGATATGAAATTCGATTCCTTCACGGCAGGAGGAAAGGAGTATCCGCTGGGCTATTCCCTTTTTGAGGATGATTATGAGTATGAAAAGGATACGGAAATCCGCCGCAGCGCCTTTGCCGCTTTCTCCAAAAAGATCCGGGAATATGAGAATGTGACGGCTGCCGCCTACAACACGCAGGTGCAGACCGAAAAGACGCTGGCAACCCTGCGGGGCTTTGATTCTGTGTTTGACAGTCTGCTTTTCGGGCAGAAGGTGCCCCGGGAAATGTATGACCGGCAGATTGACCTGATCACCCGGAAGCTTGCGCCCCATATGCGTAGATATGCCCGGCTTTTACAGAAAATCCATGGTCTGGATAAAATGACCTTCGCGGATTTAAAGATCGCTGTGGACCCGGAATACGATCCGAAGGTCACCATCGAGGAATCCAGAGACTATATAGAAAAGGGACTCTCCATTCTGGGAGAGGATTATGTGGAAATGGTCCGGACCGCCTACCGGGAACGCTGGGTGGATTTCGCCCAGAACGCGGGAAAGTCCACCGGCGGCTTCTGTGCCAGCCCCTATGGGAAGAATTCCTTCATCCTGCTTTCCTGGAACAACCGGATGGCGGATGTGTTCACGCTGGCCCATGAGCTGGGGCACGCGGGACATTTTAAGGCGTGCAACAGCGCGCAATCCATTTTTGATACCGATGTATCCACCTATTTTGTGGAAGCACCCTCCACGATGAACGAGCTTTTGATGGCGCACTATCTGCTGAAGACGAATTCCGATCCCAGGTTTCGCCGCTGGGTGCTGTCCTGCATGATCGGCAACACCTATTATCATAATTTCGTCACCCATCTGATGGAAGCGGCATATCAGCGGGAGGTTTATAAAATCGTGGATGCGGGCGGAAGCGTCAACGCGGAAACCCTAAACCGTCTGATGAAGGAAACCCTGCAGAGCTTCTGGGGCGAGGACGTGGAAATTTCCGACGATGCCGCCCATACCTGGATGCGGCAGCCCCATTACTATATGGGCCTGTATTCCTATACTTACAGCGCCGGGCTCACCGTGGCGACCCAGGCTTGTAAGCGGATCGAAGCCGAGGGAGGGCCCGCGGTGGAGGACTGGAAAAAGGTGCTCGCGGCAGGAAGCACGCTGGACCCGGTGGGGCTTGCGAAACTTGCCGGAATCGACATCACCACCGACGCGCCGCTGCTGGATACCATCGATTATATCGGGGAGATCATTGCGGAAATCGAGCGATTGAGCGAGTGAGGGACCAGTCTGGACAGCCGGTCATGAATTTTGAAGCGCGATATCTGCTTAAACCGGTTGATTGACAGTGGTTCCCATGACGGGAAAAAACGCGCGGCAATCCCTGCCTGTCAGGGATTGCCGCGCGGCGTCTTTAGTGGAAGGTATCCACCGTATAATCGTGATAGTGGAAGCCAAACCACCGTCCGGGCATATCGCCGGGAAAGCGGGGAGCATCATAGGTGATAAATTCGCCCTCCGGTGTGAGCGCTTCCGGCGTGTGCTCCTTTGTGTGGGAGAGCAAAAGCTTCCAGAGATGGTTTAAGGTATCCGCATAAGCGGGATCCCGGGACAGGTCATGCTGCTCCATGGGATCCTTTTTTAAATCGAAAAGCAGTCTGTGATCGCCGGTAGCGGAATAGACCAGCTTGATTTTGTTTTCCATGACGCAGAAATTCCTGTTTAAGCTGTTGCCGAAGAAAAGGCGGTCTTCGGGAATGGCATCCGGGGCAAGCAGGCTCATGCCTGAAACCTCCGCCGGGCAGTCCACATTCGCCATACCTAAGATGGTGGGATAAATATCCGCCAGCGTGACGGGGCGGTCGGTGCGCAGGTTGTGAGGGATGTTGCGCCCCTGAGGCGGCATGATCAGCAGCGGCACATGGGCGCTTCCCTCAAAGAACAGGTTTTTCTGGGACATGTGGTGGTCGCCCAGCATTTCCCCGTGATCTGAGGTGAAGATGACCCAGGTGTTTTTAAAAAGGTCATTTTCCCGCAGCGCGCCGAAGATGCGCCCCAGCTGGTAATCCACCTGGGTGATGCAGGCATAGTAGGCGCGCCGGGACGCCTGCTTCTGCTCCGGTCCCAGCAGGTGCATGTTCGTATTCTCATAGGCGCCCGCCAGAAAGCCCTGGGGCGTTTCCTCCACGGTGGAGGACCAGTCGCCTGTCACAGGGGCGGGCAGCGGAATATTGTCGTAGAGCGCCCAGTAATTCGGACAGGGATCGAACGGGGGATGGGGCTTTGTGAAGCTGGTCCATAAAAAGAACGGACGGGTGGTATCCCGGGTTTCCAGAAAGTCGATAGCTTCATCGGCGATCCAGGTGGTGATGCTGTCCTTTTCCGATACGGTGGAAAGCACGGGCTCCATCTCGCATTCCCCGATGCCGTGTACCTTGGGGCGGGCGTCGGGCTGCTTTTTGTCATATTCCCGCATATAATCCAGGGGCAGGCGCATATGCTCGAAGCCGTAATTTGTCCGGGGCGGCTCGAAATGCATTTTTCCCTTGGCGCAGGTCTGGTAGCCTGCCGCCGTCAGAAGGGCGGGCAGGGTGGAGCCTTCCTTGGTACAGCGTTCCATGAAGGTCTGATGGGAAGCGTTGGAAACCACGCCGCTTTCATAGCCCTCCCGCCCGGTCATGATGGTGGTGCGGGAAGGCACGCAGATGGGGCAGCCGGCATAGCACTCCGTAAAGCTCGTTCCCATCGCCGCCATGTAGTTTAAGTGGGGCGTGAAAATGCTTCGGTTTCCCCAGGCGTTCACGGTATCGAAGCGCTGCTGGTCCGTGGTGATCAGCAAAATGTTGTCCTGTGGCATGAATGATCTCCTTTCAAATGTGGAAGTGGCGTCACGGTCCGGCTAAAGCCGGATTGTGACGTTTTTGCGTATGAGGCCGTTTGGGAGCAGGGTACGGCGCATAAATCTGACCGCAAAAAACGATATGTTCCTTAAAATGAGCATAACGGAAAAGGAAAGAAAAGTCCATATCAGAAAGCTTAGTTGGCTTCCATAAAATTTGATTTCAACGGAATATGACAGGAAAATATTGTGCATTTTCCCTAAAAATGCTGTCGGATTTTGTAATCGTAAACTCATATTTTTTGACTGCTATATAAGAAATTTTGCCTTGTCATGTTAAAGTTGCTATATTATAATAATACTATTCCGGGCAAGGAATATAGAATTTGTATAGAAAGGAAAAGGGGGTAAAAAGATGGCAAAAGACGCGCAGAAGACGAAAGGCAAGAAACACCGCTGGGGACGGGACGATACGGAGCTGACGCTGTTGGCGCTGCCGACGACGATCTGGTATTTTCTGTTTTCCTTTATGCCGATGTTCGGTATCATTATTGCATTTAAGGAGTTTAAGATCAACGGCGGATTTTTAAAGAGTTTTCTTACCAGTAAATGGGTGGGCCTTTCCAATTTCAAGTTCCTTTTTTCTTCCAAGGATATCTGGATTATCCTGCGCAATACGCTGGGATATAATATTGTATTTATTATTTTGGGCATTGTTGTGCCGGTGGCGGCAGCAATCGCGATCGGACAGCTTCATTCGAAACGGATGGCGAAGGTATATCAGACGGCGATGTTCATGCCTTACTTTTTATCATGGGTTGTCGTGACCGCGCTGGTATGGGCGTTTTTGAGCTATGACAAGGGTCTTGTGAACAATATGCTGGAGGCGATGGGACAGGATCGTCAGCAATGGTATATGAAGAAGGCGATGTGGCCGCCTTTCCTGGTGTTCATGAATCTGTGGAAGGGCGTCGGCTACGGAATGGTTGTCTATCTGGCGACGATTACGGGCATCGACAAGACCTACTATGAGGCGGCCGGCATTGACGGCGCTTCCATCTGGCAGCAGATCCGTTTCATCACCCTTCCTCTGATGAAGAATGTCATCATTATGATGTTCATCATGAAGGTGGGCGGTATTTTCTACTCTGATTTCGGTCTGTTCTATCAGGTGCCCAGAGATTCCAATTCTCTGTACAATGTGGTTTATACGCTGGACGTTTACGTTTATAAACAGTTGCGCACCTCCACGACCGGCATGTCGGCGGCTGCGGCGTTCGTGCAGTCCATAGCGGGATGTATCACGATCCTGACGGCGAACGGAATCGTGAGGAAGATTGACCGCGAGAGCGCGATGATTTAGGAGGGGAACAGATGGCAGAAGTAATTCAGAAAAAGAAAAAAAATGAACCTGACGGCTTTGACCGTTTTAACCGGGTTTCCAAACCTACCAATGTGGTATTAAATATTGTTTTTGCGATCATGGCGCTGGCATGCGTGATTCCGGTACTTTTGGTGGTGGCGATTTCCTTCTCGGCGGAGCAGTCCATCACGGATTACGGCTACCGGTTTATTCCCAAGATTTTCTCCCTGGAGGGATATACATTTTTGCTGTCCCAGGGAAAGATGATCGTCAGGGCGCTGGGAATTTCCCTGTTCGTGACAATCGTGGGAACCGTGATCGGTGTCCTGCTCACGACCCTGATGGGATATGTGCTTTCCAGACCCAACTATAAGCTGAACGGCTTTTTGACGATGGTCGTGTTCATTCCGATGGTGTTTAACGGCGGTCTGGTTTCCACTTACTTCATTGTCAGCCAGTTTTTGGGCTTAAAGAATTCCGTCTGGGCGTTGATTCTGCCCCTTGCGGTTTCTTCCTTCAATGTCATCGTCTGCAGAACGTTTTTTAAGACGACGATTCCGGAATCCCTGGTGGAATCCGCCAAGATGGACGGCGCGAGCCAGCTGATGATTTTTTCCAGGATCGTGCTTCCGATTTCCCTGCCGGTGCTGGCGACGATCGGATTGTTCCTCTGCTTCGCTTATTGGAATGACTGGTATCAGTCCATGCTTTATATTGACGATACGAAGCTGTTGTCCCTGCAGGCGCTGCTGAACCAGATCCTGACCAATATCACGATGCTGGTCAAGAATGCGGCGACCATCGGTGTGACGGCGGCGGAGATGCTGGCGAAGATGCCACAGGAAGCGGCACGTATGGCGATCGTGGTTATCATCGTACTGCCGATCGCATGCGCATACCCTTACTTCCAGAAATACTTCATTTCCGGTTTGACGGTAGGCGCGGTAAAAGGATGATATCAACCGGGATTTTCCGGAGGATATAAATTTTCATTCAAACAGGAGGATTATAATGAAAAAGAAAAGCGTAAGCAAAATTCTTGCATTGGGAATGAGCGCTGTGATGCTTGCCGGCATGCTGGCTGGCTGTGGCGATTCCAATTCCGGTGCGGCAGACAACAGCAACACACCTGCACCCGCAGCATCAGAGGATGCAGCGGCGGACAATGCGGATGATGCGGCTCCCGCAGAGCAGGACAATCAGGAAGAGGCATCTGCCGAGAAGAGCGGTGAGGTTCCCACCCTGATTTACTGGACGGTAGGCGGCACGCCTGCGGACGATTTTGACGAAGCGGTTGCGAAGATCAGCGATTACAGCGAAGAGAAGATCGGCGTCAGACTGGATGTCAAAATTGCAAGCTGGTCAGATTATGATCAGAAGATGAACACCATCGTAAATTCCGGTGAATATTTTGACCTGATGTTTACCAATAACACAAACTATAACAAGTTTGTAAACCTGGGCGCATTCGCAGATATCACCGATCTGGTACAGACAGCATCTCCCGAGCTTTACAGCTTCATTCCGGAAGAGCTCTGGGCAGGCGCACAGGTAAAGGGCAAGGTCTATGCAGTTCCTACCTATAAGGATTCTTCCCTGACACAGTTCTATTACATTGACGATACCTATGTACAGAAGTACAACATCGACATGACCAAGGTTGATTCCATGCAGGCGCTGGATCCTGTTGTCCGCGAGGTGAAGGAAGCGGAAGGCAAGTCCTTCTATCCCATCAAGCTGGATCAGGGTTCTCTGTGGAACGGTTTCTTCAATGCATATGACGGACTGGCAGGCGGCATTCAGGCGCTGGGCGTTAAGCTGGATGACGAATCCCGTCAGGTAGTCTGCACGCTGGAGCAGGAGGATATTCAGGAGAACCTGCGTCTGCTTCACAGCTGGTATGTGGATGGAATCATCAATCCCGATGCGAACGTTTTGACAGAGGGCGATAAGGGTCATATGTTCGGTAATGCACAGGGCTGGCCGAGCGCGGCAGCAGGCTGGGCAGTTGGTCAGGGTATTGAAAAATACATTGTCAACAAGGTATTTGGCCCTATTTATACGACAGAGACCATTCAGGGTTCCATGAATGCGGTTTCCGTAAACTCCAACTATAAGGAAGAGGCGTTAAAGGTTCTGGAGCTGATCAATACCGACAGCAAGTTCCGTGACATGTGCGCATATGGCGTAGAGGGAGATCACTTTGAGTATCTGGAAGACGGCTTTGTAAGAAAGCTGAGAGACGACTGGAGCTGGCCTTCTTATACACAGGGTACCTTCTTCATCCTGAGCAATCAGGAAGGTGCGGATCCGGATCAGTGGGAAGAAGTGAAGAAGCAGAATGAGGAAGCTACTCCTTCCACATGTCTGGGCTTCGCATTCGATATCACGGATGTGCAGAACGAAGTTGCAAACGTGAATACCGTTTGGGATAAGTACAAATACGATCTGTTGACGGGCGCATCCGATCCGGATGAGGTTCTCGATGATTGTATCGCCGAGCTGAAATCCGCAGGTCTGGATACCGTTATCGCAGAGGCGCAGAAGCAGATTGACGAGTTCTTCAACTAAGACAGGCAAGGTTCTTCAATACGCAGCATTTTGCGGTTGAATGACCGGTGAACAGTAGCGATGAAAATCCCTGTAGAGCTCCCAAAAGGGGGCTTTACAGGGATTTTATAAATTGCTATTATAATATGGGGCGTTACAGGAAAGAATGGGCAAAACTGTAACGATAGAAAAACAAAATTCAAAAAAAAGGGGAAAAGAAATGAAATTTGTGACATGTAACATTCGCGGTGATTTCGGATGTGACGGCGACAACAATTTTTGTTATAGAAAGCCGTTGCTTTTAAAAAAGTTCAGCGAGGAAAAGCCGGACATCATATGCTTTCAGGAGGTGATGCCCCATGTGGCGGCGTGGCTGAAGGAAGCGTTGACGGACTATTATGTGATCGGGTGCGGACGCAGCGAAACGCTGCGGGACGAGCAGGCGGCCATCGCCTACCGCAAGGACCGGATGAACCTGATGAAAATGGACAGCTACTGGCTTTCGGAAACGCCGGACGTGCCTGCCTCCCGGTATCCTGACCAGAGCCCGTGTCCCAGAATCTGTACGGAAGCGGTGTTCGAGGATCTGGAGGAGGAGAAGGTTTTCCGGGTGGTCAACACCCATCTGGATCATGAAGGGCAAATGGCGCGCAGGCTGGGACTGGAGCAGATTATGAACAAGGTGAAGGGAGAATCCTTTTTTGGCGATGTGCCGGTGATTCTGACCGGTGATTTTAACGCGGAGCCGGATTGGGAGGAAATGCAGGTATTGAAGGAATATCCGGAGTTTCGAAATGTGACGGAGAAGATCGGCATCACATACCATGGGTTTACTGCGGACGCCATACCGACCTGTATCGATTTCATCATCATTCGGGGCAGCATTTCCTGCAGGAAGGTGGAGAAGTGGACCGACCGGGAGAATGGCGTATACCTGTCCGATCACTATCCCGTTTGCGCAGAGCTTGTTTTGGGCTGATTTTTTAACGGGCGATATCTGATGAAGAGTTCCACACGGACGGAGGAAAGTCATAGCATGGGCGGGCATCATCCATCTTTTTTGGGATACCGGATTTACAGGAGAAAATTTCTGGGCACGGCAGCGGTGGTGCTGCTGTTGAGCGCTGCCGTGCTTTTTGGCATGCTTGTTTTTTTCATCCATACCTGGACGACTGCTCTGGAGCAGCAGGTGCAGAGGCGGTTTTTAGAGCGGGAACAGCGGATTTTGGAGATCCAGGACGGCGCGTTGGACTATGTCAACCGGCTTTATGGAGACGCGCAGCTGATGGAGGATTTGAGCGCGCTGTTTTCGGCGCAGGATGCGGCGCAATATCTGGCGCTGCGGAGGGAAAACAGCTTAAGCAGCGCTATGCAGATCCGTTATCTTCCCGCGGATATCAGAGGGCAGCTGCTGGATGGCCGTAGCAGGATTGCCGCGGTGACGCTTACCTCCGGGAATGGCAAAAAGATGATCCGGCCCCGGAGCGGAGATGTGGATTTGCGGTTTGGTTTGGGAAAGGAGCCCTGGCTATATGGGGCGGAAGCGGGAGAACTGCTTGTGGCGTCCTTTTCCATCCGGGATCCGCAGCATATGGGATTGACCATCGGAACGATGGAGTTTTGGGTCAACAGCGGGGACATCTACGAAAAGGAGGATGGCTTCCCCGCATCCTGGGGGCTCTATGGAGCTGGGGATGTGTTGCTGTGTGGAAGCGGATTGACCGAACCGGAGGAAAGGCGGGTCAGGACAGCGCTGGAGGAAGCGGAGGACGCGGGCTGGTTTCGGGATCGGAGCATGCCGGTGTTCTATCAGAAAATGGAATCCGGAACCAATGCTTACCGCTATGTCGTAGTCAAGGATGCGGGCGCTTTTTTGCGGGATAATCGCTATATACCGCTCGCGCTGCTGGCGGCTTTTTTCCTGTTCGATCTGGGCGTGCTCGTGAGCAGCTTTTTGGGGATCCGGGCGGATGCGAATTTTCTGACCCTGATTTTATCCATGCTGTCCGATATGGAAGGCGGTAATTTTGAAAAGGTGCAGGCGCTTTCCCTGCCTGTGCGGCATTGGGAAAATGAATACGGTATGATTGCGGTCGCCTTAAAGGATGTTGGCATGAAGCTGAAGGGCTACATTGAGACGGAATACATCCTGAAGCTGAAGGAGCAGGAAACGCAGATGCGGGCCCTGCAGCATCAGATCAATCCTCATTTTCTTTACAATACGCTGGAGACGCTGCGGTCGAAGGCGCTGACCCATGGGGACCGGGATACGGCGGATGCGATCGCCATGCTGGGACGGCTTTACCGCGCCCGCATGCATAAAAAGGAGTCGGTTCTTTTACAGGAGGAATTTGAGCTTCTGGAAATGTATCTGAAAATCATGGAGCTGCGCCATGGGGACAAATTCGTCTATCAGGTGGAGATGGATCCTGCCATCGGGGATATCGAAACGGTCACCTTCTGGCTGCAGCCGCTGGCCGAAAATTTTTTCACCCATGGCTTTGACCGGGAGAGCGAATACAATCTGCTGATCGTCAGCGGCCAAAAGGAGGAAGGCGGCGCGCGGATCGACGTGCTGGATAACGGAGCGGGTGCGGACGCCGCCATGCTGCCCAAGATCCGGAAAAATATGTATGAGGGCAACGATGATCCGGAAGCGGACATCGGGCTGCGCAATGTCTATATGAGGCTGAGCTATTTTTACAGGGACGGTTTTTCGATGGATGTGGGAAACCGGGAGGAAGGCGGATTTTTTATTTCTGTTTTTCTGCCCCGGATGGAGGAAGGGCAGTGAGCAGAAATGCAGAAAATGTCAGGAAGGATGAAGGAAACGGATGTATACACTGGTGATCGTGGATGATGAGCCCGCAATTTTAGAGGGGATCAGCAGACTGCTGGATTGGAAGGCGCTGGGCTTTGAGCGCATCAAAACGGCGAAAAGCAGCTTTGAGGTCATTTCCCATGTGGTGGACTGGAAGCCGGATATCTGTCTGGTGGATGTGCGCCTCGGCGGCGAATACGGATATGAGCTGATCAAGCGGTTAAACGGCATGGGAATCGAATCCAATTATATCATGATGAGCGGCTATGATGAGTTCGAGTATGCCAGGGAGGCGCTGCGCTGCGGCGCGCTGGATTACCTGCTAAAGCCTGTGGACAAGGATGCGCTGCGGGCGCGGGTGGAGCAGATCATTGTGGAGAAGCTGCACGGCACGCTGCCGGAGGAGAGCAGAGAGAATGAGGATCCTGTTTTGCAGCGCTCCTATGAATCTTTCTCCCCTCTGATCCGCAAGATTGTGATGATGGTCGCCATGGAATACGGACAGCATGTTTCCTTAAAGAGCATTGCGGACCGGTTCCGGATGAATGCCACTTACCTGGGGCAGATTTTCATCCGGGAGACGGGAATGAAGTTTTCGGAATACCTGATGGCGTATCGCATGTATGTGGCGCGGGACCGGATTTTGAATACGGATGAAAAAATATCCGCGATCGCGCTGCAGGTGGGATATTCCAATCTGAATTATTTTTATCAGCATTTTCATGGCTATTATGAAATCACGCCGCTGGAAATGCGCAGCGGTAATACATGAGAGCCCATGCAAAAAGGATGGGCAGAGGCATTCAAAAAATACGATTCAGGTCTGACTGAATCGCAATTTCATAAAAGGAGGGAAACAAAGGAATGAGAGTGATTTTATTTGACATTGACACCTTGCGCGCCAATCATATGGGGTGCTATGGCTATGGCAGGAACACGACGCCTGTCATGGACGAAATCGCAAGGGAAGGGGTGCGGTTTGACGATTATTATTGTCCCAATGCGCCCTGCCTGCCTTCCCGGGCATCCATGATCAGCGGGCT
Source organism: uncultured Eisenbergiella sp. (assembly GCA_910585455.1). Taxonomy (GTDB): domain Bacteria; phylum Bacillota; class Clostridia; order Lachnospirales; family Lachnospiraceae; genus Gallintestinimicrobium. The sequence continues at coordinate 9,469 of CAJUEL010000004.1, read as the reverse complement.
TTACGGCATCCACAACGGGGTTGTGGGGCATGGCGGAACGGCGGCGGATATGCGGCTGCAGGGCAGGACGAGGAGCTTTACCGATGAGATTTCCGAAAACGGTCTGTTCATGCAGTTTCGCAGGGCGGGCATGCATACCGTGTCCTTTTCCACCTTTGCGGAGCGCCATAGCGCCTGGTGGTTCAATGCGGGCTTCAACGAGTGCATCAATGTGGGCAGGCGCGGCGGAGAGCCGGCGGGGATGGTGACGCCCAGGGTGCTGGAGTGGCTGGAGAAAAACGGGAAAGAGGATAACTGGATGATGCATGTGCACTACTGGGATCCCCATACGCCCTATCGGACGCCTGCAGGCTATGATTGCGGTTTTTCGCCGGAGGACATGCCGGACGACTGGATCACGGAAGAAATTTTTGCGGAGCATCTGTTGCACATCGGCCCTCACGGCGCAAACGAGATCAATATGTGGAACGATGATACCAATGCCCAGTGGCCCAAGCATCCGGGCAGCTTAAAGACGCTGGATGAGGCGAAGCGGTTTTTGAATTCCTATGACGAGGGCGTGCGGTATACGGACGACAATATCGGACAGATCATCGGCTGGCTGAAGGAGAACGGGCTCTACGACGACGATCTGGCCATCATCATCACGGCGGATCACGGAGAGGATCTGGGAGAATTCGGCGTGTACGCGGAGCACGGCATGGCGGACGATCCGGTGTGCCGCATTCCCCTGATCATCCGCTGGCCGGGCATGCAAAAGGGAGCGGTGGTGAAGGGCTTTTATGACAATACGGATCTTGCGCCTACCGTGCAGGAGCTTTTGGGCACCTCGCTGGTGACTTGGGATGATTTTCATTATGACGGGATCTCCTTTGCGAAGGCATTAAAGGACGGGACGGACTGCTCCAAACCCTGCGCGGTGCTGACCCAGTGCGCTCATGTCTGCCAGAGGAGCGTGCGCTTTGATGATTACATCTATATCCGCACGATCCACGGCGGCTATCATCTGCTGCCGAAGGAAATGCTTTTCCATGTAAAAGAAGATCCTCATGAGCTGCATGATCTGGCAAAGGAGCGCCCCGATCTGTGCGCCAGGGGAGCGAAGCTCCTTCTGGACTGGACGGAGGATATGATGAAATCCTCCCGCTCCGATGTGGATCCGATGTGGACGGTCATGCGCGAGGGCGGACCGGAGCATTGCCGGGGGGCGCTTGCAGGCTATATGGAACGCATTGCGGGAACGCCCAGAGCGTACGGCATTCCGCTTTTACAGGAGCAGTATAAAGGCTTTGACTGATGGACGGCATCGCCGGGAAAGGAAATGACAGAATGATGAAGACACAGTTTTTACATGAAAACTGGAGCATGCGCCGGGTGGGAGATGAGGCCTGGCTGCCGGCGAAGGTGCCGGGAAGCGTTTATGGGGATCTGCTGGCAAATGAAAAGATGGGCGATCCCTTCTGGAAGGACAATGAGCTGGATGCCTGCGCGCGCATGGAGGAGGACTATGAATATACGGAGCGGTTTGACTGCGCAGAAGGCATTCTGGACAGCGACAGGGTGGTGCTGCGCTTTGACGGGCTGGATACCGTGGCGGACGTCACCTTAAACGGCGTGCATCTGGGCAGTCCTTTGAGCATGCACCGGGTATGGGAGTACGATGTGAAGGGGATTGCGCGCAAGACGGGCAACGAGCTGCAGGTGGTTTTGCATTCCCCGAACAAATGGATCCGGGAGGCGTTTTTAAAGTACGGGAATATCGGCAATGACGATACCTTTGAGGGCTTCATGCATCTGCGCAAGGCCCACTATATGTTTGGCTGGGACTGGGGCGCGCACCTGCCGGATGCGGGCATTTTCCGCCCGGTTTCCCTGCTGGGCATCGACCGGGGCAGGATCGACAGCGTGTATATCACGCAGGCGCATGAGCGCACGGGAGAGACGGAGGAAGGAACCCTGCGCCCTGTGGTCAGGGCGGTCACCCTCACCCTTTCGGTGATGGAGGAGACCGCAGGCATCACGGACGGCGTTCCCAAAATGATGGATGTGACCGGCGGCAGGGTATTTGGCGGCTGCGGGCAGCATATGAGCTATGCGGTGACAATCACCGCGCCGGACGGGACGCAGACGGTTTATCCGGATTCTCCTGTGACGATCCGGATTGAAAACCCCAGGCTGTGGTGGCCCAACGGCTATGGAGAGCAGAATCTCTACGGCGTGAAGGTGGTGCTGTGCTCTGACGGCAGGGAAATTGACAGCTGGGAGAGAAGAATCGGTCTGCGCACCATGACCATGTACCGGCAGAAGGACGAGTGGGGAGAAAGCTTCGCCCATGAGGTGAACGGCCTGCGGGTATTCGCCATGGGAGCGGATTACATTCCGGAGGATAACCTGCTGGGGCGGGTGACGCCTGATACAACCCGGCGTCTCATGGAGAAGGCAAAATTTGCGAACTTCAATTCCATCCGCGTCTGGGGCGGCGGCTATTACCCTTCCGACTGGTTTTATGATATCTGTGATGAAATGGGCTTCATGGTCTGGCAGGATTTCATGTTTGCCTGCTCCGTCTATGAGCTGACGGAGGAATTTGAGGCGAATATCCGGCAGGAGTTCATTGAAAACGTGAAACGGATCCGCCATCATGCTTCTCTGGGGCTGTGGTGCGGCAACAATGAAATGGAGATGTTTGTGGATGAAAGAAACTGGGTCACCAAGCCCAGCGAGGTGCGGGATTATCTGTTCATGTATGAGCGCATCATTCCGGAAATTCTGCGCCAATATGACCCCGTGACCTTTTATTGGCCCGCAAGCCCTTCCTCAGGCGGATGCTTTGATTTCCCCAACGATCCGGACCGGGGCGATCAGCATTACTGGCAGGTCTGGCACGGAAACAAGCCCTTTGCCGAATACCGCAAATATTATTTCCGCTATGCGTCGGAGTTCGGCTTCCAAGCGTTTCCTTCCATCAAGACGATCGAAACCTTTACGGACGATCCGGCGGATATGAATCCTTTTTCCTACGTGATGGAAAAGCATGAGCGGCAGTACGGCGCCTGCGGTAAAATCATGGGCTATATGCAGCAGACTTACAAATATCCCAACAGCTTCCCGACCTTCGTCTATGCCTCCCAGCTGTTGCAGGCGGACGGCATCCGCTACGGTGTGGAGCATTTCAGGCGCAACCGGGGGCGCTGCATGGGCGCGGTGTACTGGCAGTTCAATGACTGCTGGCCGGTCATTTCCTGGTCGTCAGTGGATTACGCAGGCAGGCTGAAGGCGCTGCATTATTACGCGAAGCGCTTCTTTGCGCCTGTCATGCTTTCCTGCGAGGAGCACGGCATGATGAACGTGGAAGCGAACATGAACCGGGAGCATTTTGAATTTGAAAAATCCATTCAGCTGAATGTGGCGAATGAAACGGTGGAAGAGGTGAAGGGAATTGTCCGCTGGCAGCTGCGGGATCCGAAGGCGCGGATTTTAAAGCAGGGTGAGCAGGCCGTTACGGTGCCGGCTTTAAGCAGTCTGTGGCTTAAGAAGGTGGAGCTTTCCGAGGCGGATATTTTCTCCAACTACGTGAGCTATCAGCTGGAAAAGGACGGTGAGATCATTTCCGGCGGGACGGTGAATTTCTCCTATCCGAAATACTTCCGGTACGAGGATCCCTGCCTGACCTTCCGCGTGGAGGGCAACGAAATCGTGGTCGGCGCTTCCGCCTACGCAAAGAGCGTGGAAGTGCTGAATGGACAGGAGGATCTGGTGCTGTCCGATAACTACTTTGACTTAAACGCGGAAGAAAAACGGGTGAAAATTCTTTCGGGAAGCACGGAGGGACTGCGCGTAAGAAGCGTGTACGATATCAGATAAAATGAAAAAAGAAGAACAGGAAAGAAAGCCGGGGGCGAATGCCCCCGGGCAGGTGGCGGGGGTCGGCATCAGCGTACGGTCCTTTCTGACGGCGTTACTCATGCTCTTTGGGCTGATGGTGCTGACCTGGGCGCTCACCTTTGTCATACCCGGCGGGGAATATCAACGTATACTGGTGGACGGGACGCAGCAGGTGCTGCCGGATTCCTTTGCTTATACGGCAGGGCGGCTTCCGTTCTGGAAATGGCTGCTCTCGCCGTTTCTGTGTCTGGGAGCGGAGGGCGGCGGGACCATGTTGGCGATCATCATCTTTTTGCTGGTGATCGGCGGCGTGTTCCACTGCATGGACAAAAGCGGGCTGATGCATTATATGCTGCTGGCGATCAGCCACAAATATGAATCAAAAAAATACCGGATGCTTTGCCTGATCACGCTGTTTTTCATGTGCATGGGTTCCTTTGTGGGGTCCTTTGAGGAAAGCGTGCCGCTGGTGCCCATCGCCGTCGGTCTGGCGGTTTCCATGGGCTGGGATGCCATGGTGGGGCTGGGCATGAGCCTGTTGGCCATCGGCTGCGGCTTTGCCACGGGCATCTGTAATCCCTTCACCGTGGGCGTGGCGCAGCAGCTTTCCGGGCTGGTGATGTTTTCGGGCGCGCCCCTTCGGATGCTTTCTTTTGCGCTGGTCTATGGGTGCCTGATTGGATTTTTGCTGCGGTATGCCAAACGGATAGAGGGGCATCCGGAGCGTTCTGTGCTGTATCAAAAGGGGACATCCGGCGTTGGCGATTATGCGGATGGAAAAAAGGAAGCTTTTGTGCCGGACCGGGATAAGTCAAAGGGACTTTGGCGGTTCGGTACGATCATGGGCGTTGGCATTTTGCTGGTGTTCATTTCCGGCTTTATCCCTTTTTTACAGGGAATCATCATGCCCCTGATCGCGGTGCTGTTTCTGAGTGCCGGGCTGTGCGCGGTGCGGGCATGCCGGATGGAATGGAGCACGATCGGCAGGTATTTTAAGGATGGGGCGGTGAGCCTGCTTCCGGCGATTCTGTTGATTTTGATGGCGGGCAGCATCCGGTACACGCTGGTGGAGGCGAAGATTCTGGATACCATCCTGTATGGCGTTTCCGGTTTTATTGAAACGATGCCGAAGGGGGCGGCGGTGCTTTTGCTTTACGCGTTTGTGCTGTTGATGAACTTCTTCATCGCTTCCGGCTCGGCAAAGGCGTTTCTGATGATGCCGCTGATCGTGCCGATCGCAGATTTCTGCGGGATTTCCCGGCAGCTGGGCGTTCTGGCCTTCGCCTTCGGAGACGGATTTTCCAATGTGTTTTATTTTACCAATCCGGTGCTTTTGATCAGCCTGGGGCTGGTCGGAGTCAGCTATACAACCTGGGCGCGGTGGAGCGCGAAGATTCAGGCGGCGATCCTTGTGCTGACCGGGGTGATTTTGTTGGCGGCGGCCTGAGAGCGCCGCCAGCCGTGCTTTAAAGAGAATGCGTAAAAAGAAATAACAGTGTAGACAGGCTTGAAGTGTTGTAGAAAAAATTCGTTTGATGTGTAAAAAAAATACAGATATAGTTGTAAAAAATGAAAAAGAGTATATAATTAAGAAATATAAGTGCGTTGAGGCGGGGGAGGAGAAAGAGATGCTGGCGGATTTTCGGGTAAGAAATTACAGGAATTTCAGAGATGAATTGCATTTTTCGCTGGAATCGGAAAAGAACTATGGATTCAATCAGGGAGCGATTCGGGAAGGAATTATTAAGGACTCTGTTGTGATCGGATATAATGCTTCTGGCAAGACGAATCTGGGGACAGCGATCATGGATATTGTAATCCATCTGACAGACAAGAGAGAAAAGAGGGGAAGAGGAAGGGCTGCCCTTTTTTACTCGAATTTATATAACCGGGATGATGTGGTATCTTTTTTTTATCAGTTTAAATTTGATTCTGCTGTATTGGAATACGCATATGAAAAAAAGGATGCGGATCATGTAATTCGGGAGTATGTTAAGATTGATGGGAAAAAAGTCATAGTAAACAATGAGGATACATGCTTTGTGTATTTAAAGGGCTCTGAAAGCCTGAATCTGGACAATTGGGACAGATCAATTTCGATGGTCAAATATGTATATGCGAATACTGTTTTGGACAGGGAGGACAGGAATTGTCAGGTATTTATTAAATTTATAAGGTTCGTGAATCAGATGCTTTGGTTTAGCAGCACGGAAGGATTAAAGGCCATCGGATCTTTTGCGGGAGAGGGAGAAGGGGAGCTTTTGAAGGAAATATGTGCTTTGGAAAATGGGGTTGAAACGCTGGAGCTTCTTTTGCGGGAGGTGGATCTTCCGTTCCGGCTGCTGCAGAAGGATACAGGAGAAGGAAAAACGATTTATTGCAGGATGGGAGAACGGGAAGTGCCGCTCGCGCCATTATTATCAAGCGGAACCAGAGCATTGGTTTTTTTGTTTTTGTGGTATATGCAAAAAGAGAGCTTTTCATTTATTTTTATTGATGAATTTGACGCCTTTTATCATACTGACTTATCGATAGCGGTTATTCGTAAACTGATGATGGAAAAAAATATACAGGTGATTTTTACGACGCATAACACGGATGTATTATCGAATGAACTGTTACGTCCGGATTGCTATTTCCTGTTGAAGGATAATGAGATTCAGCCGTTTTGCAATTTAACAGATAAAGCCTTGCGGGAGGCGCATAATCTTCAGAAGATGTATAAGGCGGGGGCCTTTCATGACGAATAAGAAAAAAAGAATTGCTTTCATTTACGAAGGCGTGAAAGCGGAAGAGAATCTGCTGAGCAATATGGTGAAAAATTTTTTTGATTCGAAGGCGGATGTTTCCATTTTAAATTGCCCAGCAGATGGCAATATTTATATGCTTTGGACAAGATTAAAAAACGACGACTTTGAGACAAATGTAATTGATGTTTTAAAAGAAATGAGTACTGTGGCGAGAGAGCGCCTGAGGGATTTAAAAGCCAGTGATTTTTCTGAAATATATCTTTTTTTCGATTATGACGGCCATCATAATAATATTAAGAAAGAATATTTGAACAGAGATATATTACAGGAAATGCTGCAGACATTTAATAACGAAACAGAACTTGGAAAGCTGTATATATCATATCCAATGATTGAGTCTATCAAGGAAATTGACATAATAAAGAGAGAGTATAAGCATTTATATCTTGCCTTGGATGATATAACAGCGTATAAGCAAAGTGTTTTTTCCAAATCCGATTTCAGTAATTATAATGATCTTGATGAAAAACATTGGCTGATTGCATGTAATGCAAGCCGTAGAAGGGCCAGTCTGCTTGTCCGCTATAAAAATGCCTGTACTTACGACTGCTTTATACATAATCTGGGGCAGGAAGAATTGTATTTTTATCAGAAGCGTAATTACATAAATAATGGTCGATTTCTGTGCATTTTGAACTCTGTACCGTTGTTTCTTCTGGAATACTTTGAAGAAGATTTCTGGAATCGCGCAATTGCCGCATGAGATTGTAACAGTTCAGACATGTCTGAACTGTTACACGGGATTTCCATGAAGGATAGTGGGAGTTTGATAAGGCATATGGATAGCAGGAAAAGGGGTTCGTTCAGATGAATAAAGTGAATTATCAGACAGAGCTGGAGAAGGTACTCAAGGGGCTGCCGGACAGGCACAGGCGGTTATTTTTGCACAGCTGCTGCGCGCCCTGCTCCAGCTATTGCCTGGAGTATCTGCGGGAATATTTTGAGGTGACGGTTTTTTATTATAATCCGAACATTTCCTTTCCGGAGGAATACCGGCATCGGGTGGAGGAGCAAAAAAGGCTGATCGGGGAATTGAACGCGCAGGCCAGGGAAGGGGAAAACCGGATTTGGTTTGTGGAAGGGGCATATGAGCCCGAACGTTTTTTTGAAATGGCGCGGGGGCTGGAGGATTGCCCGGAGGGCGGCGAACGCTGCTTTGGCTGTTTTGCGCTGCGGCTTTTGGAGGCGGCGCGGCTGGCGAAGGCGGGAGGCTTTGACTATTTCACCACCACCCTGTCGATCAGTCCGTTAAAGGATGCGCAAAAGCTCAATGAAATCGGGCTGCGGCTGGCAGCGCAGCAGGGCGTTGCGTATCTGCCGTCGGATTTTAAGAAAAAGGGCGGCTATCAGCGTTCCATCGAGCTGAGCAGGGAATACGGGCTGTACCGGCAGGATTACTGCGGCTGTGTGTTTTCAAAGGAAGCGCGCGAAAGGACGGCTATTTCGTAACAGTTCAGCCAGGTCTGAACTGTTACGCTATTTCCTCTTCACAGGCCTGACATACTTCCAGAAGCGCGCGGGATCATGGAAAAAGTACATGATCCTGCCGGGGGCAGTGTCCAGACAATAGTCGGATTTTTCATAATCAAATTCTGCCATCGCTTTTTCGATTTCAGTTTCCACACTGTAGTTTTCCTGCTCGTAATCAAAAGGACCGTGCTCGAAGACGATGTATTCGCCTTCCGGCACATCGACTAGCAGCATTTGCGGGGGAATTTCTCCCTGATAGTCGGCGGGAAGGCGACAGCCGTAGCACTCCGCCAGCGGGATGCCCCAGCTGCAGATTCTGCCGGCCGGGTCGTTCAGGTATGCCATGACCTGTCCGCTGCCGCTGTTTGCTTCGCTGCCGCCTTCATCATCCAGCTTGCCCGGGATGCTTTCCAGCAGTCCGCAGATGGTATCGCAGTCCTGTCCGGGAATTTGCTCCTGTTTTTGCCAGAAATCCCAGTAGCCGATGCTTTCCAGGTTTTTGATGTGTAAAAATTTATGTGCCGGAATGGTTACAAAATAAGCTTTGACGTTCTCAGTAGATTTGTTCATGCCGATTTCTCCTAATCCAAAAAAATAGCGGTCAAAAGGGGTGATTTTGGTGCGTAAAACCACGGGTACGGGGTTTTTTCGGTATTCGCGCGGCGTGACCCCATAGGTTTTTCGAAAGGCGCGGGTAAAGGCCTCGTGGGACAAAAAGCCATAGTCGAGGGCGATGTCCAGAAAGCCTCTGTCACTGTCCCGCACCTCCTTTAGCGCAAAGGCGAGCCTGCGGCAGCGCAGGTAATCCCGAAAGCGCATGCCGGAGATTTCCCGGAATTTCCGGGTCATGTGAAATTCGGAATACCCCAGTCTGGCGGACAGCGCCCGCAGTGTGAGCGCATCGTCATTGTGCTGCCGGATACATCTGTCGATTTCGTCCACCACAGTCTGAATCTGCTTTTGCCATTCGTACATGCTTCCAGTTTCTCCGTTTTTGATCGCTTTTATCATCTGTGACTTTGTAACGGTTCAGACAGGTCCGAACTGCTACGTGACTTTTTCAGTATAAGAAAAAGCAAAACAAAATACTTGATTTTACTTGTGCATATTATAGCACATATACAGCCGGTGCAAATAAACTTTTGTGGAGTCTTTTTCCATGCTATAAAAAACACATTCGCTATTATTTATATGTAATCGTTACCATGAATAGTAACATGTAATCCCCTGCTAATTGGCTAATATTTTATGGGTGTAGATAAAAAACTTTGGTATACGAATTTACTTTTCCTGTTGTTTGTGAT